>JAQCIU010000039.1:0-29098 GCA_027593235.1 Chloroflexota bacterium
CGGTAGTTCGCTTCCCAGTGCTCCCGGTAGCCCTCGAGCCAGCCGACCGCCTGCGCCATGGGCGCGGCCTCCAGGCGGCACATCCGCCGCTGCGCGTCGCGGTGTCGCGACACGAGGCCGGCGCGTTCGAGGTACTTGAGGTGCTTGGAGATGGCCGGCTGGCTCATTTCGAACGGCTCGGTCAGCTCGGCGACCGACGCCTCGCCCTCCATCAGCCGCCCGAGGATCGCCCGCCGTGTTGGGTCCGCCAGCGCGGCGAAGGTGTCGTTGAGCTGCTGTGTCGCGGTGACCATGGTGTATCCATAACCAAATGGTGTTGATAGCCGAATAGTTATAAATCGACGGGTTCGCGTTGGTCAAGCCCCGCATTGAGGCGTCTATTTGCGGAGTCGCTCCAGGACGCGCTCGATGAACTCGACGCGGTAGGGCACTTCGGCGAGCGAGGCGAGATCGGTGGTGATGCCGAGTTCACTCAGCCGCGCGACGAGCCATTCGTTGGAGGGTGGGTCGCCCTCGTCGGGCCCAACCGTGGTGAGCGCGTTCAGCCTCAGCCGCTCTCTGGTCTCATGCGGCCAGTAGTCGCCGTCGGAAGCACGGCCTCCGAAGCCGCGGCCCTCGCGCACCGTCACCCGTCTGCCGTCGTCGAGTTCGGCGAACTCCGTGAGGTCGAACGACTGCTGGGCCGGGTCGTCGTAGCGCCCGGAGGCGAGTTCTTCCTCGATCGCCTCGCGCGTGATCGGCGACCAGCCGACGTAGTTCGGGTCTCGAGGTGGGTAGTCCTCGGGACGTGGCGGGTCGCGGAGATCGCAGACGACGCCGAGCAGCACAACGCGGGACACGGGGTGCTCCTCGGAAGATCGGGCGCCGGCGGACCTACCCGTCGGAGGGCGTGGCCGTCGGAACGAAGCGCATCGACAGCGAGTTGATGCAGTGGCGCGTGTTCTTCTCCGTCAGCCGCTCGCCGAGGAAGACGTGGCCCAGGTGGCCGCCACAGTTCATGCACTCGACCTCGATGCGCATGCCGTCGGGGTCGGGCAGGCGCTTCACCGCGCCCGCGATCTCGTCGTCGAAGGCCGGCCAGCCGCAGTGCGCGTCGTACTTGTCCTCGGAGCGGTACAGCTCGGCGTTGCAGCGGCGGCAGATATACGTGCCCGCCTCGTAGAAGTCGTCGTACTCGCCGGTGAAGGGCGGCTCGGTGCCCTTGTGCTCGATCACGTACCGCTCGCGGTCCGTCAGTTCGTTGTGCGTCGCCTCGACCATGCGCGTCACCGCCCTTCCTCGAAACTCTGCGGTCGAGTGTAGGGGAGTGCGCGGGGCCGGTTGGGCGATATCCCACTGTCGACTTGCCACCTGCGGTTTGAGAACCCGGAACGGTCGTCCATCGACGGCGACCTCAGATTCTCGGCCATTGCGATTTGGGATAGTGCCGCTGCGGAATTCCGGCGGCGGAATGGCTTCCGTGGCGCCTAGGAACGAGTAGGGCCGCCTATCGGGCGGCCCTACCTGATCGTGGCCCAGATTCCATGTCCTTAGGCGAGAGCAGCAATTCTCACTTGAGTGCTGAGTCCCCGCCGTTCGACTGTGCGCGCCATCAGTTCTTCGAGCTCCGGAGCAAGATGCTCCAAGGTCACGTCTTGACTGGCGGCTGCGATTCGGCCGATGAACTCGTCAGCGAACGAAGGGCTGAGTACCACGACGTCCCCGAAATCAATCACTAGAGAGCCACGCTCCGGCACCTCTTTGGCGATCCGTTTCGCCTTCTCACGAGTCGCGAACGACCGACCGAAATCAATCATCCTCATGCTGTGCCCCCTCTCTGCTTTGGAATCATAGTCGGAAAGAATGTTGCATGTGTGAACAATGTTAGGCATCGGGCGGACGCCCTATGCCACCATTACGACCGTCACGGCAGTGCCGCGGAATCGATTTGCGACGGTCATCGAGTCTGGTCCAATCGACTGTCCTGTCTGGTAGAAGCCGTGATCCGAGTGTATTTCTAGCAGTCGACCTGGAGATCCTTCGACTAGATCTGACAGTTCGTGCAGGCCTATCCCGCGGTGCCGATCCCCGGTGCTCGTAGTTCCTTCCTTCACGGCGTCGATGATCGCAGCCTCGGCATCGGCTGGCTCGCGGCCAAGCGACTCTGCGATCCCCCGCCCTGGATCGGCCACGGCGATCTCGATGTAGTCAGTACGCAGCCCCTGCGACTGCATGTACCGCTGTTGGACCACAGCAAATCCGCCTACTGCGGACCCTGCGTGCTGGACGACATTGTTCGCTGCCTCCGCGAGCACTGTCGCCGTGTCCTGCACGAGCGACTTCGAGAGCCCGTGATCAAAGAACAGGTCCGGCAACTCGTCCGCCATTCGCTCGACGTCAGTCTCGCTTCTGAATGACCTCACGGTGAGCAATGGGAGGATTCGCCTGACGCCCCTGGGGTCCTCGTCGAGGTCGTGCACCCCTGTGAACGTCTCTAGCAGGGTGCTGAAGAAGCGCCGTTGAGGCCGGAATTGAGGAATGGGGGCGGATTCGAGGCGCCCCGATGTTTTGGGTCGCCTCGGTTCATGCTTGCGGTGCAGCGGTGAGCGTCCGATGTCGGCCGCAGGGCACAGTTCGCCTACAGCGGAGCGAGCTCGAGTTTGGCGAGGCGCACCAGGTTGTAGGCCGCAGCGGTGAATTCCAGCCAGTGGCGATTGCGTTCGAGCCCGACGAAGCGCAGCTTGCGCCCGCCGCCCACGGTCTTCACCCAGCCGTAGACCTGTTCCACCAGCTTGCGCCGCCGCAGGCTCTGCCCGTACCCGACGTGCCGCGTGGTGCGCCGATCCACCGCGCTGCGGCGATGGGTATCGTTCTGCGCCACGTGTGGGGTCACGCCACGTGACCGCAGCTGCGCCACGAAATCGTGCGTGTCGTAGCCCTTGTCGGCACCCAGCGTCACACCACCAGCGGTGCTGCGATCGAGCATCAGCAGCGCCGCCTCACGCTCGGCGGTGCCGCTCGCCGTGGTCAGCTCGACCGCCAGCACCAGCCCGTGCCGATTCTCGGTCAGCAGATGCCCCATGTAGGAGAGCTTCGCGGCCTGGCCTGCCCCCTTCTTGAAGAGCCGCGCCTCGGGGTCAGTCGTGGAGACGTGCGTGTCTCGGCTGCGCTGCTGCCCGCGGAAGTCCACGTCCGGGTTGCGCCCGCCACCTGGCGGCGGGTCCTGCTCGTCGCGTGGCCGGTAGCTCTTGAGCGACGCCCACGCCTCCAGCAGTGTCCCGTCCACCGTGAAGTGGTCCGCGGAGAGCAGTCGTCGCCGCCGCGCCTCGGCCACCACCTCGGCGAAGAAGGCGCCGGAGACGTCGTGCGCGAGCAGTCGCTCACGGTTCTTCGAGAACGTGGAGGGATCGAACGGGTCATCGCTGACGTTGAGGTCGAGGAACCACTTGAAGAGCAGGTCGTAGCGCAGCCGCTCGCAGAACTGGCGCTCACTGCGAATCGAGTACAGCGCAATCAGCAGGCTCGCCTTGAGCAGATGTTCCGGCGGGATCGAGGGGCGGCCGCGCTTGGCGTACATCGCGTTGAACAGTGGCGAGAGTCGCACCAGTGCCGATTCGACGATCGGCTTGATGCGACGGATCGGGTGGTCCTCGGGGATGAATGAGTCCGGCGTCACCGCCAGAAGCATGTTCGCCTGACGTTCAGCGTCACCTCGCACAGGGCACCTCCAGTCCGTGCCCCCGCCAGCGCGATTCTACCGCCCAACAGTCCCCCCGACGATCCCCGCCAGCCCTTTTTCAGCACCCTGCTAGTGCCGTTTCGGGAACCCCGAGCGCGATCGTACCGTTCGCGCTCGTGCCTCGCGTGCAGTTCCTCGCCTCTGAATCGTCGCCCAACGCCACCATGACCGCTCCGACGTTGTCGCGCGCGGTCGTCGATCAGGGGATCGCGGCAATCGAGGCAGCCGCCGCGGACGCCCTCGAAGTGCGCGACCGCTACTCCGAGGTGCCGTCCGCCGAGTAGCCCGCCGCCGTCCGCGCGCGCTACCCTCCGCCGCCTGACGCGCGCGACCACGCCCGACCACGCAACGGAGCCCTCGAGGTGACCGACCGACCGCCGCCGGATCAGCGCGGCCCGCTCAGCGGGCGCGCCACGGCCTTCGCGCTGCTGCTGGCCGCGCTCTGGGGTGGTAACCCGGTGGCGGCGAAGGCCGGGCTCGACGACGCGCCACCGCTGCGACTGGGCTGGATGCGCTTCGTGATCGGGTCGGTGGTGGTGGTCGCGTGGGCGCTGATCACGCGCCAGTCGTTCCGCGTGCGGCGATCGGAGTGGCTACCGCTTGCCGGCCTCGGGCTACTGTTCTCGGCGCAGATCGGGTTCATGAACGTGGGGCAGGACCGGACGACCGCCGGGCACGCGGCGGTGATCACGGCCACCTTCCCACTCTGGACCGGGTTGATCGCTCACTTCCTGGTGCCGGGCGACCGCCTCAATCGCGCCCGCGTTGCTGGGACGGTACTCGCCTACCTCGGCGTGGTGGCGCTCTTCTCGACCGGGCTGGGGGGAGGGGCCACCGTTGGCGGCAACCTGTTGATGCTCGTGTCAGCCGTGCTGCTCGGCTCGCGCCAGATCTACCTGTCACAGGCGGCGCAGGGGATCGCGATTCACAAGCTGTTGCTGGCACAGAGCATCGTCGGGGTGACGATCTTCGTGATCGCGAGCAGCCTGTTCGAATCGGATCCGTACGTGGCGACGGAGCGGCTGGCGGTTTCGTTGCTCTACCAGGGCGTCGTGGTCGCCGGGTTCGGGTTCATCGGGAACACCTGGCTGCTCCAGCGTTACCTGCCGTCGGGCGTCGCCGCGCTGCAGCTCACCACACCGTTCTTCGCCGTCGCGGCCGGTGCGATCGTCCTCGGCGAGCACGTCGGCCCGGAGCTGATCGTCGGCGCGACGCTGGTGGTCGTCGGGCAGCTCATCGCGCGCGGTGCTGAGCTGCGGCGCGCGCTGCGGCGCGCGGCCGCCTAGCGGTTAGTCCCCGCCGGCCGCCTCGGCCTCGACAGGGGCGCTGCCCTCGACGTGGATGACCGGCAGGATGCGGTCCAGCCAGCCGGGCAGCCACCAGTTGCCTTTGCCCAGCAGCTCCATCGTCGCGGGGACGAGGAGCATGCGAACGATCGAGGCGTCCAGCAGGATCGCCGTGGCGAGGCCGACGCCGAAGAGCTTGATGGTGCGGTCATCCTCGAAGACGAAGCTGCCGAAGACGACGACCATGATCGCGGCCGCCGCGGTGATGACACGCGCGGTCGAGGCGAGCCCATCCGCGACCGAACCGACCGGATCGCCGGTGCGATCGAACTCCTCGCGCACGCGCGAGAGCAGGAAGACTTCGTAGTCCATCGAGAGGCCGAAGACGATGGCGAACATCATCATCGGGATGAACGGCTCGATCGGGCCGCCGGAGACGCCGACGAGTGAGCCGAGGAAGCCCCACTGGAAGATGACGACGACGACGCCGTAGGCGGCGGCGATCGACAGCATATTCATCACGACGGCCTTCACCGGCACCAGCACGGATCGGAAGACGGCCATCAGCAGCAGGAAGGAGAGCGCGAGCACCGCTCCGAAGAAGAGGAAGATGCGCGTGGAGAGGTAGCTGGTGAAGTCGATGCCGACCGCGACGTTGCCGGTGATGTTGACCTCGAGGGTGGAGCCCGCCACCGCGGCTGGCACCACCTCACGGCGCAGGTGCTTCACGAGATCGAAAGTCTCCTGATCCTGCGGCGCGGTCGTCGGGATGACCTGGACCAGGTACGCGGCGGATGCCGCCGGGTCCGCGGGGTTACTGGGGAACGGCGGGGCGACCGAGGCAACGCCGGGGGTCTCCGCGAACGCGTCGAGCAATGTCTGCAGGACCGCGCCGTCCGAGGGCTGCATCACCTCGACGGTGACGAGCAGCGGGCCGTTGAAGCCGGGGCCGAAGCCCTCGGCGAGGAGGTCATAGGCGCGGCGGGTGGAGGTGCTCTCGGCGTAGTTGCCCTCGTCGGAGAAACCGAGGCGGAGCGTCAGGATGGGCGCGGCCAGGGCGAGGAGCGCCACGGTCCCGATGATCAGCCAGGTCCACGGGTGCGCCTGGATCAGGCGGCTCCAGCGGTAGGCGAGCGTCTGGTTGACCGGGGTCGGTGCTCCGCGCGGGACGTGGCGATTGAGACCGGGGATCCAGCGGCCCACGATGAAGAGCACGAGCGCGACGAGCATCGCGAGGCCGAGCAGCGGCTGACCGATGCCGAGGCCGAGCAGCGCCAGCGAGATCAAGCCGGCGGCGACGAGCGCATACCAGGGGGTGATCTCAACGCGCTCACGGGCGAAGCCGAGCAGTGCGGGCAGCAGCGTCACCGAGGCCATCATGGTGACGGCGACGGTGATCGCCGCGCCGATGCCCATGCCGGAGATGAACGCGAGCCCCATCAGCAGCATGCCGAGGAGTGAGATCACGACCGTGATGCCGGCGAAGATCACCGCCCGCCCGGCGGTATCGAGCGCCAGGACGGTCGCTTCCTCCGGATCGAGCCCGGCGTGCAGGCCCTCGCGGTAACGGGTGACGATGAAGAGGGCGTAGTCGATGCCGACGCCGAGCCCGATCATCGCGCCGATGGTGGTGGCGAAGTCCGGCATCGCGAGGACGTGCGAGGTGAGTGTGGTGAGCGCGATTCCGACGCTGACGCCGGCGACAGCGACGCTGATCGGGAGGCCCATCGCGAGCACGGAGCCGAAGGCGACGATCAGCACCACGACCGCGAACGAGAGGCCGACGAACTCCGACTGCGGCGGCTTGAACTCCGCGAGCGCCTGCCCGCCGATCTCGATGCGCAGGCCATCGAGGACCGGCGCCGCCTCGGCGATGTCGGTGCCGATCAGGCCGGTCTGGGTGAAGTCGAGATCTGGGTCCAGCACGACGGAGGCGTAGGCGACGGTGCGATCGTCGCTCACCTGCGTGGCGGCGCCGATGCCCTCGTAGGGGCTGGAGACGGTGACGCCCTCGATAGCGGCGGCGGTAGCGAAGAGCGCTTCCATCTCGGTGCGGACGGTGGGGTCGTCGATCCCGGCGTCGGTGGTGAACACGATCGAGCCGCTCTGGCCGCTCCCGAACCCGCCGAAGTTCTCGTCCAGCGCGTCGAAGCCGTTGCGACTCTCCGAATCCGGGATTTCGAAGGCGCCGTTCCATGCCGATCCGACCGCGAACACCGTGCCGAACACGGCGACGATGCCGAGGATCCAGATCCCAACGGTGAGCCAGCGATTGCGGAAACACCAACGACCGAGGCTCTGGAGCACGTGGCAATCCTCTCGGCCGGGCGCGGCGGCGCCGGCGGACGACTAACTCGAACGGTGTCTCAACACTCGTCTAACCAGTGGACTCCCGGGCGTGCGCACGGGCAACCCCGCCGGCGCGGGCTTCGATGACAAGCGTCAAGAGGGCGAGGGCCTGCGTTGGTGGGCGGTTAGCCCCCGGCGATCGCATCGAGCGCGGCGCGCTCGCTTGGCGTCCAGCGCGTTCGCCGCGAGTCCTCCCAGACGAGGTATCCGTAGCCCGCGAGGGCGACGAGACCGCCCTGCATCGCGGTAATCACGCCCACGGCCAGCGTCACATCGAACCAGAAGCCCTGCGGGAACATCTGGATCAGGCGATCGGTGGCGGGGTTGAGCTGCCAGAAGTCGTTGCTGAAGGACAGCAGGTGGAACTGTTCGAAGAGTGTGTCGAAGCCGAGCAACACGGCGATCGCCCCGGCGCCAAGGGTGGCGACGGTTGCGCCGCCGGCGAGCAACGACTGGGTGGCGAGTTCGCGAAGCGCGCGCTCTCGGCTCCAGAGGAACACGACCACGATGTACGACACGAGATAGACGAAGGCGATCTCTTGGAGGCGGAAGGAGAACTGCATGAGGCTGCGCACGTCGCGCATGTGCAGGACCTCGCGCTGCGTGTAGAGCGCCTGCTGCTCGCCGTCCACGACGACGCGGACATCGAGGAGTTCGTCTCCTGAGCCGGTGCGGAAGTAATCGACGATCTCGCCGGTAGCGGCGTCCAGTTGTGCACGGTCGATGCCGGTGCGGAGCGGCGCGTCGTACTGGCGGTAGGAGTAGCTGTAGACCCGCGGCTCAGTCGCGGCGATCCGGACGTTGGTGAGCAGCAGGAAGACCGGCACGGCGATGATGAAGAGGACGGTGGCGATCCAGCGGGTGGTGAGCACGTCGCCAGTATACTTCGCGCATGCCTTCATCCCATCCCGGACCGGCCGCCTCCGCTACGCCGGCCCCGGCGGCGCAGCCGGTCGTGGAGGCCGAGGCGCTCGCGGCGATCGTCGCGGCCTTCGACCTGGCGCCGCACCAGCTCCACGTCTTCGATCCGGCCTACCCGCGCTTCGACGCGCAGCGCCCGTTGCTGGTGCTGCCGGCCCAGTTCGAGGCGGCACGCCCACACGTCGCCGCGCGGTACCCGGCCGACCTCGCGGTGGGCGTCGCCCTCGAGGATGGCGTTACCTCCGCGCCGATCGACGCGTTGCCCTCGGAGGCCACGGGCTGGCTGCTGCCGGCGCTATCGCCGGAGCAGGACGTGCGCGGCATCGCCGGCATTCGCGGGGTGGTGGAGCGGCTGTTCAGCCCGGACGGCTGCCCGTGGGATCTCGCGCAGACGCCGGGCTCGCTCGCGACCTACTTCATCGAGGAATCCTACGAACTGGTCGACGCGATCGAGGGCGGCGACCCGGCCGAGATCCGGGAGGAGCTGGGCGACATCCTGGCGCACGTCTTCATGCAGACCGCGGTCGCTCAGCGCGCCGGCGATTTCACGGTGGAGGACGTCGTCGAGTACATCTCTCGCAAGCTCGTCCGTCGCCATCCCCACGTGTACGGCGACGTAGATACGGACTCGCCGGAAGAGATCGAGCGGATCTGGGAGCAGATCAAGGCGCAGGAACGCGCCGAACGGGACGCGCGCGACCCGGGCGCGAGGCGTGCGGAGAGCGCGCTGGACTCCGTCCCCAACTCCGCGCCGGGCCTCGTGCGGGTCGATCAGCTGATCGGTCGGGCCGAGCGGGCGGGGCTGACGCCGGCGGCGCCGCCAGCGATCGAGGCGGCGACGAGCGCCCTCGGTGTGATCGCCGGCACTACCGAGGCGAACGCGCTCGGCGCCTCGGACGCGACGAGCGCGCTCGGTGGATTGGGCGCGGCGGACGCCGCAGGCGACGACGGCGCGGCGGCGATCGGGGCGCTGCTCTGGGCGGCGGTGCGGCTGGCGCGGGAGCGCGAGGTGGACGCGGAACAGGCGCTACGATTGGCGGCGAACGGGTTCCTCGAGCGCTTCCGCGCGATCGAGGATGAGGCACGAACGGCCGGGATCGCGGTCGCGGAGCTGCCACCGGAGCGCCACCAGCGGACGTGGCCGCCGGAGCCGGGATACCCACCCGGGGCACAGTAAGAAGTACTGCACTGCGTGCTACACTTTCGCGTATCGACCAACGGAACACTCACCCATGGCGGAGGAGCACACGCATGACGGCGACGTCCACCCTGACCCGCAAGGAAGCACCGAAGACCGGCGACTCGGTCGTCACACCCGAACGCTATGCGACTGGCATGACGACATTCGCGCAGTGGATGGCCTCGATCGAGAAGAACGCGGAGCTGTTCCAGCGACACTACGACGAGTTCACGCCCACGCCCCACGACATCGCGGCGCTGAAAAAGTACGCCGACGAGCGTGGCGTGAAGGCGCTGATCCTTGGTACCGACTGGTGCCCGGACGTGTGGCGCGGCCTGCCGGTCGCCTGCAAGATCGCGGAGCAGTCCGGCATGGAGCTGCGGATCTTTGAGCGCGACGCCAACTCGGACATTATGTCCGAGTTCCTCAAGCAGGGTGAGTTCGAGTCGGTCCCGACGATCGTCCTGTACGACGGCGACGACAACTACCTGGGCCACTGGATCGAGCGCGCCGACCAGGCCAACGCCGAGATGGCACCGCTGCGCGAGATCATGGCCGGCAAGGAGCGCGACACCCCGGAGTGGGACACCGCGCGCGCGCAGTACATGGAAGAGACGTGGTTCCTCGCGGAGGGCTGGCGCCAGGCGCAGGTCCACGAGTTGCTCGCGCTGGTCGCTGAGGCGCTCGACTAGCCCTCGACCTGCTTCGCGCGATCACAACAAACGGGCCGCCCAATGGGCGGCTCGTTCTGTGTGTGCCGAAGGCGGGTGCCGAGGCCGGGCGCTAGCCGCGGTGGCGGACCGGCTCGTCCTCGTACTCGAACGTCTCGTCGTCGTCGCCGTTGAGCGATGGGCTCTCCGACGCGGCGGCGAACTCGCTGGCGACCCGCTCGAGGTCGAGCGGTGGCTCACGATCGACGCTACGCGCCTCGGCCCGGGAGGGTCGCTGCGGTTCGTCGAACGACAAGCGCTGCTCGCGAGCGACGGCCTCGGATGGCGGTGGCACCGGCGCGGCCGGCGTCATCAGTCCTCGCGAGGTGTTGTCGCCGCCGCCGCTGGGCCGGCGCGGATCGGTCTCCTGGATCGAGCCCAGCTCAGAGAGCAGGACTTCGCGCTCCAGCAACCGCAGGTAAGCGTCTTGCAGGGTCTCCGGCGGCCGCAGGGCCGCGTAGATGGGCAGGCTCACGAGCGGGAAGACGATCGCGATCGCCACAGCGATGAGCTGCGAAACGGGGTCTCGGGTCCGAGCGCGGATGTCGCGGTATACCCACAACACCGAGGTCGCCCAGAGCACGATCAGGTAACCGCCAACAAGCGTGCCGGAAAGGCGCGCTGTCGCTTGCCAATCGCCTCCGGGCCATCCAATGAGCGCGTCCACGCGCGACCTCCCCGGTACTCCGCCCGTCGAACAGGCTAGCACGCACGTGTCCGGCGATCTGCGGGTTGCGCGAGCTGAGCGCTGACGCCCCGCCGACGGTTCCAGCGGCCAGTCCCAGCGGACGGGGGCCGCGCAACGCGCACGTCTGGGGCGGTCCCTGATCAGCCGTTGGCGTGACCGCCGTGCACACGATCGCGGAAGATCAGCACGCGATGCCGCACCGAGGATGGCGCATGGCTGGAGACCACGGAAGCGAAGAGAATCGGCGCAAGCAACCACTCCCCGGCCCCGCTGACCACGATCAATGCGAGGACGGCGAGTTTCACGAGCACGACGACGCCCTTCGTCTGGATCAGGAACGCCGGGCTGTCGATAACGTCGAACACCAGCACAGCCGCACCCGCGCCGACCAACAGGATGAGCCAGCCCTCGAGGTCCGCGCTCGGCTCGCCGAGGACGACGCCACCGGCGAACACGCCGGCTCCGAGGACGTGCGCGGCACGCAGCGAGATCTTCACGACACGTTGCCAGCCGCCCGCCGATCCGCGGCCCTCGGGCGCCAGTAGTGCCTGGAGCGACTGCAGCACGACCACCTCCACGTTCGGCGCACGATAGCTGCCCGGTGGCGGGGGCGGCAGGGTCGAGAGTCACTGCTAGGATTCCGGCGGCAAGTGCCGCTGGCGCAGCGGCACGACGGCGCCATGGGAGCGGCAGCAGGAACAGAGGACGTCATGGGCAAGTTGGACGGCAAGGTCGTGATCGTGACGGGCGCGAGCCGTGGGATCGGGCAGGGCATCGCGGAACTCTTCGCCGCCGAAGGCGGCAAGGTGGTCTGCGCCGCGCGCACGCTCCACGAGGGCGATCACATGCTCGATGGCTCGCTCGACCGCACCGTCACGGCGATCCGCGCGGCCGCCGGCGAGGCGACGGCGCTGACCGTCGATGTCTCCGACGAGGACTCCTGCAACGAACTCGTCGAGCAGACGAAGGCGACGTATGGCGCGGTCGATGTGCTGATCAACAACGCCGCGCTCAACTACTACATCCCGATCGTCGACTATCCGGCGAGCCGCTGGATGCGCGCCTTCGCGGTGAACCTGCACGGCCCGTTCATGCTCTCGAAGGCGGTGCTGCCGGAGATGATCGAGCGCCGCTCCGGCTCAATCGTCAACATCTCCTCGGTCGGTGCGATCGGCCCCGGACGCGGGCCCTACCCGGAAACACCGAGGCGACTCGGCGGCACGATGTACGGCGCCTCGAAAGCCGCGCTGGAGCGGTTCACGCAGGGCCTCGCGCAGGAGGTGTACCAGCACGGGGTGTCGGTGAACTGCTACTCACCGGGCGTTGGCGTGGCGACCGAGGGCACGGTCCACTTCGGGCTGAGCAAGTCCCTCGATGACCCCGATCGGGAGCCGATGTCGATGATGACCCGCGCCGCGCTGTTGCTGGCGACGGAGCCGCTGGACAAGGTCACCGGGCGCGTCACCTACAGCCAGGAGATCCTCAAGGAGTTCGGCTGGATCGAGGACGGCGTCGGCCTCGGGATCGACGTTCCGGGGTCGGGATACTCGCGGCAGTAGCGGCCGGAAGTGGCCCCGGGCGCCAGCGTTCGGCTCCGAACGAGGGTCAGCGCGAACGCGGCGACCGCACCTGCCTCTGAACGCTGATAACCCGTCACGTCGACCCCGACACCCTCCCCGCTACAATCGGGTCAGATGACCACTACCCAAGACGTCCTGAACGAGGCCCAACAACGCGCGGTCGAGCTACCGGGCGGGGGGCTGATGATCCTCGCGGGGCCGGGGTCCGGGAAGACGCGCGTGATCGCGCACCGGATCGCCTACCTGGTCGAGGAGTTGGACGTCGCGCCGTGGCGCATCCTTGCCGTCACGTTCACCAATAAGGCCGCGAAGGAGATGCGCGAGCGCGTCGAGGGCCTGTTGGGCGACCGTGCGCGCGACCTGACGATGGGGACGTTCCACTCGGTCTGCGCGCGCATCCTGCGCCGTGACGGGCAGGAGATCGGGCTCCCCAACGACTTCGCGATCTACGACACCGACGACCAGATGTCGCTGGTACGCAGCATCGAGAGCGAGCTGCAGATCGATCCGAAGCGGTTCCCACCTCGACAGGTGCTGTCCGCGATCTCCTCCGCGAAGAACGAGCGCCGGGACGTCGCCGCGTACGAGCGCGAGGTGGGCTCGTACTTCGAGGAGATCGTTGCGCGGGTCTACGCGAAGTACCAGGCGGCACTGGTGCGCAACGGCGCTGTCGATTTCGACGACCTGCTGGGCAAGACGCTGGAGCTGTTCGAGACGAGTGACGCGACGCGGCTGAAGTACGCGGACCGCTACCTGCACACACTGGTGGACGAGTTCCAGGACACGAACCTGGTGCAGTACCAGCTCGCGCGGCAACTAGCCTCGGTGCACGGCAACATCACGGCGGTCGGGGACCCGGATCAGTCGATCTATTCCTGGCGCGCGGCCGACATCCGCAACCTGCAGCACTTCGAGCGCGACTTCGCGGGCGCGGAGGTGGTGCTACTGGAGCAGAACTACCGCAGCACCGGCCACATCCTGAGCGCCGCCCACGCGGTGATCGACCGCGCCGAGGGCCGCCCCGAGAAGCACCTCTGGACCGAGAACCCGGACGGCGAGCGGATCGTTGCCTACGAGGCGCCGTACGGGGATGACGAGGGCCAGTTCATCGCCGGCGAGATCAAGCGCCTGAAACGCACGGCGGACTACCCGTATAGCGCGTTCGCGGTGATGTACCGCACGAACGCCCAGTCGCGCGCGATCGAGGAAGCGTTCATCCAGCAGAGCGTCCGCTACCGCATCGTTGGCGGTACCCGCTTCTACGACCGTCGCGAGATCCGCGATCTGGTGGCGTACCTACGGCTGATCCACAACGAGTACGACTCGGTCGCCTTCGACAGGATCGTGAACGTGCCGACGCGCGGCATCGGGGCGAAGTCGACCTCGGACCTGCTCGCTGCGGCCGTGGAGCTTGGCCTGTCCCCGCTGGCCGCCGGGACGCGCGCCGCCCGAGGCGACAACGATCTGCCGGCGCTGCGCGCGAACATCCAGACCGCGCTCTCGCTCTTCGTCGCGCAGATCGACGAACTGGCGGTGGCCCGTCAGACACTGACCGTGGCCGAGCTGCTCGACCGCATCCTCGCGATGACCAACTACCGCGCCTACCTGGAAAAGAGCGACGAGGAGCACCACGAGGTGCGCTGGGAGAACGTGCAGGAGCTGCGTAACGTCGCGGCCCAGTACGAAGAGGTGGAGACGGACGCCACGCTCGCCCAGTTCCTGGAGGAGGTCGCGCTGGTCTCCGACATCGACGATCCGAGCGCGGATCAGCCCGATGCCGTCACGCTGATCACGCTGCACGCCGCAAAGGGCCTGGAGTTTCCGGTGGTCTTCATGCCGGGCATGGAGGAGGGCATCCTCCCGCACATGCGCGCGATCGATGACCCGCCGCAACTCCAGGAGGAGCGGCGTGTCTGTTATGTCGGGATGACTCGTGCACGGGAGCGGCTGTACCTGACCAATGCGCGCCGCCGCATGAGTTATGGCAATTTACGAGCGAATCCGCCCTCGCGATTCCTCGGCGATCTGCCGGAGGCGGACGTGCAGACGCCGCTTGGCACGAACCGCGCCGCGCCACGCACCGGTGGCGGGCTACGCGCCGCCGCCGCGGCGCGCCAGGCGAAGCATGTGGACGCCACCTCGCCGTCGTTCTCGCCGGGGGATCGGGTCCATCACGCCACCTTCGGCAACGGTGTTGTGATCGCGTGCGTGCTCGTGCCGGGGGACCAACAAGTGACGGTGGCGTTCGAGGGCAAAGGGGTGAAGAAGCTGATGCTCTCGTTTGCCCCGATTCGGGCGATCGGCGCCTGACCACCGACGACGAGACTGTCGTCGCAGCCGCGCGGGACGATAGTCATGGCGGTTCGGGACGATCGTCGTGGCATACCGGGACCTCCGTCACCGGCGGACGGGACTTCCGTCGCAGCGCCGCGGGACCATCGTCGTGGCCGCGCAGGACGATCGTCGGGTCCGCTGTCAGGCCGCTGACGGGTCTTACACCCACCTGACGACCGCGTCCCAACCCGCTCTCGTGCTGACCTTCCGCTGACTCCTGCCGTGGCGCGCGCAATAGCAGGGGACCACCTGCTGCGAATCCGTCCTCGGCCCGGCGACGCTGTGTTGGTGCGGACCTCAACTCGCGTTGAGTCGACCGCATTAGCGCGCTGCGAAGGGACAACAGACGTGGCAACCATCGATCAGCTTCTGGGGCGGTTCCGCCTGCGAACCAAATTCGCGGTCATGCTCGCCGTACCGCTCATCGCACTCATCGGATTCTCGGTGATGCAGATCAGGAGCAGCGCGGGGACCGTCAGCGAACTCAATTCGCTGAGCGATCTGTCCGACCTCGCGGTCACGACCAGCGCGTTCGTTCACGAAACCCAGAAAGAGCGTGGCATCACCGGCCTCTTCCTCGGAAGTGGCGGGACGGAGTTCGGGGACAAGCTGGCTGATCAGCGCGTCCTCTCCGACGAACACCGAGCAGAGCTCACGACCGCCCTCGATCACTTCGATGCGGCCGCCTTCGGGAGCGAGTTCAGCGAGACGGTCGCGGCGAGCCGAGAACTGATCGAGGGGATCGACGCGCACCGCGCCAGCGTGGACGCGCTCTCCCTGACCGGCGCCGAGGGCCTCGGCTACTACACGCGCGTCAACGGATCGCTCCTCAACGTGGTGTCGCACATCGGTGGGCTCAGCAACAACGCCGAGCTTTCGCGACTGGTCGCTAGCTACGTCAACTTCTTGCAGTCGAAGGAGCGCGCCGGCCAGGAGCGCGGTGTGATGAGCACCGTGTTCACCATCGGCCACTTCGAGGGCGCCTTCTTCAACAACTTCTCCCGGATCGTGACCGAGCAGGACACCTACGAACGCGTCTTCGAGTCCTTCGCGACCGCGGAGCAGATTGAGTTCTACAACGCCACCGTCTCCGGCGAAGGCGTCGACGCCGTAGCTGAGATCCGCACGCTCGCCTTCGAGGGCTCGACGGCGTCGGACCTGGGCGTTGACGCCGTCACCTGGTTCGACGCCATGACGGTGAAGATCAACCTGCTGAAGACCGTCGAGGACCACCTGGCGGAGGGCCTGATCTCGGAGGCGCACGCGCTGCGTGATGACGCCAAGTCCGCCCTGATTCAACTCTCGATCCTCGTTGTCGCGCTCACGGCGTTCTCGATCGCCGGGGCGTACGTGGTCTCGCGATCGCTGTCGGCGCAGATCGCCCAGCTCGTCGCGGGCTTGCGGTCGATGGCCGGCGGATCGACGAAGTACCAGGTGAGCGTGGAGACCTCCGACGAGGTAGGGGAGATGGCGGATTCGTACCGCGCACTGCAGGGCTACCTCAGCGAGATGGCGGGCAACGCCCGCCGTATCGCGGACGGCGACCTCAGCGGCGAGGTACACCCGCGTTCGAGCGAGGATGAGCTGGGTGTCGCCTTCCAGACGATGACCCGCAACCTGAACCGCGTACTGGGCGAGGTCAGCGATGCCGCTGTCCGTCTGGACAGCTCACGCACCGAACTGGGCCGCGTCGCCAACGACGCCGCGCATGCGACTGCCGAAGTTGCCAACTCGATCGGCCAGGTGGCCGAGGGCAGCAGCGACCAGGCGAACCGCGTGCAGGAGACCACGACCAGCATCGGCAACCTTGCCGAGTCGATCTCACAGGTCACGCAAGGGGCGAGCCGCCAGAGCATCTCGATCGACGAGGTCAGCGCGCTGGCAACCGGCGTCGCAGACGCCGCCTCGCAGGTCTCGAGCTCCGGCAAGCAGGCATCGAGGGCAGCGGAGCGCGCGGTTTCGACCGCCGCCGAGGGCGCCGAGAAGGTGCGCGGCACCGTTGCCGGGATCGAGCGCATCAAGGAGAAGGTGGACGCCGCCTCCAAGGAGATCGCCACGCTTGGCGCTCGCTCCGCGGAGATCGGCAAGATCGTCGCGACGATTGATGACATTGCCGCGCAGACCAACCTCCTGGCGCTGAACGCCGCGATCGAGGCGGCACGCGCGGGCGAGCAGGGACGCGGCTTCGCGGTCGTCGCCGACGAGGTGCGCCAGCTCGCTGAGCGGGTGACCCGCTCCACGCAGGAGATCGCCAGCCTGATCGAGGGCGTCCAGGGCGGCGTCGACGCGTCGGTCGCCGCGATGAACGAGGGCGCCGCGGAGACGGAGGCCGGTACGCGTGCCGCCGCTGCCGCCGGTGATTCGATCGAAGGCATCATCAATGCAGTCGACGGCGTCACCGCCGAGATCGACGAGATCGGCAAGCAAGCCGCCTCGCTCGGTGAATCCGGCGCGCAGATGGTGAAGCAGATCCAACAGATCCGGGTGATCGCCGACGAGAACGCCGCGGCCGCCGCCGGTATGGCCGACAGCGCCGACGAGGTCGCGGAGTCGATGACCTCGATCGCCGTGACGTCGGAGGAGAACAGCGCCGCCGCGGAGCAGGTCTCGGCGACGGCGGAGGAGATGACCGCGCAGGTGGATCAGATCACCATGGCGACCGAGCAGCTCGGCGCCATTGTCGGAGACGCTGACCAAGCAGATCTCGACGTTCAAGCTCGCCCGGTCGAGCGGCCACCTCGAGATCGTCGGCGGCACGGAGGCGAAGCGACCCGCCGCCTAGTCCCGCGTCGCAGTGCCACGGCGTCGTTGGCGCCGGGCGAGACACCAACAGGCCCCGGACCGTTTGACGGTCCGGGGCCTGGTTCGTTTTACGCGGACGGTTAGATCCGGCGCGGCTGCTGGCCTCGATCGGTCGTGTCGCCGACCAGCGCGCTCAGCTCCAGCCGCTTCAGCACGTCCCCGCGTGTCAGCAGGCCGACGAGCCGGCCATCGTCGAGCACGGGGAGCTGATTGACGTCGTGCTCCTGCATCAGGCGCATCGCCTCAAGGATCGAGGTGTCCGGACGGACGGTGTGAACCTCGGTCGCCGCGACCATCGCCTCGCGGACGGTCGTCTCGGCCCAGCGGGCGCGCGGGACGTGCGTCAGGTCGCTGATCGTGATCAGCCCGGAGACTCGACCGATGCTCTCCACGAGGAAGGCACGCTCCGCATCACCGAGGATCCGATCCTCGGCGAGCTGCTGCAGCGACCACGCCTCGGGGACGGGCACGGGCGGCGGGCGCATCACGTCTGCCGCCACGACGTCCTTCAGCGCGCGTTCCAGCAGCACCTGTGCGTAGGCCTGCTCCGAGGCGTTCTTGAGGAAGAGCCCGATCAGGACGTACCAGAGCCCGCCGATGCCCAAGAAGAAGACCCAGACGATCCCGCCGACGATCATCATCCAGGCGATCGCCTGACCGACGGTGGAGGCGATCCGCGTCGCCTTGGTCAGATCGTGCACCCGCCCCCAGACGATCGAGCGAAACACCCGTCCGCCGTCGAGCGGGAACCCGGGCAAGAGGTTGAAGAACCCCAACGCGAAGTTGATCAACGCGAGATACCCGAAGACAACTGCGACACCCTGATCGCGCGTAACCAGCCAGAGCAGGCCGAACAGGATCGAGAGCACCCACGAGCTGAGCGGCCCAACGATCGCGATGAAGAACTCCTGGCGCGGAGAGCGCATTTCGCCGGCCATCTGCGAGACGCCACCGAAGACGAACAGCGTGATCGACGGGACCTGCATGCCGTAGTGCAGGGCAACGAACGTGTGCGAGAGTTCGTGGATCAACACGGAAGCGAAGAACAGTACCGAGGAGACCACACCCGCGGCCCAGTATTGATTCTGCGTCCAGTCCTTTTCGTAGTCCGGGTAGACGGTGTCGGCAAGCGACCACGCGATCAGCGTGAAGATCACGACCCATGACCAGTGCACCCGGATCGCGACGCCGCGAACGCGACCGATCACCAAACCTGAATTGAAATCCATGCGTCCGAGGATACGCGCCGCACGGGCAGGGCCATCGGGCCGATCGTCACCGTCGGCCCGGACCCTCCGGCCGCCGGCTAGGCGATCAGTGCCTGGAGCGCCGCGTCATCGAGGGTGGTGCGCATCAATTCACCCGCGCGTTCCACTTTCGACTCGCCGGCAAACGGCGAGGTGCCGAAGGTGCCCTCGATCGCGTGGACCGTCGAGGGGGTGTCGCCGCGGGTCAGCAAGAGCGTCGTGTCGCGGCTGGCCGCGGCCCGATCGAGGATGTAGGGACTGGGTGCGCCGCCGCCGCTGAGGATCAGGCACTCGGTGCGGGCCGCGATCGCGGCGAGCGCGAGATCGACCCGACCGCCGCGGGTGACGACCGCGCTGCGCGGGAACCGCTCGAAGTAGGTGTCAGCCGCGTCGTGGGAGATCGCGCCGACCAGGATGTAGTCGCAGACCGCGTCGTCGCCGCGCTCGGAGCGGGAGAGCACCTCTGCGCCGCTTGCCGCGATCAGCTCCGCGACGCGTGGCGCAGCCAGCGCGCGGTCTTCCGGCAGCAGGCCCGGGCGCGCATCGCGGGTGCGCGTCTCGATCACCAGTGCCGCGCCGTCCGTCGCCGCGCCGCCGACCGTACCGCCGGCCGGCGTCACGAGCACCAATTTGGCGCCGAGCTGTGTCGCCAGCGCCATCGCGTCGGCGCCGCTGGGAGCCTCGAGGATGACGACGCCGTCGGGGCTGCCGGGACCGGTCGCCTCGACGGGCGTGCCGCTGCTCGCGGCGAACTCCAGCGTGCCGAAGACCTCGGCATCCGCGAGCGCGCGAGCGTCGTCCGTACCGTCACGCAGGCGCTCGACGCGGACCGCGTGACCGGCGTGGGCCAGCCGGTGCGCGAGCCCGGTCGCCACGGTGGTGGCACCGGCGCCCGGCTCGGTCGCTGCTACGAGGATCAACGCCATCTCGGCCTGCCTGTCCTGCTCCGTCGCGGGTGGTCGGTAGACCGTCCAGCGACTCGCCAGCAGCGTACTCAGAGCCCTCCCTGACCGCCAGAGCGGGCAGGCGCTCCGGCATCCGTCCGAGGCCGATCGTCGACAGGCGTCTTCCTCGGCGGCCGGACATGCAATGGGCGCCCGGCTCTCACCGGGCGCCCATCGGTCATCGAGCGATCGAGGCGACTACTCGCGTTGGACGAAGAACGCGCCTTCCATTCCGCCCTCCCGGTGTCCCGGGATACTGCAGACATAGGTGAACGGCCCGCCGCGGTCCGGCACGGTGAAGGTCACCTCCGCGGTCTCGCCGGCTTCCGCCTGGACGAACACGCCCAGCTCTGTGATCTCCAGGTTGTGGAGGATCGCGCCGTCGTTTCGCAGCTTGAGCGTCACCTCGGTGCCTGGATCGAAGGTCGCCTGAAGCGGGTCGAAGGCGAACTCGGAGGCCACGACCTCCAGCTCGGCCTTGCCATCGCTCGCGGCCACCGCCGGCTCGGCCGTCGCCTCGGCGGTCGGCTCCGGGGTAGCCGCCGCGTCAGCGGCTGCCGCAGCCTGTTCCTCGCCATAGGAGGTGTGGTCGGTGTAATCGAGCAGCGTCAACATGCCGCCGGGGTATGCCCCTCGGTTGGTGACGTGGTTGAGGATGTGGCAGTGGAAGGTCCACGTACCGGGGTTGTTACCCACCACTTCCACGTCGATGGTCGTGCCCGGAGCCACGTCCACCGTGTTCTCGAAGTACGTGTCCTTGAGGTCGTTCCCGTCGACCGAGACCACCTCGAACTGGGGCCGTGCAGGTGCATCGGGTGGTGCTGCTGGCCCGCGTTGATGAAGCGCACGCGGATCTTCTCGCCCATCGCGATCTTCATGAACGTGTCGTCGTCCGCCAGCGTGGCGGGGAAGGCGTGGCCGTTGATGGTGAACAGCCCACCGATTTCGTGGAGCACCATCGTGTACTCGCGGTCGTAGCTGTCGCCGGCGCGGCCGCGCTCACGCACGACCAGCGGCCCGACGAGCCCGCGCGCGAGCTGCTGCACCGTGTTCGCGTGCGTGTGATACATCGCCGTGCCGGCCTTTTCGAGCTTGAACTCGTAGGTCCACGAGGCGCCGGGCTCGATGATCGGCTGCGTAATGCCAGGGACGCCGTCCTGCTCGTTCGGCACCTCGATGCCGTGCCAGTGGATCGTCGTGCCCTCGGGCAGGTTGTTGGTCAGGTTGACGCGCAGGGTGTCGCCGACGCGGGCCTCGATCATTGGTCCCGGGTACTCACCGTTGTAGCCCCAGACCTCGACGGTTTCGCCGTCGACGACCTGCCAGTCGACCACTTCAGCGGTCAGGTCGATTTCGATCAGGTCGCCTTCGTCCGGATCCGCGCAACCGATTGCGGCCACACCGAGGATCAGGGAGATCATGACGCCGAGAATCGGTCCGATTCGTCTCACAGACACAGATTCGCCTCCACTAGCGCCTCGCCGTCCCGGCGATCCAGACGCGTGGTCATCGTCGACGGGGCGATCACTACGGGGCAGTCCATCCGGGACCTTCGGCATGTGACTAAAGTCACTTGATCGTCGACCGGCTGTGCGCGGGAGGGTGAGATCGGCCTGGCCAGCGGAGTCACACGGGCTCGCGGCGGTCTGATCCCGCGGCGTGCGAAGCCCTCGAGGTGTGCGCCGACCGACGAGGTGTGCGGCCGTCAGCGCGCACTGACCCGCGCGGGTCAGTGCCGTTAGATGAAGACGCGCGAGCCCGCCTGGCGCACCTGGCCGGTGCGGAGCGCCTCCGCCTCGACGGCGGCGGCGACCCGCGCGACCACCTCTTCGTTGAACACCGAGGGCAGGATGTAGTCCTCGGAGAGCTGCTCATCCGGGATCGTGTCGGCGATGGCGCGCGCCGCGACGACCTTCATCTCCTCGGTGATCGTCGTCGCGCCGGCATCGAGCGCGCCACGGATCAGGCCGGGGAAGCAGAGGACGTTGTTCACCTGGTTCGGGTAGTCGGAGCGGCCGGTCGCGATCACGCGCGCGTAGCCCTGGATCAGATCGGGTAACACCTCCGGTTCCGGGTTCGCCAGCGCGAAGACGATCGCGTCCGTCGCCATCGTGCGCACCCAGGCCGGATCGATGAGCTGTGGTCCCGACACGCCGAGGAATACGTCGGCGCCGACGAGGGCTTCGGCGATCGAGCCGGTGAAGCGGGCCTCGTTCGAGTGTTCGGCCAGCCATTCCAGCGCGCCGCTCAGCCCGGGCCGGCCGGCGTAGACCGCGCCGTCCAGATCGAAGGCGGTCAGGTGCTGGACACCGGCGCTCATCATGATGCGCGCACAGGCGATGCCGGCCGCCCCGGCGCCCAGCAGGACGACCTTCAGGTCCTCCGGCCGCTTCTTGACGATCTTCAGGCTGTTCATCAGCGCTGCCAGCACGACCACGGCGGTGCCGTGCTGATCGTCGTGGAACACCGGGATCGGCAATGCGCGGCGCAGCCGGTCTTCGATCTCGAAGCAGCGCGGCGCGGAGATGTCCTCCAACACGATCGCGCCATAGCCGGGGGCGATCGCCTTCACGATCTCGACGATCAGGTCCGTGTCCTTGGTGTCCAGGTAGATCGGCCAGGCGTCGACGTTGGCGAAGGCGCGGAAGAGCATCGACTTGCCCTCCATCACCGGCATCGCCGCGAGCGGCCCGATGTCGCCAAGGCCGAGCACCGCGGTGCCGTCCGTTACGATCGCGACGGCGTTCGGTTTGATCGTCAGCGACCAGGCGGAGTCCGGGTTGCGGGCGATCTCCATCGCCACGCGCGCGACGCCGGGCGTGTAGACGTGTGCCAGCTCCGCGTTGGTGCGGATGTGGACGTTGTTTTCGATGTGGATCTTGCCGCGTCGGTGGAGCTGAAAGGTGCGATCCGAGGCGTGTTGAACCTCGACGCCCTCGAGCGCCGAGATCGCCTGCACGATCTCGCTCGCGACCGCTCCGGATTCACAGACGAGGCGAAAGTCGCGGACGATGATGTCCGGATTCGCGTCGACCATGTCGATGTCGAGGATGTCGGCGCCCAGTTCGCCGAGCAGGGTCGTGACCCGCCCGTGCATGCCGCGCCGGTTCTCCAGGCGCAGCCGCAGCAGCAGCTGGTAGCCGACGGCGGGATTTCGTAGCTCCGAAGCGTGTTCTTGCTTCCGGTCCGGCATCGTGCGTGCCGTCCTTTCGCCTGGTGCCTGATGCGACGTGGAACGGACCAGGGGCGCGCCGTTGGGAGGCCGCGCCGCCCGCGCACCCGTTGCGGGGCCCTTCTATCTATATCGAGCATCCCCGGCAGCGAGAACCGGCGCGCGGGGACGGGCGCTTTCGGGGAACGGACCGCGGGCGCGGTCGAGAAGGCGAAACGCACAACCCTCGTCGGTCAGCGCGTGCGCGCGGTCGCCCCCGGCGTGAAAATCCCCAGATCCAGCGTGCGCGAGAGATCGCGCAGCACGGCAAGGCCGCGCACGCTGACGCCGCGGCTGTCCAGCAGCGGTGAGTAGACGGCAATGCCGAGGCGGCCCGGAACGACGGCGGCGATACAACCGGAGATGCCGCTCTTCGCGGGCAGCCCGACCTCCACGGCGAACTCGCCGGAGGCGTGGTGCATGCCGGCGCTGTACATCACCGCCAGCACGTCGCGCGCCGTCTGTTCCGAGGTGAGGCGCGGACCGCCCGGTCGCTGTCCGTGTGCGGCCAGCAGCGCCGCCATCCGCGCCACCGCGGGCACCGGGATCGCGATCGAGCACTGGCGCAGGTACAGCTCCAGTGCCGGTTCCGTCTCCGCGAGCACCCCGGCGGCACGCAGCAGGTTCGCGATCGCGCGGTTCCGCGAGGCCGCGCGGTACTCGGCGGCAAGCATCGCCTCGTCGATGCGGAGCGGTTCGCCGGCGAACGCGGACATCCGATCGAGCAGCGCGGGGCCATCGAGGCCGGCCTCCGCCAGCAGGCCGGCGACGGTGATCGCGCCGGTGTTCTCCAGCGGGTTGAACGGCCGCGCGCGCAGCGGATCGAGCTCGATCGTGTCGGCGGTGTTGCCGCTCGGTTCGACGCCGACGGCGGCGTGCACGGCCGGCTGACCGCACAGCTCGAGCGCGATCGCGTAGCTGAACGGGTTCGCCACCGCCTGGAGCGAGACGCGCTGCGTGCCGCGCCCGACGACCAGCTCGCGGCCATCGACGGTACAGATGGCGATCGTCAGGTCATCGGGGTTCGCGTTCGCGAGGCCCGGTGCGTACGTCGCAACGTGGCCGCGGCCGTAGTGCTCCCGCCGCGCGTGCACCGCGCGGAGCGTGGCGCGCAACGTCGAGGTCGTCGGCGCCGCGAGCGGCGCTGTCGGGCGGGCGGACCGAGGAGCGGCAGCGACGGCCGAGGGCGCCTCGAAGGGGTGCAGCCGCAGGCGGCTGGCGAGCAGCGCGAGCGCCCGCTGACCGCGCACGCTCGTCCCGTGCGCGTCGATGCGAGGCGAGAAGACGGCGACGCCGAACCGATCCGGGACCACCGCGATGATCGCGCCGGAGACGCCGCTCTTCGCGGGCAGGCCGAGATCGAAGGCGAAGTGGCCGGCCGCGTCGTACATCCCGCAGGTCGACATCACCGCCAGCACGTCGGCGGCGACGCGCCTCGGTAGTACGCGGCCGCGCGGGCGGGCCGCCGGCCCGATGGCACCCGGCAGGACCCCACCACCGGCGAGTGTGGCCGCCATCACGGCGAGCCGCGGGGTGGTGACCAGCGTCGAACACGCGTCGAAGTAGCGTTCGAGCGCCAGCTCCGCCGGCACCTCGATCAGATCGAAGGCCCGCAGCAGGTGGGCGATCGCGCGGTTGCGGAAGGCGGTCGCCAGCTCCGAGTCGTAGACGGCGCCATCGAAGGCGGGCACGGCAGCGAGGGCGTCAGCGGCGACGCTCCCGCCGAACGCGCTGAGCAGATCGAGCACGGCGGCGCGATCCGGCAGGTAGCCCGATCCTGCCAGCAGCCCGGCGATCGCGATCGCACCGGTGTTCACCATCGGGTTGTGGGCGCGGTGGCGGCCGGCCTCCAGTCGCACCAGCGAATCGAACTCCTCGCCGGTCGGCTCCACGCCAACGTGACTGCGCACGGTCCGCCGCCCGAGCCGGGCGAGTGCCTCGCCATAGAGGAAGGGCTTGCACGTGGACTGGAGCGTGAAGCGCTGATCGACGTCGCCAGCGGAGATGAGCTGCCCGTCCGTCGTGCAGATCGCGATCGCGAAGCGATCGGCCTCGACGTTCGCGAGTTCGGGGATGTAGGAGGCGAGCGCGCCGCCGTCCTCGTCGCGTGTCAGGTCGGCGATTTCGCACAACAGCGCGGCAAGGTCCTCGGACTCAGCGGCATCCATGCGCGTCGCCTCCTCTGCACACGATGCCACGCAGCAGCGCGTGGCGGCACGGGCGGGCGGCGCGTGGCCGGCGACCTCGGGGGTGACGGGCAGGCGGGGAGGACCGCCGGCCCTCAGGCTGACGGGGGTCTTACCGGCTGACCTCGTCGGGTCGGCATCGGGCCGAGCGGCCCTCGGGACCGGCGATCGACACGCTCCCGTTCGCCCGCCGCCAGTCCGGCCGAGCACGCGATCGTCCAGTTAGAGTTAACGCATGCGCATCCCCTATTACGCCGGCACGCTGCTGTTCGTCGGTGTTCTGTTGTTCGGTGGCGTGCTCTGGCTCGCTGGTCAAATCACCGGCCTCAACCCATTCGGGAGCGAAGAGGTCGAAGCGGTCGGCCCGACGGTTGTTCAGAGCGTTCGCGAATTGTCATCACTGACCACGGTTGAGTTCGTGGAGTACACGACGATTGAGAAGGGCCGCGACGCCGGCTTCTTCAACTTCCTGCGCGGCGACAAGATCTTCCTGCTCGCGGTCGCCCGCATCGGCGCCGGGATCGACCTATCGCAGCTTCGTGACAGCGCCGTGACGGTCGACGACGAACGGCGCTCGGTGCGGATCGAACTCCCGCCGGCCGAGATCCTCTACGTCGCGCTGGACAACGAGGCGACGCAGGTCTTCGACCGTGACACCGGGCTCTTCAAGAAGGGCGACGACGACCTCGAAGGCGAGGCGCGGCTGGCCGCTGAGGGTGTGCTGCGCGAGCAGGCCTATGCCGCCGGCATCCTGGCGACCGCCACCGAGAACGCGAAGAAGACGCTGACCGCCTTCCTCGAGGGGCTCGGCTTCACCGACATCACCATCGTCGGCGCGCTCGACGAACCGGCGCGGCCCGCGCCCAGTTCGGCAACGCCGGCGCTGCGGTAACGAGCGCCCTCGAGATCCGAGGTGACCTCGTCGTCCTCGAGGAACGTGCGCAGCGCGGGGGGCGAGTCCCGCGGCACGGAGTTGGCCGCTGCGTCTAATCCCCGAGCCGGGAGAGCGTCACCTCGAAGGACTCAACGTCCTGGTGCATGATCAGCAGGTCGAACGTGGCGTCGTCCTGATCGATGACCTGGTCAGGGAGCACCGCGAGGGGCGAGAAGCCGAGTTCGCGGAAGATGCGGATCGCGCTGAGCTGATCGAACGTCATCTGGGCGGTGATCCGCTGTACCCCGACCGTCGTCGCCGCGCGAAACGCCCGCGCAATCAGCTCTCGTCCGAGGCCGCTCCCGCGCACTGCCTGGCCCACGACCACCCGCAGTTCGGCGATGTGACGCGTCCAGGGCGAAGCGGAGTGGACCACGGAACTGAATCCGAGGATGCCGTTCGGCCCCACGGCGAGAATCACCCGGCTGAGGCCGATCAGCGTCTCGTCGATCCAGCCGTTCAACCCCTCGATGCCGGTGATGTCGGTCGGCAGGAACATCAGATCGTGCCGCGGGACGGAGCGCACGAACGCCAGCAGGGCGTCGGCGTCGCCGATCTGCATGTCTCGGAACTCGATCGCAAGCCCATCGATCTTGATCGTGCGCGCGGCCGCGCCGTCCCCGTCAGTCATGCTCATCTCCGAACTGCTCGACTGGATGCCCGGACACTTTGAGTGAGCGTACTCGACGCGGCAACCATCGCTTCGCAGCGACAGCAGGGCGCCAGACTCGCCGTCTCGCCTCAGTCGCGATCGACCTCGTTGGCCGGTGCGCTCCGCCGATCCTCGGATGCTCCGGAGCGAGCTGCGGCTCGCCCGAGGGCCGCCGGGGCCACGTCGCGGCCAACGAGTACGGGTGACCTCGGAGGTGACGGACGGGCGATCGGGATCGCCGGACGCGCGGCTGTCGCGGTAACGAGCGCGGGGCCGGGATCAACGAACCCGCCGAGGAGGCGGGTTCCTTGCGGTGCAGGTGGTGCCGAGGGCCAGGATCGAACTGGCGACACCGCGATTTTCAGTCGCGTGCTCTACCGACTGAGCTACCTCGGCTTAGGCCGCATAGCGTAGCGGACAGTGGGGTTCCGGCAAACGCTTGGCAGTTTCTGGACTCCTGGTTCCGGATTCTGGCTACGGGGCATTCACCGTCACATCAGCAGTAGTCGCCGACGCGGCGCCGCCGCTGTTCGACGCGACCAGCGTTACCGTTACCGGCCCGGGGGTCGATAGCGTTGGGCTGTACGACTCTGAACTACCCCCAGGGGCTCCACCGTTGTTCGTCCACGCATACGTCGTGATCGCCCCACCGGTATTGCCTGTCACCGAGCACAACGTCGCTCCGCCAGCTGTCACTGGGCTCGTACAACTAATCGTTACGTTCGCCGGCGCTCCAGCGGTGACACTGACCGAGGTGGTGGCGTTGTCGCTAGCGGTGCTGTTCGTCGCCACGAGCGAAACGGCCCTAGGACCAGCCGCGGCGAATGAAGTCGAGTACGTCGGACTGCTCCCCGATACCGAACTCCCGCCGGCCCATGCCCAGGTCGTAATCGGTCCACCGACGTTCGTCGCGGAGCAAAGGGTGGTAGCGCCGACTGTGACGGGGTTTGGCGTGCAACTCACGGTGATATTTGGTGCTAGAACGACCACTGGCGGCAACGGCGAGACGACGATCGAGGCCTGTGCGTTCGCGCAGCCGTCGGCGTTGCAGACCTCCAGCGTGATCGTGCGCGTCCCGGCGATCGCGTAGGTGATGAAGAACGTCGAGGTGGTGCGGGCGGTGGTGCCGCTGCGCCAGGCGTAGCTGGTGACCTGCCCGTCGATCGTCGGGCGGCAGTTGACGGCCGTTCCGATCTGGACGGCGAGCGGTGTGCAGCCGATCGAGTTGATCACGGGGGCGTTGCTGACCGCGGGCTAGGTGACCGTGAGGGTGGTGGTTTCGGTGTCACAGCAGCCGGCGTTGCAGACGTGCAACCCGATCGTGCGCGCGCCGGAAGAGGTGTAGGCGCCGCTGAGCGTGCGATTGGAGGCGATCAAGATGCCGTTGACGCTCCAGTCGTAGCTGGCGACGGGGCCGCCGGCGAAGGCGCCGCTGCAGCTCACGGTGTCGCCCACTTCAGCCGGTGACGGGGTGCAACTCACGGCGGTGATCCGCGGCGCGGCGGGCGGCGGCGGGCCGGCGGCGACGGTCGAGGTGGGGCGCGGCGTCGCGCCGCCTGGTGTCGTGCCGCCAGTACCGCCGGGCTCGCTGCTGACCACGGCGTCCGGATCGCCGGCGAAGACGAAGGCTTGCGAGTCGCCCGTGTTGCAGGCGCCGCTGACGCAGACCTCGAGTGAGACACGGAAAGGGCCGCCGACGGGGAACGTGGTGCGGAAGACGTCGCCTTCGCCGGTGGCGGGTTCGCCATCGCTGGCGGCCCAGACATAGCTGTCGGCAGCGCCGATCAGCGTGGGCCGGCACTCGAGGGTGACGCCGTCGTCGAGCTGGACGCAGCCAACCGCCTCGATCGTGGGCGCCTCCACGGAGTCACCAGCAACGACGACGGTGGGGGTGGCGCCGGGGCTGCCGCCATCGGCGGCGGGGGTGGCGCTGGCGGCGACCCGATCGGGGGAGCCGTCCTCGCCGCTGCCGCTGAGCTGGCCCAGCGCGATGAACGCGGTCAGGCCGGCGAGCACGAAGAGGGTGGCGGCGCCGGCGATCGGCAGCAGCGAGGATCCGCCGGCGGCGACCCGCGGGACAGACGGAAACGAGAGGCCGCCGAGCAGCCCACCGAACAGCCCGACGAAGGGCAGCTTGCGGGGGCGGCGATCTTGCGAGAGCTGGCGCTGGGTGACCTGAGCGGCAGCCTGGATCGCGGCGAGCGATTCGTTGGAGAGCGCGTCGTCCGCTTCGCGCAGGATGACGGCGGCGGTGACGAGATCCGGGGTAAGCGCGAGCGCGGCACGGGCGTAGCGGCGGGCCTCGCGCCAGTCGCGGCGCGCGGCGGCGGCAGCCGCGCGATCGAGCAGCGCGCCG
>JAQCIU010000010.1:0-99497 GCA_027593235.1 Chloroflexota bacterium
CGCCACCGGCGACGGCCGAAGGAGAGCGAGTTCGTGACGAACGCTCCCAGCGCCCACGGCGCTTCCTCGGATCAAGGCGCCCATGGCGCTTCCTCGGATCAGGACGCCATCGGCGCTGAACCGAACGACGGCGCCGCTGGTGCTGCCGCGGATCCGTCGGCGCAGCCAGGCTCCGGCGGCAGCGCGCCGTCCGTCGCGCAGAGTGACCGCGCAACGCAGACGCTCGCGCTTCCGACCGAGAGCGAGCAGCCCGACGCGGCGCGCCTCGGCAACCCCAGTTTCGTCTGGCGCTTCGGCCAGGAGCGCCGGCTCGCGATGGTCGAGCGCTACGTGAACCTCGAGGGCCGGCGCGCCCTCGATCTAGGTTGCGGCGTCGGCGAGTACGTGCGCGCATTCGCCCGCCAGGGTGCGCGCAGCATCGGCCTGGACGTCGATCCGCCGAGGCTCGCGGAGGCACGCCAGCGGTCCGCCGACGGCGGCTGGAATCGCACCGACTTCCTCGCGGGCGCGGGCGAAGCGCTCCCGTTCGTTGATGGCTCGCTCGACGTCGTCGTGCTCAACGAGGTGATTGAGCACGTGACGGACGACCGCGCAACGCTGCGCGAGGTTGCGCGCGTCTTGACCGACGACGGCCGCTGCGTGATCTTCGCGCCGAACCGTCTCTATCCCTTCGAGACGCACGGCATCTACTTCCGTAAGCGCTACATCTTCGGCAACATCCCGCTGATCAACTGGCTCCCGCGCCGGATCCGCGACCACTTCGTGCCGCACGCCCGGGTCTACGGGCACGGGGACTGGCGGCAGTTGATCGACGGGTCGGACCTCGAGATTGTCGACCACGGGTACGTCTTCGCCGGGTACGACAACATCGCCGCGCGCTGGCCGCGTGCTGCGCGGATCGTCCGTAGCGTCTCCTACTGGGCCGAAGGCAACGTCCTGGGTCGCTTCGGTCTCTCCCACCTCGTGATCCTGCGCCGCCGCCCAGATGCGCGGCGCAGCGACGGCGGTGCCGCATGAGCCGCGCCCGTCACAGCGCAATGCGGCGGCGCATCCGCGCCCGCGCCGAACTGCAGTCCAGCGCGAAGAGGAGCAAGGGCCGATCGAAGCTACTGATCATCCTCGGAGGGGTGTTCCTCTTCATCGCCCTCGCTGGCGGCGCGACCGCTGGCGGTACCGCGATCTACGGCATGAACCGCTACAACGAGGTCGCCGACACCGTCGTCCCGCCCGAGCAATTGATCGCGGCGCTGCCGAGCGGTGGCGCCCGCATCTACGACCGCAACGGCGAGCTGCTCTATGAATTCGTCGACGAGTTCACCGGGCTCCGCCGTCCCGTACCGATCGAGGAGATCTCCCAGTTCTTGATCGACGCGACCGTGTCCGTGGAGGATCCAACCTTCTACGAGAACAACGGGCTCAACACCCGCGGCCTCGCGCGCGCGGCGATCGAGAACCTCACGCCCTACGGCGGGGAGTTCCTCGAGGGATCCGGCGGTTCCTCGATTACTCAGCAGCTCGCGAAGAACGTCTACATCCCGTTGGACGAGCGCGCCGAACGATCGGTCGATCGCAAGATCCGCGAGACCGTGATCGCCCTCGAGCTGACGAAGCAGTACGACAAGGACCAGATCCTGAGTTGGTACCTGAACTCGATCTCGTACGGCGGCATTTACACCGGCATCGAAGCGGCGGCGCAGGGGTACTTCGGGAAATCCGCCGCCCAGCTCAACCTCGCCGAGGCCTCGTTGCTTGCTGGCATCCCGCAGTCACCAGCCCTGTACTACCCCTTCGATCACATCGATCCGCTCACCGGTCAGCTCGCGATCGGTAGCGCGCCCCGTATCCGCCAGAGCCAGGTCCTCGATCTGATGGTCGACGCCGACGCCATTACACCGGCCGCGGCGGAGGCCGCGCGCAGCTCGTCGCTGACCTTCAAGACGAACCGCTTCGACATCCAAGCGCCCCACTTCGTGCTCGGCCGCGTCGCCGACGAACTGCGCGCCCGTTTCGGGGAGAAGGCCCTCGTCTCGGCCGGCCTCGAGGTGATCACCACCATCGACATGAACCTCCAGCGCGAAGCAGAGCGGATCATCGAGGAGCAAATCGTCGCGGGCGCCGAATCGGCGGGGGGGTTCAACGGCTCCCTCGTGGGCATGGACGTCCAGACGGGCCAGATCCTCACCTACGTCGGCAGCCGCGACTACTTCCGCGAAGACATCGAAGGCCGCAATGACAACGCCGTCGCCCCCAACTCTCCCGGATCGACCCTCAAGCCGTTCACGTTTATGACGGCGTTCATGCAGGGCTGGGGCACCGGTACGGGCATCGTTGACGCGCCGTACACAATCATCGATGCAGGGAGCGGCGCCGCCTTCTCCCCGCGCGACCCGATCGGGACGTTCCAGGGCCCGATGACCGCCGCGAGCGCTCTGGGGAACTCGCTCAACATCACCGCGATCAAGGCGATCGAGTTCGCCGGCGTCGACAACACCGTGAGCGTGCTGAAGCAAATGGGACAGACCGCCCTGGACACCGAGGGTGGCTATGGGCCAGCACTGACTCTGGGCGGCGGCGAAATCACGCTGTTCGACCAGGTGATCTCCTACGGCGTGCTCGCCGCCGATGGCGTGATGCGCGGCCAGGAGGTCGTCGTGTCGGACATCGACCCGGGCGAGCGCACGCTGGAGCCAATCGCGTTGCTCCAGGTGACGAATGCCGCGGGCGAAACGCTCTACAAGTACGAGGCGCCCGTGGAGCGCCGGGTGGTCGCCGCGGAGTTCCCGTCGCTGGTCACCTCGATCTTGTCGGACGGCACCAACCAGTGCCTCACCTACGGCGTCTGCCACGCGCTCTCGCTGCCGGACGGCCGCCCGTCCGCCGCCAAGACGGGCACCTCGGAGCCATACGACGATTCGCGCGAGATCGGTGAGACGTGGACGCTCGGCTACACGCCGCACCTCGTCGCCGGCGCGTGGATCGGCAACGCGAACAACGACCCGATGGTCGGCATCAGTTCCGCGGGCGCGTCGCTGCGCTCCTGGAAGGAGTACATGGTCTTCGCGTCGGCGTACCTCGAGCTGCCGCCGACGCCGTTTACGCGCGCGCCGGGCGTGGTGGAGCGCGAGGTCTGCTGGCCGTCCGGCAAGCTCCCGTCCGACATCTGTCCGCAGATCAATCGCTACAAGTCGTTGTTCGGCGAGTCCGTGCTGCCCCGCAGCGACGAGGACCTTGCCGACTTCGAGGACGACTGGTGGCAGACCGTGAAGATCGACACCCGGACCGGCCTCCTCGCGCGGGACAACACGCCGGCGACCTTCGTCAAGGAGGACGTCCGCCTGGTGTTGCCCCCGGATGAGGTCAAGGACTGGGGCGGCGGGCTTCAGGCCTGGGCGGCGTCACGCGGCATACTGAGCCTGCTGGCGCCGAGTGAGCAGGAGAGCACCGGCCCGCAACCAGTACTGGTCACCTCCCCCGCACAGAGCGACCTGATTCAGGGCACCGTCCAGATTCGCGGAACCGCCCGTTCTGAGGACTTCCTCAGCTACTCCGTTGAGTGGGGTCGTGGGAGCAATCCCACAAGCTGGGTCCAACTCATCAGCGCGACGCGGCAAATCGCCAACGGCCCGCTCGCGCAGTGGGACACGACGTTCGTGCCGAACGGGCCGTACACCATCCTTGTGCTGCTCCAGGACGCCAAGCTCGGCATCCGTGAGTACAACGTGGCGGTCAACGTCAACAACGGCGAAACCGGGATCGTCGACGACCTCGCACCGGTGGTCGAGATTCAGAGTCCGATCGCCGAGGCGGCGGTCAGCGGTGAGATCCAGATCATCGGGACGGCAGGTTCATTCGACTTGCAGGACTTCGTGGTCGAGGTCGGCGCCGGCATCACCCCCACCGAGTGGGTACCGATCGAACGGCGGACGACCAGCGTGGCGAATAGCCGGCTGGCGACCTGGGACACCAGCGCGCTGGCCAACGGCATCTACACGATCAGGGTCACGGTGAAGGACTCGATCTTCGGCGAGGCCCAGGCACAGGTCTTCGTGATCGTCCGCAACGAAGACGAATAGCGGCGCGGGCCCGACCGAGTTGTCGCTCGAGCCCGCGATCGTGCCGTTGTGATACTGTCCGCCTACTTGTGACGTACGTCACAGGTAGGCGAGGGGCTGCCATGCGCCCGACGACAACCGACACCGCCCGTCACGAACAACTGATCGCCGACCTCGAGGCCCACGCCCGCGCCGATCCTCGTGTGCGCGCTGCGTGGCTGGAAGGCTCGTTCGCTCGCGGCACCGCGGACAGCTCGTCGGACGTGGACCTGCACGTCGCCGTACCAGCCGAGGACTTCGAATCGTTCTGCGATGGCGCACGCGCGTGGCTGACCGAGGTGCGCGAGCCATTCGGCTACCTGACCTTGAACTTCGGGCCGCGGCGGATGTTCGCGGTGACGCTGGATGATTGGGTCCGCCTCGATCTGTTCGTCGAGCCGGCGAGCGGCGTAGCGGGGCCACCGCGGCCCGTCGTACCGCGGGTGCTCTTCGACCTCGATGGCCTCACGAGCGACTTCAGATTGGCGCCGGTGCCGGGCTCGGACGCCGCAACCCGGCTCCGCGAGGTGATCGCAACGCTGCTGTTTGGCTTCACGTTCCCGGCGCGGCTGAGCGGCCGGGAAGAATGGGGCTCGCTGCATCTCAACGCGCTGATGATCGTCTACCAGTTCCTGGTGCCGGCGATGCTCGCGCAGCGGCACCCGGAGCACACCTACCGACCGCAACTCCACAACGAGCGGTTCCTCGATCCGGATCAGCGGGAACGCGTCGATGCCCTCGTCGTCGACCTCGCTCGTGCATTCGCGACGATCCAGCCGAACGAGAGCGCGGTCCGTGCGAGCTATCGCGGGCTGACCCGCACGCTGTTCGCGGAGATCTCCGCGGCGGCGAGCCTCCTTGACGTCGAATGGCCGGCCGAGGCCGAGGCCGAGGCGGCGGTGCGGCGGTTCTATCTGGAGGAGCTACGCATCGACCTCGACGGGGCCTGATGCCCTCGCTCGACCCACCCGGCGGCCTGATCCCCGAGCGCCCGGACCAGCTCACCCCGGCGTGGCTCGCGACGGTCTTCACGCGGCACGGGTTCAGTGCCGCGATCGAGTCGATCGACTTCCGTCCGATCGAGGGCGGCGGGCTGACCTCGGAGCTGCTTCGCGTGGTCCCGCGCGTTCAGGACGAGACGACCGGGTTTGCGCCGCCGCTGATCTGGAAACGGTCGTCGGCGGACGCGACCGCCCGCGCATCGTTCCAGCGCGGCTACGAGGCAGAGGTGGAGTTTTATCGGGCGATCGCGCCGAGAAGCGGAGTCGCGGTCCCTCGCAGTTTCGTGGCGGCTTACGAGGAACGCACTGGCGCGCATGTGCTCGTCCTCGAAGACCTGAGCGCGAGTATGTCGAGCGGGCTGATGCGTGAGGTGGCTGTTGAGGAAGCGGCGGCCGTCCTCGACGAACTCGCCAGGCTCCACGCGAGCGAATGGGCCACCTCGGGCGCGCTGCAGGCGGCCGAGGACTTCGCGCGACTACGCCCGTTCGTCGAGGAGCACGCGGCAGCGGGCAGGCCGTACCTGAGCGAGCACGTCGACGATCGTGTGCGCCAACGGACCCGGCGCTATGCCGACGAGGTGGCGGGCTACTTCGCGGCGCTCTCGGCCGGACCGCAAACGCGAACGCACGGTGACGTTCATCCCGACAATGTGCTGCTCCCACACTCCGGCAACGCTAACTCCGGTGACGCGCGCCCGGTCCTGATCGACTGGCAGGGCTCGCGGATCGACGCGCCGATGCGCGATGTCGCGCGTTTCCTCGTGCTAGCGCTCACCGTCGAGGACCGGCGTGAGCACGAGGACGAATTGCTCGATCACTACCTGGCGACGCTCGGACACCACGGTGCCCACTACGACCGGGACGCCGCCGCCCGAGACTTCCGCACCGCGTCGCTGCTCCAGTGGGGGTGGGCGGTCATCTTCTTCCGCCACGAGCCAATCTGGGACACCGGTACTCGCGAAGCGATGCCATCGCTGGTGCGGCGTGCGGCAGCCGCGTTCGACGATGCCATCACCTCGCGGGGCAAGTCGTGAGTCGCTTGTGACGGGATTGGTGATTCGCCGACTTGATCCTGAGTCGCGGTGGATCGACAGTGGCACTCGCAGGGAGATTGTTCAGGATGTCACAAGACGTTCGAGAGCGAGTCTTGAAGAGCGAGACGCCCGTCGTTCACTGTGGTGATCGGCCCGGCGATCTGCGCGTAAAGGTTGAACGTCGTTCGCGAGGTCGCCTCGAGCAGGCATCCGTTCGCGTCCGCGCCATGTTCAACCGCGTCAAGCCCCGCTAACCGTCACCAACCGCCGCGCCAGCAAGGTGCGGCACCGGTTCAGCTCCGCCCCGCGCGACCGCGGGATCGTCCGCACGCACCGTCACTCGCTCGACGTCACTTCCGCCGCCAGCGCTTCGACGTCGGCACGCGATCCCGCCCCGCGCACGCGCTTGAGGAACGCCGCCAACGACCCGCTCTGCTCGCGCAGCGCAATGATCTGCGGGCCCAGCGGGTCGGTTGCGTCAGGCCGCGCCGCGTAGGTTCCGTACCAGGCGAAGTAGGCCTGATTGATCCGACGCTGGCAGAAGCCGGTGTCGCACAGCTCCAGCCGAACCTGCTCCATCCGTGCCTCGGCATCGTCGATCCGACCGTCGGCCAGCAGCGTATCCACCTCGAGGCGTAGCTCGCGCAATACTTCGTTGCGATCGAGGACCGGCGCCGATGTGGCCGCAGGCTCCGGGGTCGCCTCGGGGGTGGCCGTCGGCTCCGCCGTCGCGGTCGGCGGGGCGATCGTCGGATCGCCCCAGCGTTCGAGGATGATCGCCGCGACCTCGTCGCCGACCACATCCGCGACCGTCTCATTGATCGTCTGCAGGTCGCTTGAATCGAAGTAGTTGCGACCGAGTGGGTAGAACGACAGGTAGTGGTGCACCCACTCGTGCGCCGAGGTCTCAACCGTCCGCCGGTAGCTGCGCCCAGTCGCGACAATCGCCGGGTAGGTCGCAACGCCGCCCGTCCCAACGACCAGCGCGGACAGTGACTCATCCCGCTCGGTCCGCTGCTCGATCTCGTTTACATCGGTCTCGGTGAGATCGGGGCGAAGGAGGTTGCCGGAGATGCGCTCGATCCGATCCCGTGGCGAGATGATGAGGACCCGCGGCGAACTCGCCAGCTCGACATCGACCGGTGGGAATACGGAGGCGGGGATCGGGAAGCGACCTTCGATCGCAAGATCCGCGAGGACCGCATCGATCCGGCCTTCGATCACCGCCTCGACGGTGTTCTCCAGCTCGCCGGCTTCCTCGGAGGCCGGGTCATCGAGGCTGAAGTAGCGGCGGATCGCCTCGTCGTCGCTCAGGTCGTCACGGAGCGGAGCACCGAGCGCGTACAGCCACTTGTTGACCAGCGTGGTCCGCTCCCAACGGACGACATCGAACGCGTCGCCAGCCCGCGCATCACGCAGCGCGAAGATTCCGAGGCTCGCAAGGAAGGTGAGGAGGAGCGCTGCAGGGACCACGAACCGGCGCCAACGACTCGGATTCCGCATCGATCCACCGTACGGCGAAGGCCCGGCGCGCGCCCGACTTCGATGCACCAGCCTCGACCGCTATGATCGACGCCATGGTGAACACCGGCTCCTCCGCGCTCGATGGTCACGCTGCCTCCCGGGTCGGCGAGGCGCGACCGTTGACCTCGGAACGGTCGGGTGCCGGTCGACGCGCGAGCCGGTCCGATCGCTTCTCTGCTGCCGTCTCGGATCTGCTGAGACTGGCCGGCGGCAGCGTGTTCGCGTTCCTCGTGGCAGTCGCTTACCTCTTCTGGCGCACGGCATGGGGCGCGACCGACGCCGGTGCGACGGACACGGCGATCGCCACCGCGCTAGTACTCGCGCCAGCACCGGTCTGGAGCGCCTGGCTACTCGCGGCCGCGATCGATAGCGGCGCGACGCCGGGGCAGTCGCGGCACGGGCTCGCTATTCGCACCCTCGGCGACGCCGGGCGGCGCGCCCGCATCGGGCGATTCGCCGCGCACCCGCTGAGACTGCCCGTCTGGCTCTGGCTCGCCGCGCTCGCCTTCCTGGGTGGTGCGGGCTTGCTGAGTTGGATCTTCGCCGTGACCGCGCTGCTGATCGGACTCGCCGGCCTCGGATCGGCGATCCTAATCGCGGTCGGCCGCCGTCCGTTCCATGATCTGATCGCGCGCACCACCGTTGAGGAACGCCCGTGACATCCGACGATCGCTCCGCATCCCAATCCCCGGACGAAGCCGATACACCCGCCCCGGTGATTACGGATTCAGGGAGTTATGGGCGGCTGCCCCCCGCGCCGGCGATGGACATGTCGCAGTTCGAGAGTTCCACGGTCTCCGCGCGTTCCGGCATTACCTGGCTGGCCGGGCTCGCGTTCACGCTGGCGGCGGCGCTGTGGCTCGCGACGCTTTCCGCCAGTCAGGCAACCGATCGAACCGTCGCGCTTCCGGCGCAGGAGCAAGGCGTGGCGGTGCTGACGTCGCTGGACGATCTGCTGCGCCTTCACATGGCGGAGATCACGGAAGCGACGCCCACCGAGAATGGCGGCGTCGCGGTCCCCGGTTTTCTGACCCCCGGGATCGAACTGACCGCCGCCGAGGCTGCCAGCGGCGATCGCGCATTGATGCGCGCCGCCCTGCTGGAACGTGCGGGACTGGCGATCTACGAGCAGGGCATCGAGGCGCTCCAGGTGCCGGACGGGCCCCCGATTGAGACCTCGACTTTCTCCACCCCGGGCGGCACGCGGCGGGTGATGGACGGCCTGACGCAGGCCAACCATGACCGCGCAACCAACCTGCTGCGCCCGCTCGCGATCGCGGCGCTCATCCTCGGTGGCATCGTCGTGCTCCTGGGCAACGGGTTCTCGCGATTCACCGCGCTGGGACTGGCGATGGTCGGCGCGGCGGGGCTCGTGTTCCTCGGGGCACTGCTGCTGCAGTTCGCGATCGCGTTCGTGGGGTCAGACGGAACAGCCGTCGCCGACGAGTATTCGCGGCTGATCGATGCGATCGCCTGGACACCGGCTCGCAACGCGATCACTTTCGGAGTCGCGGGCGCGGCGGTGCTCGTTCCCGCGTGGCTGCTGAACTGGTTCTTCGATCGATCGCTGGTTCGCCCGGCGCCGGTGATCGATGGCCGGTCTGCCTGATCGAGCGACCCACGACCGACGAGGACCGTTGACGCCGCCCGACAGCGCTCGCTAGCGTCGAAGGACGTCCCGCGATGGGGCGTGTCCGCGGGACGCCAGTGGCGCACCCGCCAGAGGAGAAGGCCATGCTCCGCAGCCCTCGAGATTTCTTCCAGCCGCTGGCGATCGGTGCGCCGGAGCCGCTCCGCGAGATCCCGGTCACGCCCGGCCGGATGATCCACTTCCTGAACGCCGCGAACCCGAAGATGGTGGACAAGGTCCCGGACATGCTGAAGCAGGTTGACGTCCTGCTGGGCAACCTCGAGGACGCCGTGCCCATGGACCAGAAGGTCGACGCTCGGCGCGGCTTCATCAAGGTCGTCAAGGACAACGACTTCGGCAGCACGGGCTGCTGGACGCGGGTCAACAGCCTCGACAGCCCCTGGTTCCTCGACGACGTCATGGAGTTCGTCGCCGAGATCGGCGACCGCCTGGACGTCATCATGATTCCGAAGGTGCTCGGTCCGCAGGACATCACCTACGTCGATCGACTGCTCGCACAGCTCGAGGCACGGCACAACGTCGCCAAGCCAATCATGGTCCACGCGATCCTCGAGACCGGCGGCGGCGTCGCACAGGTCGAGGAGATCGCAATCGCGAGTCCCCGGCTGCAAGGCATGAGCCTCGGTCCCGCGGACCTCGCCGCGTCGCGGCGGATGAAGACCACCCGCGTCGGCGGGGGCCACCCTGGTTATGTCGTTCGCGCCGACCCAAATCCGGATGCCCCTGACGCCGAGCGCGCCTGCGTCCAGCAAGACCTCTGGCATTACACGATGGCGAAGATGGTCGACGCCTGCGTCAACGCGGGCGCGCTGCCGTACTACGGTCCGTTCGGCGACATCAGCGATCCGCTGGGCTGCGAGGACCAGTTCCGCTCGGCGTTCTTGCTTGGCTGTGTCGGTGCCTGGTCGCTGCACCCCAGTCAGATCGCGATCGCCCGCAAGGTCTTCAGCCCCGCGGTGGACGAGGTGAAGATGGCGATGAAGATCCTGGAGGCGATTCCGGACGGCTCCGGCGTCGCGATGGTCGACGGCAAGATGCAGGACGACGCGACCTGGAAGCAGGCGCAGGTGATGGTCAACTACGCGCGGATGATCGCCCAACGCGACCCGGAGCTGGCCTCCCAATACGGAATCGAGTAGCCGTCCCCACCATGTCCGAGCCCGCACGGCTGCGCATCGGTATTGATTTCGACGGCACACTCGCCGATTCGATCGGTGCCGCGGCGCGGTACCTGCGAGACTTGGAGGGCATCGAACTCGAGCCGGAGGAGATGCGCTGGCCGCCGGGACGGGAGCGGATCGGCGCGAAGCGGTTCGCGGCGATGATCAAGGATCCGCGGTTTTTCCAGCGTCTTGAGTTCGTGCCCGGCGCCGAGGCGACGATGCGCACCCTTGGACGCGACGCCGACCTCTACATCGTGACCGCGCGGACGCCCGAGCAGGCGGAGCCGGTGGAGCGCTGGCTGCAGCACCATGAACTCGAGGTCAACGGCGTCGCCACCACCTCGTATGAGTCGAAGGTCGCGGCCTGTCGCAAGCTACAGCTCGACCTGCACCTGGACGACATGCTGGCCCACACCGCGGACCTGATGCACGAGACCGAGACCGTCCTCGCGTTGCTCGCCGCCCCTTGGAACGACCTTCGGCCCAGCGGCCCCGCCGAGAACAACGGGCCACGGATTCATGCCGACTGGCACGCCTTCCACGATTGGGTGCACCGCACCTTCGAGCATCGGCTGCGCGCGAACTAGCTCGCGCGGGCGGTGTAAGCGACCAGATCACCCTCGTGTGCCGCGGCCGAGGGCCAGTCCGCGCGCAACGCCACTTCGCCAAAACCGGCGGCGCCGAGGAGTGCGCGGTACTCCGCGTCGCTGTAGGCCTGCATCGCGTCCCCATGAGGGGAGACGTGGCCGGTGGCGGCGTCGACGATGAACCAGCGATGCCTGGCGATCGAAGCGGCCTGATCCCAGCCCGCTTCCTCAAGCACCAGGTGCGGACGATCCGACCAGAGGCCGGACTGGTGCGTGGACCAGCGCGGTGCCGCTGCGCCGATCCGGCGCACGGCCTCGAAGGTGTGTGGCTCGATCAGTAGCAGGCCACCCGGCGTCAGCGCTGCGTGCGCGCGCTCCAGGAGCACCCGCACCTCGGCGCGGCGGAATACGTTCAGCTCCCCGTAGAGGAAGGTGACGAGGTCCATGTGCTGCCCGAAGGGCGTCTCGCGCACGTCGCCCAGCTCATACGACACCTCGAGGCCGGCGCGCTCCGCCTCGGACCGGGCATGGCGTATGGAGGCAGGGGAGAAGTCGATCCCGCGCACGCGGTAGTCCAGGCGAGCGAGCCGATTCGCGTAGAGCCCGGGGCCGCAGCCGAGATCGAGGATGCGCGCGCCCTCGTCCGGCAGTTCAGCCGCAATCCAGGCGACCTGCGCCTCGATGGTCTCGCTGCGCCGGCTCGCGGCATCGTGGGCCTGGGAGAGGTGTTCAGCGAGCATGCGCTCGCTGAACGCCGGGTCATTCCACGGGATCTTTTCGCCGTCAGCCCAGACGGCTGGATCGCTAGCGCGGGTCACGATCGCGTCCAGGCCGCGCACCACGCGCGGTGCTACCGGACGCCGAGCGCGAGGCCGGGACCGGTGACGAAAAAGTCCCCCTCGCCGGTCCTCGCATCGATGGCGTAGAGGATGTCGTCCTCTGAGTTCTGGGCGAGGACGTGGTCTCCCGCGGCAATCAAGGTGACGGAGCCGGTGGTTCCCTTTCCAACCGAGGTCTTGCTGGCCACCGTGTTCGTGGCCGGGTCGATTCGGTAGAGCTGCGCGCCCTCGCCATCCTCGCCGAACGTGTCGACCGCCCAGATCCACCCGCGATGCTCCAGGAGCCCGCCGAGGTAGTCACCGACCTCGATGGTTGCGAGCACCTCGCCAGTGGTTGGATCGAGGCGGACCACGGAGGAGCCCGAGCCGCCCTCGAAGGCGTACTCGGTGCCGCCGGCCCAGACGCTGTTGGAAGCCGCCAGCACCTCTTTCACGACGAGGCCGACATCGTGGATCCCGAGGACGCTGCCGGTCGCGGGATCAACGTGGGAGACCGCGGCGACGGTCTCGGGATCGCCGCCGATCACCCAGAGACCGGTCGCGCCCACCGAGAAGTCGGCGTACCGCACGCCCTCGGGCGGCGTCAGGGTGAATTTCGTTTCGCCGGACGCGCGGTCGATCCCCAGCAGCACGGCGTCGGCGTAGGCGAACCCAACCTCGACCCAGATGAGGTCCCCGACGAGGTAGTAGTCCGTGACCTGCTGCGTGGAGGCGAACGTCAGCTCCGTGGCATCGCCCGAGTCGAGGTCGACCGAGGTGAGTTGACCGGGTCCGCGTGAGAACCAGATGTCGTCATCGATCAGTTTCACGGGGAACGGCGTTTCGCCGAATGACAGCCCGTAGTCGGTGAACACGATGACGGGTTCCGGATCGCCGCCGTCGGGCTCCACGTCGTCGATGCCGCCGAAGTTCAGGGCGAGGAAGCGAAACTTGCCGTTGCCTCGATCGTTCGAATCCGAGGACTGACCGCCGCCGGACGGGCCATCGTGGTTGTTGCCGCCCCCGTCACCGCCGTCGTCCGATCCACAGGCGAGCAGGAGACCAGCGAACGCGAACGCGAGAAGACCAAACAGGTAACGGCGCATCTCGCCTCCATGCCTTGAGAAAGGTGGGAACAAGTCTGGACCCGGACCGGCGGGCATTCAACGCGACCCGCAGATCCCTCGTAACCTCTCCGCATGGCATATTGCCCGCCGGAACGGCGACTCTGGGAGTAGCGCTCCCGGGCAGGAGGACGCGCGTGCGGTTCTACGAGTACGAAGCGAAACAGGTCCTAGCGGGGTATGGCGTCGCACTCCCGAAGCGCAGGTTCGTCACCACCGCCGACGAGGCCGCGACCGCGACCGCCGAGATCGGCGGGTCGGTCGTGATCAAATCGCAGGTCCTCAGCGGCGGCCGCATGAAGGCGGGCGGCGTGAAGTTCGCCGACACACCCGAGGAGGCGCGTGGCCATGCCGCGAACATCCTCGAACTGACGATCAACAACCTCCAGCCCGTCGGCGTCCTCATCGAGGAAAAGCGCAACGTGAAGCAGGAGTTCTTCGCTGCAGTCACCTACGACGGTCGCGCCAAGCGCCCGGTCATCATCTTCAGCGACATGGGCGGCATCGACATCGAGGAGGTCGCGGAGCAGTACCCAGAGCACCTCTCGCGCACGCACTTCTCCGCCAGCCGCCCCTTCTCCGACTACATCGCCAAGGTGGCTGTCGCCTCGGTCGGCGTTACTGGCAGCGAGCTGAACCAACTCTCGAGGATCGTCGCCGGGCTCGCGCGGCTGTTCCTCGAACTCGACATGACGCTCGCCGAGATCAACCCGATCGGCAAGCTCGAGGACGGTTCGATCATCGCCCTCGACTGCCACCTCGACATGGAGTCGGAGGCGCGCAACAGCCACCGCGCGCTGCTCCGCGAAATCGGCGTCCCGGACGAGGACAGCCGCCAGGCCCGTCCCCCGACCCAGTTCGAGATCGACGCCGCGATCGTGGATGGCGCCGACCCTCGAGGGGTTGCCGGCAACCTCACCGAGTTCGACGGCAACCTCGGCCTGATCATTGGTGCCGGTGGTGGTTCGCTCACCCTCTTCGACGCGGTCCGTGCCGCTGGCGGCAAGCCTGCCAACTACTGCGAGATCGGCGGGAACCCCTCCGTCTCGAAGGCCGCCGCCCTCACGAAGCTCATCTGCGAGCAGCCCAAGGTCGACAAGATCGCCGTGATGATGAACGTCGTCTCCAACACGCGCGTCGACATCGTCGCGCGCGGCGTGATCAAGGGCTGCATCGAGGCGGGGTTCGACCCGGCCGACAAGATCGCCATCTTCCGCATCCCCGGTTCGTGGGAGGAAGAGGGCTTCGCACTCCTCGAGAAGTACGGCGTCGAATACGTCGATCGCACGGTGTCGATGCACGAGGCCGCCGGTCGCGCGGTCGCGAAGATGGAGGCCTAGCGATGTCGATCCTCGTCGACGAGAACACGACCTTCATCATTCAGGGCATCACCGGCCGCGAGGCCGTCACCATGGCGCGCGAGGTGCTGGACTACGGCTCCAAGCTCCTCGGGGGCGTCACCCCCGGGCGCAAGGGCCGCGACGTGCACGGCGTGCCCGTCGAGGACACCGTCCGCGCCTTCACCGAGCGTGAGCGCGTCGACGCCTCGGTGGTGTCGGTACCGCCGGCGTTCGCGGCGGACGCCGTCAACGAGGCGATCGAGGCCGGCATCAAACTGATCGTCGTGGTCACCGAGCGCATCCCGCGCAAGCAGGTCGCGCAGTTCGTCGAATACGCCCAGCAAGAGGGCGTCCGCATCATCGGCCCCAACTGCCTCGGCGTGATTTCGCCGGGCAAGTCGAAGGTCGGGGGCGTGGGCGGCGCGGTCGACTCGTGCCGCCGTGCGTTCGTTCCGGGGTCGATCGGCGTGATGTCCCGCTCCGGCGGCATGACCGTCGAGATCGCCAACTCACTCTCCGTCGCCGGTCTCGGCGTCAGCACCGCCGTCTCAATCGGCGGCGACGCCATCATCGGCTCCACCTACGCGGAGCTGATGCCGCTCTTCGACGCCGACGAGCAGACGAAGGGCATCGCGATCTACAGCGAGCCCGGCGGTCGCGCCGAGTACGAACTGGCCGACTACATGAAGGAGAGCGGCAGCAAGCTCCCGGTCGTCGCCTTTATGGCCGGTCGCTTCATGGACGAGATGCCCGGCATGCGCTTCGGCCACGCCGGCACCATCGTCGAGGGCAAGGCCGACACCACCGCCGAGAAGATCGCCAACCTCGAAGCGATCGGCATCTCCGTCGCCGACCGCATCGAAGACATCCCGCGCCTGCTCAAAGAACGGATCGGGGGCTAACGATGGCCGCGATGTTCATCCGCGTCGACATCGCCGACTCGGTCCAGGAGGACCCGGCGGTCTGCAAGCAGCTCGTCGAGGTCTGCCCCGTCGACATCTTCGAACTCGACGACGCGGGCCGCGTCCGCACCGTCGAGGGCAACCTGGATGAGTGCACGCTCTGCGATCTGTGCATCGACGCGACCCAGCCGGGCCAGATTGACGTCGTCAAGCTGTACCGGCAGTAGCGGTCGGTCGTTGCCGGGAGACTGATAGCGAGACTGATCCTTTATTGCCGGTGATTTCGCCCGATGGTACGTTTGGGCGGAACTGCACCACGAAAGGCTTTCTCCGTGGCCTACAGCATTGTTGAGACCTGCATCGGCTGTACCGCCTGCACGAAGAAGTGCCCGGTGGAGGCGATCACTGGAATCCGTAACGAACTCCACGTCATCGACGCGGAGTTGTGCATCGACTGCGGCGCCTGCGGCGCGGTCTGCCCGCCGGAAGCGATCCTCGACGAGGTCGGCGACATCGCTCGCACGTTCCCGCGCCGGGAACTGCCGCTGGCGAAGGTTGCCGAGCAGAACTGCATCGGCTCCGGCTGCGAACTCTGCATCAACATCTGCCCGTTCGACGCGCTGTCACTCTCGGACGCGCCCAACTCATTCGACTTCTATGGCATGGCCACGGTCGACGAGAAGAAGTGCGTCGGTTGCCGGCTCTGCGAGCAGGCCTGCGGCTGGAACGCGATCTACATCGACCCGCCGCGCGAGTTGTTGAAGAAGGCCATCTACCCGATGGAGATCCTCACCCCGAAGAAGGGGAAGGGGCTCCAGAAGGCCCGGGCAAACGCGTAGCGAAGCGACGAGGGCGAACACGTAGCGCTCGCCCCGTCAGCCAGCTTCATACGGCCTCGCCTGGCGGGGCCGTTCTGTCTCTCGGAACGGACACCCCGTGCCCACGATCGAACTGCGCTGGCGTCGCCTACGCCCGAATGCGCGCCTCCCTGAACGCCAGACCGAACTCGCCAGCGGCTACGACCTGCACGCCTGTATCGAGGACGGTCCGCTCCTCCTCGGCACCATGCCCACCCGCGTACCGACCGGCATCGCGATCGCCGCCCCACCCGGCACTGACGTCCAGGTCCGACCCCGGTCTGGCCTCTTTTCGCGAGGCGTCATCGGTATGGTCGGCACCCTCGATGCCGACTATCGAGGCGAAATCCACGTCACCCTCTACTGCTTGCCCGACCTCGGCAGCTTCGCGGTGCATGACGGCGACCGCATCGGACAGTTGATCGTCAGCCAGCTCGCCGAAGCCGACTGGATGGAGGTCGACACGCTGGAGGACACGGCGCGCGGCGCCGGCGGGCACGGCTCAACCGGCATTCGTTAGCGAAACCGCGACTCCGCCCCTTCGGCAGGTGGCCGACGCCTGGGGCATCCGGATCTCCCCTGATTCGCACTACCGTCGAGTCCGCTTTCGTCGACGATCAGGCATGCGCGCTGATTTCGAACTGCGCCACTCCACCCCCACTCGCGTCGCGGCAGTCGTCGCGCCAGCGGTCGAATTCTTGCTGTTCGGCATCCTCGTCACGTACGGCGACACGACGACAGAATCTGCCGCGGCGATCGCCTCGTTGCTGATGGCGGTGTCGTTCATCCACTCGTGGTGCGTGCTTGGGTCGCGCTACGAACTCAGCGACGAGTCGCTGTGGATCGTGCATGGCCCATGGCGACGGCGGTTCGGCCTCGGGGATGTGCTCGCGGCGCGGCCGATTCGGACGCTGGACCGCGGTCCGGTGGTGCAGGTACGCCTGGCGTACGGCCGCCAACTGCTACTGACGCCGGATGACCGCGGCGCGTTCCTCGATGCGTTGCAGGCGCACGTCCCGCACCTGCAAGTCGATGCGGCCGAGGCCGCCACTCGCGCCGCCGGATAACGCCACGGGCCCAGCCACAACGGTTAAAGCGAGAGCGGACCGTGAGGTCCGCTCTCTTCCATCATCTGCCGTGCGGCGGGGGTATTTATCGGCAAGATGGTGGCATGACTGCTGCGGCCTCCTGGGCCGCCGGGATTAGTGCGCGGCCGCCGCTTCCGCTTCCGCCGCGTCGTCCGAGAAGACGTAGTGGTAGAGGAGGGCTGCCGCCACGGCGCCGACGATCGGTCCGATCCAATACACGAGGTGGTCATCCCAGCTGGAGTTCATCAGGGCGGGACCGAAGGCGCGCGCGGGATTCATCGCCGCACCGGTGAAGCGACCGGCCGCGAAGATGTCCATGGTCAGCACGAGGCCGATGCCGAACCCACCGACGTTGGGGCCACGCTTGTCGAGCGCCGTACCGAACACCGCGAGCATGAGGAACATGGTGAGGATGATTTCGATCCCCACCCCTTGAGCGAAGGTGACGCCGCTCAACATCGGCGTTCCCAGCATCGCGTTGTCACGCAATGATTCGGGGAAGAGCACCACCAGTGCGAGTGCGCCGAGCACTCCACCGATCAATTGAGCGATGATGTACCCGATGGTGTTCATCGTATCGAGGCGGCGTGTCACCCAGAGGCCGAGGGTGAGCGCTGGATTGAAGAGACCGCCTGAGATGTGGCCAAGCGCTGAAATCAACAATGCGATCGCCAAGCCGTGGGCGAGCGCGACCGCGACGAGTTCCTGGCCGGAGGCAATGATCGAGCCCGCGCCGATGAAGATCAGCGCGAAGGTACCCACCATCTCGGCGATCAATTTGCGAGGGTCGACAGCCATGGATTTCGACATCAACCGTCCCGACCGCACCGCGGAGACGACACCGTCCCGCTGCGGTGGCAATAGAATCACCATTCGGCTAAAAAGTCAACACACATGCTCAATTCTTTGAGGTACTTATCAACACGGCGAATTGCCGCCCTGAGCATCGCATCGGTGCTGCTGTTGCTTGCCGCTTGCGGCGGTGGCGAACCTGACGTGCGGCTCCGCCCGGTCGGCGGAGCCGGGACCCCAGATCCGGCCGGGACCCCGGACCCGAACGCGACCGCCAGCGGCACCACGGTGAGCGAGCCGGTCGAACTCCCCTTCGCCCCGTCGAACCGGGTGGGCGGCGGCCTGCTGGTTGCCACCTACCTCGCGGGCGGAATGGCCGACATCCCCGACTGCCTGCCGGAACTCGTACAGGACTGGGAACTGGAGCCGGTCGCGGGAGAGCGATGCGCCTCGTTCGACATCGATGGCGACGGACTCGATGAGCTGATCTACACGGTGAGTGTTGCGGGCGATCCGGCGCCGCCCGGAGATGTCTGGTTCTTCGACGACGCGGAGAAGGACTACCTCCTCTTCACCTCGGCGCGCGCCCTCGCCAACGAGATCCTTGCCGGTGTGAACATCGAGGCGGTACTCGACCTCACCGGTGACGGGGTGCCGGAGGCCGTGATCTCGATGCAGAGCTGCGACGGCGATCGCTGTACGACCCGCTTTGTGATCGCGAGCGCCCATCGAGGATTCGCGGTCGAGGACCTCGCCCCGGACGACCTCGTCGCCAACTCCACCGAGGGGCTGAGTTTCGAAGACGCCAGCGACGATCAACTCGCCGACCTCCAGATACGTCGCGAAGCAGAGAGCGACGATCCGGCAGCCGGACCGCAGCGCGCGTCGACGCTGGTCGTCTCATGGTCAGGGTTGCGGTTCCACGCAGACGAGGTGCCCGATCCGGCGGAGTTCCTGATTCACCTGATCGCGGATGCCGACGTGGCGTACGCGTCGGGCGACCTGGCGGTCGCGTCGGAGCTGTACCTGCAGGCAGCGAGCGATCAGGCGCTGCGGGATTGGAAGGCGGAGCAGGGCCAACGCGCTGGGCGAGCCGAACTGCAGCCGTACGCGCTGTTCCGCGCGGCGCTGGTCGCGCAGCGACAGGGCAATCCGGCCGGCGCTCGACAACTCCTCGATCGCGCTTTCACGCAGCACCCCGATTCGATCCACGGGCTCGCCGCCGGGATCTACTTGCAAGCGCTAGACAGCGGCAACTCGACGAGTGCTGCGTGCGCCGCGAGCGAGTCCTACCTCGAGCGGCTCGCCACCGTGTACACGGACGCCTGGAACTACGGCTTCGCGAACCCGCAACACACGGTCACGGGGCTCTGCCGCTAGGCTCCATCGCTCGCGCGGTCATACCTCGGTTGCTCGCGTCGGGCGCGCCGGCACCGGGGCGAGCACGAGCAGGAGCGCGGCGGCGAGCAGGCAGGCGCCGAAGGCGAGAAACGGGACTCGGTACGAACCGGCCCAGTCGACCCAGAGCCCGGTCAGGAGCGGTCCCGCCGCGTTCAACGCCAGTTGCACGGGTTGGAACGACCCGCGGATGACCCCCAGCGACGTACGCCCGAAGTAGTCCGCGTAGATCGCCTGGTTCATCGCCACTGTCGATCCGAAGAACGAGCCATAGACGACCGCGAAGATCAGCGCCGTGGAAAAGGTGTCGGTTTGCAGCAGCAGCAGTGACCCGGCCGCCATCCCCACCAGCGACACCGTCATGGTCCAGCGAGCGGTCACCCGGGTCGCGCAAAAGCCGCCGACCAATCCGCCACCGGCACCGACCAGTGAGAAGACGGTGACGATGAACGCGGCCTCGTTCCGCCCCAGCCCTTGATCGCGGAGATACGGGATCTGGTGGAAGTTCACCGATCCGCCCGTGAAGAGCAGTAGCCCAATCGCGATCCCCATGAACCAGTAGGCACGGGTGGCGACGGCCTCGCGGAGTGTGAAGTCGAACTCGGCGGACGGCGGCGGCAGGTCGCCGCCTGCCTCCACCGACGGCGCGCGGTCGCCGTCGGGGCGCAGGCCCATGTCTTCCGGGCGACGGCGCACGAAGAGTGCCGGCGGAACGACGCCGAACAGCAGCGCGACCGCGCCGAGGGCCAACCAGCCCGCGCGCCAGTCCCCGGCGGCGGAGATCACGACCGCCGCGAACACCGGCAACGTCGCCATCCCGGCGCGCTGCGCGACAGCGACGAACCCGATCACCATCGACCGTTTCCGGACGAACCAGTTCGAGACGGCGATGAACCCGACATTGCTCACGGCGCTCATCGCGAGCCCGCGGCCGATCGCATAGAAGAGATAGAGCTGCCAGAGCGAGTGGAGCCCGGAGAGGAACGCGAGGGCGATCGCCATCCCCAGTCCCGCAGCGCTCATCACCCAGCGTCCACCGAACCGATCGACGACCCAGCCCATTCCGGGCGACAGCACCGCCGCGGTCAGGCTGCCGATGGTGATCGCCGCAGCCACCGAGGCACGCGACCACCCGAACTCCGCTTCCAGCTCAGGAGCAAAGACGCCCAGGATCGGGTTGAAGAACACCACGGCGGTGAAGTTGGTGAGGCAGACGGTACCGACCACCGTCCACCCGTAAAACCAGCGCGACTCCAGGGGATTGCGTGATCCCGAGGCGGCGCCATCGTCCGCAGCATCTCGGGGAGCAGCGGCGTCTTCGGACGAGGGCGATGGTGGGCGGGGACTCAGGGGGGCTCCGGACGTGGATGCGGGCCATCAGTCCCCGCGATCGGTGCCTGAGTCTACGGTGTGTTGACCGCGGCCCCAACCGCAATCTACGGTCAGAGCGCCGCGCCCCCCGGTATCCCGAGGACCACCACATGTTCCGACGCTCGCGCAATCTGATCTTGATTCTGCTGGCGGCCGCGGCCGGGGCGATGATCGGTCGTTGGGTCGCCGAGGCCCGCTCCCGCATCGATGCCGGCGAGGATCCGCTCGCGGTCGACCTCCACGATCTGCAGATCCGGCCGCAGGACTTCATCCCTGGCGTCGTAGCGGCGTTCCGCGTCGGCGAGCCACCATGGTCGTGGCTGCACATCCCGAACTGGGTCGCCGCGTTCGGCACGAACTTCGCCGCGGCGGCCGTTGGCGGCGACCTCGATCGGTTGCGACAGATGGCCGAAGACCGCGCGATGAGCGCGCTCGGGCTCGACCGCGACACAGAGATCGAGATCGAGGACATCCCGCAGCCGGCCGAGTCGCACTCCAGTCCCTTTGGCGCGCCGCAGCCACCACCACCCTCACCGCCGCGCCCGGCGGCAGCACCGCCACCCCCGCCTCCATCGGCCACCCAGCCGGTGTGGACACGCGAGAACGCCACCCCTCCGCCGACGAACGGCAACGGCAACGGCGCGCCACACGCGACGGAGACGCCGGGGTTCACGCCGCTGTCGGACTAGCGACCGCCCGTGGACGAACGCGAGTTCACGCTCGCCGAAGCCCAGCGCGCCCTCGACGCGATCCGCGCCGACATCGAGGTACTACGCGGCGTGCAGGGTGAGTTGCGCGCGGTGAAGGCGCGGCTGAACGCCCTCAATCGCCTGCACCTCAACAACGGCCACCTGGGTGACGCGCAACAACGCGCGCTCCGCGCCGAACAACGCCGCCTGGGCGAGGAAGCGAGCCGCCGGATCAGCGCGATCCATGCGACGGGTGCGGTGATTAAGGGCATCGACGATGGCCTCCTCGACTTCCCGGGAATGATCGAGGGCATCCGCGGCTACTGGTGCTGGAAGGCCGGGGAAGGCGCCATCGCCTGGTGGCACCCGCGCGGCACGGGTTTCGCCGACCGGCGACCGATTCCGGACGGCGCCGACTAGGGCGCGGACCGGGGACCGAGGCTGGATCGAGACACACCCGAAGATCGAGCGCCGCTTTGCTATTCTGCATGCGTCATCGGAGGCAAGCAGTGACGCTCGTGATCGTCCTCGCTCTCTCGTACGTACTCGGCGCCATCCCCACCTCGTACATCGTGGTCCACTACCTGACCGGGCGGGACATCCGCACGCTGGGCGACGGCAACCCCGGGATGATGAACGTCTGGGACAGCGTCGGCATTCGCGCGGCGCTGGTCGTCGGGTTCGGTGACATCGGCAAGGGCATGGCGGCCGTCTCGATCGCATTGATCGCTGACATCCACGAAGCCGCTCCGATGCTCGCTGGGCTGGTCGCGATCCTCGGGCACGACTACTCGATCTTCTTGATGCTGGACGGCGGGAACGGGATGGCGACGGCGGTCGGCGCGATCTGCGCGCTAGCACCGCTGGCGGCGCTGCCGGCGATCGCCGCGGCCGTCGCGGTATCGCTGATTGCCAGTTCGCGACGCCTCGGCGGAATCGTTGGGCTGCTGCTGGTCCCGGTGCTCGCGTACATCGCCTCCGCGGATCGCGCGGTGATCTCCGGGATCGTGCTGCTGATGACACTCGCGGCGCTCAAGATCATCAGTTTCGAGGGGTTCACCCCGGCTCGCTCGAGGCTCGATCGTTGACCACGATCGATTCGATTCGGGATCGCCTCGCCCGCCTCACCTCCGGTCCGTCCGAGGAAGTCCCGCTCGCCCGCACGGCGCTGCTGATCGCGCAGAGCGAGTACCCGGACATCGATATCGATGAGTACGAACGTCGCCTGCAGACGATCGCCGACACCCTTGAGGAAGAGCTGAAGGGCAAGCGCGACGCGCATTCGCCGCTGCGGGTGCCGCTGGCCGTCAACCGGCTGCTCTATCGCGAGCTGGGCTTCCGAGGCAACGACACCGCCTACGATGACCCGCGCAACCTCTACCTGAATCACGTGCTGGACGAGCGCACGGGCATCCCGGTGACGATGGCGATCGTCTACACCGAGATTTGCCAGCGCGCCGGGTTGGACGTGCGCCCTGTGGGTCTGCCCGGTCACGTGATCTGCCGCTATCAGCCGGCCAACTCCACGGACGAGCACGACAGCATCCTGCTGGATGTCTTCAACCAGGGCCGCGTCTTGAGTGAACGCGACTGCCGCGTGCTGGTGCGCAACATCTTTGGAAACGGGGAACCGTTCCGCGATCACTACCTGACCACCATGACCCCGCGGCAAGTCGTGCAACGGCTGCTGCACAACCTGAAGGTCGGGTACCTCCGCCGTGGCGACGAGGAGCGAGCCGCGCGCATCATCGATCTGACGCTGACGCTGTTCCCGTGGGACCTCGACGAGATTCGCGATCGCGGGATGCTACGCGAGCGACTCGGCGACCTGTCGCTGGCCCTCGAGGACCTCGAACGCTACGTCGCGTACCGACCGGGTGCGCGTGACATCCAGACGGTCACCGAAACCGTGCGTTCGCTCCGCCGTCATGCCGGCGCGGATACGGATGACCCCACCGCGGACCCCGCGATCTGACCAGCCTCAATACCACCAACGTGGCGGCAGCACGCTACGAGCACAGCGCGGCCGTGACGAGCCCGGTGACCCGCATCCTGCATCGCGCCGGCAATCTCCGTGACCTGCTGCCGCTGGCGGAACACCCCGCGGTCGATGCGATCGAGGCCGCCATCTGGGTGCGCGGCGACCGATTGGTCGCCCATCACGATCGCCCGCTCCAGCCGCTCCCGTTCACCCTCGGTCGCGGCGGGATCCGCCGTGGCGCGCCGGACCTGGTCGACCTCGGCGAGATTCTCGAGGCGGTTGGCGCGCTGGTTCCGCACACACAGGTAGTGCTCGATCTCCATTCCTGGATCGCCGATCCGGCGCCGGACCTCGCCCGTGCGCTGCTCGCGCTGCCCAATCGCGACCACCTCGTGGTCAGTTGCGAGGCGTGGGCGATCGCCGATCGGCTGCGCGCGTGGGTCCCCGATCTCCGTGTCGCGTACTCGGTCCGCTACGAACCGCAGCTCCGTCGCTACGTCCACGAGGCGAACACACTGCAGCTCCCACCGCGCCCGATCGCGATCCGTCATAGCCTCCTGCACAGCGCCGAGGACGTGCGTGCCCTGAGGCGTCACGCCGGCACGATCGCCGCGTGGACGGTCGATGACGTCGATCGCGCGCTCGACCTCGCGGAGTGGGGCGTGGACGCGATCGTCAGCAACGACCTGACGGTCCTGAACGCGCTCTAGGCTGCGGTGATGACCCAGCCGCCCGCGGATGATTTCGCGCTCGCCGCCGCCGACACGCCCATCGCGCCGATGATTCGCGCGGAGATCGAGGCCGGTGGCGGTCGCATCACCTTCGCGCGCTTCATGGACCTCGCCCTCGCGCACCCGGAGCATGGCTACTACAGCCGCGAGCAGCTCGCGTGGGGCCGCGACGGCGACTACGAGACGTCGCCGGAGGTGCATCCGATCTTCGGGTACCTCTGGGCGCGCCAGATCGAGGAGTGCTGGGACCGGCTCGGACGCCCCGCGCGGTTCGACCTCGTCGAGGTCGCGGCGGGCTCCGGAGCCTTCAGCGCCGCGATCCTGACCTGGCTGCGCGACCGCAGCCCCGACTGCTTCGCCGCCACGCACGCGACGCTCCTCGACGGCCACCCGCACCGCCTCGAGGCACAGCGCCGCACGCTCCGCGCGCGGAACCTCCCGGCGCAGCACCGGCTCCTCGCGGACTGGCTCGACGACGCCGATCCGATCAGCGGCGTGGTGATCAGCAACGAGTTCTTCGACGCGCTGCCGATCCACCTCGTGGAGCGACGGGGAGACGCGCTCGGCGAGTGGTACGTGGAGGCGAACGGCGCGGGCTTCCGGTTCGCGTTCGGCGACGCCAGCACGCCCGCCCTCGATCGTTACTTCGGGCGCCTCGGGCTGACTCCCGGCGACGAATGCCGCGCCGAGGTGAACCTCGCCGCCGCCGAGGTGATGCGGCGGATCGCCTCACGGGTCGAGCGGGGCTACGTGCTCTCGATCGACTACGGACACGAGGCGCGCGACCTGTACGCGAGCTGGCGACGGATGGGGACGCTGATGGCGTTCCGCAACCACAGCCCACAGCCTGACCCCCTCGCCTCGCCGGGCCTCCTCGATCTCACCGCGCACGTGGACTTCACGACGCTGGCCGCCGCTGCCACGGATCTCGGGTTCGAGGCCGCGCCGACGGTCTCACAAGCCGAGGCGCTCACCGTCCTCGGACTGCCGGCGGCGATGCAGGCGGCGGAGGCACGCGCGCACGAGGATGTCGCGCGCTTCGCCGAGGAACGACGAGCCGCCACGGCGCTCACGAACATGGAGGGGCTGGGCCGGATCCGCGTGCTCGCCCTCGCGAAGGGCGCACCCCTCGAGGGCCTGCGCTGTCTGCGATCGATGGCGGAGCACTATGGCTAGCGGTCACGCCATGCGCAGGCGCAGCGTGAGAAGATGCGCGCATGGTCAACGAAACCGTCCACTACTCGGAAACGGTGATCGAGCACTTCAATCACCCGCGGAACGCAGGTGAGATGGCCGACGCCAGCGTGGACTATTTCGTGACCAATCCGATCTCGGGCGACTCAATCCGGCTGTTTCTCCACATCGACGACGATCGCATCGATCGCGCGTCGTTCCTCACCACCGGTGGTCCTGCCTCGATCGCGACGGCTTCCATGGCGACCGAGCTGGTGATCGGTCGCACGCTAGACGAGGCGAGCGAGATCACGAGGGAGCAGCTCGTCGAAGCCGTCGGTGGACTCCCGCCCTCGAAGATCCAGTGCTCGGTGATCGCGGCGGCGGCGATCCGGAACGCAATCGCGACGTGGCGGCGACAGCAAATCGCTGCCGAGGAGAGCGCCGGATGACCGTCGCGGCGATTCTGCTGGCGGCCGGGCAGTCGCGCCGAATGGGCTCACCCAAGGCGCTCATACCGTGGGGCGATCAGTCGCTCCTCGCCTGGGAGATCGACCAACTGATGGCCTCGCAGGTCGACGAGATCATCGTCGTCCTGGGCGCGCACTCCGAGGCGATCCGCCGCTCGCTGGGAGACGGCGCTCGCTACTGCGTCTTCAATCAGCGCTGGGCGCACGGCCGCTCGACGTCGCTGGTGAAGGGCGTGACGGCGCTGCTGAGCGGCGGCCGCGGGGCGCCCGAGGCGACCGTGATACAGAACGTCGACCAGCCGACGCGGAGCGACATCATCGACCGATTGGTCGATGAGCTGCGTCGCGCGCGGGTGGATGCCGTCCAACCGCAGCGCCACGGGCACGGTGGTCACCCGGTAGTCCTCGGCGGTCGCGTGCTTCCGCTGTTGTTGCGCGCGGACGAGCGGACGCTGGGGCTCCGCGGCGTGCTCGAACAACACCCGCCGTACCGGCTCGAGATGGACAGCGAGCCGGTGGTGTCGCTCGACCTCGACACGCCGGACACGCTGCCTGCTGCCCGCGTGTTGCTTGGGATCCCGGAGGCCTGACCGTCGGAACCGCCCCCGGCAATGCTGCTGGCAGCGGTGATGGCAACCGGACGTCGATTCGCTAGACTGCACAATCAAACACCGTTTGAACATCCCATCTCGCAGGCTCGGAGGACAGCGTGCCCAAGGCCGTCGAAGGCGCATACGACATCGAGCAGGTCCGCGCCGAGTGGATCGGCAAGAAGACCGCTCGCAGCCACGGGCGCTACCCGGTCGAGTACGACCCGATCCGCCGCCACTGCCACATGGTCGAGGACGAAAACCCGCTGTTCCTCGACCCGGAGTTCGCCGAGGGCACCGGTTACGGCGGCGTGATCTCCCCGCCTGTGTTGATTGGCTACTTCGCGGGCGACGGCGCCTGGCCGCCCACCGGCGGGCCGACCCAGGGCAAGCGCGCCGGCCAGCAGGTCGAGGCCGACGATTCGGAGAACCCGATGGCGAACGTGCCGACGCGCGGCGAGCGGCTGATCAACATGAACGTCGCCTGGGAGTTCTTCGCTCCGGTCCGCATCGGCGACACGCTCTCCTCCGAGACCGTGCTTGCGGACATCTTCGAGAAGTCGATTCGCCTCGATCCGAAGGCCGTCTGGGTCGTGACCGAGCGCCGCATCTTCAACCAGCGCGACGAGCTTGTCGCGACCAACACGAACACGCTGCTCACGCATCGACGACCTGACGTCGTCGCCGCGGAAGCCGAAGGGAACTAGCGATGACCACGCAGATCGCACAGCGCACCTGGGAAGACGTCACCGAGGGGGACGAGCTGAGTGGCTTCGAGATGAAGCTGACCGCCACCAAGATGGTGGAGCAGGTTTCCGGGTCGCAGGACTTCTACCCGGTGCATCACGACACGGCCTTCGCACGCGAAGCCGGTCACGCCGAGATCTTCTACAACACCGGCTTTACGCAGGCCACGCTGAGCCGCCTCCTCACCGACTGGGTCGGCGTGGAGGGCTGGGTGAAGAAGATGTCATTCCAGATGCGGAAGATGAACATCCCCGAGGATGTCGTCCACGCGAAGGGCGTGGTCACCGGCAAGTCCGAGGGCGACGGCGGCATGGGCGAGGTCACCCTCGACATCTGGCTCGAGAACGATCGTGTCGGCATCACGACGCCGGCCGAGGCGACCGTGCTGCTCCCCCACCGCGCCGGGTAGACGCGCAAGCGGGCGGGAGCGGTTGTCGCTCCTGCCCGATATCCTCGGCGACCTTACCTGCGAGGAGGTCGCCCGATGCCCACGCTTCACGTCGTCAACGTCTTCACCGCGCTCGATGGCTCCGAGGGCAACCCGCTCGGCGTGTTCCTCGATGGCGCGGCCATCCCCGAGGCCCTGCGACAGGCCGTCGCCGCCGACCTGGGATACAGCGAAACCGTCTTCGTCGACGACCGCATCAGCGGTCGGCTCGAAATCTACACCCCCACCCAGCGACTCCAGCTCGCGGGCCATCCGCTCGTCGGGACGTCATGGGTGCTGCGACGGGAGGGGGCGCCCATCGAGGTGCTCCGCCCACCCGCGGGCGACGTCCCGACGTGGGTCGAGGGCGAGCTGACCTGGATCCGCGGGCGCGCCGAGTGGTCGCCACCCTTCACCTACGTCCAACTTGGTTCCGCAGCGGAGGTTGCCGCGCTGACCGAGGCACCCGACGGCATGGGCGACGCCTATTGCTGGGCCTGGCAGGACGAGGCGGCCGGCATCGTCCGCGCCCGCAACTTTGTCCCTTCGCACAAGATCGCCGAGGACCAGGCGACCGGCGCCGCGACGATGGTGATGGTCGACCGCATCGGTCGACCGATCGTGATTCACCAGGGTGACGGCTCCGTGATCGAGGCGCGCCCGGGCCCGGGCGGCTCCTCGGATGTTGGCGGACGGGTCGTGCTGGACGCGGTGCGGGACTACGCGGTGACGGTCTCCGCGTAGCGGCGGATGTTGATGCGCAGCTCGTCGCCAAACATCGTTCGCGTCTCTGGGTCCGCGTCGGCGACGATCTGCTCTTCGGGAACGCCCGCGGCGCACTGCTCGATCAGGTGTTCGTGCAGCGCCGCCTGGCGCTCGATGTAGCGACGGTCGACGAGCGGGTCGTGCCCGGAGGCGAAGACGGTCTCGGGGACGGCGGCGAGCGCGCGCAGGGTGGCGGCCCACTCCGCCGGGAAACCGCCGACGCACACCAGCGGTTCGCCGATGATGTCGCCGGCGAACGAGACGCCGGCCTCCTCCACGCCGATGGCGATATCGTTGTCCGTGTGCGCCCGTCCGAAGTAGTCGAGGCGGAGGGTGACGCCGCCGAGGTGCAAGCGGAGGCGTTCCTCGAAGGTCACGTCCGGCGGATCGATGACGACGGTTCGCATCCGCTCCTCAGCCTCGGGCAGGTACTTCGCGAGGCCGATTCGATGGGCCTCGCCAGTGTCGCCCAGCAACCACGCGCGGCAACGTTCGTGCCCAACAACCGCCGCGGGCCGGAACAGCCAGTTCCCGAAGCTGTGATCGCCGTGGTGGTGCGTGTTCACCGCGTAGCGGATCGGTCGATCGGTCAGCGACGCGACGGCATCGAGCAGGATCCGCGCGTCGTCGGCGAAGGTGCAGGTGTCGATCACCGCGACGGCGTCGTCGCCGATCACGATCCCGGAATGCGCGGACAGCCCGCCCGGGAACTCCAGGCGGAACACGCGGTCCGCGATCTGACTCAGGCCCTCGATCGCCATCGCGTCACCCCCGCTCGCACATGCTCCCCCGGACCGGGGCGATTGGCATGCGCGTGCGGGCGTCAGTCTAGGCGACGAACCGCTCCCGCCGAGCACGACGTTCACGGAACCGCTCGGCGCGTGCATGCCAGCGACGCTTCCAGGTGAGCCGCGCGTAGATCATCCAGAGGCCGACGCCGATCACGGAGACCGCACCGATCGTCTCTCCGCTCAAGTCGTGGACCAGGCCCAGCGAGCGCAACAACAGCATCACGCCCAGCACTACGATCAGGAATCCCAGCGCCATCGTTCACTTCCGATCTCCCCGGCAATCTCCCCGGCGAGCGCGCCGGGGATACCTGCCATCACATTGACCTTACCCTAGGGTCAAACCTGAGGGTTTGCTATCACCCGTTCGGGTAGGTCGGGCTAGCGCTCGCCCCCGCCGGAGCGGTCGATATCCGCCGCGGGCACGTCGGACCACCACTCTGGCAGCTCCGGTACACCCCACGAGGGGTCTGGCCGCCACGAGGGCCAGTCGCCGCCGAACGGCTGCGCACGTCCCTCGATCAGCGCGGTCACCCGCTCGCCTTCGGCGCGTACCGCCGCAGCGAAGGCGGCGCTGTCGATGCCGTGCTCAACGCGCGCCGCTGCTTCGTCCTCGTCCTTCCAGTGCCAGTCCAGATCCGGCGACGCGACGATATCCAGCGTGTGATCGCGCGTGTCGATGCCCACCGCGGTGCGGACGAATGGGGCTTCGAGGTTCACGTACCAGTGGGAGAACTGCCACGAGCCCTCGCGCCAGACCGCCCAGACCTGGAAGGCGCGGCCAGGTGTGAAGAAGCGGAGCATCGTGTTCTGCCAGACGAGTGGACCGCGCTCCCGTCGTGGCCGTGGGGGCGCGGCCACCCGGCGCCCGACGCCGTCGGCGCGCCCCTCGGTCGGGAGGTGGGGGAATCCGAGGTAGGGCGTTCCATGCCGGAAGAAGAGGACGAGGCGCTCGTCCGTGTCTTCCACGCAGATCATCGGGTAGCCGCTGGCAATCACGTCGTGATCCCGTGCGAGGTAACGCACCACCACGGTCTCGCCGGGTTCCCACCGCTTCAGCGTTTCCGTCACCGTGCGATGTCCCCGTAGGCCCAGACGCGTCGCGGCCACAGCCGCACCGGCTCCGTCTGCCACTCGGGCGGCAACGAGGGTGCGTCCCATGCGGCCGGCGGCTGCCACGCGCCCCAGCCATCGCCGAACGGGGATCCGCGCGCCTCGATCGTCTCGATCACGCGCTCACCCTCGGCCCGCACGAACTCGGAGAACTCGGCGGGGAAGACTCCCTGCTCGACCCGCTCAGCCAGCTCATCCTCGTCCTTCCACTCCCAGACGAGGTCTGGCGTTACGACGATGTCGAGCGTGTGATCGTTCGTGTCGAAGCCGATCGCCGTGCGGCGGTATGGCTCCTCCATGTTCACGTAGTACGCCGAGTGACGGCGCGCGCCGTCCTCGATTTCCCAGAACACCCAGATCGAGTGGTGCGCGCCCGGGTACATCAGCCGCACCACATCGCGTCGCCACTCGGTGTCCTGCAGCTCCACGACGTATCCGCGTCCGCCGAGTTCCGAGGTGGGGCGCCGGGCGAATCGCTTGTAGATCGCGCCCTTCGGGATGCAGAGCGCCAGTAGATCCTCGCGGTCCTCCACCACGGTGAAGGGCCAGGACATCCCCGGCCGTCCATCGCGCGTGATGTAGCGCAAGACCGCTGTCTCACCGCTGTTCCAGCGACGCTCCGCGGGCGGTGGGCCATCCGACATTCGTTCCCCGATCGTGCTGCGTCGACGGTCGATCTTACGCATGGATGACGCCCTCGGCCCCGACGGACCCTTGTGCTAGCATTCACGCAATTCGGCCCGGTGTGACCGGGGCGATTGAGGCGAAACTAGACGCCACGCGCCGCGATTCGCGCGCGAGGCTTCGAGAGCAGGCTGCATGGCCTACGGCATGGGCGTCGCAAAGGGCATGCTGCTGACGTTGCAACACGTCATCAAGCCACCGATCACGGTCAACTATCCGGAACAGCAACGCGAAGTTCCGGTCCGCGCTCGCACCAATCTGCTGTGGTTCGAAGAGCGCTGCACCGGCTGCTCCACCTGTGCACAGGCCTGCCCCGACGGCTGCATCCTCGTCCAGACCTCGCCTCGCGACGACGGCACACTGGAGATCGAGCGTTACGAAATCGACTTCCGGATCTGCATGTACTGCGGGCTCTGCACCGAAGCCTGTCCGTACCAGGCGATCCAGGCCGGCGGGCGCTATGACGACGCGGTCTACGTGTTCGAAGACATGTACCGCGACCGCGACGCGCTGACGCGCGAGGCGCGCAGCTACCTGGACACCACCGACGGCCGCTATCCCAACGGTCAAACTCAGGACGAGAACCCGCTGATCACCGCTCTCCCGACCGCGCGTTCGCGCGTCGACGTGGCGGGCACTGACGGTCCGCTCGGGCCGCAGCGCTTCGCGAAGCGCGAGCGCGGCCAGGGGTAACGCAAGGACGAGCCGGGGTCACCGGCGCCGCCTCACCGCCAGTCGCGGGAGCGTGGAACTGAAAGCATCCGTCCCCGGCGGGCCGTGGGCGGGAGGGGGAGACACCCGTGGCGATGATCTCGCTCAACGGCGAATCGCTGGAGGTCGCTGAAGGCCTGCCTTTGATCGAGGTGATCAAGGAGCAGGGCGTCACGATCACCAACCTCTGCTACATCGATGGCCTGGAGCCCTACGCCGGCTGCCGCACCTGTCTCGTGGAGATCGAAGGCGGGCGTCCCACCAACATGCAACTCGCCTGCACCGCGAAGACCGCGGACGGCATGGTGGTCCAGACCGAGACCGAAGCGGTGAAGCGCTCCCGCCAGGGCGTCATGTCGCTGATCCTGGCCAACCACCCGGACCGCTGCCTCACTTGCCACCGCCGCGTGCACTGCATGCCGGGCGACATCTGCCTGCGTGATGACGTGGTCACCCACCGCTGCCTCACCTGCTCCAAGAACTACCGTTGCGAGCTGCAGACCAGCTGCGAAATCGTCGACATGGGCGACTTCGCGGAGCCCTGGGTCGGTGAGTCGCGCTCCTACTATGAGACGCCGCCCCCGGAGCCGGACCGCGGCAACCCCTACCTCGAGTTCGATCCGCAGATGTGCATCATCTGCACCCGCTGCGTCCGTGCCTGCGATGACCTGCGCCACACCGGCGCGCTCACCCTCTCCGGCAAGGGCCACACGACGATGATCGCCTTCGGGACCGGCGGCCAGATCCACGAGTCCGACTGCGACTTCTGCGGCGCCTGCATCGATGTCTGCCCGACGGCGACGCTGATGGAGAAGCCGAACAAGTGGCGCGGTCTGGCCGAGGATTGGACCAATTCGGCCTGCAACGGCTGCGCCGTTGGCTGCACGCTCACCTACGGCATGACCGACGACCAGCCCGTGATCGTCCGCCCCGACCGGATCAACCCGGTGAGCCGCGATCAGATCTGCGCGCGCGGCCGGTTCGGCTACACCGAGGTCGGCGACCGCGAGCGCCTGTCGCGTTCGCTGGTTCGCACCGGCGATCGGCTGCTCTCCGCCAGCCCCGAGCACGCGCTCGCCCGCGCGGCCGAGTCGCTGACCGCCGTCAAGAACTCCGCAGGCGCCGGCGCGATCGCCGTCCTCGGATCTCCGCTCGCGACCACCGAGGAGGCCTACCTGCTGGCGCGTCTCGCGCGCGAGACGATCGGTACGGAGCACCTCGACTTCTCGCACGGCCCGTTGCACCGCGGCGTCGCCGCCGCGTTCAACGCCGCATTTGGGACGAACCGGCTCCCGTCTGATCTCACCGCCGTTGAGCAGGCACACACGATCGTCGTGCTCGGTGGCGACATCGAGGAATCGCACCAGGTCGTGTCACTCCGCGTGAAGGACGCCGTCACGAAGCGCGGCGCGAAGCTCGTGCTGATCTCCAACCGCTGGAACGAACTGGTCCCCTTCGCCGAAGCGTGGCTTCGCCCCACCCCGGGGTCCGAAGCCGCCGCCGCGCAGGCCCTCGCAGACGGTCTCGCCGCCAGTCCGGCCGATGTCCCCGGCGTTGCGCCGGAGACGATCGCTGCCGCGATCGCCACGTTGCGCGCCGCGAAGGATGGCGACGCCAACGACACGGCCGTGATCTTCGCTCCGGCCGGCGGTCATGGCGCTGCGCGAGCCACTGCCGAGGCCACTGCCGCCGCCAACCTCGCGATCGCGTCACACGGCGCGGCTGCCGCGCAGCACCTGCACTACCTGCCCACCGACGCGAACGTCCTGGGCATCGCCGACGCGGGCGTCGCCCCGGGCGAGCGAGGCCACGATTTCACCGCGATCATCGAGGGCGCGAAGAACGGTTCGATCAAGGCGATCGTCCTCCACGACGACAACCCGCTGCTCAACGCACCGGGCACCGCCGACATCGAGACGGCGCTCGCCAACCTCGAGGCGCTCGTCGTGATCGACTCGCTGCGCTCGACCGCCGGTGAGCACGCGACGGTGATCCTCGCGGAGCTGCCCTTCCACGCGAAGGACGGCACGCTGACCAGCGCCGATCGGCGCATCATTCGGCAGCGCCCGGCCGCAGTGGCGCAGCGCGACGAGCGCGGTGGTGTCGCCATCCTCGTTGCCCTCGCCGCGGCGCTCGGCGGCCCGCTCAGCTACGACGGCCCCGCCGACGTGATGCGCGACATGGCGTCGCGTGTCGCTGGTTATGTCCCGTACAGCGAACTCGATCGCACACCGGGTCAGGTGCGCGCGTTGCCGACCTCGCAGTCGCTGAGCGCGAACGCCCAGCCGTTGCCTGCGGCCGGCGCTCCGAGCGGAGACGGGCTGGCGATCATCACCGGTCGATCGCTCTTCACCTCGTGGGCCGGCGCATCGATCCGTTCCGACGAGGCCGACAAGCTCCACCGCGAGGAGTCCGCGCTCGTCAATCCGCGTGACGCCGAGGCCCTCGGCGCGCGTGACGGCGATCAGGCGGTGCTGTCGAACGGGACCGCCGAGGTCCGCATTCGCATCAAGCTCGACGACGGCGTCGCCCCCGGCACGGTGTACGTTCCGCACTACTACGACGGTGGTGCGGTGATGCGCCTGCTGCCGCTGAGCGGCGACGGATCCGCCGTCGCGGTGACGTTGCGGACGCTCCAGCCGGCCTAGCCGTCCTGCCCGGAGCCGCCGCCGACGTCAACAAGGCTGCGCGGCCTTGCTACGATCGCGCGATGAGCGAGACGCGTACGCCTCAGAGCGCCGCGACAGACGATCGCTGGGTGATGCTGGCCGTCGCACGCGACATCGACACCGCCGAGGACTGGCAGGCAGCCCTCGAGCGAGCGTCCCTCGTCGCCGAAATCCGCATCGAGGACGCCGTGATCACCGGCCGGTCCAGCGCCACGAACTACGCCAACGGGCCAGGAATCGATCAGCTCTTCGCGTACGCGCTCTGGGTCCGTGCATCCGAGCGGGACCGCAGCGCCGCGGTCCTCATCGAGTCCGGTTGGGACGGTCGCTACGGCACGAATAGCGACGACGACGAGTCCTCGATGTCCGCTCGCTACGTGATCACCGGCACCATCGTGGCGCTGGCGGCGTCTGCGCTCTTCATTGCCGCGCTGTTGCGAGCGAGTTCCTGATGACGGAACAGCTCCGCCTCTTCCTGCTCAATACCGTCCTGTTCCCTCGGATGGAGCTACCGCTCCACGTCTTCGAGGAACGCTACAAGCGCCTCGCCGCGGAATGCCTGGCCGCCGAGGAGCCATTCGGCGTGCTGCTGATCGAGCAGGGCAACGAGGTCGGCGACGCGAACGCGCAGGCCTACCGGATGGGCTGCACAACGCGGATCGAAAACGCGGCACCGGTTGAGGGCGGCCGACTGATGATCCTGACCCGCGGTGAGCGGCGATTCCGGGTGCTGGAGTTCCAGGACGATCAGCCGTACCGCACCGCGACCGTCGAGTACCCGGTCGACGAGCTGACCGAGGTACCCCCAACGCTGCGAGAACGTGCCGCCGAGGGCTATCGCCAGATCGCCAGGCTGCGCGCGATGACTGAGGGTGGGTTCGCGCGCTCCGTTACGATCCCGTCATCGGCGGGCGTCCTCGCCGATCGCATCGCAACGGCCGCTGCGGGCATGGTCGAAGCGACCGACCTCCAAGCGATCCTCGAAGCATTCGATGTCCACCGCCGGCTGGAAGCTGCCGCCGATCTCCTCGATCGCGTCATCGCCGGTCATCACCAGCAGGCAAAGACGGCGATCGCGGAGCGCTACGGCGGCATGGAGCGGCTCAATTGAGCGCGAATGGTCATCGCCGCTCCGTCACTGCCGCGATCTTTGACCTCGACGGGCTGCTGCTCGATACCGAGCCGTTCTACCTGGATGCGACCACCACCGTGCTCGCCCAACACGGGCGTGTGCTCGAACGCGACGTCTTGCGCCGCCACATCGGCATCCCCAGCATCGAGACGATGCAGCGACTTGCGGAGCACTACGAGCTGACTGTCTCGGGCGCGCAACTGACCGAGGAGAGGCAAGCCCTCCTCGACGCCCTGTTGCCGACCGCCGCACCGCGTCCGGGCGCGCGTGAACTCACGGCGGCGCTGCGCGCTGGTGGTGTGCCGATCGCGATCGGGACCAGTTCCACCCGCCACACCTTCGCGCTGAAGGCGGCGAATCATCGCGAGTGGTTTGGTGAGTTCGATGCCGTGGTCACCAGCGACGACGTGGCGCGCGGAAAACCGCACCCCGACATCTTCCAGCGCGCCGCGGAGCTCCTCGGACGACCGGCGGCGGAGTGCGTCGTCTTCGAGGACGCGCGATCCGGTGTGGAGGCGGCGCAAGCGGCCGGCATGGCCGTCGTGATGGTGCCGACAATCGGCGTCGATCCGAGCGGGCTTGAGCCCGACGAACTCCTCGATTCGCTCGTTGATTTCGACCCGCAACGCTGGGGCCTGCTCTAAGCTCGGAGCTGCGATCCGAGGACGGGCGCCCGCCTGCCCGTTTTCCGGTGTTCAGCCGAAGATCAGTGGAGAATCAGGCGCGATAGCGCCCGGTCCGTCGCGCGCGGAATCTGGGCGCTCCTTGAGGAGCCATGGTGGGACCTCCCTCCGCGGATATGACCGAACGAACCGGCGATGCCTCCGGCTGGCTGATCGTGCGCGAGGACGGTGTGATCGTCGCGGCCGATGAGCGCGCGATGACCCTCGTCGGCGCGGGCGCGATCGCGACGCTGGTTGGCCGTGCCTGGCCCTCGCTGGTCGCTGCAAGCGATGCCCCGCTGCTCGCGATGGCAGTCACCGCCTTCGAGCACGGCGAGGCATGGTCGGGCGCCCTCGCGTTCCAGTTCGACGAGGAGCCAGTCGCGCTCGCCGTCTCGCTGATCCCGCGCGTGCCCGGTCGCGGCGAAGTCGCGGTCATCCACCTCGCGCCCGTTGCCCACGAGGATCACCAGCCGATCCGGACCGCCACCGCCGCCGGGCAGCGTGACGACCTCGAGGTGCTCGTCGACGCGATCGAGGCCAGCGCGGAGCTGCAGGATCCGACCGCGATCGCGCGGGCGGTACTGCAGGCGATCCGGCCCGCGATCCGCTTCGAATGGGGCATGGTGCTGCGCCTGTTCCACCAGGATCACTTCGGCACGCCACCAGCCGCCGAAGTCGTCGCGACCTATCCGACCGGTCTCGCCGGCATCGACGCTGGCGCGGCCTGGACACCGATCGATGCCGCGGAACATGCCCTCCTCGAGAGCGGCGAACCGTCGCTCGATGGCCGTCTGGCACGCGCCGAGAACGAGCGTTCGCCACTGCGGCGCCTGCCGGCGTTCGGCATGCGCTCGCGGCTCGTTGTGCCGCTGTTCGCACCCGCCGGTGGCGGCGTGAACGGCGCCGTCGCGCTCTACAGCACGCAGCCGGTCGCCTTCAGTCCGGCGGATGGCCTGCGCCTCGAACGGTTCGCGCGCCGCCTCGGTCACTTCGTCGGCGCCGCCGTCGAGTTGGCCGCGCCCGTGGACCGAGAGCCCGCAGGCACGCCGACCGCCGAGGAGCCCGTTGCGCCCTCGGAGCACACGCCTTCGGAGCCCACATCCTCGGAGGCCGCGGCCCCGAGCGATCGATTCGATCGCCTCGCGGACTTCGCCGCCGGGGTCGCCCACGAGCTGAACAACCCGCTGGCCGCCGTGCTCGGCTACGCGCAGCTCCTACCGCAGCTCGGCGACGACGACCGCGCCGCGGCGCTCGCGGCGATCGAGGCGGAGACGTTGCGCGCGAGCGAGGTCACGCGGGATCTCCTCGCGTTCGCACGCCAGCAGCCCTCGGCGCGTCGTGACGTACACCTCGCGGCCGTCGCAAGCCGCGTACTGGACGTGCTGCACCATGACCTGCACGCAGCCGGGATCGAAGTCCAGACGGCCTTCCTCGCGACCCCCGTGCTCGCCGCCGACGAGCCACAGCTGGAACAGGCGATCCTCCACCTGCTTCGCAACGCCCTCGATGCGATGCCCGATGGCGGAACGCTCGCGCTGGCCATCCGCCCGATCGACGGCGCGGTTCGGCTGGAGGTCACGGACAGCGGCCCCGGTGTGCCCGAGATGATCGCGAGCCGCATCTTTGAGCCGTTCGTCACCACCCACGATGACCCCGCGCACCGCGGTATGGGCCTTGCGATCGTGCACGGCATCGCCGGGGCGCACGGTGGTCGAGCCTGGTTTGAGCCGGTCACACCGCACGGCGCGCGCTTCATCCTGGAACTCCCGGCAGGAGCGCAGCCCGCGATCTAGTGCCGGGTAATGCTCAGGCGCTCGCTCACATGACCGATATCTCACGCCGTGATAACGTCACCGGCGACCAAACAGCGCTCCACCACGAAGGATCAACCACTTGCAAAACTGGCGCCGAGCGGCGTTCGCCCTCAGCCTCCTTGTTGCCACCAGCGGCCTGGTCGCCGCCTGCGGCGGCGGCGGTGGCGGTGATGGCAACGACGAAGATTACGTGAAAGCACTCTGCGAATCGGGTGACATCCTGGAGGAGGTGATCACGGTCGCCTTTACCGCGGCCGCCGACGGCGACGAGGACGCAGCCCGGGACGCCGTTGTCGAAGTCATGGAGAAGTGGGCCGACGCGCTCGACGATGCGAACCCGCCAGCCGACGCGGCTGACGCTCACAACGCGCTTGTCGACGGCCTCCGCGACGGGATCCAGCGACTGAAGGACGGCGATTCGGATCTGGACACCGTCTTCGAGGGCATCGATCCGTCGATCGATATGCCTCAGGCAGTCCAGGACCGGCTCGAAGTGGTCGCCAACAACACCGCTGAGTGCGAGGACGGCGGATTCTTCGACTAGATCGAACAGACGGCTTCGGGTGTTGCTAGCCGAGCAGCACTCGAAGCCCGACCGCCAGTTCCGCGAAGCTGGGCAGCGTGGCATCCGCGCCCGCCGCGTTGAGCTGATCCTCGGTCCAGCTTCCGGTTGCCACGCCGATGCCGATCGCACCGATCGCCGCCGCGCCGGTGATGTCGTGCTCCGAGTCCCCGATCACCACCAGCCGCTCGCCCGCGCTCCAGCCCAGCGCCTCGGCGCCCTCGCGCAGCATGTCTGGCCGGTTGTCGTGTCGGTCGCCGAAGCCGCCGGTCTCGAAGTACTGCGCGAGTCCCACGTGTTCGAGCTTCATGAAGGCGGTGTCGCGCCAGTTCCCGGTGCCCAGCCCCATCACGACGTCATCGCGACCGCGCAGCGCCTCGAGGAGCGCGACCACCCCGGGGAGGACGCGCGCGTCGCGCTGCGCCAACTCCTCAAGGAGTAGCGGCGGGTACTGCTCGCGGTAGGCAGTCATCAGCGTGGCCTCGGGGACGCCGCTCGCCCGGGCGACCTCGCGCACGATCCACAGGTCCGTGCGGCCCTGGTAGTTCAGTCCCGCGAACGCGCCCTCGGCTCCGGGGACGCGATCGAAGGCGCGTCCCAGCGCGGCGCCGCCGGCGCTGTTGCTCGCCATCAGCGTCTGGTCGAGGTCAAAGAGCAGGTGGGTGCGGCTCGTCACTGGTGCGCGCCGGTCTTCGCTGCGCGGTTCAGTCTTGCTTCTCCATCGGGTAGCCGGCCTTCGCCCACGCGTCGTGGCCACCTTCGACGTTGTACAGGTCGGTCAGGCCAAGCGCCGCCGCGAACTCGGCGGCGACCGCGGAACGCTGCCCGGACTTGCAGATGAAGAGGATCGGCTTGTCCGTCGCCAGATCGGCGGCGCGGGTCAGCGTCGCCATGTGCTGGATGTTCAGGGATCCGGGAACGTGGCCATCGGCGTGCTCGTGCATTTCGCGCGAGTCGATCACCTGGACGCCGCCACCATCGATCAGCTCTTTGGCCTCGTGGACGTCGATCCGCGTGAACGGCTCGCCCTCGTTCTTCACTGCCACCGTCGTATCCTCCGGATCGGGCACCGGATCGCCGCGAACAGACGGCTCCGAGATTGCCTGTGTTTGTTGGGTGGATTGGTCAGAAATGCCGAACAATCCGAGCATACCAGAGCTTCGCGAGGCCGCAGCCATCAACCTTGTTGGCGCACGCTCACCCGGCGACTCGCTGCTCACCGTCGGCATCGACCTCCGCAGCGGTCCGCGCTACCCGACCGGCCTCGCCGTCCTCGATGCGACGAACCGGCTGCGGCGCCTCGAGGTGGTGCGCGAAGACGCCGCGATCTTCGAGGCGATCGAGGAGGCGCGTCCCGCCCTGATCGCGATCGATGCGCCGCTCGGCCTCCCCGAGGGCCGTTGCTGCACGGATCAGGCTTGCGAGTGCGCACGGTTCGGGATCATGCGCGACGCCGATCGTGTCTGCGCCGCCGCCGGCTACCGGCCGTTTCCGACGCTGCTGCCCTCGATGGTCAAGCTCACCGAGCGGGGGATTCGACTCCACGACACCCTCACCGCAGCGGGCTATCCGGTGATCGAGGTCTATCCCGGCATGGCACAGGACATCCTGGGCATCCCGCGCAAGGGCGAGAGCGTCGACGCGCTCCGCCGCGGTCTCAAGCGCGGCGGCATCCTCGGCATCCCGCGCGGACGGCGGGTGACGCACGACGAACTGGACGCGGTCACCTGTGCCCTCGTCGCCCAGCTTCATCTCGCGGGAGCGACGGAGACGATGGGCCCCGGCGTCCCGGTGCCGCTCGTGCTTCCACGGCGAGCGCCCGCGGGGACCAGCTGAAGCATCAGGCACCTCGGTAGCGCGGTTCGGCGCACGGCTACAATCGCAGGTGTGAACCGCCGTCCAGCCAACCCGCGCGCCCAATGAGCGCCGCCGCCGCGTCGAGCCGCTCGACGGAGCGTGTGTTCGTCACCAGGATTCTTCCCGGTGAACCGTCGCTCGCGCGCCTCGCGGCGCGCTGCCATGTCGATGTCTGGCCGGATGCCGACCCGCCCCCCGGTGCCGTGCTGCGCGACCACGCGGCTGGTTCCAGCGCGCTGCTCACGATGATCAACGACGTCGTCGGCGCGTCACTCCTCGATGTCGCGCCACGGCTCAAGGTCGTGGCGCAGATGGCCGTCGGCTACGACAACATTGACGTCGACGCGTGCAGCGACCGAGGTGTGCTGGTGACCAACACGCCGGGAGTCCTAACGGATACAACCGCCGACATGACGTTCGCGCTCCTCATGTCCGCCGCGCGGCGGCTCCCACGCGTCGAGCGCGCCGTCCGCGATGGCGAATGGGGCGAATGGAACCCGACCTGGATGCTGGGACACCAGGTGACGGGAGCCACCCTCGGCATCGTCGGGCCCGGGCGCATCGGTCGCGCCGTGGCCGAACGTGCGCGCGGCTTCGCGATGACCGTGATTTACGCCGGTCACCGGCCGAACGCGGACTTCCCCGGCGAGTACGTGACCTTCCAGGAATTGCTCGCCCGGTCCGATTTCGTTTCGATCCACGCGCCGCTCACCGCCGAAACCCAGCACCTCTTCGACGACGCGGCGTTCGCCGCGATGCAGCCACACGCGATCCTCGTCAACACCGCACGCGGCGGGCTCGTCGACCAGTACGCCCTCTGCCGAGCGCTCAAGACGGGTGCGATTGGCGGCGCCGCGCTGGATGTCACCACCCCGGAACCGTTGCCACCTGACGATCCGCTATTGTCCGCGCCAAACCTCACGATTGCGCCCCACCTCGGAAGCGCGACACTACAGACGAGGATCGAAATGGCGGAACTCGCGGTGGACGGCGTCCTGGCCGTGCTCGACGGCATCCGACCGCAACACCTCGTGAATGCCGAAGCCTGGGAGCGTCGCCGCCCGTGAACGAGAAACGTGATCTCAGCCAGCTGCATGGACGGCTCTGGCTCGCCGAGGCGCTCTGGAAGCTCGGCTCCATCCAGTTCGGCGACTTCAGCCTCGGACGGACCGTCCGCAACTCCCCGGTCCACGTCAACGCGAAGCTCCTGATCTCTCGACCGTCCGATCTCCAGCGCACCGCGCAGCTCATCGCGGACGAGCTGCGCATGGGTCAGGCGATGCGCAACCGGCAGGTCGAGCCGTTCGACAACATCGCCGGGGTGCCGATCGGCGGTCTCCACATCGCCACCGCGCTCTCCCTCGAAACGGGCAACCCGCTGCTGTACGTCCGCCCGCCGCGGACCGGCAGCGTCGAGCACGCGCCGCACATCGAGGGCATCTACACACCGGGACAAGGCACGGTGATCGTCGACGACCTCGCCGCCGGCGGTGGGTCGCTCGTCGAAACGGTCGAACGGCTACGCGAGGCCGGTCTGCGCGTCCACGACGCGGTCGTGTTGATCGATCGCGAGCAGGGAGCGGCCGGACGCCTCGGGATGCTCGGGGTCAGCCTGCATTCGGTGCTGACCCTGGATGTTGTCCTCCAATACCTCCACTCGGCGGGACACGTGGACGACGAGGACTACGAGCGCTCACGGCTCTACCTTGGTCGTGAGGGACAGGTCCGCTCCGAATTCGACTAGCGCGCCGGACCACGCCTCTTACGATTCACCCCGGCGATCCCCGCCTGATCGGCACCTGACATCGCCCGAACCGCCGGGGATCCTCGCGGGTGGCCTCGGTGACCGCTCGAGACTGCAGCGCTTATTCCTCTCCGCCGCTGCGCCGATTCTTACCGGTCCTGCCGTAGCACCGCGCTGCTCGCGGCAATTCCTCTAGCAACGAAGGAGCGAGCGGCGCCGACAGCGACGCCAGGAGGAGACCACGATGTGGGGAGTGCTGATCGGTACCGCGGCTGCGCATAAGGCCGCCGCGGTTGGCGTCGGATTGTCGGTGATACTTGGCACGGCAGGGACCGCCGAGGTCACCGGCATCGGCCCAACCGTTCGAGACATCGTCCGGCATGAGGCCGTGCAGGAGAGCGCGTCAGACGCGATCGACGAAGGCGTCACCCGCGAGGACGAATCAGCGCTCGCCATGCTGGACGAGGACGAGAGCACGATCTCCGAGTTGGCGCTCGAATCCGAAGCCACGAGCGAGGACGAGAGCGCCCTGGATGAGGACGGGGAACGGGAGCACTTCGCGCTGGCGGCCGAGGACGGTCCCGGGAACCTAGTGTGGCATCTGAAGGACGGCGTCTTCCACCTCCGCGGCACCTTGATCGATGCAGGCGACGGGCTCGCGATCCGAACTGCAGGACCTGACGGGGAAGTGCTCGACCTGCTCGTGGATGAGGACTCTGTCGATCTCAGGATCCCCGGTGGTCACGCGAAGGACGGTGATATCGCGCTCGATGACTACCTGGGCGCGATGGTTCGCGCGACCGGAACCTGCGTCGCATCCACCGACGCCGAGGCCGCCCCGGATTGCACGGTAGAGACGCTGCGAATCCTCGGAAACGCCGGGCGGAACGATGCTGGCGGACGACTCGTCGATCGACGAGTCGTCCGCCAGCATCGATGAGCACGAGTCGGTCGACGGTGAGGACGGCGAGGACCTCGATGACGAGGACGGCGAGAAGGACGGTGGACACGGACAAGGTCACGGTAAGCCCGACCACGCCGGTGGACCGCGATCGCACGACGAGTCGGATGACTAAGAGCCCCCCGCACGCCCGCGGTCTGACCGAGCAGCATCAGGGCCGGTAACGTTGCCGGCCTCGATGCTGCTCCTCTGCGATCCCCCGAACGGGGACGATTTGACCTGGCATCGAGGGGCGCCCCGGTCGCGGGATTCGACGGTCGACCGATGATCCTTGAGAACCAGGCGTCACAAACCGAGACATCACGGCAATGCCCGATCTGAGCGCCGGCGAGAGGATGGCAGTCAACCGCGTGGATCCGCACGCCCGTCAGACCGTGGAGCGTGCCCGCGCCGGCGACGAGGCCGCCTGGCGGGAACTCTTCGACGAGCATTACCCCCGGCTCTTCAAGTTCTTTCGCAGTCGCGTCGATTCCGACGCAACGGCGGAGTACCTGGCGGCGGAGACCTTCACCGAGGCCGTGCGTGGCCTCCCGCGCTTCCGCTGGCGAGACCGCCCCTTCGGTGCCTGGTTGTTCGGAATCGCGCGCAATCGCTTGAGGATGCACTACCGCTCGCGCCGCGTTCATGCCGAATTGCCTGAGGAAATCGGCTATGCGCGCGATGACTACCTGGAGATAGACATCCGCGACGCGCTGGAGCGGATCGAACCGGATCACCGGCTGGCGATTGAACTGCGATACCTCCTGGGATTGAGCGGCGAGGAGGCCGCTGCAGCGATGGGCCGTTCCCACGGCGCGTTTCGCGCCCTGCTCCACCGGGCGACAGCCGCCTTCAAGCGGGAGTACGGGAGTCCGTCACCGTGACCCGGCTCATCACAGGGCCCGTCACAAACGGGCCAGTGCCTGCAATTCCATGGTTAGAGACCGACCCGAGCAACCGCGTCGCAGCCGGTGGCGTGCGTAAACGAGATGTCCGATGATCCGCATCCGATTCTGGCGGCAGCCACAGCCCGAAGCCCTGGACCCGGAGATCCTGGCGGTGTTCGAGCAGCACGCGCACGCGCCGATCCTCCACGAGGCGCGCATCACGGCCGTACGTGCGCGCGTCGCGATGCAGCTCGAACGGGAGGCGCCCCGCGGCGCTGGCCTGCGACAACGCCTCGCGTACGCGGCGGTCGGCGGGGGTGGCCTCTGGGGTACCGCGATCGGCGTCGCGGCGGCCCACAAGGCCGTCGTGGTGGCAGCCGGCGTCGGCCTGCTGTTAGCCGGCGGCACGGCAGCCGAGGTGTCCGGCATCGGTCCCGCCGTACGTGATGCCGTGCGGGCACCGCAGGCGACGACGCCCCATCCAACGCAGTCAGCGATCGATCCAACATCGTCCCCGACCGCGACGGCAGTCGCCGCGGTGGTCGCGTCCAGCGCAACGCCACGACCGGGGAACGGCGCCACGGTGACCGATGCACCTGAGGACGTTCCGGGAAACCTGTCTACACACGTCAATTCCAAGGGCGAGTTCACGTTGCGCGGGGTACTGGTCGCCGTCGGCCCCGGAACGATCGACGTCCAGACGAGCGTCGACGACGTGCCAATCCGGTTCCTGCTGGGCGACGCCCGCGTGAAGATCCCGGGGAACGCGACGAGTGGCCTCGATGCATACGTCGGTCACCTCCTGGTGGTGAGCGGGCAATGCGAGACGATCGGCGGGCAACTGACCGAGGACTGCGACGTCGATTCGGTCACGGTGCTGGGCAACGCCGGGCAGAGCAATTCTGGTCAGGGGAACCTGAATCAGAGCAATCCCGCAGCAACCGGCACCGCAGAGGCCGAGCCCAGCGCGACGCCGAACGCGCCGGGACAGTCGGGCCAGCATGGCAAGCCGGAAGACCCCGGTGCGTCGGAACACGCCGGCAAACCCGACGACGAGTCCTCCGAGGACTAGGCGCGAATCGTCACCCGAGCCGTATCAAACAGCGGCACCACGGCAATACCAGAGACGGGGGCAAGGATGGCTGCCCACCTCAATGCGGGACCCCCGGCTTCACGGCCGGGGGTCTTGTCGTTTCCAGCCACATCGGGCGTCGCTGAGCCTCGGCGGACCGGGACGCGAGGGCCGGAGCGCGCTACGCTGCGGCCCGGAGGTCGCCCATGGATGAGCTGATTGCCGATCTGGTCGCAGAGCAGGACTACCTGGACGCCGCGATCCGCGACGCGCCCGAGGCGCGCTGGAATGCTCCGTCGCCCGCCGACGGCTGGCTGATGCGCGACTGCGTCGCCCACCTCGCCGAACTCGATCGCACTGCCGCCATCATCGCCGAGACCGGCGCCTATCCGGACGGCGATCGACGCCCCGGCGACGGTGTCGTAACAGCCGGACAGCTCGACGCGCGAAGGCTTTCGATCGCGGAGTTGCTGTCCTTCTGGCGCGAGTCGCGCGCTCGCCTCGCCACAGCGCTGAAGCCGCTCGACGGACGGGACCGGCTGCCGTGGGCCGGCAACACGATGAGCGTGCGTTCCTTCACCACGGCCCGACTGATGGAAGCGTGGTCGCACGGGTTGGACGCGATCGAGAGCGCGGGAGTGACCCCGGTCGATAGCGACCGCCTGCGCAACATTGCCCACATTGGCTACGCCACCCGCGACTTCGCCTACCGAAACCGCGGTCTCGAACCGAGCGCCGAGGCCCTCCGCGTGGAGCTGACGGCACCCTCCGGCGCGATATGGTCCTGGGGACCGGATGACGCGACAGCGCGCGTCACCGGAACCGCCGGCGACTTCTGCCGCGTCGTCACCCAGCGCATCCACTACACCGATACCGGTCTGGAATACACGCCGGGCGCGGCGGAGGAGTATCTGCAGATCGCGCAGGCCTTCGCCGGACCGACCGGCGCGGGGCGCCCGCCTTCCGGCACGCCCGAGGGCGCGCGCTAGACCGCCTGAACCTCGGCGATCTCGGCGGCGGCGGTGCGGCCCTCGAGGCGGAGCACGACCTCGTTGATCGCCAGCACGAGCGCAAAGCCAACGACGGCAAGCAGCGCGGTCACCAGCACCGCGCCGTCCGGTGCGCCGAGGGCGGTGTCGTCCAACCCGTTCGGCCACGGCCAGAGCACCCGCGTCGAGCCGATCATCAGCCCGATTAGCGCGGCCATGACCGTGTCGTAGTGATGCTCCAGCGCCCAGTGCAGCAGTTGAGAGAACAGCGCGAGACCCAGCGTCGCTCCGAGCAGGAATACCGCCAGGAACCCAAACTCGCGGTTGGTCACGGAATCGAGCACGGGGCCGTACATCCCCAGCAGCACGAGGATGAGCGATCCGCTGATACCGGGCAGAATCATCGCGCAGATCGCGATCGCGCCTGAGAAGAAGTAGGCCCAGATCGCAACGTCGGTCGCCTGCGACACGGAGTCCTCGGAGGTCCCGCCGCGGAGTCCCATCGCGACGAAAACCGCCACCCCAACGGCGACCATCACCAGCACGCGAGTCACGTCGCGGCGCTCGATCAGCCACCAGGCGACCACGATCGAACTGCCGACCAGGCCGAGGAAGAACCCGGCGACCTGAACCGGATGGTCATTCAGTTGGGTTTCGATGAGATGGGCCAGCGAGATCACCGCGAGACCGATTCCCGCGAGCAGCGGCACCAGGAAGAGCCACTCAACCCGGCGCAGCCATTCGATGCCGGCTGTCACGTCGCCACGCGCGAAGCGCCCCAACGCGGAACTGCCGGAGCGAACCGAGGAGACGAGGCGGAGGTAGAACCCGAGCACCAGCGCCACGGTGCCGCCAGAGACACCCGGTACCACATCGGCGGCTCCCATGAGGAAGCCGCGAGCCACCGTCACGAGCGCGGAAATCATCATCGAGCGAGTCTAGAGCCGCGCCCGGTTGTGGGCCTCAGCGTCCACCCGACGCCTCGCAGGGCGCGCCGAAGCGTCCAAGCACCGAGCACCGATCGGAGCTACTGTCCCCGCATTCGCCCGACGAATCGCGCCGCCGCGCGCGGGTTTCGCAGCACGCGGAGCACCGAGGGCCCGGGCGCCGGTGGCATCCCCGCCAGCTTCCGGATCCAGTCACCGAACACCTCGGTCAGTGGTGCGCCGTGCCCCGGAGCGCCGTGGCTCGGGGCACGCGCGGCGATGGACGCGAGCGATCGCTCCTGCATCGCGGTGTCGTCGTTGGCCATCGGCAGCGGCCGGCTGAGCCGGTCGCCCGAGTTCAGGGTCAGATCGCCGACGAAGATCAGGGCGCGCGCCGGTAACAGGAAACAGAGGGAGCCCGAGGTGTGTCCCGGCGACGGGATCGCCCAGATACCCGGAGACACCTCGGTGTCGTGCTCCATCGACACCGGTTGGTCGACCGCGGCCGGATGCGGGAGCGGGCCACCGCGATGCATTACCCGCTGGAGCCAGCGTGGCGGCTTCTGATCAGCTCGGATGCGGCCGTCGGCGACGTCCCCCGCGCCGGCGACCACGCGCAGGCCCAGGCGCGCGCGCAGCTCCGAGGCGCCACCCGCGTGATCCCAGTGCCGATGTGTCAGCAGCAACATCGAGGGGGTCACGCCGAGCCGCTCGAGGGCAGCCGCGATCACCGGTGCGGCACGCGGCGTGCCGGCGTCCACCAGTGCGTACCCACCCTCGTCCAATGTCAGCAGGTAGCAGTTGGCCCCGGGGATCGAACGCAGGCGCCAGACGCCATCGATCACAGGCTCGGCCACGGTCGAATCGAAGTCCATGTACCACCAGTTGACCTGAGCCGCGGAGAAGCCCAGCGTATCTGTTGCACGGATTACAGCGAGGACGAAGGGGACGCGCGCGATGCTCCAGGGTTCAGGCCGTCACCGACTTGTCGCGATGATCACGGTCGGACTGCTGGTGGCCGTCCTCGGCGCCTGTTCAGGTGGCGGGGGATCTGATCCGTTGACGGCCGCTCAGGCCGAGCAAATCGCCACCGACGCGCTCCTCGTCCGCGCCGACCTGCCCGAGGCCGACTGGAAGCAGGAGGAATCTCAGGCAGGTTTGGAAGGTCTCATTCCTGGCGGGGGCGGTGGCGCGGGGATCGACATCCTGCCCGAGGCCTGTCAGTCGTTGGAGGATGCGATCGGGAACCTGCCGGCCGTGCTCGGCGATGCAAACCCGCTGGCGACCAGCAGCCGTACGTTCAGCGCAACCGGCACGCTGCTCAATCTGAAAGCCGTCAGCACCTCGGTCGTGGTGTTCGCGGACGCCGACGGAGCCGCCGCGGCGGCGGGCGCGCTGGGCGACGCCATCTCCGCGGACAACCTGGAGGGCTGCATCCAGGCGGCGTTCGTTCCGGCGGGCGACAACGACATCCAGATCATCGAGTTCACGTTGGCGCGGCCGTCGTACGCCCTCGAAGGATCGACCGCGCTGTCCGCGCAGATCGATGCGATCGCACTGATCTTGCCGATCAACCTGACGCTCGACCTGCACGCGTTCCAGCGCGACAGCGTGCTGGCGCTCTACGTCGCCGTGCAGATCAACACGAGCGACCTCACGGACGAACACGCCGCCCTGCTCGTCGCCTTCGCCAATCGGGTTGGCGAGGCGCAGCAGTAGCGACACTCACCGCCGGTTGACGCGCCGTTCGGGCAGTCGCAGGCTGTCAGGCAATGGTGAGTTCCGGCGTCCGGCCGTCCGCAGTGACCATGTTCGGCCTGGTCCTCGTTGTTGCGCTCCTCGGCGCCTGCAGCGACGCCCCCGACCGCGGACCGAACGATGCGCAGGCGCTTGCCCTCGCCGCGTCGCTCACGCGCGAGGACGTGCCGCGCGATGGCTGGCGCGCGACCGAACAGGCATTCGAGGATTTGCACCCGACCCCGGATCCTGATGCCACGCCGTTCGCGCTGCCGCCCGGCTTCGAGGCGTGCGACCTCATTCAGGAGGCTCTCGACCACCCCCCGACTCCGCCGCAGGCGATCGAAGCCGCGGCAGGCCGGTCATTCTTCGAGGGGGCGCCAAGCGGGACGACGGCCTTCGTCATGACATCAACCCTCGTCTTTTCCACCGCCGAGCAGGCGGAGGGCTATGTCGAGGAAACTTGGGGTCCCGCTCAGGCTTCGGCATCCGATGGACTCGACGGAGAGTGCATGCGAGCGTTCGCGGCTGCGGCGACCGATGTCCACGACGGCAGCGCGATGATCGTCCGCCGCAAGCGCGATCCGGGTTTTACACTTCGCGGACTCGAGATCTCGCAGTTCAAGATGACGGTGAGTTCATCAGCTGGCATCGAGGCCAGTGTGAGCACCAGTGCAGTGTTCACGCGCGGTCACGTCGTCGCGACCTACAACGCGAACGAATCCGAGGAGGGCGCGATCGACCACGAGGCCGTGCTACGCGCCTTCATCCAGCGCGTCACTGACGCGGAACTCGCCGATCGCGAAGCGACCGAAGACTAGAGAAGGCGGCGGATCGGCTTCCGACCGGGACGCGGGTCGTAGCTGGACTTGAACATCTCCAGCTTGTCGCGCTCGATCAGGTACTTGCCCGCGAACAGTGTCGCCGGCACTCGCCCCTGCTTGATCAGCCGGCGCAGGCTCTGGGGGTGAATCCCCAGTTCCCGGGCAGCCTCAACCAGGTCTAGATAGTCGTCAAACGGGGAGTCAGACACAGTGGGGTCCCTCGCATCAGAGTGTCCGTTCGCCTCGCTGCCCGTCGGCGGAGCAGCGTGTCGGCAGACGGCCGAACACGTCATATTGCTGAACTGCGTAAGCGAGGTTACCCAAAACGACGTGATGATGTAAAGCGCGTACGCATTTCTTGTCCACAGTCCGTCAACCCAACCAAGAAATCCGCGCCCGATCGGACCGGCTCTCGAACGCGCAGCCGCTCACGCGGATTCGCGAATCCCGATTGTCTCGGGGTCGCGCCATGTCACGGCTGAACGAGTGAGGGGAACAATTTGGGAGCTCGCGGCGTCTTCCATGACATAGCGCCGCTGCGGCGATCGGCTCAGATCCGGTTCGAGCAGTGCGCCCGGAGAACACCAATCGTGAAAACGACCGTCCTCACAATGATTGCCGCCGTCTCGTTCGTCGTCGCCGCATGCGGCAGTGACAGCGGCACGACACCCCCGACGCCAACACCGGCCAGCGAGGTCCCCACCGATACGACGGTGGCTTCGGGAGCCGCCTCAACGGCCCTCGAGGGGAGCAGCATGGCAATGTGCGTCGAGAGCTACACCATGAGCACGCTGCCGGCGCGGACCTTCGCCTTCGATGGCACCATCACCGCGATCACGCCGACAGACGACCCGGTGTACGTGAACGTCACCTTCGAGGTCAGCGAGTGGTTCACAGGCGACGGCGCCGCCGAAGCAACCGTCGGCATGTTCCCCGCCGGCACCGCGCTCCTCGGCGGGCCGGAGTACGAGGTCGGCACGCGCCTCCTCGTCACCGGCGAACCGCGCTTCGATGACACCCGGCTCGAAGACCTCGTCGCCTGGTACTGCGGCTTCACCCGCACCTACGACGACGCCACCGCCGCCGAGTGGCGCGCCGCGCTCAGCTAGCGAAACGCCAGCGCCCGCAGAGACGTCGACGGCTATCCGCTCCCCGGCCTCGGCATTCCGCAAGCACGGTAAACGTCGTGACGAACCAACGGTGCCGCTCAGACAGGCGCGAAGCGTCGGTGAGCCTCGAAGAGGCTTAGATGGTGGGGACGGCGGTGGCGCGGAGGTGGACGACCGCGGCCGGGAGCTCCTGCGCGATGTAGTCGATGTCCGCGTCCGTGTGTGACGGCGACAGCGTCATCCGCAGCGAACCGATGGCCAGCTCAAGCGGCACGTTCATCGCCAGCAGTACGTGGCTCGGCTCCCAGGTTGCCGAGGTGCAGGCCGCGCCGGCAGAGCACTCGATGCCACGCCGATCGAGGGCTTCGACCATCGCTTCGCCCTCAACACCGGGGAAGCACAGGTGCAAGTTGTGCGGCAGGCGCTCAGTCGGGTGTCCGTTCAGCCGGGCGTCCGGACAGGCCGCCATCACCTGATTGAGCAGTCGATCGCGCAGGCGCGCGGTCTGCTCGTGGAAGTCAGCTCGCTCGGCCTGTGCCAGCCGTAGCGCGGTCGCCATTCCGACCACCCCTGACACGTTCTCCGTACCGGATCGCCGCTGGCGCTCCTGCCCGCCGCCGGAAGCCTGCTCCAGGAACGGCACGCCTCGGCGGATGTAGAGGACGCCGGTGCCTTTCGGGCCGCCGAACTTGTGGCCGGACAGCGACAGCAGGTCGACGCCCAGCAGATCGACGTTGAGCGGTAGCGACGACGCTGCCTGCACGGCGTCCGTGTGGACGGGGATGTGCCGGCCCAGTTCCGAGGCGCGCGCCTTCACCGCGTCCGCGATCGCGGCGATCGGCTGGATCGTGCCGACCTCGTTGTTGGCATAGCCGATCGAGACGAGGACCGTGTCGTCGCGGACCGCCGCCGCGACCTGTGCCGCGGTCACCCGTCCGTACTCGTCCACCGGAAGCAACTCCACCTCGAAACCGAACCGTTCGAGGTAGTGCGACGAGTGCAGGACCGCGTGATGCTCCACCTCGGTAGTCAGCACGTGGCGCCCGACGCCCGCGTCCGCCTGCGCGAACGCCACACCCTTCAGGGCGGCGTTGATGCTCTCGGTACCGCCGGAGGTGAAGACGACCTCCTCGGGCAGACCACCCAGCACCTCGGCGACCAGCTCACGGGCGCGATCGAGCGCCTCGGCGGCGCGCCGCCCGCCGGCGTGATGAGCGGATGGATTGGCGAAATCCTCGGCGAATAGGGGCAACATCGCCGCCAGCGCCTCGGGGCGCACGGGTGTGGATGCCGCGTTGTCGAGGTAGATGTGGCGGGGTGGTTCCGAGGCCGCGGTGCCGGGGTCCGGCGCTGGGGATGAGGTCATATCAAAACGCTACCCCTCGGGGGTATCACCGGTCAATGTGAGCAGCCTCACCTGCGGGCGATCATCGTGCGAGCCACTCCGGTGGCGCCGACCCGATCTCCGAGGGCGCTCGATCCCAACGAGGTGGGCTCGCGGGCAACTCGCCGATTGCCCGTACCGCGTGCATCCGCCCGAACTCCGAGTCGACCTCGTGCATGTACCGCTCGAGGTCCACTGCCGCCTCGGGCGCGCCGCCGCTTCCGAGGCCGACGAGCCAGTTCCGTGTCCGCAGTAACGCCAGCCGCGCCAGCCAGCTCCCGCCCTCCTGCTGTCGCCGCGTGAGCCCTCGGATCGCCGCGAATGCGCCAAGAAAGCCGGTCGCGTGATCGAGGGCCTGCACCGGGAGGTGAGCCGGCCGCCCGTCCGCGCCCGCCGCTGCGAGCGCGATACCGGTCGTCGATTGGATGATCGAATCGAAGCCACGGCGACCGCCCCAGGGGCCGGTCCATCCGAACGCGCAGATCTGCACGATTACGATGCCGGGGCGGATCCGCGCTACCTGCTCCGGCCCGAACCCCAACTTCGCCAGCGATCCGGGCCGAAACGCATCGATCAGCACGTCCGCACTTCCGAGGAGTCGCGTGAACGTCGATTTCCCCTCGGGCGACCGCAGGTCGATGTTCGTGTTCCGCTTCCCGAACCCCGTCGTCTGTGCCCCGCTCGCCGTCCACGGCAGATGGTCCGCGCCAACGCGCAGCACGTCCGCCCCGTGCGACGCCAGCGTCATCCCCGCGACCGGCCCCGCCAGCACGCGCGAACAATCGAGGACCCGCACACCCTCGAGCGGTCGCGCCGCCGAGAGGGATGGCAGCGGCCCGCCCCCGTCGCCGATCCGCTCGAAGTCGAGCACCGGCCGCTTTGCCGTGGCCTGCGCGTGCGGATGCGCGTCCCATTCGTCCAGGGTGCGGTATGCCGCCGCCACCATCCCCGCCTCGATCAGCGCGGTCTCCAGCTCGACCGCGTCCCACTGCGCGATCGCCGCCTCGAACGCAGCGCGCTCCTCCGCCACCTCGAGGCATTCGGCAATCCCCGAGGCGTGATGCGGGAAGTTGCAGTGCAGTTGGATGAAGCGCTCGTCGCGTGTCTGGTACGCCCCCGACAACGTCGCCCAGGCATCCACCGGGGCTCCGTTCACCCGGAGCACCCGCTCCGCCGAGAACGCTGCGGCCGCATGCGCCCGGTCCACGCCGACCCGCTGTCGCGCTCCGCCCCGCGCCGCCAGCAGGTCGGCCGCCGCCAGGGTCGCTGCTCCGACCGACGCCGCCGCCGCCTCGGTGACGGCAAACTTCGAGGCCAGCACGTGCTCAGGTCCGCTGACGTCGAAGCCGTCCGTTGCCGCCGGCTCACCGCCGCTCAGTGCCCAGAGCGCTTCAACGTGTGCGCGTGTGTCGACCACCGATCACCCCCACCTTCCCGGGAAGTATCGCAGTTCAGTCGCAGCGCATTGCCTCGTGCGTTACATTCGTCGTCACGAATGGATGGCGCCTATGCACCCCTTCCGATTTGGCCTCAGCGCACGCGGCCTTGAGGGCCCGGCCGAGTGGACCAGCCTCGCCCGCCGCGTGGAATCGCTCGGCTACGACACGTTGTCGGTCGCCGACCACCTCGTCGACGGCCTGCTCCCGCCGTTCGTCGCGCTTGCGACCGCGGCTGCGGCGACCGAGCGCATCCGGCTCGGCACGCTGGTGCTCAACAACGATCTGCGCCACCCGGTGATGACCGCGCGGGAAGCCGCTGCGCTGGACGTGCTCAGCGGCGGCCGGGTCGAACTGGGGCTTGGCGCCGGTCACTCGAAACCGGAGTACGAGGCGATCGGCCTCCCCTTCGACGACGCGTCCACGCGCGTGGAGCGCCTCGAAGAATCCGCCGCCATCGTCAGCCGCCTGCTCCGAGGCGAGACTGTGAACTTCGAGGGCGCGCACTACCAGGTCCTCGCACACCAGCTCTGGCCGCGACCGGCACAGGAGAAGCTGCCGTTGTTGATCGGCGGCAACGGTCCGCGCCTGCTGCGCCTCGCCGCGCGTGAAGCCGACATCGTCGGGTTCACCGGGATGGGCCGCACCCTCGAGGATGGCCAGCGACACGAGCCGACGGGCTTCGGTCCGACGGCGGTCGATCAGCGCGTCGCGCTCGTCCGATCCGCCGCAGGGGAACGCTCGGCACGCCTCGAGTTCCAGGCACTCGTGCAGTCAGTCGTCATCACGGACGACCGCCAGGGCGCAGCGGCCGCGATGGTCGGCGAACTCTCGCCGCTCAGCGGGGCGGACATCCTCGGATCGCCGTTCCTGCTCATCGGAACACCGGACGAGCTCAGCGAGGAGCTGCGCGGGCACCGCGAGCGGTTCGGTATCTCCTACTACACGGTCTTCGAGAAAGACCTCGAAGCGTTGGCCCCGGTCGTGCAGGCGCTGACCGGGACGTAGCCCGCGGCAGGTCCTTCGCGTCCCACGCGCCTCCACCGAGGGCGACCATGGCTATTCGCGTGTGTAGTGGTCGACCACCCGGCCGAGCCCCTGAGCGCCGCGCTCGAACGAGGGATACACCGCGAACCCTCGCTCCGCGACGCGATCGCGGACACTCGCCACCTCGGCGACGTCGCCGGTCATCACACCGTGGGTCGGCATGACGAGAATCACCGGCTGCTTCGTCTTGGCGCGATACGCGTCGAGCAGATCGAGGATCTCCTCCAGATCGCCGGGCTTCTCGAACCCGCGCGAGCGGAACTCCAGCGCCACGCCGCCGGTGATGATCGGCTCATCGGCGAGGATTTCGAGGATCTTCTGGAGGTTCTCCGCCTCGCTGCGAATCGTCGACGCCGCGTCAAACGGGTTCCGGTACGAGCCGCCGACGGTCATGAAGAACTCGGCGAAGCGGTCGTAGGACCGCTGGCTCAGCTCCGGAACGTTGAACCCGAAGCGCTCGAACTGATCGGTGATCGCGACTGATTGACCGCCGGTCATCGCGATCAGCGCGATGTCGCGTCCGGTCGGCTGCTCCGTGTGCACGAGCGCGGCGATCGCGTCGATCGCCTCCTCGATGGAGCCAACCGCGATCGCGCCCGTCTGCTTGAGCATCGCGTCCCAGACGGACTGCGAGGAGGCCAGGGACCCGGTGTGGGAGTTGACCGCGCGGGAGCCGGCGGTGGAACGCCCGCCCTTCCAGACGATCACCGGCTTCTTCTTCGTCGCCTCACGCAGCGTGTTGAAGAACCGCCGCCCGTCGCGCGTCCCCTCCAGGTACATCGCGATCGCCGGGGTCTCCGGGTCGTTCACGAGGTATTCGAGGTAGTCCGACTCATTGAGGATCACCGCGTTGCCGAAGGAGATCGTGCGGCGCACCTTCACGCCAACAGACTGGGCGCCGTTGGTCATCCCGATGCCGTGCGTCCCGCTCTGCGAGATCACCGAGACGTCGCCGCCCTCGCCGTGCTCCAGACCGCCGCCGAACTTCACGCCCAGCTTGCGGTTGTAGACGCCCATGCAGTTCGGGCCAACCAGCGGCATGCCGGCATCAGTGCACATCTGCACCAGCTTCGCCTGCAACTCGATCCCCTGCGGCTCCTTCGTCTCGGCGAAGCCGGAGGTGAACATGCTGATCCCACCGACGCCCTTCTCGATCGCGTCGGCGACGACGAACGGCGTGACCTGCCGGGGCACCGCGCAGATGACGAGGTCCACGTCGCCCGGAATGTCCTTCAGCGACTTGTAGTTGGTGATCCCCTTCGCTTCGATGCCGGGGATCTCCTTCTCGTCGAGTTGGACCGAGTAGAGCTGCCCGGTGAAGTGCTCCTGGTTGGAGAGCCACTGGTACTGCGGTCCCTTGTCGCCCACGACGGCAACACTGGATGGGTTGAGTGCGCGGTGCAGCCGCGCCTGGTCGATCGGCATCGCCTAGGCCTCCGCCAGCACGATGTGCGCATCCGCCGCCATCGCGCCGGTGGGCGAGGCAAAGATCGGGTTGAGGTCCAGCTCCGCGATCTCCGGGTTCGCCTCAACGACCGCGGAGACCTTGAGGATCAGCGCCTCGAGCGCATCGAGGTCGGCTGGCTTCGTCCCGCGCGCGCCCTGCAGCAGCGGGAAGCCCTTGATCTCGCGGATCAGCTGGTGCGCATCGCGCGGCTCCAGCGGGACGATCCGGAACGCGACGTCCTTCATTACCTCGACGAACACGCCGCCGAGGCCAAACATCATCACCGGACCGAACTGCGGGTCGGTCGTCGCGCCGATGATCACCTCGGTGCCGGGAGGCGCCATCGCCTGGACCGCGATGCCATCGATGGTCGCCTTCGGTGCGGCGGCCTTCACCGCGGTGTTGATCTGCTCGAAGGTCGCGCGCACACCCGCGGCGTCTTTCACACCGACGACGACGCCGCCGATGTCCGACTTGTGGGCGATGTCGGGCGACACCACCTTCATCACGAGCGGGAACCCGAGCGCCTCGGCAGCCGCGACGGCTTCGTCGGCGGTGGTCGCCAGGCGCGTCTCCGCCACCGACACGCCGGCCGCGCTCAACAGTTGTCCGGCCTCAACCTCGGTCAGTTGCGAGCGCCCTCGGGCACGCGCAGCCGCGATTACTTCGTTCATCGGTGGCTCCGTTCAATCAGGTAGTCGCCGCCCGGTCGCCCCATCAGTGGACGCCGGACCCAGGGCGCCGCAAGCATAGGAGGGCCCCACGCGCCGGGCAATAACAAACGCCGGTTGGCGCCATCCGCGATGGACGGCGCTCCGGCGGCACGAGCAAGTGGTGGGACCGGGGAGATCATGCCCGCCGCCACCTGAGGGCGATCGAGCAGAGCGTTCGACCGGCTTCGAATTCCACGCTTCACCCGTGCTGCGTCTAGACGTCGCGAACGGCGAATGTAGCGGAGCGATGCGTCGCCATCTGGCAACGGGCCTCGAACCGGCCGAACATGCAGAGACGCCCGCCTCTCGTACGAAGAGGCGGGCGTCTCCTGAGCCCCATTGGTGCCTGCTCGACCCGTAACCCCGCAGACCGGGTTGCGAATCGACCCCCGCCAAGGCGTAGTCAGAGGTTAGGCGCGCCACCCTCGCCCAAGCCCGAGTTGCGAACATGGTCGTGCACATGACACGCACATTGCCGCCCGCCGCCAGTGGATCACCGGTGGAAATCGCGAGCATCGAGGGCCAACCACCCCACGGCCGGCCGGTACACCCGCTTGCGCTCCCCACCGGCGCGCGTGAACCATGGGAGCCATGTCTCTCAGCAGCTGCTTCACCGGATTCCGTGGCGCGCGTAAGCGCACCGCGAACGAAGCCCTCGAGGAGCCCACACGCCTCGAGGCAGCATTCGATGGCCGCCCGCTGCTCGTCGTTGGCCTTGGCAATCCCGGGGGCGAGTACGGGAACACGCGCCACAACATCGGCGTCCGCGTCATCGCGCAGCTCGCGAAGCGGCACGGCGTTTCGCTCGAACGGCACGGCAAGATCGATCGCGTCGCGGTCACGGTCGATGGCCGCGAGATCACGCTCGCGCGCCCGCGTGCGTTCATGAACGTGAGCGGTCCACCGGTCGCCGCGGAGCTGCGCCGGTTGCAGCTTCAACCGGAGGCGCTGCTCGTTGTCTATGACGACCTCGATCTGCCCGTCGGCCGGTTGCGGCTGCGGCAGACCGGGAGCGCGGGCGGCAACAATGGCATGAAGTCGCTGATCGCCTCGGTTGGAACGAAGGACTTTGGGCGCGCGCGGATCGGCATCGACCGCCCCTACGAGGACGGCAAGGGCGTCCGTGACCCCGATCGGATCGCTGAGTGGGTGCTGTCCGCGCCCAACCCCGATGACCGCCGTCTCCTCGAGGACGCGATCACCCGCGCGGCCGACGCGATCGAACTGGCGCTCCAACGCGGCCTCGAGGTTGCCATGGGGGAGTACAACCGGATCGAGTGAGCAGGCGCCGGGAGGCCACCATGTCCGTGCTTCGAAGTTCGATCCTCCTTGGGATCCTCGCCCTCGCCGGAGCGCTCGGCACCGCCTGCGGCGGCGGATCGGCCACCGAGGCGCCCTCCGCGACGCACCTCGAAACCAACTTCGCCGTCACCCCGCAGGACGGCGTCGCGATGCTGGACGCAGATACCGTCGAGGCGCGACTCGTCTCCGCGGCTCCTGCCACGGGCGAGTATCGCTTCAAGGCTGGGACGGATCTCGGCAGTGTCACCGTCGGACAGCCGATCGTCGTCCCCGGCGAAGGCTTCGGCATCGTCCGCGAAGTGGTGGACGACGGCGGCGATGTCGTGCTGCGCCTCGACGAGGCGACCCTCGCCGATGTGATCCAGGACGGCGAACTCTCCTGGGATTACGACGTCGCCTGGGACGACTTCGACATCACCTACGACCAGGTCGCCTCGATCCCCGGCATTACGAACGTCGTCATTCACCGCGATGTCGACGCAAGCGGCTATCAAGACATCGCCTACCAGACGCCGACCCCTCGAAAGATCGAGCTGTCGTTCGAGCACGAAGGCTGGACCTTCAAGATCGAGTTCGAGCCGAAAGACAGCAAGCTCAATTTCAAGCTCACCGCCGGTCTGAAACGCGGCGGCTCCGAGCCGGCCGCGATCAGCGGTGAGGGCTGGATCAGCGGCTTCAACTACTCCTCGATCGCACACTTCAGCGATGGCTCGCCGTCCGACCTCGATACCCAGATCAACGGGCTGCAGGGCGAACTGGAATTGAAGTGGGCGGCGTTCACGGACCCGGGCACGACGGTCGCCGAGATCGTGCGCTTCAAGGTGCCGGTCTCCGTTCCCTTCGCGCTGCCGGGACCGTTCGGGATTCCGTTCGTCCTCCAGATCAAGATGGCCGGGCGCATCGTCCCCGAACTCTCCGTGCCGTCGGCCTCCAGCGGTGGCAGTTGGAAGATCAGCTACTCCAGCGACCAGGGCTTCAACGTGGATGACGGCATCGGGAAGCCGACGGGCAGCGCCAGCTCGCAGAAGATCGACACCTCGGGGGATACCGTCAGTGCGGGACAGGGACCGGTCGGCTTCGGGCTGGGTTTCGAGTTCCCACGGTTCGAACTCGGGGTCGCGGGACTCGACCCGTTCGCGTTCATCACGCTGGACATGTACAGCACGAGTCTCTGGACGCCGGGAACGCTGCTCACCGGCGACATTCCACCGTGCCAGTACGGTTACACGAAGCATTCCGCGGTCGCCGGCTACGAGTTGAAGATCATGGGTTGGGGCGGGCTGTCCGACCAGTACACGTTGTTTGAGCAGCAAGTCGACAAGTACCTCGACGGGAAGAAGTGCACGCTGACCGGCAGCTAGTGGGTCGTGTCGCCGCGAAGGACTGCCGCCGGCGCAGACGGCCCAGCTTGACCCTCGATCAGCGTCGAACACAGCGGTCGCGATACACTCGCTGAGCACAACGTCGAGGGCCATTCCGCGAGGAACGGCCCCCTTTTTGCGTGGGAGACGCGCGTGGACCTCAGCTCGGCGCTGCCCCTGCTCCAGGCGGTCGAACCACTGACCGAGGTGTACTCGCGCCTTGATGCGGGTGAGCGCGTCACGCTCGGCATGCCGGACTCGGCCAAAGCGGTGACCGCCGCACTGCTCTGGCGGCGCCACCGCAAGCCCACGCTGTTGATCGTCGCTCGCGAGGTGGACGCCCAGTCCTACGCCGAACAGCTCTCCGCCTGGACCGGCGGTCGCGCCATGCTGTTCCCCTCCCACGGCACGATGCCGTACCAGCGCGAAGCGCCGGACGCCGGGATCACCGCGGAGCGGCTCCGTGTCCTCGCCGAGATCTCGAATCCGACCGCCGGTCCGCCGCTGGTGATCGCGTCGGTCGCCTCTGCCGTCAGTCACACGCTGGCGCCGGCGGACCTCTCTCGAGGTGCCGGAACCGTCGCCAGCGGCGAGTCGATCGGCCTCGATCAGCTCGCGCGGCGCCTCGTCGCCGCCGGCTACGACATCGGCCCGCTGGTCGAGCTTCCAGGACAGGCCGCCCGCCGCGGTGGACTCGTCGACGTCTTCCCGCCGATCCTCCGTTTCCCCGTCCGCATCGAGTTCTTCGGCGACGAGGTGGAATCGATCCGGGTGTTCGACCCGGACACCCAGCGCACCGTGGAGCACCTCGATCGCATCGCGATCGGTCCCGCGCGCGAGTGGTACGCCGAGGCGGGCGACCTCGTGCGGCTCGCGGCGCGCCTCGGTCGTGTCGACACCGACGCCGCTGAGGAGGAAGTCGCGTCGCTCCGGCGCGGGCAGCTCGCGGCTCCCGATCGCTACGGCCCGCTCGCCAGCGAGGCAACCCTGCTCGATCACCTCCAGCGCGACGCGTTGGTCCTGATCGACGAGCGCGAAACGGTCGAGGCGGCCGCCTCGGACCAGGACGACCTCACCGAGGAACGTCGCGCGGACCTCGCGAAACAACAGGACCTCGATCCCGACGCTCCGCTGCCGCACGCCACCCGCAACGAACTGGTCGCGGCGATCGAGGGCCACCCCCGCCGCGTCGAACTCGCGCGCTGGGCAACCGGCCGCGAACCGGGCGCGTTTCGACTCCCATTCGGCACCGCCGATGCCTACGCCGGGCGGCTACCAGCGGCCGCTGGCGACCACGCACGCCAGCTCGCCCGCCGTGATCGCGTTGTCGTCGTCACCCAGCAGGCACAGCGCTACACCGAGGTCCTCGCCGAGAACGGCGTCCCCGCCGCGGTTCAGTCCGTACTACCCGAAGCCCCGGACGGTGGTTCGCTCTCGCTCCTCCAGGGCGCATTGCCCGAGGGCTGGACGATCGCGACGCCGCGCGGGATCGTCTCCCTCACCACCGATCGTGAGCTGTTCGGTTTCGTGAAGCAGCGCCGCCAGCTCCGTAAGCGCGCCACGCACCGTTCGCAGTTCCTTGCCGAGGTTCGCCCCGGCGACTTCGTCGTCCACGCCGATCACGGCATCGCCCGGTTCGGCGGCATCGTGCGCCGCCCCGTTGGCGACGAGGATCGCGACTACCTCGAACTGCGCTACGCCGACGAGGATCGCATTTACGTTCCGGTCGAGCAGGTCGACAAAGTCTCGCGATACAGCGGACCGTCCGGCCACGCGCCCCGACTGACCCGCCTCGGCACCCAGGAATGGACGCGGGCGCGGGCGCGAGTGAAGGCCGCCGTCTCGATCGTCGCGGCCGACCTCGTGCGCCTCTACGCTGCGCGTCAGATGCTGCAGGGCCACGCCTTCGGCGAGGACACCGCGTGGCAGGGCGAGCTCGAGGCCGCCTTCCCCTACGAGGAGACCGAGGACCAGCTCGCGGCGATCGTGGCCGTGAAGGCCGACATGCAGTCGGAGCAGCCGATGGACCGCGTCATCTGCGGCGACGTCGGCTTCGGCAAGACCGAGGTCGCGGTGCGCGCCGCCTTCAAGGCGGTCCAGGAGGGTTACCAGGTCGCCGTCCTCGTCCCCACGACCGTCCTCGCGCAGCAGCACCTCAATACCTTCCGCGAGCGGGTCGCCGGGTTCCCGGTCACCGTCGACGTGCTGTCGCGGTTCCGCACCGACAGCGAGGCTGCCGAGGTGATCGCGCGCACGGGTCGCGGCGAGATCGACATCCTGATCGGCACGCACCGCATGCTCGATCCGAACATCCAGTTCCAGAACCTGGGTCTGGTGATCATCGACGAAGAGCAGCGCTTCGGTGTCACCCACAAGGAACGCCTCAAGCGGATGCGGCTCGAGGTGGACGTGCTCACACTGTCTGCCACACCGATCCCGCGCACGATGCACATGGCGCTCAGCGGCATCCGCGACATGTCCACGATCGACACGCCGCCCGAGACACGGCAAGCGGTTCAGACCTACGTCACCGAATGGGACGAGGCGATCGTCCGCGAGGCGATCCTCCACGAGGTCGAACGCGGCGGGCAGGTCTACGTCGTACACAACCGGGTGCGCACCATCGATGCGTTCGCGGATCACATCCGCGAGATGGTTCCGGAGGCGCGCGTCGTCATCGGGCATGGGCAGATGCCGCCGTCGATCCTCGAGAACGTCATGAGCAAATTCGCGGATGCCGAGTTCGATGTCCTCGTCTGCACGACGATCATCGAGTCCGGAATCGACATCGCAAACGTCAATACGATGATCGTCGATCGCGCGGACCGCCTGGGCCTCGCGCAGATGTACCAACTCCGTGGCCGCGTCGGCCGTGGTTCGAATCAGGCGTACGCCTACCTAATGCACCCGAAAGACTCGGTACTCAACGAGGTCGCCCAGCAGCGCCTCTCGACGATCTTCGAGGCCAGCGAGCTGGGCGCCGGCTTCCAGGTCGCCCTCCGCGACCTGGAGATCCGAGGTGCCGGCAACCTCCTCGGCGCCGAACAGAGCGGCAACATCGCGACCGTTGGCTTCGACCTCTACACGCAAATGCTGGCCGAGGCCGTCGAGGAGCTGAAGGCCTCCCACGAGAACCGCGAGCGCGCACCACTGCAGCACGAGAAGCAGCGCGACCTGCGCCAGGTGGTGATCGACCTCCCCGTCGCCTCGTTCATCCCCGAGCCCTACATCGAGGAGATCGACGGTCGGCTCGCCCTCTACCAGCGCATCTCGGCGCTCACCGACCGGGCTGCGGCGGATCTGCTGGAGCAGGAGACCGCGGATCGCTTCGGCGAGATCCCGGAGCCACTCGCCCACCTCTTCCAGCTCGTCAGGCTCCGGCTGGCCGCGGCCGCCGCCAATCTCGGCTCGATCCGCATGGACGGCGACGAGCTGGTGCTGACTGCCGCCGGCCGTCCCTTCTCCTCCCGCACGCTGCCCCGCCTGCCCTCGGGCGTGCGTCGCGGCGCGACGCAGCTCCGCCTCGAACGCCGCGCGCTCGGCCGCGAGTGGCTCGAACCCCTCGATGCGCTCGTGCGACTCCTCGGCGATGACGCCGCGCTCGCACCCACCGGCGCCTGACCGGCACCGCGAGGTCAGACGTGCGTTTCCGCCCCTGCATCGATCTCCACGACGGCGCCGTGAAGCAGATCGTTGGCGCCACGCTCACCGAGTCCGCCGATCACCTGGAGACGAACTTCGAGGCAGAACACCCGCCCGAGTGGTTCGCGGAGCGCTACCGACAGGATCGCCTCCCCGGTGGCCACGTCATCCAGCTCGGCTCCGGAAACGAGCGCGCCGCGCGCGCAGCGCTCGCCGCGTGGCCCGGCGGGATGCAGCTCGGTGGTGGGGTCACCCTCGACAACGCCGCCGACTGGCTCGAAGCCGGCGCCAGCCACGTGATCGTCACCTCGTGGGTCTTCCAGGGCGGCGTGATCCGCACGGACCGCCTCGAGGCCCTGCGCGCCGCAGTCGGTCGCGACCGTGTCGTCCTCGACCTCAGTTGCCGCAAGCGCGGCGACGAATACCTGGTGGCCACCAACCGCTGGCAACAACTCACCACCGAGGCCGTCACCCACGCCCTCCTCGTCCGCCTCGCCGAGTACTGCTCCGAGTTCCTGATCCACGCCGTCGATGTCGAGGGACTCGTCGCCGGCATCGATGCCGATCTGGTCGCGATCCTCGGAAGCTGGGATGGGCTCCCGCTCACCTACGCGGGCGGCATCCGTTCCGCGGACGACATCGCGCAAATCGAGACGCTCGGCCACGGCCGCATCGACTTCACCGTCGGGAGCGCCCTCGACATCTTCGGCGGCACCGCCCTCCGCTACGCCGACCTCGCCTCCCGCTACCGCGCGGACTAGGAGGCGACGTCGGGTTCAACGAGACCTCACCTAATCCGCGGAACCGCGCGACCCTCTCTGGCGTCTTACCGTCGACACCTCGGAGCCCCCCATGCACCGCCCCCTCTTCGTCATCCTCGCCTGTGCGACCCTCCTCCTCGCCGCCTGCAGTGCCGAGGAACACCCAACCTCGACGCCCACACAGACCACGGGACAGACCGCCACGCCGGCTGTCTCACCCAGCCCCGAGCCGACGACCCGCGCTCCGTTCGTCCTCCAAACGCCGGCGCCCACCCCAGAACTCCTCCACCTGTACGCCACGGTCTGGCTGGTCGACATCCGCGACGGGACACAGACGACGCTCACGGGATTCCTCGGTACCGCCCCGTATCTGGCCGAGTTCACACGCGACGGTGGGATCCGGATCGAATACAGCGCCCAGGGCGAAATCCGCGAGATCACCTTCGACTCAGATGGCAACCAACTGGGCGAATCGCCGGTACAACCTCGATGCGTCAACGCCGACGCAGGCACCCGCGTCGACGGTCGCCTCTACACCGACACGTCCTGCGGAGCGATCTCTCCAAACGGCGGCTTCATGACCTACGCGATCGACGCCGGCGAGGTCGAGGTTAATGGGCGTTACTCCGTCCCAACCTGGGACCAGTGGGTCGTCGACCTCGACACCGGCGACCGTCGACTCCTCAAGGAAGGCATGCGCCACTGCGGTGGATGTGACTTCCGTTTCGGGCCAATCTGGCCGGCGAGCGGTCGCTATGTCGTCGTCCCTGAGTTGCTGGATGGGGGCGAGGTCTTCCTCTTCGACCTGTCCACCGATGGCAGTCGCAACCTTGCCGTGGACGATCGCTCCACGCAGCTCTCTTCGGCTCTCACCTGGTCGCCCCGCGGCGACCGCCTACTCCGCCCCGGCCCCGACGGATCGACCATCCTCGAGGACTTCGACGCCGGCACATCGCGCCAGCTCGCCGACCTGCCCTGGCCGGCCGCCTTCGACCCGACTGGCACTTACGCGTATTCCCCCGGCATGGGCAGTGAGTACGGAGCCCGGCCCCCACCAGCGAACAACGATCGTCGACGCCGCGACCGGAGCGACCGTCGGGAAGCGCCCCGGAACGCCATCCCCTCACCGCCTCTGGGATCAGACCGGCGATCCGATCGTCGCAGCCGACGGCGACTTCGTCGCCGCGCTCTCCAACTCCGGCGACTGCGATGGCGTACTCGTCTACAACCCGGGCCACCCAGGTGCGGCCTGCCTCGAGGGCGCCGTCGCCCCCGTCTTCTCCCCGGACAACTCCCTCGTCGCCTTCACGCGCGAGACCGGTCGCACAGGTCCAACCAGTGGCCCCCACCTGGAGAGCTACGACGGCCTTCCGATCTGGGAAGTCGCCATCTTCGACCGCACCGACAGTGACATCACCGTCGTCGCGGATGTCACCGTGGTCGCCGAAGCTGCCGTCGGCTACTACTTCCCTGACCTGACCTGGAACGAGGACGGATCGAAGCTCCTCATCCGCTGGCCCAACGTGTTCGGGTTATAGCGGCGGTCCGGAGACTCACCGATCCGGATGCCACCCATCCGGCGCGCCGCCTCATCAGCGGTGAGTCGGTCTTAGCGCATGCCTGCGAAATCGACATCCGCGGTCGCGACGGTCCCCGCGGTCCGACCAGGTGCCCGGTGGTACGTCCAGTAGAGGTTCGTGTGCGCGATCACCTGCTCCGGCGGCGGCGCGCCCCACGCGCTCTGGTCCCCCGTCGTGTGCGCGTCGCTCACGAGGATGGCGTCGTAACCCCGGACGACAGCGCCGTGGAGTGTCGATCGGATGCACTCATCCGTCTGCGCCCCGGCGACGACGAGCCGTCCGACCTCCAGACCGGCCAGCACCGTCTCGAGAGTGGTCTCCTCGAACGCGTCGCCGTAGTGCTTCTCGACGAGCGGCTCGTCCTCGAGCGGCTTCAATTCGGCGACGATTCGCCAACCGTCACTCCCACGCTCGATCTGCTCATCGGAGTGCTGGACCCAGATCACGGGGATCCCGCCGCGCCGCGCCTTCTCGACCAGTCGGCCGACGTTGGCGACCACTCCGTCTCGCTCGTGGGCCTCCGCGACAACGACGTTCTGCGCGTCGACAACCAGGAGCGCTGTGTTCGGACGGTTCTCAAGAGTCGTCATCGTTGCTCCTCGTTAGGTCGCGCGCTGGCGCGCACGGTCCGCCAGGTACTCCCGGGTCCGTGCCGGTCCGCCCGACTCCGCGCGGAAGATCGCCGGATTGAAGAGCGTCACACCAGCCGCCTCGAGGCGATCGAGTTCGGCGTCCAACTCCGCCTCGTTGCCGACCAGTGCCGCGTCCCCCGGCCCCGCCGCGCCCCCGTGATCGAGGAGCGCGCGGTACGAGGGCAGCGTGCCGTACATCGCGAACTGCTGCGCTGCCTGTTCGCGCGCCGCGGCCGCGTCGTTGGTCAGAGCGATCGGCAGCCCGGCGATGATCTCCGGCGCGGGCCGGCCGGCGGCCTCGGCGGCGCGACGGATCCGAGGTGCCACGTGCGACTCAACCGCCTGTGCGGTTCCCATCCAAAGGATCGTACCCTGCGCCTGCTCACCGGTCATGCGCAGCATTCGAGGCCCCAGCGCTGCCACGCCCAGCGACACGGCATCCGCAGGTCCCGGTCGGGGCTCGCCGTGATACGAGTAGAACTCGCCCGCGAAGTCAACCGCGTCACCTCGCAGCAGCGGCGCGAGAATCCGCAGGTACTCCTCCATCCGCGAACCGGGACGATCGAATGAGATCCCGAGCGACGCCTCGATGAACGAGGGGTGCGAGAGCCCGATCCCGAGCGTGAACCGATTGTTCGAGGCGTCCTGCGCTACCCGCGCCTGGTTCGCCAGCACCGAGGGGTGAATCCCGAAGATCGGTACCACCGCCGTCAGCAGCCGAATCGATTCCGTCTGCGCCCCGATCAGCGCCAGCATCGCCGTCGAATCACCCGGCAGTGCGTATGCCGCGAAACCCTCTTGTTCCGCCCGCTGGGCGTCCGCCACTGTCCGTGCCGCCCCCGGCGCTCCGCCCGTCAGCCCGATCCGCATCGCCGCCGTCCTTCGCTCGCTAAATTCGCGTTCCGCGGCGTTCACGGTACACGCCCGCCAGGGCCTGCCGAGGGGCAACTTCGTGGCCGACCATGCACACTGGTTCGACGCCACCACGAACCCCAGCGAGGAAGCGCGCCGCAGATGCTCCCACCCGGCACCCGCACGGTGCTATTCGACTTCGACCGCACGCTCGGGCAGGCGAAATCGCACTTCGGTATGTACGTGCGCGCCGCCGCCGAACACGGCGTCTCCGCAACCGAGGCCGCGCTCGCCGAGGCGGAGCTCGACGACGCCTGGGCGCAATGGATGACCCCCGAGGGCCCGGCGCACCCGGACGCGTCGCGCGACGAAGCAGCGTTCGCGGCGGTCCGCCGCGCAATCGCGGCCACCCGCCTTCGCGGTGCGGGCGTCGACTGCGACGACGCGACCCTCGATCGCATCACCGCGCGGATCGCCGACCTCGAGGGGGAGGCCGAGAACTACCTGCTGTACGACGACACAATCCCCGCGCTTGAGCGGCTTGCCCGGCGCGGCATCCAATCGTTGATCGTGTCGAACCACGTCTGGCGGCTCCCCGAGATCATTCGCGGCCTCGGTGCCTCCGCCCGCTTTGAGGGCGTGATCACCAGCGCGCGCGCCGGCTTCCGCAAGCCGCACCCCGCCATCTTCGAGGCCGCGCTGCGCCTCGCCTCGACCCCCGTGGAGGCGACGATCTACGTCGGCGACTCCTACAAGCACGACGTCGAGGGTGCGCGCGGGGTCGGTATGGCCTCGATCCTGATCGATCGCGACTCCCGCTACGCCACCGCCGAGGTCGACGTCCCCGTGATCAAGAAGCTGACGGAGTTGATCCCATGAGCGTCGCGCTGGTGACCATTCCTGAGGAAGAGTTCGACGATTTCTTCGAGCTCTTCGCGGACTATCACGACGAGATGTCCGAGTACGACGACGACCCCGAGGACACTGACGCCTACCTGGAGCGCTACCGCCCGGCCATGCTCGCCGACTTGAGCGGCCGCGAGCTGTACTGGATCGAGGTCGACGGCGAGACCGCCGGCTTCGTCGTCGCGCGCTACCTGCCCGATTGGCCCCACGAGGAACGGATGGTCGCTTCGATCGCGGAGTTCTACGTCGACCCGGACTTCCGGCGGGCGAACGTCGGCACCGAGGCGGTCGAAATCCTGCTCGCAGAGCACCGTGATCGCGGCACTTACCTCGTCGAGGCAGACATCCTGCGCGCGAACGAACCGGCGAAGGCCTTCTGGTACGGCCTTGGCTTTGAGCTCCAGTTTCACCAGACGGGCCGCAAGCCCTAGCCCATTCGTTATGCCGATCGATTCGCTCTACTTTCTTACCGTCCCTACTCTCCCGGCATGAACGAACCTCTGCATCTGCGCCCGCCCCGGCTTGCCGGGGAGGTTGCGCCGCCGGAATTCGAGGGTGCGCTCGCCCGCGAGGCCACGCGCGATGACGCCCCCGCGATCCTCGGCGTCTTCGAGGCGGCGTTCGATCAGTGGCCGCCATGCGACATCGATGTAGCGGCCCTGGAACACCTGCACTGGAAGATGGAGACGGCGGACGGCGAGACCATCAGTCCGCATGATGTCGTCGTGGCGGACGGCAAGATCGCCGCGGCCATGCTCGCCTGGATCGGTCGCGGCAAGCTGGGCGATAACGTCTTCGTGACTGATCGCGCGGTCGACCTTGCCGTGCATCCCGACTACCAGGGCAGGCGTTTCGCCCGCCTGCTGATGATGCCGTCGACGGTTCGTAACGAAGGGCGCACCAGCTACTTCAGTTGGGACACCCGCCCCAACGCGCCACCCGTGCTGCACATGTCGGACGGCACCCGCTTCGCGCGAGGCGTGCGCGTCTGGGGGCGCCCGCTCGGCCCGATCCGAGCCATCGCCGGACTGCGCCATCCCGCCGGCCGGCACTACCTCGCCCGCCAACTCTCCACCCTCGGGCGGCGCGACGGCGCCGCCCTCCGTGCTGCCGCTCGCGATATCGAGGTCCGACCGCTGACCGCGTTCGATCAGCGCGTGGATGCACTCTGGATCGAGGAGCGCACCCGTTTCGACATCGCTCGCCGTCGGAACGCGGCCTGGCTGAACTGGCGGTACCTGGATCCGCGCGCCGGGCGCATCCTCACCATCGGTGCCTTCGAGGGTGACGCGTTGCTCGGCTATCTCGCGGTGCGTCGGGCCCCACGCGGCGCGGATAACCGCACCGCCGCGCTCCTCGATGTGCTCTCGCGGGGCGACCGGCCGGCCGCGGTCACCGCGCTCGTCCGCGCGGCGGCACGCGCGATGCGGAGCGACGGCGCGACACGCCTCGATGCGTGGCTCGCCCCCGACCACCTCTACGAAGCCGCGTTCGAGGCCGCCGGCCTCGCGGACACCGGGATCCTCACGAACGTGGAATTCGGCACGAAGCGCCTCGGTGCGGCGCCGGACGCGCTGGCGATCCTTCGCGACCCGGCAAGTACCATGCACGTCACGCTCGGCGACTTCGACTGGATCTGACCTCCGTTCGGTCGCCACCCCGCCGAGCTGGGGGCCACCGAATGACCGCGCACCTCGAACCGGTCCTCCGAGAGGCGACGCCACAGGACCTCCCGGCGATGATCGCCGTGATCGAACGGGCATTCGACCACTGGCCGGCCTTCGACATCGACGTCCCGCCGATCGAGCACCTGCGCTGGAAGACGGCGCCGCATGACGGGCTCGCGCCGCGGCACCTCGTCGCTGAGATCGATCAGCGGATCGTTGCCGTGCGCCTTCGCTGGGAGAGCCGGATACAGATCGGGCCCCGGGAATATGTGTCTGAAACCGGCGCCGACTTCGCCGTCGACCCGGAGTTCCAGGGCCGCGGGCTCTCCCGCCTGCTGAGTTCGGCGGTCCACGACGCCCTCGTCGCCAATCCTCGTCCCGGCTTCGGCACCCTGAGCAACGCGCCCCAGGTGCAACACATGAACGAACCCGGGTTGCTGGAGCGCACCCTCACTGTCTGGCACCGCGCGTTCACTCCGCGCGCGCACGCCGCGGTCCACTTCCGCGAAGGCGGGCTGGGCCAGCTCGGACGGCTCGCCGCCACGGCCGCGTCATCCCGCCTGCCGGCACGCCATCGCGCGAGCACCCGCATCGAGCTGATCGGCCGCTTCGACGAACGAACGGACGCGCTGTGGGAGCGCGCGCGACGGTCCTGGCACGTCATCACCTCACGGCACTCGAGCTACCTCAACTGGCGCTTCGAACGTCCCGCTTCGGGGAACGGCGACGTGCTCTTGCTGGCGGACGGCGATCGCGCCTCGGCCTATGCCGTGCTCCGCTACTCCGCCGGCCAGGCCGCCCTGGTCGATCTGCTCTGGGACCGCGAGGAACGAGGCGCCCTGCGAACGATCGTGCAGGCGGCGCTCGCTCGTGCTCGGAACGCCGGCGCAACCGGCCTCGATTGCGCGCTTCCCGCCGGCCACACCGCCGAGGGCGAACTCCGCCACGCCGGGTTCGCCGTGGTCGGCGAGCAGACGATGCTCCTCGGCAGCCACGACAGCGGAGAAAACCCGCCCGAGGCGATCGATCTGATGGCTGATCGCTCGCGCTCGATGCACCTCACCATGAGTGACTTCGACCAGCACTAAGCTGGCCCAGCGCGCGACGCAGTTCTGAGCGATGTAGTTGTCCGCGATGCAGTGGGAGCAGCGGTGACGAACCCTTCCAACCCCGGTCCCGAGCCGACGATCCGTGACGCCACTATCGAGGACGCCCCGGCCATGCTCGAGGTGATCACGGCCGCATTCGAGTGCTGGCCAGACTTCGCCCTCGAGGTGCCCCCGATCGATCACCTGCGTTGGAAGATGGCGTCGCCGGACGGTGTCCCGCTGCACCACTCCGTCGTGCTGGTCGGCGACCGCGTCGCCGCCGCCCAGCTCCGCTGGGCGCGCCGCCTCTCCGTACGCGGCGAGACCCGCATCGGCGAGACCGGTGCCGACCTCGCGGTGCACCCCGACTTCCGAGGTCAGCGCCTCTCACGACTGATCAGCGATCGAGACGACGCCCGACTCCGCGCCGATCGCGTCACCGGATTCGCGATGCAGAGCAACGCCGCGCAGGTGCGCCACCTCAACCGCGACCGGATCACGCGCGAGCTGGACACCTGGGTGCGACCGTTCGGCTGGCGATCCTTCGTCGCGACCCACCGCAACGCTGGTGGCTGGGGCCAGGCGCTCCGCGCTTCCGTGCGGCGCGTGATGTCCCGCACTCCCGGCCTCTCCGCGGCCGCGCGAATCGAAGTCCTCGACCGGTTCGACGCGCGCACCGACGACATCTGGGCGGCGGCGCGCGACGCGTACGACGTGATCGCCTTCCGCAACGCCGAGTACCTCAACTGGCGGTTCGCCCGCCCGGTCACGGGCCACCCAACGATCCTCGCGATCTTCGAGGGCGATCGGGCGCTCGCCTACGCCGTGGTGCGGCACGCCGGCGGGCGCGGCGATCTGATGGACTGGCTCTGGCGGCCCGACGCGGCTGCGGTCGTGCCCGCGCTGCTCGGCGCGGCGATCTCGCACCTCCAGCAGGGCGGCGCGACGGACGTCACCTGCTGGCTACCCCGCCGCCATGACGCGGAACAAGCGCTCCGTGCAGCCGGCTTCGCGCGCACGGGAACCCAGGAGATGCTCTTCGGCATTCGCAACAGCGCCGAGGAACGCACCCCGGACCTCGATGTCTACGACGACCCGGCGAGCACCCTGCACATCGCGATGTGTGACTTCGACTGGACATAGCGGGGTATCCTCGAATCCCTGGGCGAGGAGCACCGAGGGCAGCATGACCACGACCGTCCAGCCGGCCATCGAGCCGATCATCCGCGACGCAACCGAGCACGATGCCCCCGAACTGCTCGAGGTGATTGAGGCCGCGTACCCGAGCTGGCCGGCGTTCCCCCTCGAGACCCCCACGATCGATCACCTGCGCTGGAAGATGAGCCCGCCGGGCGACATCCCGCTCCATCACGCCGCGATCGAGGTAGGCGATCGGATCGCCGCCACTCAGCTTCGCTGGGTCTGCCAGGTTCAGGTCGGCGACGAGGTCCACATTGGCGAAACCGGAGCAGATCTCGCCGTGCATCCGGACTTCCAGGGCATGGGCCTGGCGCGCCTGATCAAGGACCGCGACCACGATCGGCTCGCTGAGAACCAGATCACCGGCTTCGGGATGATGAGCAACGCTCCACAGGTGCAGCACATGAACGAGGGCTCGGTCAGCCGCGAGATGACCACCTGGACGCTCCCCTTCGCCCTCCGTTCCTACCTCTCCGTCCATCACGCCGCAGGTGGTCCGGTGCAGGCCGCGCGCGCCCTCTGGCACCGCGCGCGCCGCGCACCCGCACCGCTCCCAACGCCCGGTCGCATCACCGTCCTAGAACGGTTCGACGAACGGGCGGACGCGCTCTGGGAAGCCGCGCGCCACGCCTATGACGTCATCCCGTTCCGCAACTCCCAGTACCTCAACTGGCGCTTCGCGCGACCGTTCAGCGGAGAGCCTGTGATCCTCGGGCTCCTCGATCGCGGGCGGGTCCTCGCCTACGCCGTGGTCCGCCGCGCCGGCGACCGCGGCGATCTGATGGACTGGCTCTGGCGACCGGAGGCGACAGCGATGGTCCCTGCACTCCTCGACGCCGCGATCGAGCACCTCCGCGCCAGCGGCGCGCGCAACATCACCTCCTGGCTGCCACGCGGCCACCGCGCGGAGCGCGCGCTCCGATATGCCGGCTTCGCACCCGTCGGCACGCAGCACATCCTCTTCGGCACCCGCGATCGAGGCGAAGCCGCCGCCGGAGTGCTGGACGTCTACGAGGATCCGCGGAGCCGCCTTCACCTCACGATGAGCGACTTCGATCACGCCTAGCTTCCCCCGCAGCCGGTTGACCCGGTTCCCTGTGAAGTCGCGATGACCGAGGACCGCCTACCGCCCCCCGACCGACGTGTCGTCCGCGCCGACGCCTCCTGGGCGAACGCGATCCTCCCGTTGCTGCAGGCGGCCTTTCCTCGCTGGCCCGCACCAGAGATCGAGGTCAGTCCGTTCGACCACCTCCAGTGGAAGATGACCGGCGCACCGGGCGCGCCGGATCACCCGCACACCGTCGTGCTCGAGGGCGATCGAATCGTCGCCGTCCAACTCCGCTGGCTCGCCCACGCCCATGTCGGCGGCGCGGTGATGCCCTTCGACCGAGGGGTCGACCTTGCTGTTGATCCGGAGCGCCAGGGCACCGGGCTCGCGCGGTTCATCTTCGATGACGACCCGCTGCGGAATCCGCCACTCGGCGACTTCGTCCGCTGGGACACGCCCTCGAACGACGCGCGCGTCCCGCACCTGGAAGCGCAGCACCTCGCGGGTCGCCGGCTCCGCGTCTGGGTGCGCACGTTCGACGTGCGGACCTTCGCGGCCACCCACCGCCAGGGTGGGCGCAAGCACCTGGCCGTGACCGCCGCGAGCGCCCTGCGCCGCAAGCTGTCCAAGCTCCCCCGCGCCAACAGCGCTGCGCCCATTCCGCGCACCCAGGTCAGCGACCTGACCGCGTTCGATGCGCGAACGGACGCGCTCTGGGAGGCGGTCGCCCCACAGTTCGATATCGCGCGTGTCCGAGACGCGGAGCTGATGAACTGGCGCTACTTCGACCCGCGCGCCGGGCGCGCGTCGGCCCTCGCGGCATTCGAGGGCAACACGCTCGTCGGCTACACCGTTTACAAACGCCGCGCGTCCGAGGGCGCGATCCTCGAACTTGTCGCCCACCCTCGGCACCGGGGCGCCGCGGGAGTGCTCCTCCGCGCCGCGTGTGATCGTCTGCGGGCGGCGGGCGCAAGCAGGGTGCGCTGCTGGCTGCCGCCCGGACATCCCTCGGAGGCGGCGCTCCCCGCAGTCGGGTTCCGCGATGCCGGTCACCCGCAGCAACTCATCATCGACTACGGCTGGATGCTCGGCGCAACCGAGGCGGTCGCCGTCGTTCGCGACCCCAGCTCGAAGCTCCACATCACCATGGGCGATCTCGACTTCGTGTAGCCTCGCGAGCCCCTGACCGGACGCCGTTGGTCGCACCCGAACGCAGGAACCGATGCCCGAGCGTGATGGCCACGAGCCCTTGCTCCGACGCGTCACCGTCGCCGAGGCCGCGGCGCTGTTCCCCGTGATTGAGTCGGCGTTTCCGACCTGGCCGGTCTTCGCAATCGAGGTTCCGTCGATCGATCACCTGCGCTGGAAGATGGCGCCGCCCGCGCACCTGCCGGACGACCAGCACGCGGTGGTCGAAATCGACGGAACGCCCGTCGCGATCCAGCTTCGCTGGCCCGGCCGCGGCCACGTGCGCGGCGTCGAACACCCGCTCGACACCGGCTGTGACATGGGTGTGCACGCCTCGTTCCGAGGGCTGGGCCTCGCCAGTGTGCTCCGCGACGGGGAGACCGAGCGCCGCAGACTCACCGGCTCGTCAATCGGCTACGACACGCCGTCGGTCAACGAACGGGTGATCCAGATGTACAGCGACCGCGGCTACCTGCGTCGGCCGTTGGGCGTGTGGGCACGAAGCCTTAACACCCGCGCCTTCCTCGCGACCCACCGTCGTGCCGGAGTCCTGCACCTCGGTCGCGCTGTTCTCGCCGCCGTTGCGCGCCGTGGGCGACAGCGCGGACTCAACGGCGCACCGACGGCACGTGGAACGGTGACGCGTGTGAGCGCCTTCGATCACCGTGCGACGGCGCTCTGGGAGACCGTCCGCGCCGAGTACGACTTCGGCCGCATCCGCGATGCCGCCTGGCTCAACTGGCGCTATCTCGACCCGCGCGCCGGCCGCATCGCCGCCTACGCCCTGACCGAGGGCGATCGCCTCCTCGGCTACGTCGCCGTGCGCCGGGACCTCGATCGAGCGCGGATCCTCGATCTGGTGACCGACCCCTCGGTCGCCGACGTCGGCGCGCGCCTGCTCACGCAGGCTGTTTCAGACCTCGAGGGCTCTGCGGTCCAGGCGATCGAGTGCCTCCTGCCGCTCGGACATCGTGAGGAAGCCACGCTACGCGCGGCGGCCTTCGCCCCAACCGGTGAGACTCGTCCGGTACAGATCACGCGCACCCGGCACGCGTGGCTCCCTGAGCTCATCGCCGTCATGGAGGATGCGGCAAGCCCGATCCACGTGATGCTCGGTGACTTCGACCACGGCTAGCGGCCCCGCCGTCGCGCAAACGCGGACGCGAACTCGACGTACTCTCTGCTTCGAAGCAAGAGTCCGACGCCGCCCATCCGAGACCGCGGGATCACCCTCTCCGCGCGAACGGCGGCGCCCCGGACATAGCGAGGGCATCACACCCTCCGAGGAGTCCAGGTGCCCATCTACGCCGTCGGCGACAAGGTCCCCAGCATCCATCCCGACGCCTTCATCGCCCCCACGGCGACCATCGTCGGCGACGTCCGCATCGAGGCCGGTGCATCCGTCTGGTACAACGCCGTCGTCCGCGGTGACACCAGCTACGCCGTGATCGGCGCCGGTGCCAACGTCCAGGACGGCGCCGCTGTCCACGGCCGTGCCGACCAGCCTGCGCTGATCGGCCGGCAGGCATCGCTCGCCCACAACTGCGTCGTCCACGGCGCCACCATCGGCGAACAGGCGCTGATCGCAAATGGCGCACTGATCCTCGATGGCGCCGTCATCGGCGCCCGCTGCCTGATCGCCGCCGGTGCGATCGTCCTCCCCGACACCGTCATCCCGGAGGGCATGCTCGCGGTCGGCGCCCCCGCCGTTGTGAAGCGCTCCATCCTCGGCTCCGCCTCGGAAGAATGGGTGACCGGCAACCCCGGTCGTTACGAGCGGCTCGCCCGCGAACACATGGCTGGCCTTCGCGAACTCACCCGCGACGAAGCCACCCCGCGATAACCGCCCTCGAACGCCGACACCACCGCCTCCGCCACTCCCGGCGAAGCCGCCTCGGTGCCGAAGCCCTCGGGAGTCCCACCGCATTGAGGGCGCTTCGTCGCCGAGGCGCGAAGCGTGATGAGCGGGCGGCACGCCCCCACTAGAAGAAGTCGAAGTCGCCCATCGTGACGTGCATCCGTGTCCCCGACGCCTCAAGCGTTGCGACTGCCCCTGCTGGTACGCGATCGCGGTGCTGCAGATCCAGCGTCATCACCCCCACGCGCGCGAACCCGGAGGCCGCCAGTTCCGCCTCGAGCAGGTGCCCCTCGGTCAGCCAGCACACCACCTGCTCGGCGCCCTGGCGTCGCAGCCGTTCGCTGCCCGCCACCAAAAGCTGTCGCCCGACCGCGGTTCGCGCAGGGGCCACCACCACATCCAGCACGTTCCCAGTCGCGCCATCGCGCTTGAACACCGCGAATCCGACGAGCCGCTCGCCCTCGAAGGCGCCCAGCACGTCCGCTCCCCCGCTCCGCGGATCGATGTATCGCCAGTTCAAGAACTCCGAAGCGCGTGTCCGCGCCACATCGAACTGACGCCCTGACACCTCCCACAGCGCATCGACCCGTTCGTCGAATGCCGCCAGTCGCTCCAGCCGCGCCGGTCCGGTGAGCAGGCGCGCCCGCTGTGGCCCGAACGTCCGCCACGCGTCGCGTCCGAGTGCCCTCCATCTCCGCGCCTGCCGGTGCTGTCGGAGGAAAGCCATCGGCCTGAACCACCGCTCCCATACCGGCAGCGGTCGCAGGATGTGATCCGGGATGTCGTTCAGGTGCAGTAGCTGCGGGCTGCGGCTCGGCGTTCCGATCTGGATCTGGCGGGCCTGGGCTGCCACGCGATCGCGCTCGGCCACCAGGATCTTTCCAATCTGCCGTCCTTGCCACGCCGGGTGCACCGCCACGTCCGCGCCACCGTCGCAGTCGTACTCCAACCCAGCTACCCGCACCGGCGCGTACCAGTGCAGACGCGTCCCGACGATCTCGCCCCCGACCGTCACCACATGATTGCCGGACGGCGTGTCCGCCTTCAGCTCCGTCAGCTTCCATCGCAGGTGTTCGAGCGGTGTCGTGCCCGCCAGCTCGAAGCCCGGCCACCGCGAGAACGCGGCCTCGAGGACGCGCAGTATCCCCGGCGCATCCTCCAGGGTTGCCTTGCGAAACACCGGTGCCTCTGGCGCCACATCCGTGGTCATCGCGCTCCTCAGCGCGAGCAAGTCTAGAGCGCGCGATCCGTGGCTGATACGGCCAACCAACGCGGAATCGGGCTATCATCCCGCCCGTAGTCCCCCGGGCCATCCCATTCCCTTGGCCCGCTGCATTTCCCGAGGAGTTCCGCATGTCACTCGATGGACAAGTCGCCCTCGTCGCCGGCGCCAGCCGCGGCATCGGCGCTGATATCGCCCGCTACCTCGCCGCCGCCGGCGCCAACGTCGCCGTGGCGGCACGCACGGTCGAGCAGAAGGATCCACGGCTGCCCGGCACCATTCACAGCGTCGTCCAGGAGATCACGGACGCCGGCGGTCAGGCGTTCCCGGTCGTCATCAACATGCGCGACCCGGAGAGCATCGCCTCGGCGATCAAAGAGGTCGTCGACACCGCCGGCCGGCTCGACATCCTCGTGAACAACGCCGCCATCTTCGTTCCCGGCAACCTGGAAACCGTCCAGGAGCGCCACATCAACCTCAGCATCGAGGTGAACTTCCGCTCGTACATCCTCGCGATGCGCGAAGCGGTCCCGCATCTGCGCGCGGCCGGCGGCGGTCACATCCTCAACATCTCCTCGGTCGGCGCGATCGCCCTCGGCCCGGGGCCGTACACCGAGGACCAGCAGAACCGCGCCGGCGACATCTTCTACGGCGCCGAGAAGATCGGCCTCGAGCACTTCTCCCAGCGCATGGCGGCGATGTACCAGAAGGACAACATCTCGGTGAACATCCTGTCCCCCGAGGGCGGCGTCCGGACCCCCGGCAACAAGTACGCCGCCAACGACCGCGAGAACCCCGATCTCAACTTCGAGGTGGCGGACGACATGGGCCAGGCCGCCGTCTGGATCTGCGAACAACCCGCGCAGCAATACACCGGCAACGTCCTCTTCGATAAGCCGCTGCTCCGCGAGCAAGGCATCGAACTCAAAGGCCCGTTCCGCTAACCGGCCGGCAGATCGCCGACGCCGGCGCCGCGGGGCGCCGGCGCGACTACCGACGGCTAGGCGGTCCGTTCGAGGTCGCCCCAGAAGCCGGCAACTCGCTGCAGGCGCCCGTCCGGCGCGATCTCCCCGACGTCCACGCCACCGAGGATCACCGTCCCGTCCGGTGCCGCCAGCTCCCACGCGTAACGGAACTGGTCGTGGTGTGCGTCCACCGCGCTGACCTGGCGGAACGAGTGGCCGGGGTACTGGGCGTGCACCCCGCTCATCGCCCCCAGAATCTCGGCGTGGCCGCTGACCGCGAACGGCGGATCGGTCAACTGACCGTCTGCTGCCCAGGTCCGCTCGATCATGGCCGCCCGCTTCTCGGCGTCCGGCTCGTTCCATGCCGCAAGGTTCGCCGTCACCAGCGCGCTCGCGTCGACGGTCGAGGTCTCTGGAGTCATCGCTTCGCTCCTGCCTTCCATGCCTCGTTGTTGAGGCGTTGAAACCAGTAAGCGCGCCGACCAACGGCTTCGCGATTACGTCCCAGGTAACGCTGTCGCCGTCTCGGAGGCAGTCTGGAGCCCGCGCAGGAACACCCCCGTCGCGTCGTCCGCGGGGAAAAACAGCTCGACCGCCAGTTCGCTCAACGTCACATCCTGCGGGCTGCCGAACCGGGTCAGCGTTGTGATCAGCGACAGCTCCGTGCCCGCCACCGCCAGTCGCAACGGCACCAGCAGCGTCGGCGCGAGGTCCCCTGCCTCCCGCCACCCGCCGAGGGCCGCGACGTTGGGGTAAGCGCTCACCTCGGCGAGCAGCGCCTCCAGCTCCGGCGCCCCGGAGAGCGATGTCGCGCGCCGCAGCTCGCCCAGCAGGTAGCAGGCCCACTCGTCAAAGTTGAGGATCTGGCGCGCCATCCCATCCGGGTGCAACGACACCCGGAACACATTGACCGGCGGCGCCAACAGCTCAGGCGCCGCGCCGCCAACGAGGAGCAGTCCCGCCTGGTTCGACAGGACCACGTTCCACATGCGGTCGATCACCGCGCCGGGGTACGGCTGGTGCGAGTCCAGCATCCGCTGCAGCGCGCTGCGGACCTGGCCCATCGCCGCATCGTCCAGCGGCGTCTCCGCGTAGCGAGGCGCGTACCCGGCCGCCAGCAGCAGCGAGTTGCGCTCGCGCAGCGGTACCGCCAGCTCGTCGGCGATCGCCACCAGCAACTCCGGACTGGGATTCGATCGTCCGGTCTCGACGAAGCTCAAATGACGAGTCGATACGCCGACGTCCAGGGCGACATCCATCTGGCTGCGGCGACGCCGCATCCGCCAATCCCGCACCAGCGCCCCGACTGCGCGTCCCGCCATCCGCCGATCCTAGTCCGCGTCCCGCTCCGTCACCATGACCTCCCAGGTAATGCGAGCCGTGCGCGCGCGCTCTACGATGCCGCCATGACCAGCGAAGCTGACCTCGGCCCACCCGACTACGCCCTCCTCGACAGCGCCGGCCTCGCGGCCTCGATGTTTTACCCGCGACCAGACGATCAGCCGCCGCCACCCGGCGCCAGCGATCACCTGATCGAGGTAGCTCCCGGCGTCGTCCTTGGTGCGCGGTTCTACCCGCTGCGACCGGACGCCCCGACGCTCCTCTACTTCCACGGCAATGGCGAGGTGGCCAGCGATCACGACAACATCGCGCCGCTCTATCACGAGATCGGCGTGAACCTCTTCGTCGCGGAGTTCCGTGGCTACGGTCAGAGCACCGGCACTCCCAACGTCGCCGCGCTCGTCGGCGACGCGCACCCCACCGTCGCCTACTTCCACGATCTGCTCGATCGCGGCGGCTACTCCGCCGCCCGCTTCGTCATGGGCCGCAGCCTCGGCGCCCACCCCGCCCTCGAGGTCGCCGCCAACGCCGCCGGGCGATTCCGCGGCCTCATCCTCGAAAGCGGCGCCGGCAACATCCGCCGCACCGTGGAGCGCCGAGGTCTCGGCGACACCGAGCTGGGTGCACGCCTCGCCGCCGCGCACGACGCGAAGGTGCGCGGCATCGCGATCCCGGTGCTGCTGATCCACGGTGAGATCGACAACCTCGTGCCGCTCAGCACCGCGGAGGCGATCCGCGATCTGCTCACCTCGACGACTGCGCAGCTCGAAGTGATCCCGCGCGCCGGGCACAACGATCTCCTGTGGGTCGGCCGCGATCAGTACTTCGGCGCGATCTCCGCATTCGTTGGGGCGAACGGCTAGCGAGGTCGTCCCGCCGGAGTAAGCTTTCGGCGAACCTCTGGAGGACGCCGATGACCACCCAGCTCGCGTGCGAAGAGAAGACGGTCGAACTCAACGGCCTGCGCTTCCACTACAGCGATTGGCCGTCCCGTCAGCCCGGCGCACCGACGCTGCTGCTGCTCCACGGCTACACGGGACACGCCCGCTCCTGGGACGCCTTCGCCGAGCTCATGACCGATCGCTATCGCGTAATCGCCCTCGATCAGCGCGGACATGGCGAGACCGGGTGGGCCGCTCCCGACCAGTACCTCAACGCGCACATGGTCAGCGACGTCCGCGAATTCGTGGCCGCGCTCGGCCTCGAGGACTTCGCGCTCCTCGGCCTCTCGATGGGTGGCCGCGTCGCCATCCACTACGCCGGCGAGCGCCCCGAGGGCCTGGCGAAGCTGGTCATCGTCGACATCGGCCCGGAGACCGTCGCCAGCGGCGCCGCCCGCATCCAGGCCGGCGCGCAGACGGCCGACGTGTTCGACAGCCCCGATGAGGCGTGGGCGCAGCAGCGCGCCTCGAATCCCCGACCGCCCGAGGCCAATCATCGCTACCGCGTCGAGCACAACCTGATGCAGACCGACGACGGCAAGTGGACCTGGCGCTACGACAAGGCGCTCCGCGATCCCAGCAACCCGCGCCCGCGCCCAACGACCGAGGAAGGCTGGGCCGCCGTGCGCAACATCAACGTTCCCACCCTCGTGCTCCGTGGCGAACTCAGCGACATCCTCGCCGCCGACATCGCCCAGCACATGGCCGACGAGATCCCCGACGCGAGGCTTATCGAGGTCAAAGACTCGGGGCACTCGATCCCACTCGACCGCCCCGACGAATTCGCCGAGGCGGTTCGCACCTTCCTCTAGCACCGCCGCCGACAGGACGAGATACCGAGGAGCACCTCGCGATGACCACCACCGGCTTGAAGCTCACCAAACTGCACCAGGTCGCCCTCGCGGTGACCGATCTCGCGCGCTCCGTCGAGTTCTACCGCGACCGGGTCGGACTCGAATTCACCATGCAGTTCGACCCGCCCGGCCTTGCGTTCTTTGACCTCGACGGCACGCGCCTGATGCTCGACGCGATCGCCGAGGCGGCCGGACACGCCTCGCCGCTCTACTTCTGGGTCGACGACATGGACACCGCCGTCGCCACCCTGAAGGGGCGCGGTGTCGCCTTCGAGGGCGACCCCCACGTCATCAACCGCGAACCCGACGGCACCGAGGAGTGGATGGCCTTCTTCAAGGATCCGGACGAAAACGTCCTCGCCCTCGCGACGAAGCGGTCCCCCTCCGCCTAAGCCGTCGCTGGCGCGTCGACCATGTTCGCCAGCAGGAACTCCTTCACACCGGCCGCGCCGCCCAGCCGCACCGTGAACTCCTCGGCGCCGGCATCGAGCGACAGCGCGAAGTCAAAGAACGCGCAGCACTGCCGCTCGCGGGCAATCCAAGCAGCGGCGGCCGACAGTAGCTCTGCCCGCGCCGGGTAGCGAAACACCACGCCGCTCGCATCCTCGCTCGTGCCGATGCAGGCAGCCCGGAGCAGCCCCCAGGCGTCTGGCTGCGCGGGCAGTTCGTCCGACCGAATCGCATCCAGGTTGCAGACAATCGGGATGTCCAGCTTCTTCATCTCAGACTCCTCTCGATGCATTGGTTCCGGGAGCCACGAACCAGCGGCGCAGCGCAATCACCGACCACACGCCCTCGACGAGGGCGAACGGCCACGATTCGATCGCCACCGCGTACGCCGACGCGCTCATGCTTGCCAGCGCAAAGACCAGCACCCACGTCCGGCCCCGCGATTCCAGCGCATAGGCCGTCGCCATCGCGCCAACGCTGCCGAATCCCCAGAGGTCCAGGCCCATCGGTGGCTCCCTTGCATCAGTGATACGAGTTAAAGTTGACTTGAAGTCAAGTTGTTCCGAGGAGAACCCAATGAGCCTCAGCATCGGCGAAGTCGCAAGCCGTACCGGCTTCGCGCCATCAACGCTCCGCTACTACGAAAGCGTCGGCCTTGTGCCGTCACCCAATCGTGTCAGCGGCCGGCGTGCTTACGAGGAAACCGCCGTCGATCGCCTGCAGGTCATCGCGCTCGCGCGCTCCCTGGACTTCCCGCTCGACGACATCCGCGAACTGCTCGATGGCTTCCCCACCGCAACATCCGCCTCCGCACGCTGGCGCGCCGCCAACCGTACCCGGATCGCGGCCCTCGAGGCCCAGGCCGCCGACATCGAGCGAATGCTCGGCCTGCTTCGTCACCTCGCCGAAGACTGCGAATGCGGCGACCTCGCGGCCTGCGCGCGGGTATGGACGGCCCGCCGCGAAGACGCGTGAGGCGGGACTGCCGCGGCCAGACGGCGCCCGCGTTGGCGACCGGCCCGACAAACAACGAGGGCGCGCCACCTCTCGATGACGCGCCCTCGCGCATGCACTCGTCGCGAACTGGAGCTAGCTGACCGGAACCGCGGTTCCGTCGCCCGCAACCGCGAACCACACATCGTTCACGCCCTGACCACCGGTGTCACCGGGGGCCGCGTCTGAGGCGAAGTGGTACAGCGGCACGTCGTTGATCGTCACCTGCATCGTGCCGTCGGCACGCTCGATCACGCCCAGCGTGCCGGTCACGCCATCGCCGGCCACCAGCTCAGCGCCGGCCTCGACCGTCAACGGCGGCCATGCTGCCGCGCAGCCGTCCACGCAGTTGCTCACGCCAGCCTCGTCGTTGGTGAAGAGGTACAGCGTGAGACCGCCGTGCCCGACCAGGACGTCACCCAGGCCCGTCGTGGCCAGGTCGACCGTGTGCTCCATCATCTCGGCAGTCGCCTCGGCGGTCCCCTCAGCCGTTGCTTCCGAGGTGGCCTCGGACGTCGCTTCCGCCGTCGCCGTGCCATCGTCGTCGCTACCGCACGCCCCCAGAAGCATCACCACTGCAATGGCGCTCACAACCACCAAACTTAGCCGTCGAATCACTTAGTACTCCTTGTCGATGGGAACTCACTCGGTACGCTGCGGCATCGGCGACGGTTCTCCGCGCGCAACGCGTACGTGTTAGCCCCCGATGATCTTCAAGAGTTGACGGCGTGAAATCGTATTCTTGGTGGCTACTCCACACCCCCCGCGCCTCGCATTCGATCGCCATCGTCCCCGAATCGCCGGCAGCAGAGGTGACGCCCGCGTAACCGCCGAGGGTTGATCAGCTGAGGGACCTTCACGTAATCCATCGGTTCGAATTTCTTGGCTGACCGTGGGCGTCGCATCTGCTGTCGCCCGCTGGCAGGACTACCATGCCTCTCGATGGTTACCGTCATTACGCCCACCGCATCCATCGAGGTACCCACGGCTGTCGTCGTCGAAGACGACCTCTGGCTGGATGCCGGCGACCTCGACCGCGTCACTGGCTACGAACTCAAGCCAGAGGGGTTCTGCCGCGACGACGTCTGCGTCCCCGTCCCCGCCGGGCGTGAAGCCGAATTCCTACGTCCGAACGGCGTGAACCTCGCCACCCTCTGGCGCCACCTCGGTGGCGCCGTCGTCCACGACGCCTCCGCTGCGAGCTGGTCCCTCGGCGACGCGCCGGCCGATCACCACGCCCGACTCGACGCGCTCGAGGCCCCCGACTTCACGCTGCCGGACGTCAGCGGCGCCCTGCACTCCCTCCGCGACTATCGAGGTCAGAAGGTGCTGCTCGCCGCCTGGGCCTCATGGTGAGGCTGCCGCGCTGACCTGCCCGTGTGGCAGGAGCTGGTGAACGAGCTCGCGGACCGGAACTTCACCGTCATCGCCGTTGCCCTCGATAGTGAGCCCGGCGCTCCCGACCCGTGGATCGAGCAGGCCGCCCCGACCTACCCGGCCCTGATCGACCGCGCCCACCTGCTCTCCACCCTCTACGGCATCGTCAACGTCCCGACCGCCATCTGGATCGACGAGGACGGTCGTATCGTTCGCCCTGCCGAGGTAGCCGGCGCCTACGAGGCATTCCGCCACGTCGACCCCGAAACGCGCACCGTCCCCGAGGAACACCGCGACCGCGCCCGCCACCACCGCAGCACCTACCTCGATGCGATTCGCGACTGGGCCGCCAGTGGCCCCGCGAGCCGCCACGCGCTGGCGCCCGATGAGATCCGCCGTCGCCTCAACCCGCCCGACCCGGCCATCGCCGAGGCACACGCCCGCTTCCGCCTCGGCCAGCACCTCCGCGCCACCGGCAACGAGCCCGAGGCCCGCGCGCAGTTCGACGAAGCCTCGAGCCTCCACCCCGAAAGCTGGGCCATCTGGCGCCAGGCCGCGGACAAACTGGAGAACGGCATCGCCGGAGGAGCTGCGTTCTCGGCCCGCGTCGCCGCCCTCGGCGACCGCCACTACTACCCACCGCCGGACATCGACGGCATCGCCGAGTAGCCGTTAGGCGCGTGCGCTACCGAGGCGGACTGAGCCCTTCCGGAACGACGGGCGCCAGCACGATCTCCGCTCCCTCGCTCACGTCGAGTGAAAACAAGTCGCCCACCCGCGGTCCCGCCGTGAGCGCCGCGACGATACGGCCACGGTCATCGAGCATCAGGCCGAATGAACCGCCGGGTCGCGAGAAGAACGCGGTGTAGAGCACCGGGAATTCGCTATCAGCGATCGTCACCTCCCGTCGCGCCACGACCGCATACAGGCGTGGCGGGTTGGCGGGATCCAAGTCGACGAACTGATCGACCGTTCGCTCGCCCGCGACCCGCGCGATCGGCGAGGAATCCGAGTCGTAGACGCCTCTGACGAACACGTCGATTACAGCGCCGTCCGGGACCCCCTCGGGGCAGGTCGCCTGTCCCGGACCGTCGGGAGCGACGGCGCAGGTCTGGGACTGGAACACCAGCAGCGCGTCCACCGCATCAGCATCCGCGGCCCACACCGCTTTGATCGTCGCGTCGATCTCCGGGATGCCCGTCTCAGCGCCCACCGGTTGATCAGGCCCCGCGACCCAATCGTCGCTCTGAGGAATAGACACCAGTGGCCGCTCGAGCTGCAGGCCGCCCTCCGAGGGGATCACCCACCCCACGCCCGGCAGCGCCAGCCACAGTGGGGCGGGCGCCCAGCGATGGGAAACCGTGATCGTGTCGCCCCGGCCGAGCGCCCCGATCCGGTAGCTCTCATGGGACGGTGACACGAACACGTCGAGTCTATCCGCGACGACGACAGCGGTTACCCCTTGCTCGCCGCTGCCGGGGACCACCACCCCCGAGGGTGTTACCAGCGGCATCGGTGTCGCCGCCGCGCTCGGCCCCACGGTCACGCTGACCGAGGGCGTGATGGTCGCAGCCGCCGGCGAAGCGGTGCCGGTCGCGGCATCGTCCGAGGAACCTGAGCACCCCACGAGCAACACCACCGACATGGCACCGACGAACAGCGCCAGACGCCGGATAGTGATTCGCATCAAGGCCACCTCCCACAACAACGGCACGCGCAGAGACGCCTGGACAACGCTCTCCGCTCCCTCACAGCCTATCGCCAGCATCAAGTCGCGACGGCGGATCACGGACAACCCGAGAACGAACGCCCGCTGTCGGTTACGATCCGTCGAACGCCACCACCTCGGAAGGCCCGCCCGTGATCTGGGACGTCCACTGTCACTTCCCGCGGAACTGGCAAGATCCCGACAACTTCGACCCGGCGAAGGAGATCGACGCCCGCGCTGACGCGCTCCGCGCCGCCGGCGTCACACGCGCCTCGCTGCTCTGTGGTGGCCGCTTCGGGATGGCGTACGACGAATCGCTCACTTACGCGCGACGCCACGAGGATCTCTTCCTGCCCTCCGCGATGATCGATCCGGAAGAGATCAAGCACAGCGATATTCGCGAGCTGCACGAACAGGGCTACCGCGGCCTGAAGATGATCGGCGTCCGCAAGCCCTACGACGACTACACCTACTTCGGTGTCTACCAGGCCGCCGAGGAACTCGACATGCCGATCCTGATGCACATGGGCGTCATCGGTGGCGGCGTCGACTACTCGATCACCCACCCGCGCCGTGACCCGGAGGCGGCGCAGCGCTTCCGCGAGATGAAGAACTCCCCGCGCGCACGCGGCCGGGACGTCTCCGCGACGCGCATGCGTCCCTTCCACATGGACACGATCGCCAACAACTTCCCGGACTTGAAGTTGATCGGTGCCCACATGGGCGGCACCGGTAACTACGACGAGGCCGCCTCCGTCACCCGCTGGCGACACAACGTCTACCTGGACATGTCCGGCGGCGAAACGATCGAGCGCCACGCCGTCGAGCGTCGCCTCGTCGGTCACGAGATCGGTGTTGAGAAACTCACCTGGGGCTCCGACTGCGGCAACGAGGAGATCGCCGATCACGTCGCCAACCTCGAACGCATCTTCGATCAGGTCGGCCTGACCGACGACGAGCGCAACCGGATCCGCTACCAGAACGCCGCCGAGATATTCGGCGAGGCGGAACCGATCCACGCCGCCGAGTAGACCCCGTGACTGACGAACGTCCCGCCGCCGATCCCGAGTCGTCCGAGGCGCTCGAATCCCCCGAGGCGCCCGAGGCGCAGCTCGAACTCTCCGCGATCGCGCGCGACGCGCACGGCCCTGGCACCAACGGCGGGTCGGCCCCGCCCGATGACGCGCCGCCTCAGGATCCCCCGCCCAACCTCCCGCTCCCCGAGGGCGAACCGCCTCCCGAGTCCTCCAACCTCCTCGACATCGACGTCGAAGCCGCCGAAGACCCGACCGCTCTGGACGAGCTCGATGACGTAGACGAACCCGACGACCCGGACGAAGGGCCGTCCGCTGACGAGCCTGATCCGGCCTTCGAGTCCGACGCTGCCGCCGTGGCCGCCACGGCCGCCTCGCTCCTCCCGACAAGCTGGCCCGACCCGATCCCCGTTGGCGCCGCGGCCCGCGAACCCACGCGCTTCGAGGGCATCCGCATCACCCCGCCGACGCTCATTCTGGGCAGTCTCGTCACCCTCGCGTTCGTCCTCTTCGTGACGATCGAACCGACCCCGCGCTGGTTGTTGCTCTTCCTCGCCGTGATTGCCGCGATCGGAACGGACGGCATCCTCCGCCAGGCATGGCCCCGCCCGTTCGCCCGTGGCGCCGATCATGGCGACACCACCCCGTATCTGTTCCTACCGGCGCTGGCGGCGATCGCCTGGCCGATGCTGATCGAGCACAACATTCGCGGGTACCTCGTCATCCCCGCCGCACTCCTCGCGGGCGGCGGCTACACCGCTATGCTGGTCGCGCAACTCAGCTCGGTCCGCGTCCGCGCCATCGCCTACCCGCTGACACGGCACGCCTCCACCGCCGCCGTCTACCTCAGCGCGTTCGCCCTGTTCTCGCTCAGCTACGTGCTGGACTCCCACCTCGGCGCCAGTGTTGCCGCCGTGGGTCTCGTCGCCGCCATGCTCGGCGTCGAGGTCTTCCGTGAAGGCGAGGTCGATCCGCTCGAAACGCTCGTCTTCGCCGGCGTTACCGGGGTCATCCTCGGCGAGGCGCGCTGGGCGATGTACTACGTACCAGTCGGCGGTTACCTCGCCGGCCTCGCGCTGCTGCTCGGCTTTTTCCTGGTCACCGGCCTGCTCCACTCACACCTCACCCGACACCTCAACAACGTCATCGCCCTCGAATACGCCGGCATCGCCAGCGCTGGCGTCGTCCTTGTCGCGATCGCCGGACAGGCTGGCCTCGGCTAACGCTCGTCCGGCTCGCTTCACTCCTCCCCGTCCGCTCGAGGTACCGCCAGCGACCCGGCGTGCTATTTCGAGCAGAGCGCCCGCTGAGGTGCTCGCGCGGACGTCGATCGGACATGCTGCCTCGTCGGCAACGAGTCGCCGATCAAGGGGTCGCCCAACGGCCGCCCTCTGCTAGCATCGAGGGCCGATCGGGGAGTAGCGCAGCCTGGTAGCGCACCTGTCTGGGGGACAGGTGGTCGTCGGTTCAAATCCGGCCTCCCCGACCAATTCGACCACCGACCCTGAGGAGCGACCGATAGGGCTCCTGAAGTTCGACGTGTTGGATACCTCTGGCTCCGATCTGTACTTCCTCAAACACTAGATTCACGATCTCGCGGCGCGCTTCAAGCGGAGCGCTATCCCACATCGTGCCGAGCTGCGACAGGTACTCGATACCTCGCTGAACCTCATTGAGCCCGATCGGTTGGCGCGGAGCCGCGTCCCGCAACGCGCGCTCAATGTCCTCGCGCTGCTTGCGATACTCGGCCTCTTCGATGTCGCCCCAGGTGAACAACTGGCGCAACTTCTCGAGCGCGCCCTGCAAGCGCTCGGCCTGCGTAGAGTCACGCGCCTCCGGCGCTTTCGCAGCGGCGATGGCGATACGCTCGATGCTGGCGGGCGGGAGACTCAGCCTCTTCACCACCAACTCGCGGGCCTGCCCTTCGAGGAGATCTGAGCTGAAGGACCGGCGGTAGTCGCACGAACCGGCGGCGTGGCGCATCCGCCGCTTGTTCGTCCTGCTGCCCGTGTCGCCAAAGAACGACCCTCCGCAGTGGTAGCAGAACGCGCGCCGAGTGAGCGGATAGATGCGCGCTGCGCGCGTGCGCCCCTTCGGACCGGTCCATGTCCGGCGCTCGCGTCGCGCCGCCTCCACCCGGTGGAACATGTCAGCATCGATGACCGCCTCGGGAGCGCCCTTGATCACTTCCTCGTCCGGGGTGCCAGGCGACCAGATCGATGCTCCGGTGTACGTCCGGTTCCGCAGAATCTCCTCGACAGCTCCTCGGCTGAACGGTCGGCCCAGCCTCGTCCGCAATCCCTCCGCGTTCGCGGCGGACACGAGCGAACGGATCGAGTGACCTTCCAAGTACAGCGCGAACAGGCGCTGCACCGTCTGAGCCCCTTCTTTGTCCACCGCGAGGGAGCCGTTGAGCGGGTCTCCGGGTTCGCCGTGGTAGCGGTGGTAGCCGAGCGGGGGCTTGCCGTTCACGCCTCCTCGTTCATGCTTCTGGCGCAGCGCGTTCGAGATCATCATCCCTGCCTCATCGGACCGCTGCTCGTCGATCAATTCGTACAGGCCCTCCTGCAGCTTGTGGTCCGGGTTTCCCGAGATGATGCCCTGCTGGGCGAACACGAGAGTGATCCCCGCATCCCTAAACCGCCGCTTCCAGATCACCGCATCGTGCCGGTTGCGGAACGACCGAGACGAGTGGAAGAACACCAGCACGCCGTAGCCGTGAGCCTCCTCGAGCGCGCGTTGTAGTCCCGAGCGACCAACGGTGGAACGCCCCGAAACCGCATCGAAGTACTCGTGCTCCGCCTGACTTATCTGGTGCGCTTCACAGAACTGGCGGATACCTGCCCGCTGAAGGTCATGGCCGTAGTGGTCGGCGCCAGCCTGCCGCTCAGTCGATTCGCGAACGTACGAACGCACTCTCAGTCCGCGCAGCGACGCGAAGTCGACCTTTGAGCGCTTCCTGCTGGGCCGTCGTGCCATCGCTACGCACTCTCCCACGCTTCCGCATCGAGTATGCGACGCAGGATGCGCGCCCAGGCCGCTTCATGCTCTGACGGCAACCTCTGCTCGGCTGGGGTCGCCTTCGCGAGCAGGCGAAGCAGCGATTCCATCTCGGGGGGGAGGTCCGGACGGAATCGTAGCTTATCCCCCATCGCTCGCCACGTTGAATGGCAGAGAGCCGTCGCGTCGACCCGGCTGTCTACAAATCGGAGCGCCGCAGAGGAGGTCCGCATCCAGGCCGAGGAACTCCGGGAGGGCCGCGAACCGTAAGAACGTCGCGTCGAACATCTCCGCCAATCGTGCGAATCGTTCGATCCGCCGGTCCGGCCGAATCACGTAACCAGAGCCGGTGAGCGGGAATACGCGGAGCGCCTTCACCCCGAACGCCTCCATGGGGTGCCCACCGCAATAGAAGTCGCCGAGCCGGCTGAACTTGTCACGTAGCGCCCGTTGGGATTTGTCGCTTCATTCGAACCCGAGGAAAAGCGATGAACGGAGTCCGACCTCCGGCGCTGTGACTGAACGGAGGCGAGGAATTGCTTCTCTTCCGACTCCGGCCAATGCCGGCGTAGTTCGGGGCTATCCGATGTCCTCCAAAGCGGGCCGAGGAGACCCAGCGAGTTGTAAGGATCCCTAGCGAACCGCCACTCGGTCGTTAGCAGCAACGGTAGGCGCGCCTCGAACTCGCGCTCCGCCTCGCGCACGGCGCGAGCGATGCGGTGCTCGGCCTCGTCGCTCGTGGACACCACCAACACCACTGGTCGCCCGTCGTAATCGCTCTCGAACTGACGAGTGGCGAAGTAGCGGTGGTAGCCGACGAGCTTCGAGCGATGATTGGCAGCACGCTCCGTGCCGCGGTCGTACTCGAGCAGGAACTCGTGGCGTGCCTGCGCGGACTGCAACACGCCGCCAGCATCCGGGCGTATCCAGTAACTGCGTTCGCCGTCCCGGAACCGTCTGGTCGAGGCGGCCTCACTGCGCCACTCCCGGAGATGATGGCCGGCGAGACGTGCGTCGGAGGCGAGACGTACCAGGACGCGGTTCACGCCGACCGAGTGTTCGAAGTGGCGCAGCAGCCCGTCGAGCCGCGTGCTGGTCGTTCCGCTGCTGCCGGAGGTCGCGGCAACTGCGCCGTGCTCCGCGTAGCGGCGAGGCGGCACGCCGTCGCGCGCGGCCAGCCAGCTCAGGCCGAGATTGGTGAGCGCAAGTCGCCGGGGAGTGACCCGATCACCATCCGCCCAGCGCGTGATCGTTTCGATCACCTCGCAACGGACGAGCCGCTCGATGCGCCGCTCGATGGTCTCAACCGGACGGGCGAGCAGGACCGCCAGCTGGGCCGCTTCGAGCAGCGGGTGCTGCCCCACCCACTCCGTCAGCAGCTTCTCCTCTGCGTCGGTCGCGAGCGTGAGGGCGGCGAGCCGCTCGCGAACGTTCGCCGGGCGAGCGACGGCCGTGGCTGTGCTGGTCGCCGACGTGCGCAGCGGAGCCCGGCGTCGTGAGACTGCTGGCAGTGGTCCCGCAATAGCCGCCAACGACGGAGGCTGCAGCCCGGCGGGCGGTGCCGGCCCCCACGCCAGTCGCTCAATGAGGAGCGCCGGACGAGGCACACCGGGAACCCACCAGATCTCGTCACCAGCGTCGGCGATCGCGAGATCCGCCGCGAGGCCGAGGATGACGTGCGGACGGTCAGCAGCGCCGTTGCCCGCACCCCGCTCCAACGTGCCGGCCCACTGCTCAAGCTGACGTCCGCCGGCGCAGACGATCACCGTCGGCGGAACGCCGCATGCGCCCCAGGTGCTCTCTGCATTCACGAAGGAGCGCCAGCTTGAGACGCGCTGCCGACGGTGTGCTGCTGGTGCTCGCGATCGATCCCAGGCGACGAAGAACGGTGCGTACAATTCGCCAGCGCGCAGGCACCCGTAGGCGTCGACGCCGGACGGCCACCAGCGATCCGCAGCGCTTCCAGATGCGGGCAGCGCACGAGCGTCGACCAGTTGAAGCCCGTCGACGCCCTGTGGGGTGCCATTATGCGGTCTGACCACCCCGGACGGGTTAATGGCACCCCACACGCGTCGCTGCTGCCACAGCTGCGGGCCGCACACGCCGAGCACCAGCGCTGCCGGCGCCGGCTCACGGAACTGTGCCGGCAAGCGGGACGCACCGCCGAGATCGTGGACTCGCACCGCGGCCCAGACGTGATCGTCACGGCGAAGCTGCTCGCTGAGGCACCCCAGGCGCTGGCCGAGTTGGACCTGCAAATGCTCCGCATCCTGGCCGGGACCGCGCCCGTCACCAGACAGAGCGGGAAGTCACATCGGGTCGTGATGCGTCGCGCCTGCAACACGCGGCTGCGTGATGCGGTCCGGCACTGGGCGCGCTCGAACATGGCTAGCGACCCGTACGGTCGGTCGCTCTACCTGTCGATGCGTGCGCGCGGCCTCCGTCACGAGCGCGCGCTGCGCGGTCTTGCCGACCGGCTGCTCGCCTGCCTCATCGCCACGCTCCGCAACGACGAGCTCTACGACTCGCAGCGACGTGCCCGCCGTGTCCCGGAAGCGCTCGCCGCTTGACGAACGACCAAAGATGTCCCACAGGTACGGAAATTGACCACCGCTCCTTCACCCTTCACGCGAGCGTCGGCCAGACACTGAGACCGAAGGGCGTTCGAGACGGCCGGGGTACGGGTCACGAATTCGATCCGGACGGTGAGGGGTGCGGCTAAGCATCCCTCCTTTGGATTCCCGCGCTACCATCCGACTCCGCCCACCTCCCGAGCAGGATCGAGCCCCCGATGCAAATCACCGACATCCAGACCGTCGTCGTCGACGCCGCCAAAGCCGCCCTCGGCACCGGCCGCCGCACCTGGATGTTCGTCGAAGTCCACACTGACGAGGGCATCCTCGGCATCGGCGAATGCAGCCAGAGCCGCCTCGACGAAGGCGTCGCGCTCGCCATCGAAGAGATGAAGCCCTACTACCTCGGCAAGAACCCCCTCGGCCTCATCGAACCATCGAGGCGCCAGTTCCTCGCCAACCCCTTCGCCTCCCGCATCCGCTACGCCGCAGTCAGCGGCATCGAGCAGGCCCTCTGGGACCTCACCGGCAAAGCCCTCGGCCAGCCCGTCCATGTCCTCCTCGGCGGCGCCGTCCGAGAGCGCATCCAGCTCTACGCCAACCTCAGCCAGGCCACCCCCAGCCGCAGCCCCGAGGACCTCGCCGAAACCGCCGCGCGCGCCGTCGCCGATGGCTTCAAGGGCGTCAAAATCTACCCCTTCCCCCAGGGTGCCGAGGTCGCACCCAACCGCGGCGTCGCCCTCACCCGCGAAGAGCGCGACCTCGCCGAAGCACGCATCCGAGCTGTCCGCGACGCCATCGGCCCGGACATCGCCCTCCACACCGACTGGGCCTGGACCGTCACCCCCGCCGACGCCACCCAGATGGCCGAGCGCCTCATCCCCTACGACCTCTTCTGGATCGAAGAGCCCTTCGCCACCGACGACCCCGAGGAGTTCGCCGCCCTCCGCCGCCAGATCCGCCCCCGCATGGCCGGCGGCGAACAGCTCTCCACCATCCTCCCCTTCCGCCAGCTCTTCGAAGCCCGCGCCCTCGATGTCGTCATGCCCGATGTGAAGTGGATCGGCGGCATCTCCGCCTTCCGAGAAATCGCCCATCTCGCCGCCACCTACGACGTCGAAGTCTCACCCCACAACATGTCCGGCCCCGTCGCCACCGCCAGCTCCGTCCACCTCAGCGCCGTCCTCGGCAACTTCCTGACGCTCGAGTACGGCTACGCCGGCGTCCCCTGGCGTGACGAACTCGTCGCCGGCACCGAAATCCTCCAACACGGCACCATCCCACTCCCCACCGCCCCCGGCCTCGGCATCACCTGGGACCCTGCCGCCGCCCGCCGCCACACCATCGACGCCTGACCTAGCGCGCCTGTCGGGCCACAAAACCCGATCACCTCAGGCAGCTTGCCGTTCGTAGCGATGATGGATACCTCCGAGCACGGGAATCGATACGACCTTGCCGTCCCGCTGGACTGGGCGAGGGCCCCGCGGGGGCTCCAATGCCAGAGTCCGATGTGGTCGCGTTGCGTTGTAGTAGTCGACGTACTCCTGGAGCACTCCGCGTAGGTGCTGCTCGCCGAGGGGAATGATGTGCTCGACGCATTCACGCCGGAACGTCCCGACCAGTCGCTCAGCGATCGCGTTCGCCTGCGGTGCGTGCACCGGCGTCAACACGGTTTCGATACCGATCCGTTTCGCGCGGGCGATGAAGTCCCCGCCATAGGTACGGTCGCGGTCCCGGATCAGAAAACGGGGACGCCGATTCCACGGCGTCGCCTCGATCAACTGCCGCCAGACCCATTCGGCGCTCGGATGCCTGGTGACATTGAAGTGCTCGATGCGACGGCGGTCATGCGACACGACGAAGAAGACGTACAATGTGTTCATCGTCAGCGTCGGCACGGTGAAGAAGTCCGCTGCCCAGATCTCGTGCCGGTGATTGCGGAGGAAGGTGCCCCAACTCGGGGATGGTGACCGTCGTAACGCCTTGAGGCGGTAGCGGCGAACGCTCTCGCGGCTGACGTCGTGACCGAGGGCGTGCAGCTCACCCTGAATTCGTACCGCGCCCCAGCGGGGATTCTCTCGGGCGAGCCGCGTGATTAGGGAGCGAGCTTCGTGGTCGATTCGAGGGCGGCCAGGGCGTCTCGAACGGCTCTTCCATGTCCAATACCGGTGCCAGCCGGCTCGATGCCAGCGCACCACCGTCTCAGGCCCGACGGCAATCAGTACGTCACGCCAGCCCGGCCAGAGCCGGACCAGCCAGATCCAGAACATGCGATCCGAGTCCCGGATCTGAGGGCGTCGGCGCTCGTACATCGCCAACTGGTGCCGCAGCGCGGCGTTTTCGATGACCAGATCACGTCTGCCGCGGAACCAGCCAAACAGCACCGTCACCCAAGGTCGAATGTATGCGCCCATCTCCGTCCTCTCGTCTGAGAGGAAGCCTTCGCGACTCGCTGGCCGCGGTCAAATCGGGCGGATCTAGTTTTGTTGTCCCTATACCCACAGGTCCCACAGGATCTCGTCCTCGAAATTCTGGCATTCCGTCATACTCCGAGGGCGTTCGCCAACGCGGTGAAGTCGAGGACCGTCACGTCCGGATGGTAGCGTTCGTCGGTGTCCTCAAAGGGCAGGCCATAGCGGTCGACGTATGCGCCGCGGAGCCCACACATGCGCGCGCCCATCACGTCGAACGAGTTCGCGGAAACCATCAATAGCTCGCTCGGTTCTGAGTTCAGCTCACGCGCGGCCCGCCGGTACACCGCCGGCGAGGGCTTGAAGATCCCCACCAGTTCCACCGACAGCACGTCGTCAAACTCGTAATGAATGCGGTTCTTCACAAGGTGATCCAGAAACCACGGGTTTCCGTTCGATAGCGCCACGAGCTTGAAGCGCGTCCGCAACCGGTCGAGGCCTGCAACGACTTCTGGGAACGGCGACAGCTGCTGCCAGCTCTCCATCCACGCCTTGATCTCATCGCGCGAGGGGTCGAGCCCGTTCAGCCGGCTCACGTATGAGAACGCCTTCTCGACCGTCTCGAGGTAGCCCGAATGGCCGAGCTCTACCAGCGAGTCCTGGTACTGCTCGATGCGTTGGCGATATCGGAGCTGTTGCCAGAACTCGGCGGCGATCGCGTCGCTCGATTGCTCCTCTAGGAACCTCGCGATGTGCGGGGTCAAACTCCCTCCGAGGTCCAAGATTGTCCCGAAGAGGTCAAAGGTGAGCACCTTCGTGTGCTCGAGTTCTGGGTTCATGAGATCCCCCGGCGTCCACCGAACCAGCTCGCGTCAATTCCCTCGGTCACGGTAACGCGCGAGCGTCGACAGCGCGTATAGGGGCCCAGCAAAACCCGAGCCGACCGGAGCCGAAGCCTGCCGGCTCGGTCGAGATCGCCCGGAATAAGTGCTATGCGGCCTGTGGAGCAGGCATACGTAGGCCGCTTGACGTTCCGGCGGCCGAACGGGGTCGTCTTCGGGAGCGCTTACGCATCACGGAGGTCGCCCAAGCTCAAGGCGAATCCCGACAGAGCGCGCCACGACCTCATCGGCGATGCAAAGCCCGGGAGCGTCGCCCCGGACACGAAACTTCGCCGTGCTGGCGTCCTGAATGGGTTGCTGAACTCCCGCCCTGCTTGGGCGACGCCCGCGCCACTTCTCGAGACTCTGCGGGGCAGGGCGTGGATCGATACCGCGTCACAGCAATCGATTACGGCACGCAGGCCCTGCTCCAGACACCGTCGTCGGCTGACACTGCACCGACTGGGACGCTACTGGACCTGGAAGAGCCGGTGACACCGCCACGACGGCCGCGCATCTCACCCGAGGTCCGCAAGATCCATCGTGCGGACAGAGCGCGAGAATCGGACGTGGGTGCTCACGGACTAGCTTGTGTGCCCGGCACTCGGGGGCGAGCGTCGCGGCGTCCACCATCGCCGAGCTAGCGAACCTTCCTGAGTCTTCATTCGGAGAGGTTCAGCACGCCAACGTTGCCGTCGATCGGTCTTTCCGGACGCGCCATCGCGAACGCTCAACGACTCTGGGGGGGACCATCGTCGCCGGACCGACTGGGGGTAGTCAGCGCGACCGGCGCAGGCAGATCTGCCCGCGCCTGATCGACAACGAGCGGATGCCGGACCTCGCATGATGGAAGCGAGTCACCTTGTTGCACGCCACAGTTCGAACTCGGAGAGAACGTGGAGGAGTTCGTGATCGTCCTCCAACGGTTCGAGTGGGGCCACTATGTGTGTCCCACCGAAGGCTTTGACGACGTCGATGTCGTCATCGACCACGAAGTCTGGCACAAACGGCACGCCGTGCTCTGACAGTCGCTCGTGGTGGCGCGACAGCGGCTTCGCGAAGCAATCGGTCACGAATTCGGCGAGGTCATAGGCGTGAGCGACGCCCCAGCGACGGCCTGTGCCTGACCAGAGGAAGAGCTCGGCCTGCCGAGCACGCAGCCCTCGAAAGACGTCATGCGCGTGAGGGCGCAGTCGTCCGTCCCAGGTGAGCAGCGTGTCGTCGACGTCGAAGAACACGCGGGTCGGGGGGAGCTCGTCCGGGTTCGACACCGAGAGTTAGGCCGACGCTCGCGGGCCGCAACCGATCGCGCTGCGAGCGATGAACACCGCGCCGCGCGCCGGCAGCTCGGGAACTGGTGCGCCCTCGACGCAAGCGAGCGGACGGCATAGATGGTGACTGTCACCGAGCCGCAGAGCGTGTTCGATGGCGATGATCGCCGGGACATGGGCGGCCGCGCATTCGGACTCCCCGTGCGTCAGGAACGACAGGTCGCCAGGCACTCCCTGACCGCCGTGGAGGATGCCGCACATCAGGTGAGGCCAGTCCTCGTCGCCGACTGGCGCCCGGGCAGGCCAGCGAGTGCCGCCGTTGCGTCAATAACGAAGCGGTCCATCACCTCGGCGACCGTTGCCTCCCGGTCGGTCCAGACGACGCCCTGGCCGGCGCCGCTGCCGATCAGCGGTTCAATATCATGCCGAATAATCGATCCCAACAGGTCGCCAACCAGGATGTCCTGATAGGGCATCTTCAGCGGGGTGGGTGCCCCTTCGGCAGCCCACTCGTCCTGGTACGCCGTCCGTAGCTGGCGATTCGTCTTTCCACTCTGTGCACGCGTGATGACGGTGTCTTCCGCCCCTGCTTCGATCAGCTTTCGCTTCACTGAAGGCGGCGTATCTGCTTCCTGGGTTGCCAGCCACGCGGTGCCAACCCAGACGCCGACGGCTCCTAGGGCGAGCGCCGCAGCGACGTGCTGCCCGGTCGCGACGCCGCCCGCGGCGAGGACAGGAGTATCCCCGGCGATCTGCACCACCTGAGGTACTAGTGAGAATGTGCCGATCGGCCCGGTATGCGCGCCGGAATCGTGCCCCTGCGCCACGAGAATCTCAGCTCCTGCATCGATCGCACGGCGGGCGTGCTTCGGCGAGCCGACCAGCGACAGCACCCGCTTGCCGCGTCGCTTCGCCTCTGTCACGAACTCCTCAGGGCTTCCGATGCCCATCGCGAAAAGATCGACATCGGACTTGAGCACCACCTCAGCCTGTCGCCGCGCTGTGTCCTCGGAGCGGACGAATCGAGATCGCGCCCCCGGGAGGCCGTCCCGTGGCACCTGGTACTTCTCGAACAGGTGATCGACGAACGCGCGGTGCGCGTCTGGGAGTTGGGCCTCGATCTCCTCGCGGTTGTTGTGTTCTGGCATCCCCTTCGGAATCACGAGGTCAATCCCGAACGGCCGCGCGCCGATCCGCTCACGGATCTCCGTCAGTGCCTCGTCGATCTCCTCCGGCAGGTGGCGGGTACCGCCCCACACTCCGAACCCGCCTGCCAGCGTGACCGCAACGACGACGTCGACGCTGTGACTGAACGCGAAAATCGGGTGCTCAATCCCCAACATGTCGCAGATCCGCGTGTGGATGGGGGACTCGGTCAACAGCATCCTCCTCGGCTCGATCACGATCTCGGAGCGTCGCTGAACGACGGGCGGAGGCTTCGTGCGGCGCGGGGGCTCTCGAGGGAGCCGACACCGCGCCGTCAGCCTAGTCACCGCCTCGGGGTTCGTCGAAACACGGCAACGATACCGCGCCTGGCGAGCCCTCGTGTACGAGGAGGGCGCCTCGAACGTCTGGTACTCGAAACACGTGCAACGCCACGCGGGAAAGCGACGACTTCGCGATCGATGTCCAATGTCCGACGCGGTAGAGACTGTGGTTAGGCGCCCTCGGGAACAGAGCCAACGGAACCGCGGTGCACGTAGTCCGTCTTCATCGTCACGTTGCGCGGCGCGCTCTCATCCCCGGTGATCTGGCGGATCAAGAGCTCAACCACCGCCGCCGCCCCTTCTGTGAACGGCGAACGGACAACACTGACCGGGGGATTCGCGTTCCGGGTCCAGTCGGATTCACCTGTGGAAATCAGCGATACATCACGTGGAATCTGGTAGCCGCGCGCGACGAGCTGGCTGCCGGCGGCTGAAGCGTTGTAGGCGTTCACGACGATGACGGCGGTCGGCGGGTCAGCTTCAGCCATCAATTGGTCGATCGCCTGTCGGGCGTCGTCCGGGCTATCGACCTGCCGCAGCAGCTCTGGGTAGTGCGGCACACGCAACGTGCTGAGTTCGTCGCGCAACGAATCCGCCCAGTGGGACCGCCTACGCGACGCGATCAAGGCAATCCGCCGGTGCCCGTGGTCGACGAGGTCGCGCAGCGCCGCCGCGAAGGCGTCGTGGTGATCGAACGCGAGCGTGCCGGCTGAGGGATGGGCGCGGCGATTCAAAATCATCGTCGGTAGCCCCGCCTCGAGGACCGGACGAAGTAGATCGTCGACGGCCCCCGAGTCGTAGCAGAGCAGACCGTCGATCCCCCGCGAGAGGAGATTGTCGAGGTACGCCGCCCACAATTCGGGGTCCTCGTGCGCATCGCTGATCGCGATGAGATAGCCCTGTTTGTGCGCGGCAGTCGACGCGCCCTGCAGGATCTGCGGCACCGCCGGGATATCCAGCGCCGGGACCAGCAAGCCCAGGACGTGGGTCTGGGCCGTTCGCAGGCTGCGCGCGTGGGAATTCGGACGGAAGTCGAGCTCCTCGATTGCCGCTTGGACCCTCTGACGGATGCCCTCGGCGACGTAGGGTTGATAGTTGATCACCCGCGAGACAGCGCTCTTCGAGACTCCGGCCCGCCTCGCAACGTCATAGATGGTGACCAAGGGTCCTCCATGCCACAAGCCGTGAGGGTCACGTCCGTGGGGACCGTCCCGCCATAGCGTGTGCATCCTATGGTACCGTTCCCAGAATCATCTTCAGGATGTAGCTCAGCGACGATTCACGGTCGCAGATCGGAACGATGGAACGTATGCCGAACCAGCGATTAACAAGCACTCGAG
>JAQCIU010000074.1:0-4812 GCA_027593235.1 Chloroflexota bacterium
GCCCTATAGGTTCCCGGGTTCGTTTACGGCATCTTCGTTTCATTGTTTCTGCTGTTCAACTGTTTCGCAGTCAACCAGATCCTGCAATACAGACGACGAGGGCGTTTCGCGGACTACCTCTATGGAGAGAAGGTCTACATCGTCCTGAGTCTCATCGCCAAGTCAGCATTGGCTTGGCAGGTGTTCGCCGGCACTCTCGCCGGTTGAGTCGTCGAATCTCCGGAGCGCCCCGTGACACGGAGCGCGTTTGTCCCGTTTCAAACGGCGGGCACCAACGTACTGTCCTGGGACGACGTGACCAAGACCGGACGTTGAAATGCGGGGCGGGCGGCGATCGAACCGTTGAGATGCACCCGCAGGACCGGCGGCCTTCGATGCGTCGTCGGCCTGTTCCAAACCGGTGATACGGTTGGTCCACTGCCCAACCTGGCCTCGCCGATTAGCGAGTCAGCTGCGATCTCTGCGAGGACGCCCTTTTGCCCCAGTACACGACCACCGTGCAGTCCGTCTGGCCCGTCGAGCGTGCCTTCGTGTACATGGCCGACCTTCGGAACTTCGAGCGCTGGGACCCAGGTGTGAAGGCCGCCCGTCAGGCCAGCGGGAACGGCCCCGGTCCCGATTCCACATTCGACGTCACTGTTGGTGGCGTCCTCCGCGACATCGTCCTTCGCTATGAGATGCTCGAGTACCAGCCGCCGCATCGCGTCGTCGTCCGCGCCCGCAATCGCGCCCTCGAATCGCTCGACGCGATCGACGTGCGACCCACGGAAGCCGGCAGCGAAATCGTCTACAGCGCAGCGCTCGACTTCCGCGGTGTCTACCGGCCCCTGAACCCGCTGCTTGCCCTCGTCTTCAAACGGATCGTAGAGCGAGCCGCGCGGGGCCTCCAAGAAGTCGTCGCTCAAAGCGAACCATGACCCGGTGGCTCGCCCGTGCAGTGGACGCGGTGCTCGAAGCCACGATCCTCCTCAGCTTCTCAAGCATCGGGTACCACGCGCGCCGCCGTCTCTTCGGCTGGACTCCGCTCAGTCGGTACAACCTTGGAGGGCGGGTCGTTCTGGTCACCGGCGGCACCTCGGGACTCGGGAGAGCCGCGGCCGAACAGTTCGCCCGATTGGGCGCGACCGTGATCCTGCTCGGGCGCAACGCGGAGAAAACCCAGCACACCGCGAACGAACTGATGGCGCGTACGGGAAATGACTCGATCGATGCGGTGACCGCAGACATGGGGGACCTGGATTCGGTGCGGCGGGTCGCCGCCACTATCCGTGATCGTCACGAGCGTCTCGATGTCCTGATCCACAATGCGGGCGCGCTTGCGGCCACAAGAACGCTCGCACCGGATGGGTCGGAAATCACGATTGCCAGCCAACTGCTGGGCCCGTTCCTCCTCACCGGCCTGCTGTATGACCTGCTCGCTCGAGCGGCTCCCGGGCGCGTCATCACTGTCTCCTCGGGCGGGATGTACACATCGCCACTTTCGGTGGCCGCCCTCGAGGCCTCTGAGCGCGACGACGAGGCCAAACCCTTCGACGGAGCGAAGCAATACGCTCGCGTGAAACGGGCTCAGGTCGTCAACAACGAACTCTGGGCAGACCGTGTTTCGGGCGATCAGGTGCTCTTCCACGCGACGCACCCGGGCTGGGTCGACACGCCCGGCCTCCGCGAGTCGCTGCCGACCTTCAGTCGACTGCTCGGCCCGATCCTCCGCACTCCCGGCCAAGGCGTCGACACCATCGTGTGGCTTGGCTCGGACGACGGAGCGCCGCTCGTGGGAAGCGGGCGCTTCTGGCACGACCGCCGCCCACGATCCACGCACCGGCTTCCGTCATCTCGACGCGCGGACAACTCCGTCGAACGCGAGCAACTCTGGGCGTTCTGCGTTCGCCGGACCAACTGGAACTTCCTGGCAACGTAGCCACAACAAAGGCAGCCGTGAGTCGCGATTAGCGCTTGCGCGTGTTGCGACGCGGGAAAGCGCGCGTACGGGTCGGACGCGCAAGGCTGACGCGGTTACCGAAAGCTCGGGGCTCTCGATCGGTGAGCAGGTTCGGCCCGTGGCTCGATTCGTCAGGAGCCGTTGCCCGACCGCTCCGACTGGTTCACCCGCCGATGCCGGTCCGCCCGGTATTCCGATCGCGGCCGAAAGCGGTCCCAGCGCAGTCCTCGAAGCCACAAACGAGCGACGTGGAAGAAGATCAGCGCGGTCGTCTTCAGCGGCACGATCGGGTCGCGGACAAGGACTCCGACCAGGCTGCGATCGCTCAGCGGTCGTCGCTCGAGCACCGCGCGCGCGAAGAGGGTGAGTTCATCGTCCTCGTACTCGTGGATTGAGATCAGCAGGCGGCCCGGTTCGTCGAGCACCCGGATGTGGTAGCGCGCTTGGCTCCCGATGAATGGCGAGACGTACAACTGCTTGTCCGCGAACCCGGAGTAGACGCGGCTATCGCGCTCCGCGATCACGTCATACGCGATGCGCTCGCCGTGGGTATTGTGCACCTCGGCGATCACGTGACGCAGAACGCCGGTGCGGTCGTGGCAGAGGATGAAGCTCGCTGGATTGAAGATATAGCCGAACGCCCGTGGATAGGCGATCAACGTCAGACGCCAGTCCTCAGCCTCGATGCCGCGCTCGGCGAGGTGGCCGCGCACCGACGCCGCGAGGTCGTCGGGCGGACCCTCAAGGTGGTCGCGGTCGCGGTATTCGAGGACGTTCCAGCGATTGTGTGAGAGCAGGCGAAACTGGCTCGCTACGAGGTCGACCTCGTCGAGGTCAAGCGCGAGGTACCAGGCATGGTGGGTGAAGTCGTAGTCGGTCTTGCGGGCGCGACGGTGTCGAACCGTGCCGGCAAGTAGGTGGGAACGCAGCGGGCCGCGATCGAGCGGCGTTACCACTCGACGCCCAGGCGCGCCGCCGAGCGCACGCCGGCCTGCAACCCGTCCTCGTGGAAGCCATATCCGAGGTAGGCACCCGCGAAGTGCGTGTCACGTTGACCGTTGATCGCCTCGAGCTTTCGTTGCGCCTCGATCGCGTCCATCGAGTACACGGGGTGGCTGTAGTCGAACTCAGCAAGGACCTTCGCGGGGTCGACGCGATCGCCGGGATTGACGGAGACGCAATATGAGGCGCTCCAAGGCAGGCGCTGGAGCCGCGTCAGGTCGTAGGTCATCGTGAGTGTGCTCGAGGTGCCTGCGCACTCGGCACGCTGGTAATTCCAGGCGGCGCGGGCGGCTGCGCGTTTCGGGAGCAGGCTGGTGTCTGTGTGCAGCACGACGTGGTTCGGTGCGTACGTGAAGCCCCCGAGTGCCTGACGTTCGGCCGAAGACGGGTCTGCGAGCAGGCGAAGCGCCTGATCCGGGTGCGTCGCAAGCACGACCGCATCGAACGGACGCTGCTGGCCATTGCCGAATGCGATGCAGGGTCCCTCGGCTCGGGAGATCGAGGCGATCTCCGCGTTCAGGTGGACTGAGCCCGCGGGGAGCAGCTCGAGGATGGCATCGACGTAGCTCCGCGACCCGCCCTCAATCCAGCGCCATTCCGGAATCGAGTCGCGGTCGAGTACGCCGTGTTGCCGGAGAAAGCGGAACAGGTAATTGGCGGGGAAGCGGACGATGTTCTCCGGCGAGTTTGACCATGTTGACGCGATCAGCGGCACGATCAGGCGTTCGCGGAAGGCGGCGCCAAAACCTCGTTGGTCCAGATAGGTCGCGAAACTCACGTCGTGCATTGTGTCCTCGTCGAGCACGCGCTTCGCGTCGCGGTGGAAGCGCAGCAGGTCTAGGATCATCCGGATGTGCGACAGTCGGAACGCGTTGCGCGGCTGCGCGAGGTAGCCGCGCACGCCTCTGGTACTGAACTCGAAACCGTCCTGCTCGCAGGCGACGCTGAACGACATCTCGCTTGGTCGGCTTGAGACGCCGAGCTCGGCGAGCAGTCGGGTGAGCCCGGGGTAGGTCCGTTCGTTGTAAACGATGAAGCCGGCATCGAGCGGCAAGTCCTCGCCATCTGGCCCAGGTACGACCACGGTGTTGGCATGTCCGCCGGCGTAGCAATTCTGTTCGAATAGCTCGACCTGGTGTTCACGGTTCAACAGGTAGGCGGCCATGAGTCCGCTCACTCCGGCGCCGACTACTGCGATTTTCATTTCACGACCACCCTAACTTCGTCGCGCTCCTGCGCCGACGCCTCCCGCCGATGGTCGATGGATCACCGATGAACGAACAGTAGATCCATCTGTCGGGCCGCCTTCGCGCCAACGATGCGTCTCTGCTGATGGTGTGCCCTGCCATTAATGGATCCGTGCTCGGTTTGACCTGATCGAGAGTGCGACTGACGCTTCCTGCGTGACGGGAGGCGTTGATGCTACTGGTATTCAGATATCTGCTGTTGGCTCTGGGAGTGGCCGTTCGAGCGCGACGCGATCTGGCGCTCGAGAACATCGCGCTGCGGCATCAGCTCGAAGTGCTGACGCGAACTCGCCGACGACCGCCATTGCAGTCAGCTGACCGACTGTTCTGGTCTTCGCTCGCCCGCGTCTGGCCCGGCTGGCGACCGCACCTGTTGATCGTGCAGCCCGACACCGTGGTGCGGTGGCACCGCAGCGCGTGGCGTCGTTATTGGACCTGGCGCAGCCGAGGACCTCGGCCCGGACGTCCCCGCATCGACGCCGAGGTCGCCACGCTGATTCGACGGATGACCGAAGAGAATCCGCGCTGGGGACACATGCGCGTGCTCGGCGAACTACGCAAGCTCGGGTTCAGCGTCAGCCTGCAGACGGTACGGCGCTACCGGAGGGACGTACCGCGCGACCC
>JAQCIU010000040.1:0-27737 GCA_027593235.1 Chloroflexota bacterium
CGCCGCCGGACCTCGGATGCTGCGCGCGGCAGGGCGGGTTGCCGACGGCGTCTTCATCCGCGCCGGCCGCAACGCGGCCGTCCTGCACGCCGCCGTCGCCGCGGTGCACGCCGGCGCCGCGGAAGCGGGGCGCGATCCGGCCTCGATCGGGCTCGGCCTCGTGCTCCACACCATCCTCGAGGACGACACCGAGCGCGCGCTGCTGATCGGGAAGTCGATGGCTGCTGGCTTCTACGAGTACTCGCCGCACCTCTTCGACGCCGCCGGGATCGAGTGGAGTGGTCCCGACGTGCACACGCTCCAGGCCCAGGTGCACCCGGACTTCCACCACCACCCCGATCTGGTCGAGTCGGGCCGCCTCGTCGATTTCTTGCCGGCCACCGCCGCGGACGCCTTCACCGCGCGTGGCGCCGCCTCGGACGTGGCGAGTCAGCTCATCGAGGTGCTGTCGCTGGGGATCCCGTTCGAGATCGTCGTGCCGCACCCGGTCCCGAACCCACCGCCGCCCGGCGCGTCCTCGCAAGCGACGTACATGGAGCGGATGGCGCGCGAGGTCTTCCCGCTGGTGCGCGCGGCACTCGGCTCGGCGTGACGCGCGGTGTGGTTGCCGGGATCGAGAGCGCGCGAGTGCTCGTCACGGACATGCTGCTGCGTGGGCGGAGGTATCGCCCTCGGCCTCTGCCGCCCGCCGGTGACCAGCAGGCCTGCTAACGTTCCCGCATCGATGGAGGCGCCCCAATGGCAAACGCGACTGAGTCACAACATCCGCTGCTCGTCACCACCGAATGGCTGGCCGGGCAGATCGACAGCCCGCCCTTCGTGCTCATCGATTGCAGCGATCCGGACGCGTATCGCCGGGCACACATCCCAGGCGCGGTTTCGATCGGTCCCACCCCGACGCTGAAGAGCGCCGCCAACTCCCGACTGGTGATGGAGGCCGACCATTTCGAACCGCTGATGCGGCGCCTCGGCATCTCGAATGACACCCCGGTGATCGTCTACGACGACAACTCGTCGCTGCAGGCCGCCCGCGTCTGGTGGGTATTCGAGCGCTTCGGACATCGCGACGTGCGCGTCCTCGATGGTGGCTTCAACGCCTGGCTGGCCGAGGGACGGCCGCTGACCTCGCGCGCCCCGCGCCCCGAGCCCGGCACCTTCACCGCCAGCATCGACGAGTCGCACCACTGCCGGCTCGAGGACATGCGCGCCCTCGTCGACGGCGGCGGCACACAGATCTGGGATGTGCGCTCGCAAGGCGAGTGGCTGGGCGAGAACGATCGAGGGAACAAGCGGGCGGGCCACGTGCCCGGTGCGGTGTGGCTCGAGTGGACCGCACTCCTCGAGGGCCCGCCGATCGGCCGCTTCCGCCCGCTCGACGAAATTCGCCAGATCCTCGCTGCCGCGGGCATCAACCCCGAGGCCGAGACGGTCACCTACTGACAGGGTGGCATTCGCGCGGCGGTCGCCGCGTTCATCCTTCGACTGCTGGGGAACGACAACGTCCGCAACTTCGACGGCTCGATGGGACTGTGGGCCAACCTCGACGACACGCCGCTCACCCTGGAGTGACGGGCGGGGCGGGTTCCACGTAGGCCACCCCTGGTCAGACTCTGAGCGACCAGACACGAAAACGGCGGGCTACTGGCCCGCCGTTGTTGCGATTCATCTGGAGCGGAAGACGAGATTCGAACTCGCGACCCTCTCCTTGGCAAGGAGATGCTCTACCACTGAGCTACTTCCGCCCGGTCAAACCACCCCCTGAGGGATTGGATGGTGCCCAGGATGAGACTCGAACTCATACGCCCTTGCGAGCACTGCCCCCTCAAGACAGCGTGTCTGCCAATTCCACCACCTGGGCCCGCGCCGTGCTGACAGGGTTGAGGCTGCAGTGGCAGGAGTGGAGGGACTCGAACCCCCGGCCCGCGGTTTTGGAGACCGCTGCTCTACCAACTGAGCTACACTCCTTCGGCGAGCGCTCAGTGTAGCAATCAGCACCCCCCGATCAATCCCGAGCGATCCCGTCCTTACCCTTGGTGCGCCGCGCCACGACCCGCACGTCCCACCCGCCGGCGGATCGAGATCAGTTCCGCGATCACCCGCAACGCCGCCAACGGACCCACCCGGATGTGCGATCCGCCCACGTGCTGCCACTCCACCGGGAACTCCTCGACGACGAATCCCTCCCGCCGCGCCCGCGCCAGCAGCTCGACGTCGAAGGCCCAGCCCGAGGTCCGCACCGCCGGAAACAGCCGCTCAGCGGCGGCGCGGCTGAACAGCTTGAACGGGCACTGCGTGTCCCGGTACGGCAGCCCCACGATCACCCGCTGCAGCAGCGCGAACACGCGCCCGGAGAGCTGGCGCCGCAGCGGTTGCGTCCGCCGCGCGTCGCGGCCGTCCGAGGTCACGCGCGACCCGATCGCGACATCCGCACCGCCCTCGATCGCCGCGACCGCACGCGGAATGGCGTCCGGGGGAGCGGAGAGGTCGGCATCGAGGAAGATGACATAATCACCGCGCGCTTCGGCGACCCCGGCACGCACCGCCGCACCCTTGCCACGATTGGTCGGTAGCGCGACCACGCGGATCGCCGTGCCCTTGGATGCGACATAAGTATCGACGAGTTCGGGCGTCCCGTCGGTGCTCCCATCGTCGACCACCACGATCTCGAGGACGCCCAGACTCGGCGCTACGTGACGTAACCGATCCAGCGATTGGGAGATGCGGTTGGCCTCGTTGAAGGCTGGGATGACCACCGTCACGCGTCCGGACGGTGGGGCGGTCACGGACGCTGGAACGCAAACTGGCGATACCCGACGTAGTTCCAGAGCATCGAGACGCTCAGCGCGCCTGCCTTCGTCATGTTCAGCGCGACAAAGGTGTCCGGCGACAGCAACGATCGGAGCGCGAGCAACGCCGTGTTGTGAATCAGCACGCCCGCCAGCGCGATTGCGAAGTACCGGGTCAACGCCCGGTTGTCCCGCGGCGCCCGAAAGGTGAAGCGCGCGTTGAGCTGGTAGCTCGTATAGGTCGCCACCATGAACCCCGAACTGGCGGCGATCAGCAGGTGAGCGGTCGTCGGTTCGTATTCGCCGAGAAGCCCGAGGTTGAACAACCCGAAGTCGACGATCGTCGCGATGATCCCGACGAGCCCGAAGCGCACGTAGGAGGGAGCGATGCGGAGCCGCTGATCGATACTGACGAGGGTCGACATGGCGGCTATTAGGTGTCCTGGCGCTGATCCTTGAGGAACCGCTCCAGATCAGTGAGCAGATCCTCGGCCGATGGCAGCTCCTGGGCGCGAGCCTCTCGTGGAGCCGGCAGCGGCGGCTGGTTGGTGTCGAACTGTTCCTCGAGTTGCCGCACGTATGCCGTGGCCTCATCTGAGTCCGCCAGCACGGATTGCACCTGATCCTCGAACTGTTCGGCCTCTTCGCGCAGTGACGTCAGGTCGGTTGTGGTCCCGAATCCGCGATCGAGCAGCTCGATCAGCGAAATGGCCACGTTTGGGTTCGGTCCCACGGAGATGTAGTGCGGCACCATCGCCCACAGCGACGCGTTACGCCAGCCACGCGCGCGCAGGCCGAGGTTGAGCACGCCGACGATGCCAGTCTGCCCTTGGTACCGCGACGCGGGCGCACGGAGCCCGAACAGCTCCTCGAACGAGCTATCCGAGGCCGACAGCGACACCGGCACCGGACGCGTGTGCGGGACACCCGAGGGCTGCGCGCCCAGCGTGATGCTCATCGTCGATCCCACCGCCTCGGCCAGCTCGGCGATCACCGCGGTGAACCGGCGCCAGCGCAGGTGTGGCTCAATGCCGCTGAGCAGCACGAAGTCGCGCGTCGCGCCGGGCGGCCGTGCGACATAAAAGCGATTCTCCGGCCACTGGATCTCTCGCTCGCCGTCGACGAGCGCCACGCGCGGACGCTGAACCGTGAAGTCGAAGAACGGCTCCGGATCGATTTCCGCCAGTGGTTCGGCGCCCCAGACATCGATCAGGTGGTCGATTGCCACCTGTGCGGCGCCGGAACCGTCGGTGAAACCGCTCAACGACCCGATCAGGACTGGGTCGTCCAGGCGCTTGATGTCGCTGAGCTGGCGTAGCGCTTCGTCCATGACGTGCGCTTCCTCTTCTCCGCGCGGACGGCGAAGCTGCCGGTCCGCCTCTCGAAACCGATCGGGATCAGATCTGAGAGTAGCCGGAACCTGTGCGATCGATCCCGGTGCCCTTGCCGTTCTCGATCCAGCCGAACTCCTGCAGGATCTGCTGGCTGTAGGTCACGCGCCCGCTCACGCGCTCCGCGCCCTCGGTCGCGAGCAGCAGCGTCGCCCGTGCCATGAACTCCGGCGCCTCGCCACGCGGGTCCTCGAGGCCGTCGACCAGCTTGTGGAAGACGGTCCCCGGCGTCGGTACGACCTGCGAGGGCGACAGCGCCGACACCGCGATGTTGTACGCCGAGACTTCCTGCGCGAGGCCCTGCGACATGCGCTCCAGCGCCGCCTTGGAAGCCCCGTACATCGTCCCACCACGCACGGCCTGGTCCTCGTACGGCCCGCGACCCGGGCCGATCGCCGCGCCCGAGGAGATGTTGACGATCGCGCCGCTGCGGCGCTCCATCATCTCCGGCAGCACCAGCTTTGACAGGATGAACGGGCCGTGCACGTTCACCGCGAACGATCGCACCCAGCGGCTCGTCGGGTAGTCCACGATCGGGATGTAGTAGTTCAGCGCCGCGTTGTTCACCAGCACGTCGACGGGACCAAAGATCTCGCGTGCGGTGTCGATCAGGTGGACGCATTCGTCCTCCTCCGACACGTTCGCCTGCACCATCGCCGCTTCGCCGCCGGCCGCCTTGATGTTCTCCACCGTGCGGTTCAGCGATCCCTCAAGCTGCCGGTGATCGCCCTCGGCGATCGTGCGCGCCGCGCAGATCACCTTCGCGCCCTCCGAGGCGAACAGCTCCGCAATCGCCTGGCCGATGCCGCGGCTCGCGCCCGTGACCACCGCCACCTTGCCGTCGAGCTTGCCCATTGTTCCCCCAGAGCGCGTTCACAGAGCCAATCAACGTGGGCCGAAGTGTAGGCGAACGCTCCCCTGTGTGCCCGAGCCAGCGGGCCTGAACCCGTATGATGCGGGGCGACCAAGACGGACCGATGACGGCGGGAGCAGTTCGATGCAGATGACCGGCGGACAAGCCCTGGTGCAGTCGCTGAAGATCGAGGGCCTTGAGACGATCTTCGCGCTCCCGGGTATCCAGCTCGACTACGCGATCGACGCGTTCTGGGAAGAGCGCGACGCGATCCGGATGATCCACCCGCGGCACGAACAGGCCACCGCGTACATGGCGGATGGCTTCGCCCGCACCACCGGCAAGATCGGGACCTGCCTCGTCGTCCCGGGCCCCGGCCTGCTCAATGCCGCCGCTGGCCTGAGCACCGCCTACGCCTGCAGCTCACCCGTCCTCTGCGTCACCGGCCAGATCGCCTCGAACCAGATCGGCAAGGGCCTCGGCGCCCTCCACGAGATCAACAACCAGCTCGAAACCATCTCCTCCGTCGTGAAATCCGCCGAGCGCGCGATGACCCCCGAGGAGATCCCGGGCATGGTCCGTCGCGCCTTCCAGGCGTTGCGCACCGGTCGCCCGCGCCCGGTCGAGATCGAGGTCCCGCCGGACGTCCTCGAGCGTGTCGCCGACATCACGCTGCTTGAGCCCGACACCTCCGATCGATCCGAGGCGTCGCCCGGCGATCCGGATCTCCTCGCGCAGGCGGCCGCCATCCTCGGCAAGGCCGAGCGCCCGGTGATCTGGTCCGGCGGCGGCGTGCTCTCCGCCGGCGCCTGGGAGGAACTGCGCGAGCTGTCGCGCATCCTCGAGGCCCCCGTCGTCATGTCCGGCAACGGCCGCGGCGCCGTCTCCGATCGCGACTACCGAGGTCTCACCGGCTTCCTGCCGACCCAGGAGCTGTTCGGCAGTGCGGACGCCGTCCTGATCGTCGGCTCGCGCTTCTTCCTCAACCCGCGGTTCGCCGTCTCGCTCCCGCCGGAGTTGCCGGTGATCCAGATCGACGTCGACCCCGATCAGATCGGCAAGACCGTCACCCCGCACATCGGCATCGAGGCCGACGCCAAGTCCGCGCTCGGCCAGCTCGTGAACCTCGTGCCGTCCTCGAACCGGGCGCGCAGCTCCCGCGAGGCGGAACTGACCGCGCTCAAGGAGCGCGCGCGCCAGGGCAACGCCCAGGCGGAGATGCAGGCGGCCTACGCCCTCACCATCCGCGAGGAGTTGCCCGACGACGGCATCCTCGTCAGCGAGAGCACGCAGGTCGGGTACTGGGCGCAGATGGGCGGCTACCCCGTCTACGAGCCGCGCACCATGCTCACCTCGGGCTACCAGGGCACGCTCGGCTACGGCTTCGCCACCGCGCTTGGCGCGCAGGTCGGCAACCCGGACAAGAAGGTCGTCTCCATCAACGGCGATGGCGGCTTCTTCTACAACGTCCAGGAACTCTCCACCCAGGCGCAGCAGCAGATCCCGCTCGTCACCGTCGTTTTCAACGACAACGGCTACGGCAACGTCCGCCGCATGCAGGTCCTGAAGTACAACGGCCACAAGATCGCCACCGACCTGCAGAACCCGGACATGGTGAAGATGGCAGAGTCCTTCGGCGTCGCCGGCTTCCGCGCCGACACCCCCGAATCCTTCCGAGGCGTGCTCCGCGAAGCCCTCGCCAGCAACGCCCCGGCGCTCATCGAGGTACCTGTCCCGCCCGCCGAGGAGATCGGCACCTTCCCCATGGTCCAGGACGCACCTCGCCCGGTGCTCAACCTCTAGGGAAGGCGCACCCGATCTCGCGAGGACAGCCCCGGACGTCCGAGTGACCCGACGTCGTCCGACGAAAGGCACTCGGCGCCGCGGCCACCGATTGGCAGCTCGGTTTGCCGATTCGGCCAGTGCCACCAGATCCTCGGTGCCGCGGCGTAACAGCTCTCGTGCCCGGCTCGTGGTTCCGGGCCTCCCGACAGGCGCTGACAGGCACGCTGTCTCTCCACGTTCGTCGCGCGAGCTGGGATGCCTTCGGCCGCACCGTGCTCGGAACGCGCCGTCGAACACGCGCCACCGGGCTGGTCTCCACCTGCAGCCGGGACTGGAACCGGCTGGGCGCCAGATGCGCGCGGCATCGGACGAGGTCGCGCGCCGCGTCGGCTAGCGCGAGTGGTTCATTGGGGGAGGGCGAGGAAGTGGCTGGGGATCAGGGATTCGAACCCCGACTGACGGATCCAGAATCCGCTGTCCTACCATTAGACGAATCCCCAGCGGAAAAAACAGCCTAGCAAGCAGCCGCCCGAGCGTCACGAGGGTCATCCCCGAGTCAGTGTGCTTCCGGATTCCGAGGGCGCGCCCGTCCACGGTGCGCGACGGACGCGGCCTACGCGCGACCGAGCTGCTCCGCCGCCGCTTCGATCCGCTCGACAGAAAGCCCCTTGCCCACGATCTCCATGCTTTCGAACAGCGGCGGAGAGATCGGGGTGCCTGTGATCGCGACTCGAATCAGCGAGAACAGATCGCCGGCTCGCACATCCAGCTCTTCGGCCGCGGTCCGCAGCGCGCCCTCGATCGCCTCCGTTGTCCAGTCGTCGACTGGCTCAAGGAACTTCAAGACGGTCCCCAGGGCCGCTGCTGCGTCGCCCCCGCGGTCTTTCCACTTCTTCGTCAGGAACGCCTCGTTCGCGGGCGTCGGAATGTCGCTGCGGAAGAAGAACTCGACCAGCGGGACCAGCTCCGTCAGCAGCTTCAGGCGCTCGCGGACGTGCGGCGTGAACGCCTCGATCAGCGAGTGGTCCAACGGCCGTGCGATGTCCGGCGGCAGCGCCTGCTCCAGGCGTCGCCGGAATACCTCGACGAGCTGGTCTTCCGCCATCTCGCGCAGGTAGATGCCGTTCATCCACTCCAGCTTCGTCTGATCGAAGCCAGAAGGATTCTTGCTCAGGTTGCCAAGCTCGAAGACCTCGATCAGCCGCTCACGGGAGAAGATCTCCGTGTGGTCATCCAGCGCCCAACCGGTGATCGCCAGGAAGTTGAGCAGCGCGTCCGGCAGGTAGCCCTCGGATGCGTACTCCAGCACGAACTTCGCGCCGTGGCGCTTCGACAGCTTGCCGCCGTCCGGGCCGAGGATCACCGGGTAATGGATCCAGATCGGCTCGTCGTACCCCAGCGCCCGGAAGAGCTGCACGTGGCGTGGCGTCGAGGGAATCCACTCCTCCGCGCGCGTGACGTGGGAGATCTCCATCGCCGTGTCGTCCACCACGTGCGCCAGGTGGTACGTGGGGAACCCGTCCGACTTCAGGATCACGAAGTCGTCCAGCTCCTTGTTCTCGAACGTGATCTCACCGCGCAAGAGATCGGTGAACGAGGTCGATCCATCCAGTGGCATCTTGAAGCGAACGACGTGCGACTCACCGGCCGTCGCGCGCGCCTCTGCCTCCGCCACCGGGTAGTCGCGGTAGCGCCCGTCGTAACGCGGCGGCTCTTTGCGCGCTTGCTGACCCTCGCGCATTTCGCGCAGCTCGTCTGGCGTCGCGAAGCAGCGGTAGGCCTTGCCCTCCGCGACCAGCCGCTGCGCCGCTTCCTGGTAACGCTCCTTGCGCTGTGACTGGTAGTACGGGCCGTACGCACCGCCGACGATTGGCCCCTCGTCCCAGTCGATGCCCAGCCACTCCAGCGATCGCTCGATCCCCTCGGTCGTCCCCTCCGCGAAGCGGGCGCGATCGGTGTCCTCGATGCGGAGGATGAACGTGCCGCCGGTGTGGCGCGCGTACAGCCAGGTCCAGAGCGCCGTACGCACGGCGCCGACGTGCAGGTCTCCGGTGGGGCTCGGCGCGAAGCGCACGCGCACGCGGCGGTCGGTCTCGGAAGCGGTCGTCATCGCGGCTGGTCCTACTCGTTTGCGGTGTTGCTGGCCTGCGGATCGTGGCGGCGGCGCAACGTCTCCAGAAGCTGCTCGAAGTCGGAAGGCAAGCTCGCCTCGAACTCACGCCACTCACCCGTCGAGGGCAGATTCACCCCCAGCAGCCTCGCGTGCAACGCCTGCCGACCGATGTCCTCGGACCTGCGCCCGTACATATCGTCGCCGAGCACTGCGTGGCCGATCGCCGCCATGTGCACGCGAATCTGGTGCGTGCGCCCGGTGAAGATGCGCACCGAGACCAGCGCGGCCTCGTCCCCGAACTGCTCCAGCACCTCGAACTCCGTGCGCGCGGACTGACCGCGCTCCACCACGGCCCGCCGTCGCGGGTCGTTCGGGTCGGGCCCCAGTTCCGCATCGATGATGCCGTGGGCGGGATCAACGAAGCCCTCCACCACCGCGAGGTAGCGCTTCAGCGTCTCGCGATCGCGCCACTGCTGTTTCAGCGCGTACTGCGCCGCCTCGGACTTCGCGAACGCGATCACCCCCGAGGTATCTCGATCCAGTCGGTGCACCACCCCGCCGCGACCGGAGTCGTCGATCTCGCGCACCTCGGGATAGCGCGCGCGCACCGCGTTGATCAGCGTCACGCCGTTCATCCCCGGGCGCGGGTGCACGATGATCCCCGTCGGCTTGTTCAGGATCAGCGTCTCTTCGTCCTCGAAGATGACGTCCAGCGGCACGTCGGCGGCCTGCCAGTCCATGTTCGGGACCACCGGTTCGGTCACCAGCAGTTCAATGCCTGCGTGCACTATCTGCGCTGGGCGCGTCGAAACCTCGCCGGCGACCAGTACCCCGCCATCCTCGACCAGGCGGCGAACTTGCGAGCGCGAGAGTTCCGGCATCGCCTGGACAACGGCTCGATCAAGGCGCGCGGCGTGTTCGACGATGAAGCGGCGAGCGTCGCTCACTCGGCCCCACCCTCGGACGGTGCGCTCGTCTGTGCCACGTCCGATTCGGCGCCCGCCGGTTGCGCGGGCGCGTCTTCGTCATCGGTGTCCTCGAACAACGTCAGCAGCAGCAGCGCGCTGACGCCGATCACGATCGCCGAGTCGGCGATATTGAACGAGGGATAGTGGGTCGGATCGATGAAGTCGGTCACTGACCCACGTGCGATCCGGTCCGTCAGGTTGCCGATCGCCCCGCCCAGGATCATCGCCAGCATGTAGAGGTGCGAACGCGGGTAACTCTCCGCTCGCAACATCGTCAGCGCGATCAACGCGATCGCCGCGCTGGTGGTCACGATCAGCAGCGGACCCGCGCCCTGCAGCATCCCGAACGCCGCGCCGCTGTTCTCCACGTGCGAGATCTGCAGCAGCGTGAAGTCGCTCGGCCAACGCTCGCCTTCGGCCAGCCAGCCACGGATTAGCGCCTTCGTCACCTGGTCGATCGCGAACACCACCGCCGCGACGAGCAGCAGCGGCGCGAGTCGATCGGTGAGGCCGCGCGAATGCTTGCTGATCGCCGGTTGGGTTCGTTCCTCGATCGCTTGATTCATAGCTATTGAGGGTAGCCCAAGCTGCGCCCGCGGTCCGCCCATCGATCCGATGGGTATCCCCGCTCACTGTGATCGCCTCGGAGCAGCCTCGCGTTCGAGCACGATCCGGCCGAAACGCCGGCACCTGATCGCTACCCTAATTCGTAAGCCCGCGGCCAATCCGAATTGGTACGATCACGGTCCGCACGTCAGTGGAAGGGACCCGCTGTGGCATTTGGCGTCTTCGGTCGTGGCTCAAACGCGCCGGTCGGCGACCAGCTACCGGATGGACGGCCACGCCTCCCACCGGGACAGCGACTCGTCGAGAACTGGCCGGTCCTCCACTACGGAGGCATGCCCCGGGTCGACCTCGCCTCGTGGGAATTGCGCGTCTTTGGCCTCGTCGGCAACGAGCTACGCTACGACTGGGATCAGCTCATGGCCCTCCCACAGACCAGCCTCCGCACGGACATCCACTGCGTCACCACCTGGAGCCGCTACGACAACGACTGGGTCGGCCTCTCTTTCCAGCACCTCATGGAACTCGCCCAGCCGAGCCCGGAGGCGAAGCACGTCATCTTCCACTGCTACGGCGGCTACACCACCAACGTCCCGATCGAGGAACTGGATCGCGAGGACGTCCTCTTGGTCCACACCCACGACGGCGAGCCGCTGACCGCAGAGCATGGCGCTCCGCTCCGCGGCATGGTCCCGCAGCTCTACTTCTGGAAGAGCGCCAAGTGGATCAGCGGCATCGAGTTCGTCGCCCAGGATCGTCCCGGCTTCTGGGAGATGTACGGCTACCACATGCATGGGGACCCCTGGCGTGAAGAGCGCTACGGATAGCACCGCACGAGGAGGACCGGGATGGCGGCGAGCGGACTGCGGATCACGCTTCGGTACTGCGTTCCCTGAAACTACATGCAGCGCGCGACCTGAACGGCCGCCGAGATCCTAAGCGAGTACCAGCACGACGTCGCTTCGTTGGAGCTGCAGATGGGCGACGGCGGCGACTTCGAGTTCTCCGTCGATGACCGGCTCATCTACTCCAAGCCCAGGCCAGCGCGTACCCGGACATCAAGATCCTCAATCAGGCGGTCGTTGACGCCATCGAGGCGCGCGCCTTCGCCTGACCGCGAACCATTGCCGGCACAACGCAACAGCCCCGCCATTCGGCGGGGCTGTTGCGATCTCAAGGATTGGCCGATCGCCCTCGTGGGCGCGTACTAGACGTAGACGCGAGGCCCGAACGTGCGCGTGTCGCCGGAACGGATCGCCTCTTCGCGAACTGCCGCTGCCACTCGCGCCGCCACCTCCGGGTTGAACGGCGACGGGAGGATGTAGTCCTCGTTGAGCTGGTCGTCCGGAATCACATCCGCGATCGCGCGTGCGGCCACGATCTTCATCTCCTCGGTGATGTTGCGCGCGTGCGCGTCCAACGCACCGCGGAACAGTCCGGGGAAGCAAAGCACGTTGTTGATCTGGTTCGGGTAGTCCGATCGCCCGGTCGCCACCACGCGGACCGCGCCCGGCGGGATTCGCTCTGGCAGGATCTCCGGCTCCGGGTTTGCCAGCGAGAACAGGATCGCGTCATCCGCCATCTTCGTGACCCACTCCGGCTCGATCAGCCGCGGACCGGAGAGGCCAAGGAACATGTCCGCGCCGACGAGCGCCTCGGCGATCGAGCCATCGAAGCCCTCGGGATTCGTGTGCTCAGCGAACCACTCCTTCGCAACGTTCAGGTTCGCGCGGCCCTGGTAGACCGCGCCCGTGCGGTCGAAGCCGATCACGTTCTTCACGCCGAAGTTCATCATGATTTTGGAGCAGGCCACGCCCGATGCGCCCACGCCCAGCACCACGACCTTCAAGTCTTCCGGACGCTTCTTCACGATCTTCAGGCTGTTCATCAGCGCCGCAAGCACCACGACCGCGGTGCCATGCTGGTCGTCGTGGAAGACCGGGATGTCCAGGTCCTGTAGTCGTTCTTCAATCTCGAAGCAGCGCGGCGCCGAGATGTCTTCCAGCAGGATCCCGCCGAAGCCGGGCGCGATCGCGCGGCAGATCATCACGATCTCATCCGGGTCCTTCGTGTCCAGGCAGAGCGGCCACGCGTCGATGTCGGCGAAGGACTTGAAGAGCATCGACTTGCCCTCCATCACCGGCATCGCCGCCTCCGGCCCGATGTCGCCGAGTCCGAGGACCGCCGTTCCGTCGGTGACAATCGCGACCGCGTTCGGCTTGATCGTCAGCGCCCAGACCGCGTCCGGGTTGTCGTGGATCGCCATCGAGACTCGACCGACGCCCGGCGTGTACACGTGGGCGAGTTCGGCGTTGGTGCGGATGTGCACCTTATTCTCGATCTGAATCTTTCCGCGGCGATGAAGCTGGAACGTTCGGTCGGAAGCCAGTTCGATCACCACGCCGTCCAGCGCGCCAACCGCCTCCGCTACCAGCCCCGCGTGCTCTTCGCTGTCGCAGAGCACCCGGAAGTCGCGAACCATCCGGTCGGCGTGCGCCTCGCGAATGTCGATGTCCATGATGTTCGCGCCAGCGTCACCCAGCGTCGTCGTAATGCGACCCAGCATCCCGGGTAGCTGCTCGCTCGAGAGCCGGAGCAGTAGCTGATAGCCGGCCGACGAATAGCCCTGGGAAGGGTTGAGAAACTCTTCAACGACGTGCCGCTGGTTGCGGTCCTGCATCTCCTGCAGCGTCATAATCCACCTCCCCGGGGGACTTCAGAATAGTCAACGACTATAGCCTTCAATGCCCGTTAGGGCAGGTCGGCGCCCGTTCACAACCCCGCCGCCTCCCCCGCGCGCCCAGTTTGCGGTTCCCCGACCTTCTCGTCAGGCGGCCGTACGCGGCGCCGCAGGCCCCGCCGAGGCCAGCGTCGGGACCGCGAAATCGCTTGTGCTAGAATGCGGCGCTTCCGTCCCTTCGAGGAGATATCCACAAATTTTGCGGACCCTCGATTTGATCGAAGCGACCTCAGGATCCCCCGTCCGTCCCCGTTGGAGGTCGATATGAGAGCCCGTATCACTCTCAAACCACGCCTTCCCGGCATGCCGAAGATCGCACCCGCGCTCCGTCGCGGCCGCGGCAGAGCGAGCGCGCTCATCGGCGAGGACACACCCCTTGTTGACCGCAGCCGTGAAGCCGCCGCCTCGATGGCTGGCATCACGGATCGCGCTGCAGGGCGCCGTCGTCGCCGCCGTCGCGGCGCCGTAGCGGTGCTGCTGCTCCTTATCGCCGCGGGCGTTGCCCTCTGGCTGATGTGGCAGCGCCGTGACGACGAATACGCGCGCCTTGTGGGTGAGCCCGATCGACCGGATCTCTCCCCAACCCCCGCTCCGGAGCCTCCGCGCGCCCCCTTCGCCGACGATGATCGACCCGGTCCCGGCATCCCGGTGCCCTCGCGACCCAGTGAGCACGGCCGTGTCCCGCTGACCGCCGGCGGCTTCCCCGCGAGCGCCGTTCCACCGTCGTTGGTGGACACCGTCCGCTCCGAGTTCGAGACCGCGCGAGCCGTCCCGGTGCCGCCGGCCGAGCCCGAGGCCCCACTCGCCGACATCGAGGTGGTTGAACCCGCTCCGACTCCGGTGACCAACACGCCCCCGGTCGATGAGGCGCCGCCGTTCACGATGCCGCGCAGTGAACTGCCCGCCGCTCTCGCGGAGCCACGCACGCCCTCGGTGCTAGTCGAGTCGCCTGCCGTCACCCCGGTGCCGCAGTCCGCGGTCCGTAGTGCCTACCCCTTTGGCAACGCCGCGGCGCCGCCCGCCCCGGCTTCCACCGCCACCGACCCAGCGACCGCCGAGGACGAAGCGGCGCTCGAGGACATCGAGGCGCCAGTCGCCGCCGCCCCCGTCGACGACGCGGCCGCGGTTGTCGATTCAATCGAATCGACCGTCGACGTCGACGTCGAGCCGGTAGCCGACCTCGTCGCTGAGTCGCCCGCCTCGATCGAAGCGAGCACTGCCGCGGAGACGCCGGAGTTGAACGCCGACGCCTCCGAACTGCCAGACGCAACGGAGGCCATCACCGCCGAAGCGATCACCGCCGAGGTAGTGGTTGCCGCGGAGGTTGTTGCCGCGGTGGCGCCAGTGGCCGCCGACGCCGCAGAGGTAGACGCACCCGAGTCCCTGCTCGCTCCCGCTGTCGAGGACGTCGATACCCTCGACGACGCTGAGTCCGCGATGCCTGCGACGCTCCAGGAGTCGGTCGCGACGATCGAAACGATCGAGGAGACGTCGTCGGCAACGACTTCCGACGAGGACGATGAGTCCTCGGTCGCTGCCGTGATCGACCCTGAGCTCGCAGAACTGACCGTCCCGTCCGAAGTCGAGTTAATCGAGGCGGCCGTCTCTCCCGTCGTCGAAACCCCCACCCTCGAGACTCCCGTTGCGGAGACCTCGGTCGTGGAAATCGCGGACGAAGTGATCGATGTCGTCGCCGAGACTCCCGAGGTCGCCCAGGCGGTAGTCGCCGAGGAGGTGGTCGAGGCACTCGCCACTGACGCGGCCGAGGCCGAGGCCCCGATCGCGGAGGCAGTCACCGAGGACGTCGTGGCATCCACGCCCGCCGTCTCCGCGGCTCCTGAGGCGGCGGTCTTCGGCGAGGTCGTCGAAGCAGTCGAGGTGGTCGAAGCCGTCAGCGAGCCGGAGCCCGTGTCCGCGATCGTCGAGGAGTTCACCGCTGTCGACGACATCGCCGCTTCCTCGACAGAAGCACGGGAGGACCTCGAGGCGACGGATGTCGCAATCGAGTTCCCCACCCTTGAGGCGTCCGACGTGGCCGAAGCGACCATGCCGAACCTTGAAGAAGCAGTCGAGGAACTGATCGCGGCTGACTCGATGCCGGTTGACGAGCCGACCGTGATCCTCGAGGACGAGCCGATTCAGCGCTGGACTGTCCCAGCCTCGCGCGGCATCCCGCCGCCAATCGGGCGACCGACATCCACCGACGAGACCGTCGCCGAGGAGATGGTCGAACTCGAAGCGGCACTCGACGCAGTGGAACTCGAAGCAGCGGCACTCGATGTCGTCGAAGTCGATCTCGTTGAGCTCGAGAGCGAAGTCGCTGAGGTCGAGGAAGCAACGATCGAGGCGCCGGCTGCCGAAGTCGATCAGGTCACGGAAGCCTTGCGCGCGGTCACCGCGTCCACCGAGGCTGCGGACGCCCGCACCAACGAGGTCGAGACGACCTCCGGGGTGGAGGTCGATGATGAGCCAGCGCCTGCCGAGACTCGAGCGATTCCATCGTGGCCCGCCACGGCGAACGCTCCAGAGCGGAACGCGCTGACCGCCACCGAGGCGCCCACAGCGCCGCCGCACCCGTCCGAAGCGGATCGGGGAGCGCCGCGGCCGAACCAGCCCTCGCGCGGTGGCCCGCCCTCGAACCCATCCGGCGCGCCGTTCCGGCCCGCCGGCGACCAGCTTCCAGCCGGCCGAAGCTGGCCCACCCTCCCGCGGTAACCGCCGCGGCGAGCACGAACCCGGTCGCGCCACCCAACGGTGGCGCGACCGATTTCTCCCAACTTCCGCCGCTGGTATCCTCGGACCCGCTCGCGCCCAGGTGCGCGAACGTTCCGCTTCGGCCCCCATCGTCTAGTGGCCGAGGACGCCACCCTTTCAAGGTGGAAACGGGGGTTCAATTCCCCCTGGGGGCACCAGCAAACACTGGATAGATCACGACGGCGCTGATCACCGACATGAGCAATTGGGGCCATGTCGAAGCCATTCACCGGTTGGAGCGACGTTGATGTCGGCGCGTCAGGGACGACCCCGAGTTGGTCTGCCGCGCCGAAGCCCTCGACCGTTGCCCGCGCGTCAGCGCCTCGGAGGCGGCGAGTTAGCCCCAATCGGAGAGCGAGGGTCACTCATCCCAGGAGGTGATCTAGCGCCTCAGCCGCCGCTTGTTGTTGGCCCGCCAGCAAGTGCCCGTACTGATCCATCGTGAAGCTTGCGGATGCGTGCCCGAGCCGTCTCGAAACGGTGAATACGTCGACGCCGGCCTTCAACCACAGGCTCGCCGCAGTGTGACGGAGGATGTGCCAGTTCACCGTTGACGGAGCGTCGATTTCTGAGTGCTCGACAACTTCCTTGAACCCCCGATAGAAGGCCTGTCGAAACTGAGGGCTGCCCACACGGCCGGGGAAGACGAGGTCCTGATCCTCCCAGATGGTCCCCAGTCGCAGTCGATCTTCGAGCTGCGTCGAGCGGTGGCGGCGCAGCAATCCGACCGTGCTGTCGCTGAGTTCAACCGTTCGCAGGGAGTTTCGCGTCTTCGGCGGTCGCATCGTGAACCGGCCCCGCAGCTGTGCCAGCGTCTGATGGATCTCGAACCTGCGCCGTTCGAGGTCTATCGCCTGCCACGTGGCGCCGAGCAACTCTGCCTGCCGGATCCCCGTCGCAAGTGAGAACCGAATCGGCACGTCGTACGGTGTACTGCGTGCTGCATCGAGTAGCTGAGCGACCTCAGTCTCATCCAGCGCGCGTCGCTCCCGAACACCGGTCGTCAAGGACGGACTGGGTACCGCCATCGCCGGGTTTCGAACGAGTAACTGAGCAGCTACCGCCGCCGATAGTCCTTGCTTGACGAGCCCGAGGGCCTTCTTGACGGTCGCCGGTGCTAGGTCCTCGGAGAGTTGCTGCTTCAGCGTGAGGATGTGTTCGGTCCGAAGATCTTGGAGCCTCACCGAACCAATCGCCGGAACGACCCGTTTGGTCAAGATCGCACTGTAGTTCTCAGCTACGCGTGGCGAGACGGCCTGGTCAGCAACCCGCCGTTCGTGCCAACGTTGCAGCCACTCCGCCGTCGTTGTCCGGTTCGGGTCGACACCTCCGTGATCTCGCTCGTTCAACGAAGCGCGCAGGGCCTGGAGCGCGTCGCGCTTGCTCCCTTGGACGGTATACCGACGGCGACGTCGCTTCCCCGTAGTGGGATCCGGGCGCAGTTCGACTGTGACTCGCCAGCGACCCGACGCGCGCTCTTCAACGGTTCCGCCACCGTAATCACGCCGAGCCATCATTGCGCCCTTCGGTGTCATCGTTCGCGGCGGCGAGCCTCATCTTGTAGAAGTAAGGGAGTGGGGCCCATCGTCATATTCAGCGACTCCACGTCGAGCCGCTCATCTTCAGCGCCACGCCGCATCGTGCGGAACTTCACTAGGCGAAACGGGCGGCCACGCAGCCCAGCGCGTTGCTGACTGAAGAACACCCCGCCGGGAGAGTCAAGCAGGATCGCCACAGCGATCACGGCCATCAGCGGGCTGAGAACGACAAGGAGCATGACAGCGGCGACGAGGTCCAACAGGCGCTTGATGACCCGGTATCCCCGATGAGCGGTGGGCGCTGGCGTGGCCGCGCAGAACGCGGAGAGTCGGGACATATCGAACCCGGCGATGGGAGCGACGGCGTCGGGGCCGCTATCAAGGGCCGTGGAGTGATCACTCTGCAATTCGCGATCCTCCAAGGCGTCCGGCAGTTGGCCGACAACGATCCCCGACGGGCAGAGCAGGCGGTGCGCATGAAAAACGCAGCCGGGCGCACATCACCGAACAGAATCTAGCTGACCATAACCGATGCGTGTTGCGTTGATGTTCCAAATCCCGCTGCGGGCGCCACCCACACCGTCGAGGAGCGCGCGCTGCGGGCGGGCTGCGGCATACTGCCGCGCATGGCACTTCTACCGTTTCGCATCGAGTTCTCCGAGCGCGCGATCGCGGATCTGCACCGGCGCATAGATGCGACCCGTTGGCCCGAAGTCACTGTCGAGGAAGGCTGGGCGGCGGGGACCCGCGACGATGTGTTGCGCGACCTCGTCCGCTACTGGCGCAGCGACTACGACTGGTTCGCGCAGCAGGCGAAGCTGAACGCGCTGACCCACCTCCGAGGCCCAATCGAGGGCGAGGAGCTGCACTCGCTGCTGTACACGGGGCCGGGTGATGAGCAGCGGATCCCGTTGCTGTTGATCCACGGCTGGCCCGGTTCGATTGTGGAGTTCCTGGATGCCGCGGAACTGCTCGCGGCGGGGGTTGATGGCGGTCCGGGCTTTGACCTGGTGGTGCCGTCGCTGCCCGGGTTCGGCTTCTCGCAGGCGCCCAGCGCGCCGGGGATGCACCCGGGGGCGATCGCGGCGCGGTTGCACGCGTTGATGGGCGAACTGGGCTACGAGCGCTACGGCGTGCAGGGCGGCGACTGGGGCGCGATCACGGGCACGGCGCTGGCCCTGCAACAACCCGAGGCGGTGCTGGGGCTGCACCTCAACTTCGTGGGGGGCGGGCCACCACCGGCGGATGGCGAGATGAGCGAGGAGGAGCGCGCGTATCGCGAGCGCCAGCAGGCGTTCCAGGCGACGGAGACGGGCTACAGCCTGATCCAGGGGACGCGACCGCAGACGCTGGCCTACGCGCAGCAGGACTCACCGGTTGGGCTGCTGGCCTGGATCCTGGAGAAGTTCTGGGTCTGGTCCGATCACGAGGACGGGCTCTGGGAGACGTTCGATCGTGATCGGCTGCTGACCAACGTGATGCTGTACTGGCTGACCGGATCGGTGCTGTCCGCCGCGCGGATCTACTACGAGACGCGGCGGCCCGGGGTGGCGGCCTCGCTGGCCGGTCGGGTCACGGTGCCCACCGCGTACGCGCGATTCCCGGCGGAGCCGTGGGCGGCGCCGCGCGAGGTGGTGGAGCGGCGCTACCAGCTAGTGCGGATGACGGAGCCAGCGCGCGGCGGGCATTTTGCGGCACTCGAGCAGCCGGATCTGTACGCGCGGGAAGTCGCGTCGTTCTTCGCGAACCTTCCGGCGGGCGGGTAGCACGGCGTGGCCGCTGATGGCGGCGACGATCGAGGTCAAACACGCTGAGAATTGCGCCCCAGATCAGGCGGTCCGTACACTCCGAGTCGCGCCCTCGTAGCTCAGGGGATAGAGCACTGGCCTCCGGAGCCAGGTGTCGCAGGTTCGAATCCTGCCGAGGGTACCAGCGACGATTCCACTCTCCGGAGGACGCCGCTGATGACGCTTCCAACGCCATACGACGAATCGATCCCCGCGCCACGCTGGCTGCTTGGCGTCGCCGCGGTCGCGGGGGTGGTGATGGTGATCGCCTCGGTGGTCGTGCTGCTTGCCGGGGAGATGCCGGCGCTGGGCCGGATTCCGCTCGCCGCGGTGCTGCTGCTGGCGGGCCTCGCGATGTTCTACGTGGTGCGGACGTTCGCGACGTTGCGCGTCCATGTGACGGCGGAGCGGCTGCAGTTCGGGTTCGGGCCGCTCGGGCGTGAGCTCGTGGCGGGCGCGATCCTCGATGCCGCGCCGGATCGCTATCCGTGGCTGCGCTACGGGGGCTGGGGCGTGCGGATCTCCAGCGGCGGGCACCGCGCCTATTCGCAGGCCTTCCAGCGTGGCAGTGTGGTGATCCGTGCCGCGGACGACCATCGGTACCATGTATCGAGCAGACAGCCCGCCGCACTGGCCGAGGCGATCAACCGGATGGCGACTGGGGAATCGGCGAGTTCTTGAGTAGCAACCGCAGACAACAGGAACGCGATCAGCGACGGCGACAGCGCCGCGGCGAGCGACAGCGCGCACGGGTGCACAGCGGCGCTCCGGAACCGGCGGGGCACGTCGAGTTCACCGGGCCGATGGGATTCATGCAGCGCCACACGCGCGGCTTCTTCCTCGGCGGGATCATCGTGATGGTGCTGAGCCTCGGGAGTTTCTTCTTCGCGACGCAGGTCGGATCCACAGATCCGGCGGCGAACGATCAGGCGACCGCGACGGCGACTGCCGAGAGCACTGCCGGCGCGGATCCGGACGGAACGATCGTGCGTTTCTACGCCGCTCCGCCAGAGATGACGATCGACACCACCGCCAGCTACGAGGCGGTGATCCACCTCGATGGCGGCGACGTGCGGATCAAGCTCTTCGCGGACGAGGCGCCCGAGTACGTCAACAACTTCGTGTTCCTGGCGCAGAACCACTTCTACGACGGGCTGACCTTCCACCGGGTGATCCCGGGCTTCGTCGCTCAGGGCGGCGATCCCTCGGGTGGTGGCGCCGGCTCACCGGGCTATGCCCTGACGGAGGAGCTGAACTCACTGAAGTTCCTCCCGGGCGCGCTCTCGATGGCTAAGGACTCGGCGGGGCGGGTGAACGGCTCCCAGTTCTTCGTCACGCTGGGGCTGACGCCGCACCTCGATGGTGGCTTCACCGTCTTCGGCGAGGTGACAGAGGGGCTCGACATCCTCGAGGGCCTGACACCGCGCGATCCGGACGAGGCGCCGGAGGCCGAAGGCGACACCATCATCGGCATCGAGATCATCGAGGGTGGGGCCTGAGCTGCGAACGCAATACGAGGCGCCGCCAGCGATGCAGATCGAACTCGATCAGCCGCTGCGCGCGATCGTCCACACCGAACATGGCGACATCGCGATCGAATTGCTGCCCTCGATCGCACCGATCGCGGTCAACAACTTCGTGTTCCTCGTGCGTGAGGGTTTCTACGAGGACACGACGTTCCACCGCGTGGTCGCGGGCTTCATCGCGCAGGCGGGGGATCCGGGCGGGAGCGGCCGTGGCGGGCCGGGGTACCGGTTTCCTGACGAAATTTCAGAAACGGCGATCGTTCGCGGGACGGTCGGGATGGCGAATGGCGGGCCGAATACCAACGGCTCGCAGTTCTTCATCGCGCTCCGTGATTCGCCGCAGTTGAACGGTCGCTACAGCGTCCTCGGTCGCGTGATCGAGGGCATCGAGGTCGCGGATGCGCTTGCTCCGCGTGATCCCGCGGTGGACTCCGATCCCGGCGATCACATCGATTCGATCGAGATCGTTTCGTCCTGATCGGGAGATCCCCGCGACTGCCTCAGTCGTGCACCTGAATTTGGTGCGGACTGAGGGGCCACTCTCTCTGCTGATCGACCCCCTCTCGACCGAGAATTACAGGCGGAGGGCCATTTGTGACAGGTCGCCTACTCGTCACGCACGACGCCGAGGCAGATTGCTCTGACCTCGTGACCCGGCTTCACGATGCCGGCTATGAAGTCGATGTCGCGGATGGTGTAGGCCCGGCCTGCTTCATGCTCCGGCGGCACGACTATATGGCTGTCGTCGCGGACCTCCCGGGCGCGGATGCGGGCGCCCTGGCGATCCTGCGTGCGGCCGGGCGTAGCCGTCCTGCCGCGCGGGTGATTCTCACCCTTCCTGCCACCGCCGATACCCCTGAACCGGCGTTGCCGGAGTTGAGCCGGGTTGCGTTCCGCTGTGTCCGCCACCCGATTGACATCACCGCCGAGCTGGTACCGATGGTCCGCGAGGCGATCGCCGACTATCGCACCGAACGTGAGCGCCCGACGCGGATCTCGCGGATGCGCCGCGCCAGCTCGACACGCCCGCTCGAAGACACGGTGGAGGGCGTGATTCGCGCCTTGCAGCTTGCCCTCGAGTTCCACGACCGATCCGCGGAGCGTCGGCCACGGCGGGTGATCGCGATGGCCAGCGAACTCGCACGTGCGTGCGGGATCATCGACGGCAGTCCGGAGATGGAGGACATCTACCGCGCGGCCGCGCTGTCGGACCTCGGCAAGCTCGGCGTGCCCGCGACGGTGCTGTCCAAACAGCAACCGCTCAACGACCTGGACTGGCAGGAACTCCGCCGGCACCCGGAGCACAGTTGGCGGATTCTCAGGGAAGTCCCTGAATTACGGGGCGCTTCTGAACTGCTCTATGCCGCACGCGAGCGCTGGGATGGCAACGGCTACCCTCGCCGCCTGGTGGGGGAACGGATCCCCGTTGGGGCCCGAATCGTCTCGGTCGCGGTGGCCTGGGACGCGATGACATCACAACGCGCCTACCGTCCGGCGCTTTCCGCGACGGCCGCGCAGGACGAGATCGCAGAAGGCAGCGGTTTGAGCTTCGATCCGGTCGTGATTGCGGCGTTTGAGCGGGTACTGCTGAGCTGGACGCCCGCGACCGGCCGCGCGGCTGACGCCGCCTAACTTTCTGCCGCGTCGCTATCGACAGCAGCAAATCGTTCGATCATTACGAGTAAGCCAAATGATGGGGCGAAGCATGCGAACGCGATCAGCGCGGGCAGGATCCAGCCGCCGATGAGCAGCAACAACCCGATCGCGAGGGCAAACGACATCCCCAGGATCGACACGATCCGGACCACCAGGACATAGGGGGGGATTCCGTCAGGCATGTGGCGTGACCGATTTCTAGCTGCGCTGCTACTCCACGATAGCGTGGAACGCGATCCCGATCTGCAAGCGCGGGTCGATTCTTTCCGCGCGCCCTGGCTCGCGCGTCGGGGCTTGCTCGCACTCACGGCATTCGTGGTCCTGGGCGGCCTGATCGGTGCGCTGCCGGACTTCCTGATCTGGCCGGTGGTGCTGGTCGGTGGCGCGGCACTTTCGGAATCCGAGATCCGGGTCGGACGAGCGGCGAAGACGGTCCGGGATTTCGACCTGCGGGTCACGGCCTTCCGCGTCTTCTTCCTGAGCCTGGTCGGTATCGGCGCCCCGCTGGTCGCCGGACCGACATGGATCATTCCGGTGGGACTTGCCGTCCTCTTGAGCGCTAGCGCCGCGCAACTCCAGCGACAAGCGGTCGTGGTGATGCTGGCGTCCGCGATATCGAGCTACCTCGTGGGCTCCCTGCTCCTTGCGTCCGGTGTTGTCACGCCGCTTGATCCGAGCGGCCTGTCGGGAGCGATTTCGCTCGCCGGCTCATTCGTGATCGCGCTCGCGCTGTTCCCGATCTGTGCGGGGTTCGTGTTCGTACGCGCGCGACGGGCTGCACAATCGCGCGCCGACCTGGAACGCTCCGTCGGTGAGCTGCGCCAGGCCCAGTCGCGCCTGAGCGCCTCCGAGGCCGAGGCGCAGCGGATCAGCGGCCGACTCGCCGCCGAGGTGGAGCGCAAGACCGAGGAGCTGGCGCGGCGCAACCGCGCGCTGTCGATCGTCAACGCAATCTCCTTCGCCCTGAACGAACCGTTCGAGGATCTCACCGCGATTCGCCGCGCCGCGCGCCTGGTTGCGCGGCTGCTGGGCGTCGATTCGGTGCAGATCCGCGAACTGTTGCCAGCCGATCAGGGCGGCACCGACATCCTGGTCGGCCCCGTCCCCGACGTGGACGATCTGCCAGGCCTGCCGGCCGCCGTAATCGATGCCGCGATCGACGCGCACGAGGGCGTGACGCGTTCCGAGGATGGCGAGGACGCCGCCATCGATACGCCGGCCTACGTGATCGTGCCGATGGTCACCCAGGGCACGGTCCGTGGATCGCTCACCCTGGTTGGTGCGTCCTGCCGCGACTGGGGAGAGCAGGAGCTTCACCTGCTGACCTTGATCGTCCGCGAAATGGGAGCGGCGCTGGAGAGCGCGCGGCTCTACCGCGACGCGCTGGCACTGGCCGACCGCGAGCTGCTCGTCACCGAGGTGTCAGCGCTCCTTGGCACCGACGCTCCGCTCCACCAGCAGCTCGATGAACTCCTCGCGAAGATTGGCGCCAGCCTCGGGCCGGTATTCGCCAGCGTGGTCAGCGTGGAAGGCGGCGCGACCGGCCCGGAGCTTGCCCGCTGGCAGCAGGATGGCCGCCCGACGCTGACCGACGCGGAGCTGACGGCGTTGACCGCGCTCATTCCTCAGGGCGGCAAGTCGTCGTCCGCCACCCCACACCTCGCGCCCGCGGATCAGACGGGCGATCCGGTGTTGCGGGCTCGCTTCGGCGACATCGTCGTCGCGCCGATCCTCGCCGCCTCGCTCAGCGCCGTACCGGCGCCGGTCGGGTCGGACGCGGACGCCCCCTCCGACACCGGCGACACCCTTCCCGAGGCAAGCGATCGGACGAATCGCAGCCGTGCCGCCGTCCTGGTGCTGGCCGCCCCGGCCGACGCCGGCTGGGCGCCCCTGGACATCGAGGTGCTGGTCCGCGTGGCCAACGTGGTCGGACGTCGACTGGAGGGCGAGCAGCTCGTTCAGCTCCAGCAGCGACGCTTCGATGAACTAGCCGCACTGGCCGAGATTGGCCGTGTCATCCAGAGCGGCGCCGACACTGATCGGCTCTACTCGGACTTCGCCTCCGCGCTGTACCGACTGTTCCCGTACCAACAGGCGTACATCATCCGGGTGCGCGACGACACGCTCTCCGAGGTGATCGAGTTCTCGTCCGGCGGCCGCAGCCGCAACACGATCGCCGTCGATGGCGCAGACGCCGCCCACGGCTGGTTCAATGCGCGCTCCGCGACGACCTGGACCCGCGCCGTCGGCGGTGTGCCCAGCTTCATCGCAGCGGACGCGCAGGCCGGACTCACGCTGCCGATGCGACCGAAGGGACAACTGCTTGGCGCGGTGATCCTCGTTGCGGACGAGGCGCAATTGCTTTCCGCGCGTCTTGCGGAGCGTGCCGTCGAACAGCTCTCTTTGGCCCTCGATAGCGCCGAGTTGTACCGGCAGGCCACCGAGCGCGCCTCCCGCATCGAGGCCCAGCGTAACCTCGCGAGCATCGTCGCCTCCGCGGTCGATCTGCGCGGTGCGTTCGACGCGTTCGCGGAGGAGATTCGCTGGCTGATCCCGTTCGAGCGCGCAGTCATGCTGACGATCGACGAGGCCGGCGAGATCGCGGAACAGGTCGCGATCTACCCGCCCGCTCCGCACGCCGAACTGATCTCCGCCCCGCTCGCCGGTTCGGTGCTCGCGCGGGCGCTCAGCCACGGTGGTGCGGTTGCGCTGCCACGTTCCGATGAGTCGCTGGCCCGACTGGACTGGTCGCTCGTTGGCGACGATGCCGCCGAGGTCGCCGCCGTCCCGATCGTTCACGGGCGTCAGCCCACCGCGATCTTCGCGCTCGTCAATTACGGCTTCGCCGACTACGAACAGTTCGATCTCCGCGCGCTCGAGGAAGTTGCCGGCCTGCTGGCCGTGACCATCGATCGCCTGCGCCTCTACGAGCGTGCCGAGCACGCCGCGCGCCACGACATGCTGACCGGCCTGCCGAACTATCGCTTCCTCCAGGAGCGCCTGAAAACGCTGCGGACCGAACTGGACGAGGGCCAACACTCGGCCGTACTGGTCGTCGATATGGACGGGCTGAAGCTGTACAACGACACGCTGGGCCACGAAGCGGGCGACCGTGCGATTCAGCGCGTCGCGGAGGAGTTGCGCCGGGCGGTACGCGGTGAGGACCTCGTTGCTCGTACCGGCGGCGACGAGTTCGTCGTCGTGATGGAAGACGTGACCGAAGAAGGGGCGCTGATCGTCGCGCAGCGGATGCATGACTCGCTGCGCGATATTCACCACGAGTTTGGCAACGCGCCAGTGCCGGTCCGCATTTCGATTGGCCTCGCCCTCGCCCCCGACGACGGGACCGGTGCATCAGAGCTGTTGGAGGCCGCCGACCGCGCGATGTACGCCGCGAAGTTCGGCGGCGGCGACCGTACCCGCGCCGCCAGTGGCGACCGGGTCAGCGCCAACGCACCACGCACGCTCCGCCGCCGAGGCAACCGCGTGATGGAGCTGCTGATTCGTACCGCCGTCGATGGCGCTTCCGGCTCGGAACGCCTGGCGGTCGCGCTTGCGCAGCGCTACGTCGTCGCGGTCGGCCTCGGACGAGGTTTGCCGATCGACACCGCGGATCCGCTGCGCATGCTGGTCGCGGCCGAGGCGGCTCACCACATCGCGATGCCGGAGGAGTACCGCGACCAGGAGACGGCGCTGATGCTCCTGGATGGCCTCCGCACCCAGTGGGACGAACAGATGACGGCGGCCGATCTCCAGCTCGACGATCTCCTGGCGGCCGCCGTGCGGTTGGCCTGGGAGCAGATCCCCGCGCCGGAGGGGCCCGGCCTCACCGCCGAGCAGGCGCTGGCCATCGTGACCAACGATCCGGCCTACAACCTCTCTCCGGAGGTCCTCGATCTCCTCTCGCAGTCCGCGCAGACCGCTGAGTTCGAGCGACGGCGCTCCCGTCGCGACGCCGCCTAGACAGGCTCGCGCCCACCCAATCGTCCGCTGCGGTCGACAACGCTGCAATGACTCCGCTATTCGGATCGCTTATTCTCCGGCGCGACAATCGAAGGCGCGCGGGTCACAGACCCGCGGCCCGGAGCGGCACGCGCCGAGGACCCTATGAACATCGATCTCCTGCAAACGCTGGTGGCGGTTGCCGACGAAGGTGGCTATTCACGTGCCGCGCGCGTGCTCGCCGTGAGCCAGCCCGCCGTCTATCAACGGGTGCAACGACTGGAGTCGACGGTCGGGGCCTCGCTGCTCCAGCGCAATGGCCGGCGCGTCACGCTCACCCCGGAGGGGCAGGTTGTCTACCAGCACGCTCACAAGATCATCCGGCAGCTCCGCCTGCTGGATGACGCGATCGCCGAAGGGGGCGCACCGGCCGAGGGTGGCGCACTCTCCCTGCTGGTTGGACAGAGCCTCTGCGAGTTCCCGATTCCCGATATCTGCGTTGGGTTTCGAGGGGAGCATCCGGGCCTGGTCGTGGACTTCCGCGTCACGGCGCGGCCCTCCCGCGATATCGACCGGGAGATCAGCTACGGCCGCTCGGACATTGGGATTCATTCAGATCCCACGCCGGTCAGCGGCCTGTCGAAAGAGAAGTTCTACGACGAGGAATACGTCGCGCTGAGCTGGCCCGGGCACCGCTTCGCCGAGCTGGAGATCGTTGGCCCTCGCGACTTCGAGGATGAGCCGATCGTTGCGTACCGGGACGCCACGTTCACCTTCAGCCAGAGCCAGGTGGAGGGGTGGTTCGCGCGCGGTGGCGTTGAGCCTCGGCCGGAGTTCATCTCCAACAGCGTGATTGCGATCCGCGCGTTCGTGCAGCGTCGCGTCGGGGTGTCGATCGTGCCTCGGGATCATGCGGTGCAGACCGCTGGGCTGATCGTGCGGCCGCTGGTGGAGCCACCGCGTCGTACGCACTTCTTCGTGAGTCGGGTGACGCCACACGAAGCGCTGACCACCCGGCTGTTACGCTCGTATGCCATCTCCCAGGCGTGGGTGCGGTACGCCGCCGAACCGGTTGCGGCGATGAACGGGGAAATTATGCCGACTGTGATGAAACCGGACCACTAAATAAATTGAATAGCCGAACGATTCGACATGACATCGAACAAAGGTCATTGCGACCGTAATCTCGATGTGTAATAGCCGGGCGTGACGGCCCGCGTATCCGCGGAGCCGTCTCAAACGCCCACCAGAGGGGACGCGTATGACATGGCGGATTCAAGCGGTCAGCGCAAGCAGCTCGGTGAGCTTCTCTGATGGTGTCATGGCGCCGAGCG
>JAQCIU010000041.1:0-26629 GCA_027593235.1 Chloroflexota bacterium
CTCTCTCGTCGCCAGCACCACGGCGGCGAGCCGTGCCGCCGGCAACGGCCGCCAGCGCCGGCGCAGGGCGGTCCGCGCCGGTTCTGCCAGCGCGAGCGCCGGGCTCGTCGCTTCGAGGGCGCCCCATTCATCGAGGAGTCCGAGCGTTCGTCCGGCGCGCCCTCGTTCGGCGATCAAGGCGAACTCGCTCCACAACCGGTCGCCGGAGACCGTGTCGAGCCAACGCGTGCCCTCGATGAGTCGCTCGCGTGTCGCGGCGGTCGGTCGCAGATCGTGATGTGCCGCCAATCGCGCGGCGCGCCAGATACGCGTCGCGTCGTCCTCGAATGATCGCTGGTGCAGGACCTCGAACCGTCGTGCCGCGAGGTCGCCCAGCCCGTCATACGGGTCGAGCAACTCGCCGGCGCGCGGTCCGGCCAGCGCGAGCGCGAGCGCGTTCACGCTGAAATCACGCCGCGCGAGGTCAGCCTCGACCGTCGCGCCTAGGGTCACGGACGGCAGCGCGCCCGGCGCGTCGTATCGCTCGTCGCGCAGCGTCGCCAGGTCCAGTCGCTCGCCGCCCGCGACCACCGAGGCGGTCCCGAATCGCTCCTCGCCGCTGACGATTCCGCCGAGGGCCTGCGCAACGGCGTGCGCCAGCGGCAGCGCGTCCCGGTCGACCGCGAGGTCGACATCGGCGAGCGGATCGCCGGCCGCGACGTCGCGGATCGTGCCGCCCACGGCCCACAGTTGGAGGCCGCGCGCGTCGGCCTCGGTGGTCGCGGCGCGCAGCAGCGCCTGCGCGGGGGCCGTTAGTGCGGCCTCCAGCGTCCTTCGGTGTGGCGGCGTAAGCGGTTTATCCATTCTTGACACCACCGAACCGCGTTCCTAGCATGGCCCGAACGACCAGCGCCCTCCCAGTTGTCTGGGGTGGCGCGACGTAATCGTACGCACGGTGGGGCGCGTACGCTGGGAGACTAGGCGTGAGCGCCACCCTGCGACCCCCCATGTCTTCCCTTGAGGCTGGTGCCGTGCCCGTCAACTTCGACGCTCCCTCCGATGCGGATCCTTCCGCCCGGTTCGCCGATCTTGAAGCGCGGCTCAACACCACCTTCAACGACCACGCGCTGCTCCTGACCGCGCTCACCCACCCCTCCTACGCCAACGAACACCCCGAGGATCCGACCGAGCACAACGAGCGCCTGGAGTTCCTGGGCGACGCCGTGCTCGGGATGATCGTCGCCCGCACCCTCTACCAGCGCTTTCCCGAGGTTCCCGAGGGCCGGCTGACCGAGTGGCGTGCGTACCTCGTCTGTGGACCAACGCTCTCGCGGGTCGCGGGAACGCTCGACCTCGGCCCCTGGCTGCGCCTGGGGCGCGGCGAGGATCAGACCGGGGGGCGCGAACGCGAGGGCAACCTCGAGCGCGCCTACGAGGCGATCGTCGGTGCGCTCTACCTGGATCGGGGGCTGAGCGTCGCGCGGAAGTTCGTCCGCGAGACGCTCGCGCATGAACTGGCGACGCTGGAGATGAGCCCGGACGCCCTCAATCCAAAGGGAGCGCTCCAGGAACTCGTCCAGCAGCTCGGCAACGCGGAAGACGACAACGCCGTCAGGCCCGAGTATGTGCTGGTCACCGAATCCGGCCCGGACCATGAGCGCCACTACGAGATCGCCGTCGAGATCGACGGTGAGGCGCTGGGCCGCGGTGCCGGCGCCAGCAAGCAACAGGCAGAGAAAGCAGCAGCGGCGGAGGCCCTCGAACGGCTCCGCGCGCGGCTCGACGACGAAGGTGACGACCAGTCGCGCGTGGCGACGCGAGGGGACGGCCACTAGGTGTACCTGCGACGACTCGAGGTCCATGGGTTCAAGGCGTTCGCCGATCGGCAACGCTTTGAGTTCGGCAACGGCATGAGCGTGATTGTCGGGCCGAACGGCTCCGGCAAGTCCAACGTGGCGGACGCGCTCCGCTGGGCCCTTGGCGAGCAGTCGTCGAAGCAGCTCCGCGCCCGCAAGACCGAGGACGTGATCTTCTCCGGTTCCGACAAGCGTCGTCAGATGGGCATGGCCGAGGTCACGGTCACGCTGGACAACACCGACGGTTGGATGCCGATCGATTTCAACGAGGTGTCCGTCACCCGCCGCGCACACCGCTCCGGGGATAGCGAGTACCTGATCAACGGGCAGCAGGTGCGTCTCAGCGACGTGCTGGATCTGTTCCGTCGCGCCCAGGTCGGCCAGAACTCCTACGCCCACATGTCGCAGGGCCTCGTCGACGAGGTCCTTGCGCTCCGCCCCGGTGAGCGCCGCGAGCTGATCGAGGAAGCCGCCGATCTCCGTCGTCACCGCCACCAGCTCACGCTCTCCGAGCGCCGCCTGACCGAGACGCGCGACAACCTGGGCCACGTGCGGATGCTGATCCGCGAGGTCGAGCCACGGCTCCGCCAGCTCGAGCGCCAGTCCCGCAAGGCCGAGCGCTACCAGGAGCTTGCCGCCGAGCTGTCCGATGGGCTCCAGGTCTACCTTGAGCACGAACTGCGCGAGGCGACCGAGAAGCACGCCGCCGGTAAGGCCAGCCACGACCAGCGTTCGCGCGCCTTTGGCGAGGCCACCTCGAAGATGACCCAGCTCGAGCGACGCCTCGAGGGCCTGTCGACCGCCCTCGATGAGCACCGCGCCACGCTCGCCCAGTCGCAGAAGACCGAGCGCGCGCTCGCCGAGGAGGGTCTCCGCCTGGAGCAGGCCGTCGCTCTCGCCGATCAGCGCATGCAGCTGATCGGCGAGCGCCGCACCGAGCTGGAAGCGGCGATCGCAGCCGCCCCGCCCGGCGCCGCCGCTCCCGAGGATGATCAGACCGCCCTCGCGAACCTCGCGGCCACCGTTGAGCAGGCGCGCAGCACGCTCGCCCGTGAGCGCGAGGCGCTCACCGCCGCCGATGACACGACCCGCGCGATCCTCCGCGATCTGGCCGAAGCCGAGGCCCGCCGCGCCCGCCTCGAAGCGGACCGCGAAGACGCCGAGCGTCGCATCGCCGAACAGGCGCGCGAGCGGATCCGCCGCGAGACCGAGCGCGGCGCAGCCGGCGAACGCTTCGAGCTACTGAGCGCGGATCTGCGCGCCTACCGGGACCGCTCGCCGCAACGTCGCGAGGTCTCCGTCCGGCTTGCGCGCCGCGCTGGTGATGCGCGCAAGCGCCGCGCCGCCGCCGAGGCCACGCTCGAGCGCGTGCAAACGGAGCAGGAGCAGGCCGCGAAGCACTTGCGCGACGCCGAGTCCGAGGCCGGGACGCTGGAGCAGCGCCACCTGCTGCTCGAGCAGCTCACCGTCAGCCTGGAGACCGCCCAGGGCGCGCCGCGCGCCGTCATCGAGGCCGGTCGCCAGACGCCACCGACGCGCGAAGAACCGCTCGAGGGTGTGGTCGATCTGCTCAGCCGCCTGATCCAGGTACCGAGCGGCCTTGAAGCGGCGATCGAAGCCGCCCTCGCCGAGCACCTCTCCGCCGTGGTCGTCGAGCGCGAAGAGGACGCCCTCGCCGCGATCGAGTACCTCCGTGACGCCGAGGCCGGTGCGGCCACGGTCTACCCGCTCGATCGCATCGAGCACGTGTTCCCCGTGAACCTGTTCAACGAGCGCGGGGTGATCGGCGTCGCCGCACGCCTCGTTCGCACCGAACAGAAGTACCGGCCGCTCGTCGACACGCTGCTCGGCCGCGTGATCGTCGTCGATGACCTCAAGGTCGCTCAGCAGATGGTGCGCCGCGGCCTCGGCTCGGTCGTCACCCGCGACGGCGTCCTGCTCCGCCCCAACGGCTCCGTCTACGGCGGTCGCAGTGGCGCGGGCGTCGAGGAGTTCGGACTGCGGCGCGAGCTTGAGTCGCTGCCGGAGCAGATCGCCGTCGCACGCGAGCGGCTGACGCTGGAGCGCGAGCGTGCACAGCGCAGCGAGCGCGTCGTCGCCGAGGCCCGCGCGGCCATCGTCATCGCCCGCGCCGAACTCGACGCCGTCGATATCGAGGTGCGTGCCGCCGATCAGGAGCGCGCTCGAGAGCGCCGCGCCTTCGGCCAGGTCGTCTCCGAACTGCGTTCGCTCCGCACCGTGCTGACCCGCGACGAGGACGCCGAGGAGATCGCCGCCGCCACCCGCGAACGGCTCGACACGGCCGAGCAGTCGTTCGCCGCCCTGCAACTGGACATCACCAAGCTCCGTGATCGCTCAACGTCGATCTCGACCGAGCGCGACGCGGTCGCCGTGCGCCTCGATGCCGCGACGCAGACGCTCGCTCAGCGGGAGGCGGAGCACCGCGCGGAGACCACGCGCCGGCAGGAACGCGAGGACGAACGCCGCCGCCTGCGCGAGCAGCTCGAGCAGCAGCGGAACCAGTTCGCCAACCTCACCCGCGAACAGCAGGACCTCGAACTCTCGCTGCAGGACTACCGCGCTCGGCTGGCCAACAACCGCAGCGCCCGCACCGAGGCGCAGGAGGCGGTCGGCCCCGCCCACGCCGCCGTCGCCCAGCGCGAGGAGGAAGAGCGCGGGCTGTCGGCGACACGCCACGATGTCCAGCGCACACTCCTCGAGGCTGAGCGCGAGATGCTCACCAGCGAGGCCACCGTTCGCGAGCAGGCGCAGCGCGTGACTCAGCTCCGCGAGCAGGTCGACGAGGAAGGCATGGAGATCCGCGACGACGGCTCCGTCCGCCCGCGTATCGTCGCCGCCTCCGCAGCCGCCTTCTCCGAAGCGATCGACGGCGAACTCGATTCGCTCGAGGCCGATGACGACGACGACGAGGAGAGCGAAGCCGTCGAGCTGGCGTTGCCCGCCGCGATCGCCGGTGGCGCCGAGGTCGACATCCCCGCGCTCCGCGAGCGGATCCACGAGCTGCGCGCCGCCATCCGCGGCCTCGGCCCCGTGAACCTCGAAGCGCTCGAGGATCTGAGCGAAGAGCAAGAGCGCCACGACTTCCTCGTCGGGCAGATCGACGATCTCGAGGCCGCCGAAGGCGAGCTGCGCGAGGCGATCCGCGACCTCCGTCGATTGATCCGCGAACGCTTCGTCGAAACCTTCGATCAGGTGAACACGCGCTTCGGCGAGTACTTCACCCGTTTCTTCGGTGGCGGCCACGCCGAGCTGAAGCTGCTGGTGAACGAGGAAGAGCCGGAGTCCGAACCCGGCGTCGAGATCGTCGCGCAGCCCCCCGGCAAGCGGATCTCGAACCTCGCGATCCTCTCCGGCGGCGAGCGTTCGATGACCTCGGTCGCGCTGCTCTTCGCGCTGCTGTCGGTGAACCCCGCGCCGGTCGTCGTGCTCGACGAGGTGGATGCCGCACTCGATGAGGCGAACGTCGGCCGCTTCGTCGACACCCTCAAGGAACTCCGCGAGCGCAGTCAGTTCGTCGTCATCTCGCACAACCGCGCGACCATCGAGGCCGGCGACGCGATCTACGGCGTCTCGATGGGTGACGATTCGTCTTCGCAGGTGCTCTCGCTCAAGGTCGAGCAGATGGCGCTCGCCTCAGCCTAGGGATCGCGGGATCGGGGTTTCGGCGTAGTCGTGCGAAGCCTCAGGCCGTACGATCGTCGCAACCCCACCCCCACGTTCAGCACGCCCGTACGCGCCAGCCGAGGGGAACGTCCGTGAGATTGTTCGGACGCAGCAAAGAGAGCGATCAGGCCACCGACCAGGCGCTTGAGCGCACCCGCCGCTCGTTCTTCGGGCGGATGAGCGAAATCTTCCGTGGATCCGACGTCACCGAGGAACTCTGGGAGTCCCTCGAAGAGGTGCTGATCGGCGCCGACACCGGCGTCACCACCACGATGGAACTGCTGGATCGCGTCCGCGCCAAGAACCCGTCACAGGCCGAGGACGTCCGGCGCCTGCTCCGCGAGGAGTTGCTGGCGATCCTGCGCGCGCCCTCGGAAGCCACGCAGGGCCGGCTCTGGGGCCTGCCGGACGATGCGCCCGAACCCGATCGCCCGTGGGTCGTGCTCATCGTCGGCGTCAACGGCAGCGGGAAGACGACCGCGGTCGGCCGTCTCGCCTTCGCGTACCAGGAGCAGGGGCGCAAGGTCATCGCCGCCGCCGGCGACACCTTCCGTGCCGCCGCGATCGAGCAACTCCAGAACTGGGGCCGCCGACTCAACTTCGAGGTGATCGCGCATCAGCAGGGCGCCGATCCCGCCGCGATCGCCTACGACACCATCGAGGCGGCGCGTGCCCGCGGCCACGACGTCGTGTTGATCGACACCGCCGGTCGCCTCCAGAGCAAGAAGAACCTGATGGACGAACTGTCCAAGGTGCGCCGCGTGATCGAACGTCACGTCGACCGCGGTCCCGACGAGGTGCTGCTCGTCCTCGATGCCACCACCGGGCAGAACGGGCTCTCGCAGGCCCGTGCCTTCGCCGAAGCTGTCGACGTCACCAGCGTGATGCTCACCAAACTCGATAGCTCCGCAAAAGGCGGCATCGTCTTCGCGATTGCGCAGGAGTTCGGCCTGCCGGTGCGCTTCGTTGGCGTCGGCCAGGAACCGGGTGACCTCGCGCCGTTCGATCCGGAGGCGTTCGTCGACGCACTGCTCGGTCATGCCGACGAGCACGAGCGGGTGACCGCCGGAGCGTCGGGCGACTAGCCCGAGGCACTAGCGATGGCCGACGCGTTCCGCTGGTACCTCGCGACGGTGCTGATCGCCGGCGCCGGATTGGTGCCCGCGGCCGCCCTCTTTCCCACGCTGCGTTCTCGCGGCGTCTTCTACGCCCGGCCGCTGGCGCTGGTCCTGCTCTCGGTCGGCGCCTGGTGGCTCGGCTGGAGCGGCCTCATCCCATACGGCGTGGTGGCGATTGCCCTCGTGCTCGCCGCGCTCTGGCTCGCAACCGGCGTGCTGGCACTCCGTGACCGCAAACTCGTTCCCGCGATCGTCGCGCAGTGGCGGCCGCTGCTGATCGGTGAGTGCGTCTTCCTCGTCGTCTTCGCGCTGCTCGCGTTCGCGCGTGCGCAGGCGCCCAACGCCGCCGCCACCGAGAAGCCGATGGATCTGTTGATGTTGACCGCGATCCATCGCGCCGATTCGCTACCCGCGCCCGATCCCTGGCTCAGTGGGGAGCGCGTTTCCTACTACCACCTCGGTCATCTCACCGTGGATGCGGTCGGGCAGCTCTCCGCGAACGGTCCGGAGATCGCCTTCAATCTCGGAATGGCGATGGTCGCCGCCGCCGCTGCGACCGCGATCTTCGGGCTCGCCGGCGACGTGCTCGCGCTCAGTCCTCTCCGCCGCCGCGCAACCGCCTCGGTCGCCGGCGTCAGCGCCGTCTTCGCGCTGCTCTGGGTCGCCCCGCTCTCCAGTCACGTCGATATCGTTACGATCTTCGCTGAGGGTGATGGCGCGCGCTGGTTCGACCGCTGGTGGTGGTGGTGGGGTGCGACGCGTGTCTTCCCCGGCCCGATCACCGAGTTCCCGGCGTTCTCCCTCCTGCTCGGCGATCTCCACGCCCACGTGCTCTCCCTGCCGATCACAATCCTCGCGGTCGCCCTCGCGGTGGGCACCTTCCAGGGGCAATCAGCGCTCACCTGGCGCGCGTGGCTGACCGATCCGGTCCGCCTGGTCCTCGCCAGCGCTGTCTTCGCGGCGCTGTTCATGACGAATAGCTGGGACGTCTTCACCTTCGGCCCGCTCTGGTTCGCCGCGGCCGTCGTGGCGTTCCGCCGCGTCGGTTGGAGCTGGCCGGGGGCGGTCTTCGGCGGTGGCCGCTACCTCGTACTGCCGGCCGGCCTCGCGCTTCTCTTCGCCGCGCCGTTCATCGCCAACCTCGATTACACGTCGCGCTCACTCGAGCTGGTCAGTACCGAGGCCGCCGATCCCCTCAACTGGCTCCTGATCTGGCTCGTGCCGTTACTCCCGATCGGTCTCGCGGTCGCCGCACTCGAGGTCCGCGCCGACCGGAAAGCCGCGCTCTTCGCCGCGCTCGCCGCCACCGCCGCCGTCTGGCTCTGGGCGGTCGGCCAGCTCGCCACCGGTCACGCCAGCGCGCTGGTCGATCGAGCCTCGGGCTGGATCGTCCTGCTTGTGCTCGTCTCCGCGATCGGCCTCGGTGTTGGCGTGATCACGAGGGCGCAACGAACCCGCGACGATGCGCTCGCCGGTTGGGTCGCGATTGCCGTCGCCGCCGCCGTGGTGATGCTCGCGACGGAGCTGCTGAACATCCGCACGGAGACCGCCGGTCGTTTTAACACCGTGTTCAAGCTCTGGTATCACCTCTGGACGCTCGTCGCCCTCGCCGGTGCCGTCGCCTTTGCGATGGTGTTCGACCGCCTCGGCTGGCGTGCGCTGCTCTCGAGGCTCCGCCACCCCGTCGCCGCGATCGCCCTCAGCGCCGGCGCGGTCGTCTACCTCGGTGCCTTTGTCTACGCGCCGGCGATGGCGATCAGCCGCGCGCGCGAGGGTCAGCCGACAACGCTCAACGCGCTTCGCTACCTCGATCGTTCCGATCCCGGCCTCGCCGGCGCCATCGACTTCGCGTGGACTCGCCTCGATCCAGAGGACGACGTGCTGCTCCAGGCGGTTGGCGAACCCTACGGACCGGGCGGGATCCTCGCCGCCGCGAGCGGGGTCCCGACGGTCCTCAACTGGCCGTATCACGAGATTCAGTGGCGCGGCTCGCCGGACGCGATCGCCGGCCGTCGCGAGCTGGTGCAGGCGATCTACAGCCTCGGCGCCACTCCCGAGGCCGAGCAGGCTGCCACCAGCTACGGCGTGACCTACGTCTACATCGGCCGCGAGGAGCGCGCACAGTTCGGCGCGGACGTGGCACAACGATTCGCGGGCTGGGCGGTTGCGTGGGAGGGTGACGGCGCGTTGATCATCGCCGTCCCGTCCGTGCCCGGAGTGGTGGCGCAGCCGTGAGCCTCAGGACCATCGCCCCGTGACACTTCCAGCACCGTCCATCTCCCGGCGGCCCACGCCACGGACCGAGGAGCCACTCGCTCCTGGGCCCGTCGCATCGCGCCGCACGATCGATTGGGTGATCTGGACCGTTGCTGCGCTGGTCCTGGTCGCGCTGGTGATTCACCTCATCGATCTCGGCGTGCGCGCGATGCACCACGACGAATCGCTCCACGCGACCTTCTCCTGGTACCTCACGGACGGGCGTGGCTACCGCCACAACCCGCTGATGCATGGGCCGTTCCAGTTCCACCTGACCGCGCTGCTCTTCAAGCTCTTCGGTGACGGCGACGCCATGTCCCGCGTGCCGGCCGCGGTCGCCGGCGCAGCGCTGGTCGCTACGCCGCTGCTGCTGCGGCGCTGGCTCGGCTCGGTCGGGGTGATCGCCACGTCGGTGTTCCTCGTGGTGTCGCCGTCGCTGCTGTACTACTCGCGCTTCGCCCGCAACGACATCTTCGTGGCCGTCTGGACGGTGCTCCTGATCGCCGCGGTCTGGCGCTACCGTGACGACGGTCGGCTGCGTTGGCTCGTCGTCCTCGGTGCCGCGCTCTCGCTCTCGTTCACCACCAAAGAGACGGCGTACCTCACCGCCGCGCTGCTGCTGCTCTATCTCAGCGTCGTGCTTGCGATCAGCCTCGCCACCACACACCTCGCAGCTACCCCGGCCACCGAGGTTGGCGCGACCACCGAGACCACCGAGGCTGGCGAGCACACCGAGGATGCCGTTCCGCGCGGCGCGCGTCGGCGGTTGCGATTCTTCGCCTGGGTGTTCCTCCTACTGCCGGTCGCCTGGCTGATCGCCGCCGCGTGGCCGCTGCTCGGCTCGTTCCGCCGCCGCCTCGGCTGGCTCGATCGACCGCGCGAGGCCGATCTAATGGTCGTCTTCGGGACCCTGACGGCGTCTCAAATGGCGGCCGCCATCCAGATCCCGCTCGAACGGCTGGGAGTCAGCGTCACCGACGATACGGAGCTGATCGTCGGCGCGATCACCGTCACCGTGCTCATCCTCGGTGGCGCCGCTGTCGGCGCGGCCTGGGACTGGCGACGCTGGGCGATCGTCGCCGGGCTCTTCTACGCCATCTACCTCCCACCGTTCACCACCGGGTTCACGAACCCGGACGGGTTCGGCAGCGCGTTCTGGGGCAGCCTCGACTACTGGCTCGATCAGCAGGACGTGAACCGCGGCAACCAGCCGGTCTTCTACTACTTCATGATGGTCCCGCTCTACGAGATGCTCACGCTCGTCCCTGCGTTCTTCGGTGGCCTCTGGTTGCTCTGGCGCCGCGACGGCCTCGCCGCGCTCATGATCGCCTGGTTCGTCTTCACCCTCATTGCGCTCACGATTGCCGGGGAGAAGATGCCCTGGCTGACCGTGCACCTCGCGCTGCCGCTCGCCTTCCTCGCCGGCTACGTCGCACAGCGCATCCTCCCGCGCTGGGGCGCCGCCCTCTGGGACCGGCGCGCCGGGGTCGTTGCGTGGGCTGCCGCTGGCGCTGCTGCTTCCACGTTCTTGTTGGTCTTCGCGCTGACCGTTCAGACCGGCCTCGCCGTCTCCTTCGATCACCCGGATACACCGATCGAGCCGCTGATCTACACCCAGACGGCCCCCGAGGTGCCCATCCTCGCCCGCCGCATCGAGGCTGCCGCGCTCAGTGATCCCTCGGGCGTGCAGCGGCCGATCTACGTCGACACGTCTGCCTCGCTGACCTGGCCCTGGGCCTGGTACCTGCGCCACCTGGAGGTCACGTACGCTCCGCAGGAGACCTTCACCGGCGACGAACTCCCCGAGGGCGCCATCCTCGTGACCACCCTCAACACGATCCCGCCGACGGATCCGCTCCGCTTCGAGTACCAGGAGCCTGTTCGCTACCACCACCGCTGGTGGTTCCCCGAATCCGGCTACCGCCGCACCTCGCCACGTTTCCTCTTCGACGGCATCCGTGACGGCTCGCTGCCCGCCGACTGGTGGAGCTTCGTGCTGAACCACGTCGACGAGTCCCAGATCGGTTCGCTTGAGGGCGAAGTCTGGTTCCCCGAGTGAACGCGGACCGTCCGAGGCCTGCCGCATCCGGCTCGCCCCGTCGCATGTTTGTCCGCGGTGGGATCGGTCTTCTCGGAAGCGCGCTGTTCATCGCGTTGCTGCTGCGCCAGGTCGACCTCAACGAGGTCGGTGACGCCTTCCGTGGCGTTACCTGGGGCTGGGTTGTCGTCGCCGCGCTGCCCTTCGGTGCCGCGATCTGGGTGCGCGCCTGGCGCTGGCGCATCGTCCTCCGCCCCGCTGTCGAGCTCGGCGCTGCCGAGGCTGCCTCACTCGTCGTCATCGGCTACGCCGCGAACAACCTGCTACCAGTACGCGCCGGCGAGGTCGTTCGCGCGGTCCTCGTCGAGCGCGCCACCGGTGCGGCGCGGATGCTCGTTCTTGGCACGATCGTCGTCGAACGCGTCTTCGATGGCCTCGTCCTCGCGATCTTCCTCGCTGTCGCGCTCGCCGTAGCCGGGAGCAACGACACGCTTCGCTGGCTCGCCGTGATCGCGGCGATTGGCTTTTTCGCGCTCACGCTCTTCCTCGCCTGGATCGCCACCGCCCCGACGCACGCGCACGACCAGCTCGTCCGGCTACTCCGCTTCGCACCCGTCCGCCTCCGCCCGCGCCTGCGACTCTGGCTCGGCAGTTTCCTCGGTGGCCTCGGCCAGCTCCGTGGCATCCGGCCGTGGATGCTCGTGCTGCTCACCTCCGCCGCCTCCTGGGCCCTCGAGGCCGGTGCGTACTGGCTCGTCGGCGAGGCCTTCGGCCTCGGGATCGATCCCTGGCTCTACCTCGGCGTCGCCGGTGCCGCGAACCTCGCGATTGCCGCGCCCAGCACTGCCGGTGGCATCGGCCCGTTTGAGTTCTTCGCGCGCGAGGTGCTGGTCGTGTTCGGCGTCGCCAGCGCGACAGCGACCGCTTACGCGATCGCCCTACATGCGCTGATCCTCGTGCCCGTCGTCGTCGCCGGCCTTGGGCTGCTCTGGCAGCGCCACCTCGGGCCCGCCGTCCTCGCCAATCCCGATCGTGCGCTGCCCGCCGCCTCCGAGGTGTCGTCGTGAAGGTGGTCGTGATCGGCGGCGGGGTTGCCGGCCTCGCCGCCGCGCATGAGCTGATGAAACACGGCCATGAGGTCGCCCTCTTCGAGGCGGGTCCGATTCTCGGCGGTCAGGTGCGCACCTTTGACATCGGCGGCGGCCGCATCGAGAGCTTCTATCACCACCTCTTCCGCTCTGACACCGAGATCATCGCGCTGATCGAGGAGCTGGGCCTCGGCCCGGACCTCGAGTGGATCGACTCACGCGGCGCGATGAACGCCGGTGGTCGTAACTACCCCTTCGTCGGCCCACTCGACCTGCTCCGCTTCGACCGCGTCTCGCTACTCACGAGGTTCCGCCTCGGCTTCGCCGCGCTTTGGCTGCGTCGCAACCCCAACTGGCGTGGTTACGAGGGCATTCGTGCGCGCGAGTGGATCACCTCGCGCGTCGGTCACGAGGGCTATGAGCGCGTCTGGGGACCGCTGCTCCGCGCCAAGTTCGGCCCCTACGCCGACGACATCGCGATGACCTGGTTCTGGGGCAAGATCTACCTGCGCTTCGCCTCTCGCGAGGGCGGGCTGTTCGCCCGCGAGCAGCTTGGCTACCTCCGGGGCTCCTTCGGCCGCCTGATCGATGCCCTCGCGGAGTCGATCGTCGCCCAGGGCGGCACGGTCACCGCCGGGATCCCGGTGCGCCGCATCCGCTTCGAGGGCGGTCGCGTCACCGGTGTGGAAGTGCCCTCGGAGGATGGCGGCACGGAGCTTGTCGCCGCCGACGCCGTGATCGCCACCGTCCCATCCGGCATCTTCGCGCGCATGCTTCCGGAGCTGCCGGATCTCGATCCACGCTACGCCTCGATGATCGATTCGCAGCACTACCAGTGGGCCAGCGTGCTCGTACTCGCGCTCGATCGACCGCTCTCGGAGCACTACTGGCTGACGATGACCGACGAGGATTGCCCGTTCGTCGTCGCCGTCGAGCAGACGAACTTCGTGCCTCCCGCACGCTACGGCGGCAAGCACGTCCTTTACCTCTCGAACTACACCGATCCCGCCGACCCGATCATCGAACTCGACGCGGATGGCGTCTTTGAGCGTTACGAGCCGTACCTTCGCCGCATCAACCCCGATTTCGACCGGTCCTGGGTTACCGATCGCTGGCTCTTCGTGGATCGCGCCGGCCAACCGGTGGTCCATCACCGCTACCACGAGACGATCGCGCCGCACCGTACGCCGGTGGACGGCCTCTACCTCGCCAACACCACGCAGATCTATCCCGAAGACCGCGGTCAGAACTACTCGATCCGCATGGGCCGCCGCGTCGCGCGCCTCGCCCACATCGATGCCGCGCCGTCCGAAGACTGATCCGAGGAAGGCGCACCTCGGAGGGCGCCGACCCGCCGATCCGAGGCCGATCCGAGGCCGGCTCGCGCCTCGAACGGCGCACTGGGGTGCACCGTTCCTTGAACCCGCGGGATCCCCTCCCTATAGTTCGCGTAGCCGTGAAACCGTGCACGAGCGGCCCTCAGGCGAGGGCATGCTGACGAGGACGCCGGATGCCACTGGAGACCGAGTCCCGCGCCGAGATCCGTTCCCTCGTCGCTGATCTGCTCCCGGACGACGGCAAGCTGCTCACCGCGCTGCACCGCGTCCAGCATCGCTACGGCTATCTCTCACGCGAGGCGATGGAAGTCATCGCCGAACAGCTCGAGATGTTCCCCGCCCACGTCTACGGTGCGGCCTCGTTCTACGAGGAATACCGCTTCGAACCGCCACCCCGCACCGTCGTCCGCTGGTGCACCGGCCCCGCCTGCCGCCTCCGCAACGGCAACGGCATCCGCGACGCGATGCTTGCCACCCTCGGGCTCTCCGAGGTTGGCGACCGCACCGAGGACGGTCGCGCCGGCATCGTCTTCGGCCAGTGCAACGGCTCCTGCGAGGCGGCGCCGATGGTCTGGGTCGAAGACAACGTGGAGCACACGCGCCATGTCCACGGCCAGCTCACCGCCGCCAGTGCCATCAAGCTCGCGCGCGCCATCCGCGACGGCGAAACTCTCGAGGGGGGGCACGAAACTGTCTACTAACGCGGTCGCCACCCCCGCCGAGGTTCAGGCCCGCTTCGACGCCATTCGCGAGGACGCCAACGCCGTCTACGCCGCGTGGCGGAACCCCGAGCGCCCACGTATCGACGTGGCCATCGATACCTCCTCGCTCGCCAACGGCGCCGCCGCAACGCATGCCGCGATCGCCGCGCTCGCTGAGGAGCGCCACGCCGCCATCGACGTTGGGCGCAACCACGGATACGGCATCCAGTGGCTGCACCCGCTCGTCACCATCACCTGGCCCGACGGCGCCTCCGTGCTCTACGGCCCCGTCACCGCCGCTGATGCCGCCGCCATCATCGACGAGGCCACCGGCGCCGCCGGCGGGGCCTCGAGGCTTGCCATCGGCACCCTCGCCGGCGAGCGCGCCGGCGTCCCCCCGATCCGCGATCACCCCTTCTTTGCCAGCGAGCCCGCCGCGCGCCGGATCATGGCCAACCTCGGGTTCACCGACCCCGAGTCGATGGAGCACTACATCGGCGCCGGCGGCTGGGCCGCCTTCGCCCGCATGCTCTACCGCGGCCAGCAGCCGCAGGCAGTGCGCCAAGAGTTGATCGACGCCTCGGTCGTCGGCCGCGGTGGCGCCTCGTTCCCTGCCGGCGTGAAGTGGAACTTCCTCGCCGGCGCGCCGGGCGACGAGCATTACGTCGTCTGCAACGCTGACGAGGGCGACCCCGGCGCGTGGGTGAACCGCGTCGTCCTCGAGGGCGATCCGCACCTCCTCGTCGAGGGCATGGCGATCGCCGCCTTCGCGACCGCCTCCAAGCGCGGCTTCATCTACATCCGCGAGGAGTACCCGCTCGGCGTTGAACGCACTGAACAGGCAATTCGTCAGGCGGAGGAAGCCGGACTCCTCGGCGACAACATCCTCGGCACCGAGTTCTCCTTCAAGCTCGAGGTCGTCAAGGGCGCCGGCGCCTACGTCTGCGGCGAAGAGACCGGGTTGCTGTCCTCCATCCAGGACAGCCGCGGCATGCCGCGCGTGAAGCCACCGTTCCCCGCCCAGGCCGGCGTGTTCATGAAGCCGTCCAACGTCAACAACGTCGAGACCTACGCCAACGCCCCCTGGGTCCTGCGTCACGGCCACGAGTGGTACCTGCAAGAGGGCACCGAGCAGATGCGTGGTACCCGCATCTTCTCCTTCTCCGGCGACATCCCGTACGCCGGCTTCATGGAGCTGCCGTTCGGCGCTCCGATGGCCGCAATTCTCGATGCCTGTGGTGGGATCACCACGGGCCGACTGAAGGCGATCCAGTCTGGCGGTCCGCTCGGCAGTTTCGTGCCGGCCTCGGCGCTGCCGTCGCTCGTGCTCCAGAACTCCTCGTTCGCGCCGTACGACGCCATCATGGGTGCCGGTGGCATCGTCTTCGTCTCCGATCAGACCCACCTCGTGATCCTGAACGAACTCTTCTCCTGGTTCGTCGAAGAGGAATCCTGCGGCCGCTGCACTACCTGTCACGGTGGCAACCAGCGCCAGACCGAGATCTTCCGCCGCATCCTCGATGGCAATGGCCGTCGCGAGGACGCGATCAACCTCAAGCTGATCGATGACACCCTCCAGTCCTCGAACTGCGTCCACGGCCAGTTCAGCCCCAAGATCATGCGCAACCTGCTGCAGCACTTCCGTGCCGACTACGACCAGCTCACCCTCGAACGCAGCGATCCCACGCTCACCATCCCCGCGATGACCTCGTTCCGCGTCGCCAACTCGCGCGATCCAAAGGTCGAGGACGCCGTCGCCATCTGCCCGGTCGACGCCTTCCGCGGAACCGCTGGCAACCGCTCGATCGACGACGCCGCCTGCATCCGCTGCGGCGCCTGCACCGACCTCGCACCGGGCGCGATCGTCCGTGAGCCGAAGGCCCTCGGTTCCGCGCCGATGCCGGTGATGGCCGCCCGGCGCTAGCCCGCTCGCCTCATCCGAGGACGATCGCGAGGCACCGTTGATCCGGCGCTGCCGCTGCTACGCTCGCCCGTACGAATGCTCGGTGACGGGAACGCCATGCCCGAGGTGATCCGATTCGGCGTTGTGGGCGTCGGCCAGATGGGCCGGGAGCACATGCGCAACATCGCCGCCGTGCCGGGCGGGGACGTGGTCGCGGTCGCCGACCCACACGGCCCGTCGCTCGAAGCCGCGCGGGAACAGGCGCCCGACGTCGCGTTACATAACGACCTCGACGCATTGCTGGCCCGCAACGATCTCGACGCGCTCGTCATCGCGACGCCGAACCACACACACCGCGAGGTCGTGGAACGCGCCGCGCGCAGCGGCCTGCACCTGCTGATCGAGAAGCCGTTCGCCACCACGGTCGCGCACTCCCTTGAGCTGGAGTCGATCCTCGAGGGCTACGGGGCCACCGCCTGGGTCGGCATGGAGTACCGCTACAGCCCGCCGGTCGCGCGGCTCATCGAGGAGGTGCGGGGCGGCGCCGCCGGCGACGTCCGTATGGTCGCCATCCGCGAGCACCGCTTCCCGTTCCTCCCGAAGGTCGGCGACTGGAACCGATTCTCGAGGAACACCGGCGGCACCCTCGTCGAGAAGTGCTGCCATTTCTTCGATCTGATGCGGCACATCGTTCATGACGAACCGGTGCGCGTGTACGCCTCCGGCGCGATGGACGTGAATCACCTCGATGAGCGCTACGGCGGCGAGCAGCCGGACATCCTCGACAACGCCTACACGGTCGTCGACTTCGCCGGCGGCCAGCGCGCGATGCTGGATCTCTGCATGTTCGCCGAGCAATCGCGGCATCAGACCGAGATCGTTGTGACCGGCCCGGCGGGCCAGGTCGAACTCGGCCAGCCCGAGGGCGTCGTCTGGATCGGCCAGCGCGAGCTGCCGACGCGCCCCGAGGTCCGCCGCGACCCGGCGCGCCTGCGTGCCCTCGAGATCCCCGTCGACGCGACGGCGATGGCCGTCGGCACACACCACGGAGCCACCTACTACCAGCACGTCGCCTTCCAGCGCGCCGTCCGCGGCGAGGCACCCGTCGAGGTGACGCCGCACGACGGCCTGATGGCGGTCGCCATGGGGCAGGCGGCCGAGCAGTCCGTGGTGCAGCATCGCCCCATCGAAATCACCGAAGTACTGAATCAATGACGATCGAGAGGGATCGACGATGAAAGCAGCCGTCTACTACGAGACCGGCGATCCGAGCGTCTTCAAGTACGAAGACCTCCCCGATCCCACCTGCCACGCGCGCGGCATCCTCGTGCGCGTCGAAGCAATCAGCATCGAGGGTGGCGACGTCCTTTCGAGGGCTGGCGGGGAGCTGGCTACCTCGCCGCACGTCGTCGGCTATCAGGCGGCGGGCGAGATCATCGAGGTTGGCTCGGAAGTCACGGATCGCGCGGTCGGGCAGCGGGTGGTCACCATCTCGCCATTCGGCTCGCACGCCGAGCTGCGCTCGGTACCGGTGAATTCGTCCTGGCTGATCCCGGACGGCCTCTCCACCGAGGAGGGCGCGTGCGTTCCGATCCCCTTCGGCACCGCCGATGACTGTCTCTTTGAGTTCGGTCACCTCAAGGCCGGCGAGATGGTCCTGATCCAGGCCGCCACCAGCGGCGTCGGGCTGGCCGCCGTCCAACTCGCGAAGCGGGCGGGGGCCACGGTGATCGGTACCTCCTCGAGCGATGAGAAGCTGGAGCGGCTCCGCGAGTACGGCCTCGACCATCCCGTGAACTACCGCAGCGGTGACGTCGTCCGCGAGGTGATGAACCTGACCGAGGGTCGTGGCTGCGACCTCGTCGTCGACTCCGTCGGCGGTGAGGTGCTCCGGGGGAGCATTGCCGTTCTCGGCTACCGCGGGCGCGCCATCACCGTCGGCAACGTCAGCCGCGCGGACGGCAATCAAGTTGACGTTAGCTCGCTGTCGCAGGGCAATCGCTCGCTGACCGGCGTGTTCCTCGGCGCCGAGACGGCGCAGGGCCCACGTGCCTACGAGATGATTGCGAAGAACATCGCGGATGTTGCGAAGGGCGAACTGAAGGTCGTGATCGACAAACGCTTCCCGCTCGCCGAGGCGGCCGCCGCGCACGAGTACATCGAGAGCCGGCAGGCGTTCGGCCGCGTCCTGCTGATTCCCTAGCGATCGAGGGCAGACGTGGCGATTGACCTCGGACACTGCGGGCGCTGCGGGACGCGGCTCGTCCCGTTCGAGCCGGAGCCCGCGCACGGGCAGTGCCCTGCGTGCGGCAAGCTGGAGTTCAATAACCCGATCCCGGTCGCGGGCATCCTCGTCGTTCGCGACGGCAAGGTGCTGCTCACCCGTCGCGCCATCGAGCCGCGCGCCGGCTACTGGGCCTTTCCCGGCGGCTTCGTCGAGCGAGGCGAAACCATCGAGGCCGCCGCCCTCCGCGAAACCCGCGAGGAGGTGAACCTCGAGGCGCGCATCACCGGCATCGTCGGCCGCCCCCACACCATGATCGAGGAGGGCCACGTGGTGATCGCCTTCCGAGGTGAGGCCACCGGTGAGCCGCTCCCCGGTCCCGAAGTCTCCGCGGTCGCCTGGTTCGCCCCCGACGAGATCCCCTGGCCCGACATCGCCTTCCACACCACCACCGAGGCGCTGCGCGCCCTGATCGCCGAAGGCCTCGCCTCGGACCCCGCACACCGCCACGAGGTCCTCTTTGGCGGCAGTCCGTCGCCAATCGAGCTGCCGAGCCGCTGCCGGCGCTGTGGCGACCTACTCCGCGCCGCCGCTGCTCACGAGGATGGACACGGCATCTGCACCGCCTGCGCGCGCCCGCACTGGGAGAACCCGGCGGCCGGCGCCAGCCTGCTCGTGATCCGTGACGGTCGGGTGCTCCTCGGCCGTCGCGGCAAGGAGAGCCGCCCGGGCTACGGCCTCTGGGCCGGACCCGCCGGCTTCGGCGAACTCGGCGAATCGATCGAGGACACCGCTCGCCGCGAGCTGTTCGAGGAAACCGGACTCCATGGCGAGATCACCGGCCTCATCTCCATCTACACCGGAAGCCGCCACATCGAGATCGCGTACCACGGCGTTGCCGAGGGCCCGCCAGTCCCCACGGAGGAGTTCCCAGAACTGCGCTGGTTCGCCGCGAGCGAGCTGCCATTCGGGGGCATGTTCGATAGCTGCACGACCTCGGTCGAAACACTCGCGCAGCGCGGCCTACTCTTCGGCTGAGCGTTAGCAGGTGGCCACCGGTGGAGCTGGTAGATGGTGAGCAGCCGAGTTGGGACGGACACAGCGCCGTTGTACTCCGAGGAAGTGAGTCCCCCTCGGTGGTTCGTTGGTCTGCGTGTCGGTGTCGTGGTCGTGCTGTTGGTCCCGATCGTCTCGCGGTATTCGGTTCCGCTGTCGTTGCCCCCCGGCGCTCTCGTTGCTGTGCTCCTCGCGGCGGCCGGCGGGTGGCTGTATTGGACGCAGCGTGTGATCGGCACCCGCAGCATCCTGATTCAGCGGGGCTCGATGATCTTGCTAAAGGGGCCGCTGGATTTTCTGTCCTACGCAAACACGAACTACCCCGCACTCGCATCAGGGGACTCGGGACCGCTGGCAACGGGCATCGTGCTAGGTCGAAGCTCGCTCGTGCGGGCTGACCGCCTGCCGCTCATTGGTCACCTGCTTCCGCCAGTCCGCGACTGGTGGCCGTTCCGCAAGACGTTTCACGTGTCGATGGTCCGCACGGGAGTCGAGATTCGGACGGATCGGGGCAGACGGCATCGCTTCTGGGTGTCCACGAGGCACCCGGACCAGGTGATCGACGCCTCGCGCCTGGCGGGTGCCCGGATCGGCGCGTCGACGCCGGACTGACGTCCTGATCGGGGCCGTGTCGGTGTTGGGCTAGACTGCCCTGATGTGAGAGGAGCAGCGATGACCGCGGCATCCGATAGGATCACACTCCCAATTCCCGACATCTACGCGCAGGCCCACGCCGCCGCGCTCGCCGGCTTCGTCCGGCCGGGCAGCCACCTCGATGGCCCCACCCGGCGCGCGATCGTCGAGGAGTCGCGAGCGGCCCGCGACTGCGCGCACTGCGCCGCCCGTGCCGAGGCGCTCTCCGCCGCGGTGGTAGACGGCGCCCACTCGACCGTCAGCGACCTCTCGCCACACCTCGTCGAGCTCGTCCACCGGCTCACCACCGACCCGGGCCGCCTGACCCACGCGTGGTTCGAGGGGACCATCGCCGGCGGCGTCACCGAACCCCAGTACGTCGAGATCGCCGGCTTGATCGGCACCTCGACGATCGCCGACACCTGGACGACCGCCCTCGTTGGTGCCCCACCGGTGTTGCCGGCGGCGGAGCAACGAACTCCGAGTGGGGAAACGAACCCCCATCTCGCCGACATCGGTGCCTATGTGGGTGTCATGGACCTCGAACACCCGCTTCCGAGGTTCAAGGGCGCCCGCCAGTCCGCCAACATCACCCGCGCGCTCGCCCTCGTCCCCTCCGCCGTCGACGAGTTCTGGGACCTCTTCATGCCCCACTACCGTCCGATGGCCACCGAGGACGGCGACGAGATGCAGCGCCCGCAGATCGAGCTGGTCGCCTCACGGACCTCCGCGCTCAACGAGTGCTTCTACTGAACGACCTTCCACTCAGACGCCCTCCGTGCGAGCGGCGAAGCACTCGATGAGGCCTACGAACTCGGCGCGGTTACCCGTCAGGTCGACTCGGACGGCGGCGTCCGCCACGGCGCGTACCTGCTCGAACTGACCGAGGCGGTTATCAAGCGCCGTCCCGACGCGGTGGCCACCCTCCGAGGGCAGGGTGTCGCACTGCTCGGTGAGCACGGTTTCGTGCGCGCGATCGGGGTCGCCGCCGGCTTCGACGGCATCAACCGCGTCGCCGATGCGATTGGCATCCCGCTCGACGACCGCTTCTCCGCCCTCGATGACTCATTCTGGTCCGCCACGCACATCAACGAGTTCTCCGAGGGCGCTGTCGTCCGCATCCGGAGCTGAGCCCCCTCAGGGGCCACTGAACGTGGGGAAACCCGCCGATGGTCACCACAGACTCTGTCATCGGCTTGTAAGGACGGCGGCGTAGGCTCCAATGACTCGGAACGTTCCCCCGGAGGCCTTGGTGACCGGTGCCCGCATCCTGGTGGTTGAAGACGAAACCAGCATTGCTGACGTCGTCGCACGCTATCTGCGCCGCGACGGCCACGAGGTCGATACCGTCGGCGACGGCACTACGGCGATTGAGCACTTCGAACGCGACAGCCCGGAGCTGATCGTCCTGGACCTGATGTTGCCCGGACTCGATGGCCAGGAGGTGCTGCGTCGCGTGCGCGCGCACGGCAACACCCCCGTCGTCATCCTCACCGCCAAGGGCGACGAACTCGATCGGCTGCTCGGCTTCGGCCTCGGTGCTGACGACTACGTCACCAAGCCGTTCAGCCCGCGCGAACTCGCGGCGCGCGTTCAGGCCGTGCTCCGCCGCGCCAACCAGGAGCCGCCATCCAGCTCTGGCAGCGGCATCCGTATCGGCGACCTCCTGATCGACGGCGCGACCCGCGAGGTCGAGCGTGCCGGCGAGTCAATCCCGATGACCGCGCGCGAGTTCGATCTCGTCTACTTCCTCGCGCAGCACCCGGGCCAGGTCTTCAATCGCGACCAGCTCATCGACGCGGTCTGGGACTATCACGCGATCAGTGACCCCGGCACAGTCACCGTCCACATCCGTCGGATTCGCGCCAAGCTCGAACCTGACCCATCGCGGCCGCGCTACCTCAAGACCGTCTGGGGCGTGGGGTACAAGCTTGAACCGTAGCCAGGCGCTCCCGCCCGCGCGGTCCCCATTCGATCGGCGCTTGCTGCTCGCCGCGCTGGGGCGTCGATGGTGGTGGGCCTGCCATGGCCGACAGACGGGCAGTGACCTCACCGACCGGCGATGCATCGACGGAGTGGGGTGCCCCCAGGCTGGTGTCGCCGCGCGACAGTGAGTCCGTCGAGGGCTCACTCGCGCGAGGGGAGGGCGGCGGATTGCGGCGCGTGACGCGGGGTGGCTGGAGGCCACGGCGGGAATCGAACCCGCGATAAGGGTTTTGCAGACCCCTGCCTTACCACTTGGCTACGTGGCCCCGGCGCCGATCGCGTCAACGATTGTGCCGGGTCGCCGCTCCGCGCGCGAGCATCCCAGCTCGATGCCGGGCTCGTGCCGCCCTACGCCAGATCGGCCCCGGCGGCGATCGAGGGCTGTCGGTCGGTCGGCTCGAGCGCGAATCGCAACGACACGTAGATCAGGTAGCCCAGCAGCAGGTACAGCAGCGCGCTGGCCCAGCCCAGGCCGCTGGGGTCCGTCGCAACGAAGATCACCGCCCAGAACCCCGTCACAACCGCACCGGCCGCGGCCAGCAGCCAGCGGACCGCGCGTCCCGTACGCGCCCGGCTGCCCCGCCAAGCGAGGGCGAACTGACCGAGGAAGAAGATCGCGAACGGTCCCATGCCAACGAACGGGACATAAGCGAGTAGTCGGTGCCACCAGCGGCGCAGCCGGGAACCGCTGGGGGAGCGACGCGCCACGAAGGCGTATGCGGCCGCGCCGCCGAAGCCACTGACGACTACCAGGATGAAAATCGTTCCGGGCACGCTGAAGACGCGTTCGTCCGAAATGAGCCGCATCCAGACGCGGCCGACGATCGCCCAGAGCAAACCAAGCTGCGCGCCGATCACCATCGCGCGGCGCCGGCCGCCGGGTTCTCCGGCCGCCTGTGCGACGCGTTCGATCAACTCTGATTGGATCGCTGCGAGGCGGAACAGCATTGCGGATCCTCCGTCCGTGGCAGGGCGGGAGGAGAATAGGAAGATATCTTCCTATAAGTCAACCAGCGGCTCCGCTAGCGAATGTCCGTCTCGCCGCCGCGCCCGCCGCTGCGTCCGCCGCCGGGTCCAATGTCGGGTACCCCAGCGCCCCCGCGCGGCACCCGCAGTGCGGACCGCCAGCCGAGGGCCAGCGCCGCGATCGGCGCGACGACCGTCATCCACAGCAGCAACCCGAACAGCGCGCTGCCGCCGATCACCAGCGCGGCGCCACGCCGCGGTCGGCTGCCGACGACGCGACCGCCGAGGGCGACCGCGCCGGCCGCGAGCAGCAGCAGGCTGCCCCACCACAGCAGCGCGTTCACCGGCGTGCCGGAGTTGTTCGTCGGCGCCGTCACGATCACCAGTAGCCCGATCAGCCCGATCACCGCCGCCACGCTGCTCGTGATCCCCGGCAGCCCGCGCCGTCCCAGCCAGCGCGCGCCGCGTTCGCAGCGCCCGAGGATCGCCAGCGTTCCGTTGATCGCCCAGCCCGGCATCCGCGCGAGCCTCGATCGCTCCAGTCGCCAGGAGAGGTCCGCGGGCACGCCCAGGGCGCCGCGCGCCACGATCTCGGCGCTGACGGCACCGCCGGCGCCTGCGTGCACGTTGCGCAGGTCGTGAGCCTGCTCCCAGAGGTCCGAGGCGATCTCGTCGCGCCGCTCCGCACGGACCTCGGCGGGCAGCCCGGCGGTATAGCAGCGCACCCACAGCGCCACCAGGCGCACGCTGCGCGCGGCGGGGTGGTCGGCGACGGCGGTCATGCCGGCTGCAACCCGCTGGGATCGCGCGTCGCGCTCTGCGCCGCGCTGGCCGATCGCGCGGCCTCGACCGCGGCGATGCCCGCAGCGGTCACGGTGTACAGGCGACGGCGGGGCCGCCCCGCCTCCGCCGCGATCGCCGGGTCCTCCCAGCGGGAGGTGAGCATGCCCTGCGTGCGCAGCCGCTCCAGCGCCTTGTAGAGCGTCCCGTGGGAGGTCAACATGCGCGCGGCCTCCTGTTCACGGATCACGTGCGCGGCACGGTACCCGTGGAACTCCGCGGTACCGCTGGCGCGCAGCTCCAGGCCGGCGGCCAGGATGTTGAACTCGATCGGAAGCAGAGTGCCGGGCTTTCGTCTCATGCTCGAAGTATAGGAAGATATATTCCGTTCGTCAGCGAACGTAGCCCAACGAACGGAGGCGGCAGTGACACCACCGGCAACCACGACGGCCCAGCGGCACCCTCGAGGGCGCCAACCCGGCGGTCGAGGGCGACGTGCCCCGCTGCTCCTGACGCTGCTGCTCCTGGCCGCGCTGCTTGCCTTCGCTGCCTGCCGCGACGACGCGGCTGCCGGCGTCGGACAGACCGCCGAGGTTGGCGATGCCGATCTCACCCTCGTCAGCTTCGAAGTCCTCGAGGCGGGGAGCTACTCCGCGCTCTCGAACGCGAATGCGCGGGCGCGCGTCCGCGTGGTGAACGCCCGCGGGAAGTCGGGGGAGGTCTACCGCTTCGCGCCTTTCGCGGCGTTCCGGCTCGACGACTCCACTGGCGTCGGGCGCGGTCCGTTGATCTGCCTCGCCTGCGAGGATCCCGCCGACGCGGTCGACCTCGCGGTCGGCGCCGAGATCAGCGGTTGGCTCTACTTCCGGCTGGAGGACGGGCAGCGAGCGGAGATGCTGCGCTATTCGGCGCCGCTGTCTCGCAATCGCGCCGAGTTCGCGCTTGAGTAGCTCGAATCGCGGCGCCCCGCTCCTACAAAGTTCTTATCGTTCGCCAACCGCAAGGCCTCAAGACTGCGGACGTGGGCAACCCGCTGATTGGCAACTCGCTGTTCGCACTGATCCTCGCGCTGCTGCACGCGCCGCCGATGGTGGCGTTGTTCTGGGCGCAGCGCTGGCTCCGCCGCCGCATGCACCTCCGCGTCGGCTCGCGCGCGTAGCGGTCCTCGTGCCAACCGCGCGGCCCCGATCGTCGAGGACGATAGGGAAGTCCACGATCGGACGGCGGATCGGTTCAGCCGACGATCGCCGTGTGATGACCTCTTCCACCGCTCACACCTCGATGCGTTCGACGAACGACGAGCTTCGCGGCGCGATCCGTTTCGCCGCGCTCGGGTTCGCGCTCTTTGTCGCGGGTGCCGCGGCGACGATGGCGCGCGCCGGCGTCTTCGACGCGTTGCTGCTCTCGGTCGCCGCCGTCGCGAATCTCTTCGCGATGCTCTCGATCTGCGCCGTCACCGCGATGATGTTGGATCTCGGGTCGCCGCACTCCGACGCCGAGCCGGTGCAGAGCATCCGTGTTGCGCGGCGCGCCCTGCAGTTGTCGGCCGTCTTCTGGTCGGCTGCCGGCCTCGTGTTCCTGCTGACCCCGGCGCTGGCACGCTTCTAACGGACCAGTCGACCGCTAGCCCGCCTGCTCCGCCGCTTGCTGCACGCAGTACCGCGCGATGTCCGCATGCGTGGCGAACCAGACACCCTCGTGACCACGGATGTACTGCAGCACGCGGTCGAGCATCCGGATGCGCGATCGATGCCCGCTGACGTGCGGGTGCATCGTCAGCACGTACAGCCCGCCTTCCTCGTAAGCCCCGTCGAACTCCGCCTGGAAGACCTCCTGCACGGCTGATGGCGGTGTGTGCGGCCGCCCGGTGCCGAAGCGATCCATGTTGAAGTACGGGAAGTCGTCGCGAATCCACTCCGGCGGCAGTTCCACGATCCCGGTCGGCTCGCCCTCATCGAGGAGTTCGTACGGATCGTCGTCCGCCATCAGCGATGAGTCGTAGATCAATCCCATCTCGCGGATCAGCGAGAGCGTGTTCGGGCTGAAATCCCACGAGGGCGTGCGGATCCCGACCGGACGCGTGCCGGTGATTTCCTCCAGCGCGTCCGCCGCCTGGATCATCAGCCGCCGCTCGTCCTTGCGCTTCAGCACGCTGTTGCGCTCGTGGATCCAGCCGTGGATGCCGATCTCGTGGCCCGCCGCCACGACCTGCTGTTGCTCCTCCGGGTAGAGCTTCGCGATCACTGCCGGCACGAAGAAGGTCGCCGGCACCTCGTGCCGCGCGAGCAGATCGAGGATGCGCGGGACCGCGCGCCGCGCGCCGTATTCGCCCTGCGATAGCACCCCGGGCGAGCGACGATCGTCGCGGAGCGGGATCGCCTCGTGGTCGCTATCGAACGAGATCGCTACCGCGACGCGCGCGCCACCGGGCCAGCTCGCGGGCGTCAACGATCGGCCCGCGCGCACCTTCCCGACGATCTCGCGCCACGTCTCGTCTGGCCACTGCCACGGCTCAAGGCTGCTCGAATCGGCCATTGCTGATCCCCTCGCGGCGCCGCCGGGCTTGTGTTCCGTGCGGCGAACGATCACGCTGCGGCGATGAGCATGCCAGCGTTCGGACTGAACCGCTTCGACTTCTCGACCCCGGCCAACTTCGCGGCCGATGTTGCCCGCGCCGAGGCGCTCGGCTGGGACATCGCCTTCGTCCCCGATTCGCAGCTGCGCCGTCACGATACCTATGTGCTGCTGGCCTTCGCCGCACAGGCCACCTCGCGGATCCGCGTTGGTCCGCTGCTCGCGAACCCGGTCACGAGGCACCCGACCGTCACCGCCGGATCGATCGCCACCGTCGATGTCGTCTCCGACGGACGCGCGTTCCTCGGGCTCGGTATCGGCGACACCGCCGTCCGCCTCGCCGGGCTGCGTCCCGCGAAGGTCGCCACCCTCGAGGCCGCGACCGCGACGATCCGCGCGCTGCTGCGCGGCGAGGACCTCGAGGTCGGCGCTGCGCGCCCGGCGCGGCTG
>JAQCIU010000011.1:0-93774 GCA_027593235.1 Chloroflexota bacterium
ACCCACCCGCCCTCGGGATCTTGGGGGCAAGCCCCCGCAGCACCCCGGCCGCGAGGCGCTTCGCGCTCGCGTTTTGACCGGGCCTTGGTGTTGGTGGGTCGTTGTTGGCGGGCGTCGCTGGTCTCGGTCGCGAGATGTCTCGCAGGGCACGTCGACGCGGGCCAGTCGCCTACGAGTGTGTCTTGTGCCACGCCTCCGCCTTCTTTGGGGCGAGCCCCGCCGCTTCCCCGCAGCGTGGTGCTTCGCGCTCGCGCTGAGGTCTGAACTGCAACCGGAGGCCACTCGATCGCTTGGGGAACGGGTGGGGTCGGTGAGCGATGGGCCTGTGGCGGCGGGTCGTCCGTGACTCGCTGCTCGTTCAGCCTGCCTTCGTTCGTCCGACCGAGGTTGTTCGTCGTGAGGTGTCTCATTCGCGACCCGGCGGTGGCGCCCTGCCCCGGCTCCTCGGCGCGCGGGTGGGAGGCCCGCTTAGGATGGCGGCGCAGTTCGAGGAGTGTTCGATGGCCCCAGGCGAGGTGCGGCGGGCGACGCCGTTGCGGCAGTTGTTGCGCGAGGTGTTGCCGATTCCGACGGCGTCGTACGAGGAACGCGGGGTGATGGCGTACCTCGAGCGGTTCGCGGTGGCGCGGGGGTTGGAGTTTCGGCAGGACAGGTTTGGCAACTCGTACATCACGTACCGGCGCGGGCGGGCGCGGCGGCCGCTGGTGTTGGAGGCCCACACGGATCACCCGGGGTTCGTGGTGTCGGCGGTGCGGGGAAAGCGGCTGGAGCTGGAGTTCCGAGGTGGGCTCGCCGCGGAGTACGGGAAGGGCGAGGGCGTCCGCATCTACGGAGCGGGGCTGCCGGCGGCAGGGGTGCGCGGCGAGCTGACGTCGGTGACTGCCTCGAAGGCGGCGCGTCCGGGGGCGCCGAGGCGGATCGTCGGGGCGAAAGCGCTGCTGCGGTCGCCGGCCGACGTGGCGATCGGCGATCTGGCGCTGTGGGATGTGGAGCTGTGCCAGGTGCGCGGGAAGCTGGTGCAGGCGCGGCAGTGCGACGACCTGGCGGGGGTGGTGACGGTGCTGGCGACGCTGGACCGGGTCGCGGCGGAGCGGCGGCCCGGGCACCTCGTGGGGTTGTTCACGCGTGCCGAGGAGCTTGGGCTCGAGGGGGCGGCGGCGGCGGCAGCCGCGAAGGAGATACCGGAGGATGCGCTGGTGGTGGCGCTGGAGACGTCATCCTCGGCGGGTGGGCGCGCCGAACAGGGTGGCGGGCCGATCATTCGCGTGGGCGACCGCGTGCACATCTTTTCGCCCGCGATGACGATGTGGATGGTGGCGCTGGCGGAGCAGATCGCTTCGGAGCAGCCGGGGTTTCGTTATCAGCGGAAGCTGATGGATGCTGGCGGAACGGAAGCGACGGCGTTCGATCTGCTGGGGTACGAGACCGGGGCGGCGTGCCTCGCGCTCGGGAACTGGCATAACGCCGGGCCTCGGGGGCGGGTTCGGGCGGAGACGGTGCACCTGGACGATCTGGAGGGGCTGATCCAGCTCTGCGAGCGGATGGTCGCGGATGTGGGGAGCTTCGCATCGACGATCGAGGGGGCGCGGACGCGCTGGCGGTCGATCGGCCTCGATGCTGGGAAGCGGCTCACCCCTTCGGTCCCTTCGGCCCCTTCGGGGCTTTGATGACGCTTCGCGCGGTGCATTCGGAGCGCCCGTTGCGGGCCGCCACTCTGCTGGCTTGTGCCTCGGGGCGTCTCCTGCCGTCAGGTGGGACTCAGGGCGTGGCGTTGAGTGAGGGACGGATGCCGGGGACGGCGAGTAGTGCGAGGGTGAGCGTGGAGGATTGGAGGGGACGATGTCGTTCACGGTGAGTTCGTGGAACGTGGAGTTCTTCGGTTCGAGGCGGAAGGGGGACAACACCGCCGACGTGCTGGCCCGGATCGAGCGCGTGTTCGAGTATCTCCGCGCGGAGATCGATACGGACGTGTACGCGATCTACGAGGCGAACGGCGCGCAGGTGTTCGGCGCCGCGACGTCCATGTTCCCGGACTACTCCTGGAGGATCACGGAGGGGAGCGGTTCGCAGGACATCCTGATTGGATCGCGCCGGCCGGTCTTCGTGACTGATCGAACGGAGTTCGGTCAGGGGTTCAACGGGCCGTTGCGGCCCGGCTCACTGGTGACGCTGAGCGATGGCGGTGAGAACTACTCGATGCTGTTCTTGCACCTGAAGGCGGCGGGCGAGCCGATCGATTTCGGCGTGCGGGTGCATCAGCACGAGAAGGCGCGGAGCCTGCGAAAGGCGTTGGATCGCGGCGCGCCGGGCGGTCAGCGCGCGAACTTCATCGTCGCCGGTGACCTCAACAGCGTGGGGATGAACCTGTCGTTCTCCGACGCGGACGTTCTGCTCATGGACGAAGTGGACCGGCTTCACACGATGTACGGATCGAACTGGGACCGAATGCCGATTCGGGCAAAAACGCATCCGACGACGTTCTGGAACGGGCCGGGGTCCTCCGATCCGCCTTCCGACATCGATCACGTCGCGGCGGCGGAGCGGATCCAGTTCGCAGCGACCGCCGGCGGAGCGGAGATCGAGGTCAAAGGCTGGCCCGAGGAGGCGACGGACGCCGCGAAGGCGCAGTGGATTGCCGACTTCTCCGATCACGCGCTGCTGCGCTTCGAGGTGACCGGGGCCCAGTAGCCCGCGGGTTGGCTCGCCGGGGCTTACGAGGAGAGGGCGTCACCGACCGTCGGAACGGTCTTGAGGTCGGCGACGATCTCTTTGATCTGGGCTTCTTCGTCCGGGGTGGTGGGATCGACCTCGAAACTGATCTGGGAGTTGATGCCGGCGTACTTCTCGCGGGCACGGGCGGCGATGGTGTCCCAGGTGCCAACGGTGGCGAACTGATCGAGCATCTCGTCGGTGACGACGTCGACCATCTCGTCCCAGCGGCCCTCGAGGGACATGCCGTGGAGGCGTGCGGCCTCGTCTTCCCAGCCGTGGAGCTTCATGACGCTCTCGTAGGAGCGGGTGGAGCCGTAGAAGGAGATGCGCCGTTTGACCTCGATGACGGCGGCTGCGACCTCCTCGTCGTTGCGACCGGTGGCGAGCATGCCGCCGCCGCGGATCTCAAGCGCGGCGGGGTCCTTGCCGACGCTGCGCGCGCCCTGGTGGACGGCGGGGATCAGCACCTCCTTCATATAGCGGAAGGTACTGAAGTCGTGGATGGCGACGCCGTCGCTGATCTCGCCGGCGAGCCCGGCGTTGAACGGGTTCACAGCGGAGGTGATGACCTTGATGTCCGGGTGCTCGATCGGGCCGGGGTTATAGAGGGGGCTGGTGAGCTTGTACTGGTAGTACTCGCCCTCGTAGTTGGGCCGGGTGCCGTGCTGCCACGAGTCCCAGATTGACCGCATGCAGGCGACGTAGTCGCGCAGGTGGGGGCCCGGCGGCGCCCACGGGACGGAGAAGCGCCGTTCGTTGTGGCCTTTGACCTGGGTGCCAAGGCCAAGGACGAAGCGGCCTCCGGAGTAGTTGGCGAGGTCCCAGGCGAGGTTGGCGGTGATGTGCGGGACGCGCGGGAAGGCGATCGCCACCGAGGTTGCGAACTGCATCCGCTGCGTGTGCTCCGCGACGAGCATCAGCGGGAGGAACGGGTTGTGAGCGGTCTCGCCGACGGAGGCGGAGTTGATGCCGAGGGCCTCGAGGTGACGCACGCGATCTGGGATTGAGCGCATGTCCGCGGCGTCGAGGGTGGCGTTCACGAGCATGGTCATCGCGCGGTGCTCCCTTCCGTGATCCGAGCGGCGCTCAGTTATCGCGCTCGAGGACGGACCAGACGGCTTCTTCGGTTTCGCGATCGACGCGACCCTCGCGGAGGAGGCGGACGATCAGGCGGCTGTCGAACCCCTGCTTGCGCAGATGTTGGCGGATCTCCCTGATTCGATCGGCCATGCCGAGGACGACCGCGAGCAAGAGTTCCCATTCGGGCGGGGTGCAGAGCACCTGGACGGTGCCGGAGCGTGCCGGTACCCGCGCGTCCCAGAGCGAGGGGATCTCCATGGGCTTGAGGCTGTCGTAGCGGCCATGGAAGACGGGATCGGCGAAGACGAAGACGGGGACGCCGTGACGCAGGAAGTGCAGGCGGGTGGCGGCGAGGCGACCACCGCGCTCCCAACGCGCCGTCAGTTGCAGCATCTCAGCCAACGCTTCGACGGTGCTGCCGGGGGCCATGAATTCGAGGTTTGGCGACGCGGTAGGGGCGCGTTGCAGCCTGAGGCCACTGCCGCCGATCAAGGCCCAGGGGGCATCATCGGCGGCTTCCTCGATGACACGGACGAGCGGGCCAAGCACCTCGTCCTGCGCGTCGGTATCACAATCGAACGTCATCCCAGGTCGCCTTGTTTTGAGGTTGATTCCGACCAGCCGTGGCGATGCTCGATGCTAGGATGAGCATCAACGAGGACCGCGCGAACGCGCGTTCCCGGGCATGGCATGCCATATATGATACCCCGTGATGGCATGCCGTTCGCTCCCGGGCCGCTCGCCGTGTGTGTGCACACTTTCGAGGAGCGCGGCCGTGCCAAAGCAGGTGACGAACGTTGCCGCCGATGACGCGCTGACGACGATCTACCGTCTCTCCCACGACGAGGGGGAAGAGGCGATCGCCGCGCGCATTGCCGAGCGCCTTGGGACCAAGCCGGCCTCGGTCGCCGGAATGCTCGGGCGGTTGAAGCGAGACTCGCTGGTGCGGATGGACGCGAAGAAGCGCATCCACCTGACCAAGGCAGGATTCGAGCGCGCGGAACGCATGGTGCGCCGGCATCGGCTGGCTGAGTGTCTGCTGGTGGACGTGATGGGCCTCGATTGGTGGCGCGCGTACGAAGAGGCGCACCTGATGGAGCACTCGATCTCGGAGGTGACGGAGCCGCTGATCGTGAAGCTGCTGGGGGATCGCCAGGTCTCACCGTTCGGGTACCCGATTCCCAACGAGCACGGCTCAGGCCCAATGTCGACGCGCCGGTTGAGCGATCTGAAGGCGGGCGGCGACGGCATTGTCGAGCGGGTCTACGAGGAGGACGAAGATCTCCTCCGCTTCTTCGACGAGGAGGGGATCCGTCCCGGCGCGAAGGTGTCGGTCCGCGAGGTGGCGTCGTACCTGGGCACGGTGACGTTGAGCGTGGAGGGCGGCGGCAGCGGCAAGCACGAGCTGGTGATCGGCTCGGATGCGGCGCGGCTGATCTGGCTGCACGACGGCACCTCGAAGAGTGGCGCCGCCCGCCGCAGCGCGAGCACGAACGGCGCGTAGTTCACATGGCTTCCGACTCGGTGCAACTGCCGGGCGACCACGAACCGATTGTTGGCCCGCGTTTGACCTTTCGCCCGATCGGCGAGGCGGATCTGTCCGATCTGATGCGCTGGCTCTCCGATCCCCAGGTGGTGGAGTTCTACGGCGATCCACCGGCGACGATCGACGAACTGCGCGAGGACTACCTTGAGGCTGACGTGAACCCGGTCTGGCGCTTCGTGATCGAGGAGGGCGACCGCGGGGTCGGCGAGATCCAGTACGGGCATCCCTACGCGGGCGAGGAATTCGCGTGGAAGGCTGGGATCGACATTTTCATCGGCGACCCGGCCGCGCGTGACCGCGGCGTCGGGACTGAGGCGATCCGCACGATGCTCGGTTATCTCTTCGAGGCGAAGGGTGTGCACCTCGTGACGATCGATCCGGAGGTGGCGAACGGGCGCGGCATCCGCGCGTACGAGAAGGCGGGCTTCAGATTGGATGGCGTGCTGCGGCATCACGCGTTCGAACATGGCGAGTACGTCGACACCCACTTGATGTCGATCCTGGAGGATGAGTGGCCCGCGGCACGGGCGGTCTGGCAGGCGTCGCCCCTTGATGACCCTTCGGGGCGGATTGCGGGCGCTGCCTGAGCGCGCGCGTGACGGGTGCTACTGACCTCGGAGCGGGCGGGCGGTAGGGTCGAACGATGGAGATCGAGTTTTCACCGCAGGCGATTGAGTTGGTGCGGCACCGCGGTGGCCGAGCGGCGTTGGATTTCATTCCGCCGATTGGCTGAAGCGGCCGCATCGAGGTGTCGGTCGACACCTACCTCAATGGCAAGAACCTCACGAAGTACCAGACGGTGCAGGTGGACGGTGTCGAACTCCTCGTCACGCCGGTGCTACGGCAGTGGGCGAGTCGGGTTGAGGTAGAGGTGGATCGCTTCCTGTTCTGGAAGCGGTTCGATGTGATCGCGGATCACGCGCATCGGCCTACCTGAGCGCATTGATCCCGGTCCGCCGTTGGCGGGCCATTCCATTGACCGGGGATTGGAGGCAGGAGGCGGGCGATGCCCGCGCCGCTCTTCGCGTCGCCACCCAGGGCTCTTGGATTTCGGGGGCAAGCCGCGGCAGCCCCGTGGCCGCGCCGCGCCGCGCGTCGCGGTCGCTCTGGATCGACAGAGCCTCGGGCCGCGCTGCAGTCGCGCGTCCGGTGCGGGCCGTCGTCCTTCTGCTAGAAGGGCGGCTGACCGAAGCCGACGACGTCCAGTTCCTCGCGGGCGTACGGGCCGGCGAAGAGCCGGATGCGTGGTGCGCCGAGGGCGGTGACGCGGCCTTCACGACCGTCGACGAGACGGAGCGTGTAGGTGTATTCGGCGGTCGGCAGGTGGGACGGCTCGGCGTTGGCCGGGGCCTCCAGGTGGCCGCCCCACTGGATGCCGCGGCCCTGCTGAACGAGTTGCCAGAGTTCGGCGGCGACGCTGGCGATGAGGACGCCGTTGGCATCCAGCAGATCAGCGCGACCGGACCACGTTTGCTCAGTGGTCTCGTCGGAATGCTGGGCGCGTGCGAGTTGAGGCATGGCGGGACTCCCTTCCGCGTGCGTATGCGTGTGGGAAGGACGCGGTACCGGCAGCGTAGCACCGCGAGCATGTCGGGCTTGTTACGTCCGGCGCGAAGCGCTGACAATCGGTCAGGGGACTGCAATCCCGGACGGTCGCTTGGCGGCGGCGTTGGGTGCAGCGGCGCCCGAACCTCGAGAGATTGTCAGCGCGGGGAACGAAAACGGGCGCGGCCGAAGCCGCGCCCGCTGGCGATGATCCGCGAGGACGGCTAGCTACAGCCGGTCGTCGTTCCGCAGGCCATGCACTTCAGGCAGGTGCCGTTGCGGACCATCATGAGCTGGCCGCATTCGGGGCAGGGGTCGCCTTCGAAGCCGGACTGGCGGGCCTGCTCGAGGGAGATGGTCTGCCGTTCGGCAACAACGGTGGTGGTGGTGGTGGTCGCTTTCACCGTGAAGTCCGTCGCCGGGAGACCGGCTCCGAGCTGGCGGGTTGCGCCAGCGGCCGTGGGCGCCGGCTGCTTGGCGACCGCGGCGGTAGCCGTTGCCGAGGCCGATCGACCGTTGGTGGACGGCGCCGGAGTAGCGGGCGTGCCCTGCGCGCCGACATCGACGGGGACGTCGTCGTCCGCGCTCGGGTCGGTCGCGAGGTTGACCGGGCCGAGGTGCGCGAGCTCGTCGCGATCGAGGTAGGTGACGGCCAGCTCGCGGAAGATGTAGTCGATGATCGAGCTGGAGAACTGGATACGGTCATGACCGGTGACCAGTCCGTTCGGCTCGAACTTCGTGAAGACGAAGGTGTCGACGAACTTCTCGAGCGGGACGCCGTACTGGAGCCCCATCGAGACGGCGATGGCGAAGCAGTTCATGAGGCTGCGGAAGGCGGCGCCGTCCTTGGCCGTGTCGATGAAGATCTCGCCGAGCCGGGGGGCGTCGCCGTTCTCCGGCGCGAACTCGCCGGTGTGGATGTAGATCGTGTGGCCACCGACCTTGGCCTTCTGCGAGTAACCGCTGCGCCGTGACGGGAGCCGTTCGCGCTTGCCGCGCTGCAGCTCTTGCAGCATCCGTTCGGCGGCGATCACGGCCGGGTGCTCTTGCACCTCGGCGACCGCTTCCGCTTCTTCGTCGTACTCGTCGAAGTCATCGAACGCGGAGGAGGCGAGGGGCTGAGAGAGCTTGGAGCCGTCACGGTAGAGGGCGAGCGCCTTGACCATGGAGGTGGCGGCGGCGGCGTAGACCGCTTTCACTTCCTCGATCGTGGCGTGCTGCGGCATGTTGATCGTCTTGCTGATCGCGCCGGAGATGAACGGCTGGGCCGCGGCCATGATGCGGACGTGGGCCATCGCATCGATGTAGCGGGTGCCGTACTTGCCGCACTTGTTGGCGCAGTCGAAGACGGCGTAGTGCTCCTCGCGGAGGTGCGGTGCGCCCTCGGTGGTCATGCGGCCGAGGATGTGGTCGTTGGCGGCTTCGATCTGGTCGCGGCTGAAGCCGATGGCTCTCAGCATGTCGAAGCCCGGGGCGTTGAGCTGGTCCTCGCTGAGGCCGAGGGCGTTGATGCAGAAGTCATCGCCGAGCTGGTAGCGATTGAAGACGAAGCTGATGTGGAACGCGGTCGAGAGCGCCGTGTCGAGCGCATCGAGCACCGGCCGGGTAAAGCCACGCTCGGCGAGCGAGACGCGGTTGATGACGGGCGAGCCCTCGAGGTGCTGGGTACCGACGGCGTAGGCGACGATGTCGTCGGCCTGGCCGCGCGAGTAGCCGAGGCGGCGGAGGGCGGTCGGTACGGATTCGTTGATGATGCGGAAGTAACCGCCGCCGGCGAGCTTCTTGAACTTCACGAGCGCGAAGTCCGGCTCGACGCCGGTGGTGTCGCAGTCCATCAGCAGGCCGATCGTGCCGGTCGGCGCGATCAGCGTGGTCTGGGCGTTGCGGAAGCCGTGCTGCTCACCGAGGGCGAGCGCGCGGTCCCACGAGATCCGACTGGCCTGGAGTAGCTCCGGCGGGCAGAAAGTCTCGCTAATGCCGAGCGGGAGGACCGTGAGGTCCTCGTAGTCCGCGGCGGGGGCGTTGTAGGTGGCGCGGCGGTGGTTGCGGATGACCCGCAGCATCGCTTCGCGGTTCTCATCGAAGCGCGGGAAGGCGCCCAGTTCGCCGGCCATCTCCGCGGAGGTGGCGTAGGACTCGCCGGTGAGGATGGCGGTCAGGGCGCCGGTCCAGGCGAGGGCCTCGGGCGAGTCGTAGGGGATGCCTTCGAGCATCAGCAGCGTGCCGAGGTTGGCGTAGCCGAGGCCGAGCGTGCGGTACTCGTAGGAGAGCTGCGCGATGATCTCGCTGGGGTACTGCGCCATCAGCACGGAGATCTCGAGGACGATCGTCCAGAGCCGGATCGCGTGCCGGTAGCCCTCGAGGTCGAACTCGCCGGTTTCGAGGTTGGTGAAGGCGAGCAGGTTGATCGACGCCAGGTTGCAGGCGGTGTCGTCCAGGAACATGTACTCGCTGCAGGGGTTGGAGCCGTTGATGCGGCCGCCAGCGGGGGCGGTGTGCCACTCGTTGATCGTGGTGTCGAACTGGAGGCCGGGGTCGGCGGACTGCCAGGCGGCGCTGCCGATGCGGTTCCAGAGGTCGCGGGCGCGGATGGTCTTGTGGACGTTGCCGTCGGTGCGTCGGATCAGATCCCAGTCGCCATCCTCGTTGACCGCGTCCATGAACTCGGCGGTCACGCGCACGGAGTTGTTGGAGTTCTGGCCGGCAACGGTGACGTACGCCTCGCCCTGCCAGTCGGTGTCGAACTCGGTGAAGTCAATCTCCTGTTCGCCCTGAGCGACGAGCTGGAGCACGCGCTGGATGAAGGCCTCCGGGACGCCGTCGCGGCGGGAGCGGTTGACGGCCTTGCGGAGCGCACGGTTCTCGCGTGCGTCGAGGCCCTCGGCGGATGCTTCCAGTACGTCGGACAGGTGACGGCGGATCAGGCGGGAGCCGGCGACCATGGCGGCGACCTTCTGCTCCTCCTTGACCTTCCAGTCGATGAAGTCCTCAACGTCGGGGTGGTCGGCGTTGACGATGACCATCTTGGCGGCGCGGCGGGTGGTGCCGCCGGACTTGATCGCGCCAGCGGCGCGGTCGCCGATCTTGAGGAAGGACATCAGGCCGGAGGACTTGCCGCCGCCGGAGAGGCCTTCACTCTCGCCACGGATCGAGGAGAAGTTGGAGCCGGTGCCGGAGCCGTACTTGAAGATGCGGGCCTCGCGGGTCCAGAGGTCCATGATGCCGCCCTCGTTGACGAGGTCGTCCTGGACGGACTGGATGAAGCAGGCGTGCGGCTGCGGGCGGGCGTAGGCGCTGCTGGAGCGGGTCATGGCGCCGCTGTCCGGGTCGACGTAGGAGTGGCCCTGCGCGGGGCCCTCGATGCCGTAGGCCCAGTGAAGGCCGGTGTTGAACCACTGCGGCGAGTTCGGCGCGGTGCGCTGGGTCGCCATCATGTAGGCGAGTTCGTCGTAGAAGGCGCGCGCGTCCTCTTCGGTGTCGAAGTAGCCGTAGCGCTGGCCCCAGTAGGTCCAGGTGCCGGCGAGGCGGTGGAAGGCCTGGCGCGCGTCACGCTCGCCGGTCATCGCGCTGCCCTCGGCGGGTACGGACGCCTGCAGCCATTCCGGGACGCCGTCTTCGGCGATGCGGCGGGTCTCGACGGGGACGCCGGCCTTACGGAAGTACTTCTGGGTCATGATGTCGGTCGCGACCTGCGAGAACTGGGCCGGCATCTGGATGTCGGCGGCCTCGAAGACAACGGAGCCGTCAGGGTTGACGATCTTGGAGGTTCGGGACTCGAAGGGAACGCCTTCGAAGGGGTCGGTTCCGGCGGTGGTGAAGCGGCGAGAGATGCGCATGGAGGGTCGTCCATTTCAGCCGCAGGCGTGGGAGCGGGCGGCGCTGGTGAGGCCATGCAGGCGGGGTACTGGGGAGCACCCGCGAGCCCGAAATTAGGCCTAACAATTGTGTACCCGCGTTAGCGCATTTGGCGTTGCGGGGAGGAGAATCATGGCTAAAGGGACAGGGGATGTCAAGGCTTCGGTATAGAGGTGTACTTACGTAAACAGTACTAGTGTTCTATGTCTTGTCACGAGGCGCAGCGAGGCCTGAAACAGGGGTCTCGACCGTCTTTCGCCGGTGTTTCGGGCTGCGAGGATGATCGCTAGCGGGTGGCGCTGCCGATGATCGCTTCGATCTCGTCTGGATCACTGGGGATGTGGCCGCTGAGGTTGGTGTGGCCGTCCGCGGTGATCAGGATGTCGTCCTCGATGCGGATGCCGATGCCGCGGTACTGGACGGGAACGTCCTGGTTGTCGGGGGCGATGTAGATGCCGGGCTCGACGGTGAAGCACATGCCAGGGCGGAGCGCGACGGATTCGGTGCCATCGCGGTAGCGGCCGACATCGTGGACGTCCATGCCGAGCCAGTGCGAGGTGCCGTGCATGAAGAATGGGCGGTACGCCTCGTCGTCGATCAAGGTGTCGATGTCGCCCTCGAGGATGCCGAGTTCAACGAGGCCTTCGACGACGGCGCGCAGGGCGGCCTTGTGGACGCCATCGAGCGGCGCTCCGGGCTGGGCGGCGGCGATGCCGGCGCGCTGGGCGCGCAGGACCACGTCGTAGACGGCGCGCTGCTCCGGGGTGAACTTGCCGCTGACGGGCCAGGTGCGGGTGACGTCCGCGGTGTAGTAGTCCCACTCGGCGCCGGCGTCGATCAGGAGCAGATCGCCCTCGCGGAGTTCCTTGCGGTTGGTGGTGTAGTGGAGGATGCAGGAGTCGTGGGCGCCGGCGACGATCGAGGGGTAGCCGTTGCGGCGTGAGCCGAGCCGGCGGAACTCCGCCTCCATGAGCGCCTGCACCTCGTACTCGTGCATGCCGGGCCGGGTCGCGCGCATGGCGAGATCGAAGCCGTGCCCGGTGAGGGTGACGGCGCGGTTGAGCGCGGCGGCTTCGGGTTCCGACTTGTGCAGCCGCATCTCGTCGACGATCGGGCTGGGATCGCGCAGGCTGGCGAGCGGCGTCGCGCCGCGCTGGGATCCCTCGCGGCGGCGCGCGACGTGCTTCGAGACGAGCGCGTCCACCTCGTCATCCACGCCGAGCGGGTAGTAGAGCGTCTCGGCCTCGGCGAGGAGCTTCGGGAGCCGCTCAGCCAGCTCTTCGATCGGATAGGCCTCGTCAGCCCCGTGCTGCGCGATGGCACCGTCCACGCCGGAGCGGGCGCCGACCCAGATTGCCGTCTCGGGGTCGTGTGGGCGCACGAAGAGGATGAACGGCGCTTCGGCGCCGGGTCGCAGCAGGGCGACGCTGTCGGGTTCGTCGAAGCCGGTGAGGTAGAAGAACGTCGAGTCCTGGCGGAACTCGAAGTAGACATCCGAGTTGCGAATCAGCTCGCGCGCGGACACGAAGATGGCGGCCGTGTTGTCGGCGTGCGCGCGCATCGATTCCATTAACTCGGCTCGGCGCTCGGCGAACATGGCTCCTCGATTCACTTCGGAAACACTGTAGCCGTTGGTTCGGATCGCGGCCCCGAGCGCGGCGCTAGAAGGCGCCCCAAGCGGTGCGCGCGGCGACGAGGATCAGCCCGAGGGCGAGCGCGTGCATCAGCGGACCCTCGCCGAGCGTGCGGCGGAGGCGGTGTCCCAGCGGGTTGGCGAGGAGGACGCCGACGCCGAGTAGTGGGACGTCGCGGAGCGGCTCGCCGGCGTGGCCGAGTGAGATCTGGAAGGCGACCACGGCGGCGGAGTACAGGGCGGTGTTGAGCTGGATTGTGGGGACGGCGATGGCGTGTGGGATCCGCATGATGCGGGTCATGATTGGCACGCCGATGGGACCGCCGCCGATGCCGGCGAGCGCTGACAGCGAGGCCATGCCGACGAGCGGGAGTGCGCTGCGGCGGACTGGGATGTGGTATTCGAAGGCGGCTCCGTCGCGGTCGACGATTCGCCGCCGCCAGCCGGCCGCGGCGACCGGAGGTGGCGGGGCGGTGGGGAAGCGAATGATGTAGGCGGCGAGGGCGATCAGGAGCACGGCGAAGCCGATCGCGAACACCTCGCGGGGGAGCGCGACCGTTCCGAGGGCGCCGACGATGCCAGCGGGAATGGCGATCGTGGCCATGAAGAGCGCGGCGCGGATGTCGACGCGGCCCTCCGGGATGGCGACGGCGGAGGCGGCGGTGCTGGTGATGAGGACGGCCGTGAGCGAGGCGGTGGTGATGAAGGCCGGATCGGCATCGGGGTGACGGATCAGGAGCAGCGGGGCGATCAGGAAGCCACCGCCAGCGCCGATCGAGACGGAGTAAGCGCCGATACCGAAGCCGAGCGCGACGAGCAGCAGCATCTGGGAGACCAGCATCGACAGAGACTAGACGAGCCGGTCGCTATGTTCCTTAACCGCCTTGCCGCCGCAGGCGATGCTAGGGCGCGGTGCGGAGGAGTTCGTCGGAGTAGGTGGTGCCGACGAGGCCCTTCGCGATGAGGGCTTCGTACTCCTCGCGCGTGTAGCCGAGCAGGTTGAGGTAGATGTCCTCGTTGTCCTGGCCCAGGTTGGGCGGGGGGCGGCGGATGTAGTTGGGGGTGCCGGCCATCCTGAAGAGGATGCCGGGGTGGCGGTGCGTTCCGACGCCGGGCTGGGTGACTTCCTCGAACCAGCCGCGTGCCTCGAGTTGCGCGGAGGCGAGGGCGTCCAGTTCGTCCATCACCGGGCCGGCGATGACGCCCTGCGCCTGCAGCGCGTGGAACAGCTCGAACTTGTCCCAGGGGGCGGTGTGCTCGGCGATCGCGACATCGAGGGCGCGCCGGTGCTCGAGGCGGGCGGCGTTCGTGGCGAAGCGCTCGTCCTCGTGCAGCGTGGTCTTGAGGACGGCGTTCAGGGCGGTGAACTCTTCGTCGTTGAAGACGTCGATGGCGATCCACTGATCGTCGCCAGAGCTGGGGTAGATGCCGTGAGGGGCGTGGGTGGCGTGGCGGTTGCCCTGCGCCGGAGCGACGCGGCCGTTGTAGGTGTAGTCGAGGATCCACTCACCGAGGACGGGGAGGAACGCTTCGGCGAGCGGCATTTCGATCTGCTGGCCCTGGCCGGTGCGATCGCGATGGCGGAGCGCGGCGGTGACGGCGAAGGCGCCGAGGATGCCGGCGATGGCGTCCGCGGTGAACGCGTCGCCGGTGTATTCGGGCCCGAGGTCCTCGTAGGAGCGGAGGTGGTGGTGGCCGATCATGCCTTCAACGTGGGTGCCGAAGCCGCGGAAGTTCTTGTAGGGACCGTCCAGGCCGAAGGCGGGCATCCGCAACATAATCAGGTTCGGATTGACGGCGCGCAGCTCCTCGTACGTGATGTGGGCGCGTTCGATCGTCTCGGGGACGTTGTTCTCGACGAGGACGTCGCATTCGGCGATCAGGCGGAGGAAGGCTTCGTGGCCTTCCGGCGAGGTGATGTCGCAGGTCATCGACCGCTTGTTGCGCGCGTGGGCGTTGAAGGCGGATCCACGGTTCCAAGGATCGAGCCCGGGATCGAGGTCGGGCGTGAGCGAGAAGGTGACGCCGGCCTTCGCGGAGAGGAGCTGCACCTCCGGCGACTGTCGCTGCAGGCTGAGGCGGGAGTAGGGCTGGACGCGATTCATCGGTTCGACGCGGATGACCTCGGCGCCCCACTCGGCGAGGAGTTGGGTGACGTGCGGGCCCGCCCAGACGACGGTGACGGCGGCGACGCGGACGCCCTCGAGTGGGAGGCGGTGCGCGTTGTCGCCATCGAGGGGAAGGCCGCGGGGGTTTGTGGTCATGCGGGGACCTCGGTGGATGCGCCGATCACGCCGCTGCCCTGGAGCGCCTCGAAGTCGGCGGGATCGAGGCCAAGTTCGTCGACGAGGACGGTGCGGTTGTGCTGGCCGAGCAGCGGGGCGTGGTGGACGGGCGCGCGCGGCGTCTCGGAGAGGATGAGCTGGCGGCCGGCATGCTCGGCCGGGCCGGCGACGGGGTGATCGATGGTGTCCCAGACGCCGCGGCTTCGGTAGTGGGGGTCGGTAAGGAGGTCGCCGGTGTCGTAGACGGCGCCACCGAGGGCGCCGATCGCCTGCGTTTCCATGACGACCTGTTGCTTGGTGCGCTGGAGCAGCCACGTCAGGTATGAGGCTTCCACCTCGTCGATGAAATCTTGTGGCATCTGCGGCGGTGGCAGTTTGGATTCCGCGCGGTCGTTGAGATCCGGGCGTTCGATCAGCGTCAAGAACTTCCCGAAGTAGCGTGGCGAGTGTCCGAGGATGTTGACGTAGCCGTCCGCGGCGGGGCGGACACCTCGGGCGATGATCGATCCGCCGCCCTGGCGCTTCGCGGGGTATCCGGCGTAGGCGGCGCCCATCAGGGAGGGCGTACGGCGGTCACGGAAGCCGGACTGCGTCTCGTAGATGGCGAGGTCGACGCGGTCGCCGGCGCCGCCGGCTTCGACGCGGAGGCGTGCGATCATCACGCTGAAGGCGGCGCCAATCCCGGCGTGGACGTGCGCGACGTAGCCCCCGCTCTTGACCGGCTCGCGATCGGGGGTGCCGTTGATGTGCAGCGGGCCACCCATCGCCTGCAGGGTGAGTTCTGAGGCGCGGTAGTTCCGCCACGGGCCGGTGAGGCCGAACGGTGTGATGGAGGCCATGACGAGGTCATCGCGACCGGCGGAGAGCGCGTCCCAGCCGATCCCGAGTTGGTCGAGCGCGTCCGGGCCGCGGTCGTCGATGACGATATCCGACTGCGCGGCGAGGCGGCGGACGAGGTCCTGGCCACCCGCGGATTCCAGATCGAGCGTGACGCCGCGCTTGTTGGCGTTGAGGTGGAGGAAGAGCAGCGATTTCTCGAGGTGAACATCGTCGCCGACGAACGGGCCTTCGCGGCGGAGGCGGCCGCCATCGATCTCTTCGATGCGGGTGACCGTGGCACCGTAGTCGGCGAGGACGCGGGCGCAGTAAGAGCCGGCGACCCAGTCGCTGAGATCGAGCACGCGGATGCCATCGAGCAGGGAAGCCAGGGGGAGCTCCTCACAGCAGGGACTGGCCGGCGGGTTTCGGCGATTGCCATCACGTATGTGCCAGCGGCAGCACGATAGCACGTGATTCCGGAGCGGGTCGGTCGGCGCCAGCCGACGGTGAGGGTGTGTGCGTGGTACCCCCGCCAGGATTCGAACCTGGGCTCACGGCTTAGGAGGCCGCTGCTCTTTCCCCTGAGCTACGAGGGCGCGATCCCCATGATATGGGCCGTCCTCGTCTGGTCTTCCCCCGGGTTCCCCCCGTGTCAGTCGGGATCTGGCTGTGTGGCTCGAAGGTGGGCGAGGAGGGCGCGCCCACGGGGTGACAGCTCGTACCCGGTTTCGAGGCTGATGGTGAGGCCGAGCGCCTTGAGCTTGCGGACGTTGGCCTTGAAGGGCGGCGTCTCAACGCCAATCGCCGCGGCGAGCTGGTGCGAGACGGTGCCGGGACGGGCTTCGATCTGGCCGAGGACGGCGGCGGTCCACGGCCGCGCGCCGCGGTTGTCCATCTTTGCGAGGCGCACGGCGATCGCGGCGAGTTCGGTCGCCTCGAGGTTGGCGTCGGCGGCGAGGGCGACACGCGGATCGGCGATCTGGCCGATGTAGTGGAAGTCGACGCGGTAGAGCGAGGTATCGGGCCGCGCCGGGAGGGCGGCGAGCAACGCGGGGAGCGAGGCGAAGCCGGAGCGGTGGGCATCCTCGCGGGTCAGATCGGCCTCGGTGATTGGCGCGACGGCGTCGACCTCGATGCTGCCGGCGGAGGCGAGACGGTAGCGCCCACCAACGCGGGCCTGCGGGCGACGCCAGCGGCGGATCGTGCGGGTGATTTCGCCGCGAGCGATGGGGGCGTGGGACGCGTGGCTGAAGAGCATCGAGCGGAGTCTAGATCAACGGTTGGTGCGGACGCCGCATGGGTCGATCGATGTGCCCGCGCGGCGGTATTCAGCGCGGCCGGGGATCAGGCGGCGTCGACCGGTCGTTTCTTGGCGTCGTCGGTCGGGCTCTCGTCGAGGTCCCCGTCGGCGAGCTGGCCGGCTGCTTGCTGATCCTCGTCATTGCTTGCGAAGGGGAGCGGATCGGTGTGCAGCGGTTCGTCGGCTGTCTCCGCGTGAGCGTCGTCGTCGCCCGGCGAACGGGTGAGGCGGAGTGGCCCGGCGGGGCGGTGGGTCTGCTTGTCGACGGTGCCGTTTGCGCTGATTGGCGCCTGTTCGGCGTCTCCCAGGCTGGCGGCGCTGGGGAGGACGGGCACCTCGATCGGTTCGACGGCCTCTTCGGCGAGCTGTTCATCGACGTGTGACTTGAGGAAGGTGTCGGCGGGGAGCGGTTCGCCGACCGCCTCGAAGGCGCAGACGAGCGAGACCTGGAGGTGCTGTGCGGCCTCACCGCGGGCGTGTCGCGCGGTGACGGGGAGCCGCAGCTCCTGGGCGGCTTCGACGGCGTCGGTGAGGAGTTCGCGGGCCTCGGTGCCGCTACCGGCAGCGCCGAAGTCGATGGTGACGCTGGAGACGCCGAGGCGTTGGAGGTCTTGCGGCGAGGTCATGCCGTAGTCATCGAGGTGGACGCCGATACCCATGCTGCGGAGGTTGCGGATGAAGGCAGAGGCGGTGTTGGGATCCTGCTGGGCGTGCGGTTCGGCGATCGAGACCTTGAGGCGGTCGATCGCGAGGTTGGCGCTGGAGAGGCCGCGGTCGATGGCGGCGAGTGGTTCTGATTCGACGATCTGTTCGAGGGTGATCGGGACGACGAGCTGCGCGGAGGGGAAGCGCGGATCCACTTTCTCCTTCAGGAATTTGCAGCTCTCTTCGATCACGAATTCAAGGAGGGCGGCTCCGAGTTCTGGGTGATCCTGCGTGGCGACGTGGACGTCGCGCGCTGCCATCAGGCCGCGTTGCGGGTGCTGCCAGAAGAGGTGTGCCTCGATGGCGCTGAGGGCATGGGCATCCAGATCGATGATCGGGACGTAGCGGACGCGGAGTTGGTTGCGTTCGAAGGCTGTGGCCAGTTCGCCCGCGATGCGCGAGCGCCAGCGGGGCGCGGCGGGAGCGGGTTCGAAGACGTCACGGCGCGCGCGTTGGGCGCCGCTGGAGACGCTGCGACGCATGGAGGTCGCGCGGTCACCGAGGGAGCCGAAGCCGTCGGCTGCGGCGGGCGCGCGCTCGCGGACGGTGTCCACGACCTCGCGGGCGCGTTCGAGCGCGGCGTCGACGAAGCGGCCGGCAACGTCATCGATACGTTCGAGCGCGGGCCGGGAGCGTTCGAGGAGATCGGCGCGCCGGGGCGCGGTGCGAATCCAGCCGGCGATGACCAGTGCGCGGACGCGACGGTAGCGTTGATCGACGGCCCTGACGGCGGCGGCGAAGGTCTGCGATCCAGTGATCGCGAGCGCCCAGGCGGCGAGCGCCCGGCGGCGCACGGAGAGGTAGGAGCGGCGCGGCGCGATGGCGACGGTGGTCCACCAGCGGAAGAGGCGTCGCGCGCCACGGGGGGCGGTGCGGACCGCCCAGAGGCGGCTGCGTTGTTCGAGGGGGGCGGCGATCAGGCCGACGATGAGGGCGGTGAGTGCGAAGCCGAGCGGAATGCCGCGGCTGATCATCACGTCACGGGGCGGCCAGGGCAGGGCGGCGATGCGGTTTCGCAGCTCGTCCATCGGTGATGGTTTGAGTGGCGGCGGGAGCTTGCCCTGCGGGTAGAGTTCCGGCCAGCGTTCCGCCGGTGCGATGGCGAATGGATCAACGAACGCGGTCTGCTGGCCCGGGATCACGAGGACCTGACCAACCTCGATGAGGGCGGGGTTGGCGATGTTGTTCGCGGCGACGAGCTCCTCGAGTGTGACGTCGAAGCTGCGCGCGATCTCGGACAGGAAGTCGCCGGGGAGGACCACGTAGGTGAGTGGCGCCTCGATGGTGTCCGGGGTGGCCTCAGGGGCGGCGGCGGTGGTCGATCGCGGGGCGCGCGCAGTCCCCCGGTCCGTGCACGCGACTCCCGTCACGAACAGCAGGCCACAAAGGACGGTGAACTTCCATGCGATCTGTCTCATGTGATCGCATAATCATCGGCCGCCGCAGGCGACTTCGTTACCTGACGGAATCGAAGGCGCCCGTCAGCCTGCGGGGAGGCATGGCGGTCAGATCGTGCCGATCCCGGGAGTTTGGGGTGCTAGCGAGGACGGATCGACGTGATTCGGTCGGGCGCGGGTGGTGCCGCCTCCAGTTGTTCGATCAGCGGATCGATTAACGGCCCGATCGCGTCCACGGCCTTGCGGACGCTTTCGCTCCAGAATTTACGGATCGGCAGCAGCGCGTCCGCGTGGAAGCGGTGCTCGCGCATCTGGTAGCTGTTGTTGAGGTAGAGGACGGTATCCAGGGGCGGATCGACGTCGGACGCGCTGGTGACGGTGGCATCGAAGGCGAGGATGCCGTTGCGGAGGGCGTTGCTGAGCGGCTGGTCGTGACTCCACACGCGATCGAGGATCGGCTTGCCGTAGCGCGACTCGCCGATGATGACGTAGGGGGTCCCGGTGCGGACCTCGATCCAGTTGCCTTCCGGGTAGAGCAGGTAGAGGTGCGGCTCGCTGTCAGCTTCGAGCTGGCCGCCGATGATGCAGTGGAGATCGAAGGAAAGGCCGCCCTCGATGAGCCAGCGGCTGTCCTCCTCGCGAACGCGGCGAATCTCCGCGGCGAGTGCGTTCACGGCCTCGTACATCTTGGTCTGGCCAGACTCTTCCCGATCGAGGCGTTCCTCGAAGTAGGTGATGGCCTTGTCGCGGATCGAGCGGAGTCCGCTGGTGAGAATGAACATGGAGTGGTGATCACCCTGGTGGACGGTGATCTTCTTGGCCATCGAGGCCTCGGTGCCGCTGGTGATACGGGTATCGGCGATCGCGAGCAGGCCGTCTTCGCACTTCATACCGAGACAAAAGGTCATGGGTGTTGGGTGTCCTACTGCTGTTGAGCGCGGTTGGAGTGGACGCGGAGCGTGGTGTGCCACTCCTCGGTAGCGACGCCGGCGAATGTACCGCGGATTGGCGGCACGTCATCGTAGTCGCGCCCAACGGCGGTCACGACATAACGTTCATCCTGTGAGGCATTGTTCGCGGGATCGAACCCGTACCAACGGTCGTTGGCGTGGATTTGGACCCAGGCGTGCGAAGCCTGCGAGGATTCGGCGCCCTCGTGGGGGGCGAGATAGCCGCTGACGTAGCGGGCGGGGATCCCGCGCGCGCGGAGGGCGGCGAGCATGAGGTGGCTGAAGTCCTGACAGACGCCACGGAGGTCACGCGCTGTGGTCGCGACGTTGGTGCTGCCGACCTCGAAGACGAAGCGCTCGCTGATGAGCTGGCAGAGTGCCCAGCCGGCCGCGAGCGGATCGGCGGCGGTGACGTCTGCGTCATCGGCGATCGCGACGATGGCGGGGTCGTGGGGGGCGCGTTCGGTCGCGGAGAGATAGAGGTGGCGGAGGAGCGGGCTGACGGCGTCGGTGGCGTTGGTGCCATCGGCGGTGGGCGGGGCGGTGTTGACCCGCGCGTGAATGGCTACGGAGAAGTGGTCGATTTCCTCGAGGAAGTCGACGTGGTGGTAGGTGTTCCCGAGCATGTCGCGGAGCGGGCTGGGCGTCGCGGTGGGCGTGAGGGTGATGGTGCCTTCGCGGAGCCGCTGGCCGAAGCCGTTGGCGGGAAGGACGCGCAGCTCTGTGTGGAGCAGGCGCACTGGCACCGAGTAGCGGTAGGTGGACTCCCAATCGATGGATACTCGCATGGTTAGCGCACCGAGACCGGGAGCGCGCGGAAGATGTGTTCGCCGAGGTGCTGGTCGATCACGGTGAGCCGTTGCTGGAAGCCGTCCAGGAACTCATGCAGACCCTCACTGATGAGCGAGCGTTCGTCGGTGGCAGAGAGATCCAGTTCGAGCACGGCGAGTTCGCGGGAGGCGTGGACCGATTGCTGCCGAGGGGTGCGCGCGGAGGCGGCGTTGTAGTGGCGCTGGAAGGCGCGAATACAGAACAGCAGGCTGCGCGGGAACCGTTCGTTCAGGACGAGCATGGATGCGACGCGGGGGCCGGTGATCGGGCCGCGGTAGCTGAGGCGGAACGCCTGCCAGGCGGAGGCGGAGCGCAGTACGGACATCCACTGCACGCGATCGATGGGGCCTCCTACCTCGGTGGCATCGGGCAAGAGGGTGAAGTACTTGGCATCGATGATGCGGCTGGACATGTCCGCGCGCTCGATGAAGAGGCCGCAGCGGAACCAGTCACGTCCTTCGTCGAGCAAGACGGTGTTGTCGAAGAGACCGTAGATGCCGGCGATGGACCGTTTCACGCCGTTGTAGAAGTCGTGCATCCCGGCCGAGGAGACCGAGTCGACCTGCTGGACGGTGAGGTGCAGGCGGTTGATCTCCTCCCAGACCTCGCGGGAGATGTGCTCCCGGAGTTCGCGGGCGGTGCGTCGAGCCTGACCGACGTTGGCGCGGAGCGAGTTCGGGTTATCGGGCGAGAGGATCAGGAATCCACCGGGGGTGATCGATGGATCGGAGGCCCGCGCGTCCTCGAAGAGACTGGCGGCGCCAGTGGCGATGATGACGGCGGCCCAGGTCTGTTCGTCGCCGGCGGGCTCGATCCCAGCCTCGACGGAGCCGAGGTTGGTGACATCGGCGAGGCGCGCGACGTTTTCTGCCCGCTCGAGGTAGCGGCCCATCCAATAGAGGTTCTCGGCGACTCGGCTGAGCACGTTTAGTCGCCACTCTCGGCGATGGTCTCGAGCTCGTCGAGGGGGAGATCGGGGACATCGGCTTCGGCGCGGAGGATCCAGGTGTCCTTGCTGCCGCCACCCTGCGACGAGTTGACGACGTAGGAGCCCTCGATGAGGGCGACGCGGGTGAGCCCGCCGGGGACGACCCAAGTGCTACTGCCGGTGAGGGCGAAGGGGCGGAGATCGGCACGACGCGCCCGGAGGCGGCCCTGCTGGTAGGTGGGGATGGTGCTGAACTCCTGCAGCGGCTGAGCGATCCAGTCGCGCGGATCGGCGCGCACGCTGGCCTCGAGCGTTTTCAGTTCGGCGTCGGTGGCCTGGGGTCCGATCACGATGCCGTAGCCGCCGGAGGCGCTGGCCGGCTTGACGACGAGGTCGCCGAGGTTGGCGCACATGAATTCGAGGTCGGCTTCGAGCGCACCGACATACGTGTCGATGTTCGGGAGGATGGGCTCCTCGTTCAGGTAGTAGCGGATGAAGTCCGGGACGAAGCGATAGATCACCTTGTCATCGGCGACACCGGTGCCGAGCGCGTTGACGAGCGTGACGTTACCGGCGCGGTAGGCGTCGACGAGGCCAGCGACGCCGAGGACGGAGTCCGGGCGGAAGGCGAGCGGATCGAGGAATTCGTCGTCGACGCGGCGATAGATGACGTGGATGCGCTCGAGGCCGGTGGTTTCGCGCAGGTAGACGAGGTTGTCGTGGACGATCAGGTCGCGGCCCTCGACGAGCGGGATGCCCATTTGCTGGGCCAGGAAGGAATGTTCGAAGTAGGCGGAGTTGAAGGCGCCGGGTGAGAGGACGACGGCGCGGGCATCGTCGCGACTGATGTTGTCTGGGCGGACGTCGATCAGCATGTCGAGCAGGCGCTCCGGGTAGTCGCTGACCGGTGCGACGGCGTGTTCAAAGAGATCTGGCACGGCGTTGAGCATGATGCGGCGATTTTCCAGGACGTAGGAGACGCCGGAGGGGGTGCGGACGTTGTCTTCCAGGACGCGGAACTGACCCTGCTGGTCGCGGATCAGGTCGCTGCCGGCGATGTGGACGTAGACGCCCAACGGCGGGGTGAATCCGACCATGCGGAGGTTGTACCCGGAGGCCTCGAAGAGAATGGGGCCCGGGATGACGCCGTCCGAAACGCAGCGTTGATCGTGGTAGATGTCGGCGAGGAAGGCGTTGAGCGCGCGGACGCGCTGCGTGAGCCCGACCTGGATGGTCTCCCATTCGGCGGCGGCGATGATCCGCGGGATCAAGGAGAACGGGAAGATGCGTTCGGTGCCCTCATCGTCGCGATAGACGGTGAAGGTGATGCCCGAGTTGAGGAGGTCGATGTCGGCTCGCTGCTGTCGGTCTTCGATGGTCTCGCTGGACCAGTCGATGAGGCGATCTGCGAAGCGAGCGTAGGCCGGCCGAATGGTTCCGTCTGGCGCGAACATCTCGTCCGGACCCTGCAGGGTCTCGTAGTTCATCAGCAGTTCGGACGACGATGTCACGACCCCAGCATAGCGCAGGGTCGATTGGGCGCCGCTGCTGCCAAGCCTGATGCGTTGGTCGGGCCATCCGGCCCCGGACCGACAACAGGCCTAGCGGGCTTGTTCCACACGGGCACCGCTGGCACGCATCTGGAACGACATTCCGCCGGCCGCACGGAGTTGCTGGGACGCGCTCGCCTGGTCGCTGCGGGTCGGCGCCAGGAGCTTTGTCGGCTGAGCAGGTTGGCGGTGCGTCACTGCGTGTCCCTCCGTTACGGACACATCATCGCGATCACGGATGACACCCGTGTTCCGCTCAGATTTCGGATATGTAACGAGATCTCGTGCGCCGAATTGAGGGTGACTCAGGGGGTCGTGGCGGTGTCGTGTCCACCGTTGGCGAGCAGGCGCGGGCATCCCGGGGCAACAGGCGGCCGGCCGGGAATCGCCGCGGAGCCGCGGCGCGGTTGTGGCGTGGTTGCGGGGCTAGGAGGCGGTGTTTGGCACGGCCTCGGTGACGGATTCGAAGAGTTCGACGCGCGGGTGGTCGAGGAGGATGCCCTCCATCGATCCGCCGCCGCGGTGGCCCTTCGTGAAGGACTCGCTCGCGGTCCAGGCCTGGAAGTGCGCGCGCGACTGCCAGGTGCTGTGGCTGACGTAGTGTCCAGCATCGTCGCTGCGCAAGCAGGACGAAGTGGACGAAGCCGGGCACGTCCTCAAGGTAGCTCTCGCGCTCGCGCCAGATCTTCTCGAAGTCCTCGGCGCGATCGGGATTGACCGGGAAGTTGTTCATGGCGACAAACATGGGCAGCCCTCGAATTCGCGTGCGAACGTGCGACCTCGATGCTAGCGCGTGACCTCGGAACGCGCGGCGACCGGGGGGGTGGGCGCCGCGCGCTATGCGCTGGGGGTCGGCGACGGTCGCTACGCGCTGGCGGGGGTGTGCGCCTTCAGGAACGACCGGGCGTGGCGAACGGCGATCGGAACGTGGCTGTCTGGCTGTTTCCAGGGGAACAGGCTGATCTGGGACTGCGGCGCTAGCTCTGCGGTCTCCATCGCCATCGCAAACGGGTGCGCCGGAATGTCGTCAGGCATCACCAGCACAGGCGTGGGGCAATTGCGCACGAATTCCCGGTCGACCGTGAAGACGAAGTCTCCTCGATTCAGGTACATCGCGGCCAGGAATGTTTCGACGTCATCCATCGAGATGTCGTCGCGCCCGGCAGAGAGCGGCGGTCCCCAGTTCTTCATGTTGTTGTCGTAGAAGATCCGCGGCGCGTCAGGATTGAAGCCGCTGGGCTGAGCCAGTACGGCGGCGACGACCCTTTCGGGCGCGCGGCGCAGCAGGTTCCAGATCAGCGGCCCGCCAACACAGAATCCCAGGACCATGAATTGGTCGATGCCGAGATGATCCATCAGGGCAAGCTGGTCATCGGTGTAGGCATCCCAGTTCCGCTCGATATCGAGCGGCCCGGTGGATTGACCGTGGGTCGAATTACGCAAATCCAGCGCGATGCACCGGTATTCGTCCGCGAACTCGACCATCGGGTTGAAGGGTGAACTCGGGCTGCCGGTTTCGCTGCGGGTCAGTGAGCCGATCGCGGCATTCAGACCGCCGCCGGGTAGAACCATCAGCGGGAACCCGGCGCCAACTTCCTCGTACCAGGTTCGGACGGGCCCATGTTCGTGAAACGGCATCGCGATGCTCCCTTGCTGGATTCCAGCAACGAAACATAGTCGATCTACCTCTGCGTCCTGGGTCACGTCGGCCCTCGGCAGGACCGGTGTGACGAGCGGGGGAGGGCGTGCCTAGCTGGCAAGCTTCATGGCGCCGGCGGCGCGGGCGATCGCCTCGGGGCGGGGCCAGAGGGTGCGCAGTTCCCGGGCGAAGCGGGTCTCCGAGGCGCGATCGCCGGTGGCGCGGGCTGCCTCGAGGCCGCGGCGGAGGCCGCGCCAGAGCAAGAGGTAGTCGCGGTAGGAGGCTTCGACGTAGGCAAGCTGGTCGTCCTCGGGAACATCGAGCACGCTGCTGTCGGCGGCCGCGGACGCCTGGAAGGCGGAGGTGTGCGCCGGATAGGCGGGGGTTTCGAAGGCGGTGAGGGTGGTCATGGCGGCGGTTCCTTGCGTTCCGTGGCGGGTGGTCACGGGAGCAGGGTAGGCTGCGGCGCGCTTCGGTTTCGTAACAGCAATGTGAAGGTGTTGTTACGCATGCGGGGCCGCGTGGCCGGTGCCGATTGGCTGGCCGGCGGCGCGCTCTTGCCGCTCTTTACTCTGGTTTCGTCACGGCTGAACCTGCCGAGGTGAGGGCGGATCAGACTCGATTCCAGTGCTCCGACGACCTCATTTTCTGCAGCGCCCCCTGCTCGACGAAGTACCGCAGGAAGCCGCAATCCGCGCAGACGACGGGCCGCATCCTGGCGGAGGAGAGTCTTCGGGTGGACAGCTTTGGTAGCAGTTCTCCGCCGATCGTCGTGCTGTCGATGAGGTCCTTGTACTGGTACACCTCGTCTGATCGGCACTCAGGGCATGGCGACATGTTCAGCTCCTTCGCATCGAGGTCCTCGATGTCGCGGTCGAGAGCAGCAGCCAGAGCGCTGGTTGAGCGGAGCGAGGCGATCGCGGTGTTCTCGATCCGCTGAATCGTCCTGAGGTTGAGCCCGGTGACTCGGGCCAGGTCTTCCTGGGACCAACCGCGGGCTGTCCTGAGCTTCAGAACCAGTTCGGCGTCTACTCGCATTTCGCACTTCCGTTCTCGGGCTGAGCCCTAGGGACAGCTTCGACTGCGGGTGGCGTCGCGACCACGGTTTCCGGCCGACTTCTTGCCGTCGTTGTTGCGACATCAATACGACAGTTGGGCGCCGGAATCGCGGATTCGAGGCTTCGGGCGTGTTCGATGGGGAATTGGGTCACGGGCTCTGGGGGCGCGGGAAGTGCTCGAGCGTGAGGAGGAGCCGGACCGGCTCCTCCTCGATCGCGTGTGCTGCATCGCCATGCGGGTGGGGGCGAGGTACCCGTGTGAGGTGATCACCGGGGACCTACCGCCCAGGGGCCAACCGAAGCGTCGCCGGCTACTCGTTGTTTTCGAGGAACTCGACCCAGTTGCCGTCGGGGTCTTCGACCATGGCGATGCGGACGCCGGGACGGATCTCGCGGGGTTCGACGGGGACGTTGTAGCCGGCGGTGCGGCATTCGTTGGTGATCTCGTCGAGGTTGGTGGTGCTGATGGTCCAGTAGCGGATGCCGCTGGCGCCGGCCAGGCCGCCGGGCGGGTTGGCGGCGGCGGGGACTTCGCCGGGGCTGACGAGCTTGACCATGGTGGTGCCGCACATCAGGCGGTGCATGGTGCCGCCGTTGCCGCTGGGGGTGTCGGCGACGTGCTTGAGGCCGAGCGTGTCGCGGTAGAACTTCAGCGCGGCTTCGCTGTCGCGAACGATGATGCCGATGTCGATGGAGTCTTTGCTCACTGCGATGGCCATCGTGTCCCTCTGTTCTGTCTGTTCGTGCTTGGCGTTGTGCGCGGCTGTGCACGGTCGTGCGCGGTCGCTGATGGTGTGGCTGGGAGTCTAGCGGGCGGTGGTGACTCTCGTGGGCGATCGGGTACGGGTAGGGTGATGGGCGCGACTGGGAACTGCTGAGCTGGGGGTTCGAGCATGGCGCGGGTCACCGAGCGCGAGATCTGGATTCGATCGACGGACATGGACAGCGACGGGATCGTGAATAACGCTCGCTACTTCGAGTTCTTCGAACAGGCACGGCTGGAGCATCTGATCGCGCTGGGCATCGTGGTGCGGCCGCGGCCGGTGGGGGCGAGCGGGCGGTCGTTCACGATCGCGGAGACGCGCTGTCGGTACGCGGCGCCGCTGCGGCACCGCGACACGATCGTCGTCCAGGCGTGGACGGCGTCGATCGGCAATCGCTCGTTCTCGCTGAACTGTCGGATCGAGGCATTGCCGGAACGGACGCTGGTGGCCGAGGGCGATTCGGCGCTGGTGTGGCTTGATGATGACGGCCGTCCAACACCGCTGCCGGACGACGTGCGGTCCGCCCTTCAATCCTCGCTCGCATAGAACGTGCATAGGCGTGGACGGCATGGCGGACGGTACGGCGGCCGGTTTCGCCCAGCCGCCGCCGCGCACCATCCGCACGTGCGGAGGCGTCTGCTCAGCCTCGAGGTGTGAGCACCGCCGCGAGGATCGCGGGCCAGGCGGCGACGATCACGAGGTGGCCGATGTCGGCGATGCGTTCGAGGTGGGCGTCGGGCAGCTTCGCTGCGTAGTAGTCGCCGTGGGCGGGCGGGACGATCACGTCGTCGACGCCATAGAAGAGGTGCACCGGGACCTCGACCTCTTCGAGGGCGAAGCCGAGTGGGGCGACGTTGGTGGCGACGATGTCGGTGGCGAGACCGGCGGCCCCCGGGCGGAACGCCTCGACGAGCATCGTTTCGAGGGCGGCGCGGACGGTCGGCTGTTCCAGCAGGTGTTCGTTCGCGGGGCAGCGGGAGAGGCTGCCGACCGCGAGCATCGGGTTGTCGACGAGTTCGGCGAGCGCCGGTGTGAGCGTGTCGACGGCGGAGGCGGGGTCGGCGCGGAGCGAGTGGATCAGGCCTCGGTGCTCGTCGGGGAGCCACGGGACGTCGTCGTCGGGGGCGGGGGTGCCGACGACGGCAACGGCGCTGACGAGCGCGGGGTGGCGAGCAGCGAGCGCGAGCGCGGCGGTGCCGCCGTTCGACCAGCCGGCGACGGCGGTGCGCTCGATGCCGATCTGTCCGAGGGCGTGCGCGAGGTCGTCGGCGAAGGCGCCCCAACTCGGGGCGGTGCCCTCGGCGAGGGGTGTCGAGGCGCCATAGCCGGGGCGGTCGACGGTGAGCAGGCGGATGCCCGCGGCAGTTGTGGCCGACACGTCCGGGTCGAAGCGGCGCGATCCGGGGGCTGAGCTGAGCAGCACCACCGGTGCGCCGTTCGGGTCGCCGGCTTCGTCGAGGGCGAGCGAGCGGCCGTCGGGGAGCGTGACGAGGTGGGTCGGGTTCGAGTCGGTGTTGTTGGTCATGTGACGAGCTTGGATGGGGTACGGTGACACCGTTCTGTCACCGTTTATGGGCGTCGGGATTTCCTCTTCCCACAACCCTCTTGGACCTCGGAGCGTTGGCGATGAATCGGACGGACCGGCTGTACGCGCTGGCGGAGGAGTTGCGGTTCGCGGGTGAGCGCGGGCGCACCTCGGCGGCGCTGGCGCGGCAGTTCGAGGTGTCGACGCGGACGGTGAAGCGCGACCTGGCGGCGCTGCAGCAGGCGGGGATGCCGATCTGGAGCGAGGGCGGGCCGGGCGGTGGGTACCGGCTGCTGCCCAGCTCGACGGACCTACCGGCGGTGGCGTTCACGCCGGGCGAGGCAGTGGCGATCGCGGTCGCGCTGGGGAGTCAGCCACACCTGCCGTTCGCGACGGACGGGCGGGCGGCGCTGACCAAACTCCTGGAGGCGATGCATCCGGAGGGCCGTGCGGAGGCGAGCGGGCTGGCGGCGCGGGTGTGGGTAGGCGGCGACGCCGACGAACGCGGGGCCGCGGCGCGGGTGCTGGACGAATCGATGCGTGGCGGGACGGTGGCGCTGATCGATTACGTGGACGCGGAGGGTGAGCTGACCGAGCAGCGGCCGGTCGAGCCGATGGCGTTCGTCCAGGCGTTCGGGAGCTGGTACCTGCTGGCGTGGTGCCGCTGGCGGAAGGCGGGGCGGTGGTTCCGCTTCGACAGAATCAAGCGGGCGACGGCGACGCGGCAGCGGGCGAAGGAACGGACGATCCTCGATGTGTTCGGGGAGCCGCCGGAGAGCGCGGGGCCGATCTCGCGGGGGTGGCCGGGCGAGCCGTAGCTCCGAAGCGCGGAACTAGCCGGTCCAGCGGCTGAGGCCGTGTCGGACCCTTGCTCGCCCGGGTCGGTGGTCGACCGGAGGCCGCTCGGCGAGCGCCGGGCGGCCTGTGCGCTACGCCGCGTCGATAATCGCGTTCAGCGTCGGGCTCGGCCGCATCGCGCTGGCGGCGCGGGCGGGGTCGAAGAGGTAGTAGCCGCCGACGTCGACGGGTTCGCCCTGGGCGGCCAGCAGCTCGTCGACGATGGTGGCCTCGTTGTCCGCGAGGGCCTTCGCGACCACGGCGAATCGCTGCTGCAGCGCGGTGTCCTTCTGCTGGGCGGCCAGTGCCTGCGCCCAGTACAGGGCGAGGTAGAACGCGCTGCCGCGGTTGTCGATCTCCTTGACCTTGCGGGAGGGTGCGCGCGCGTGCTCTAGGTAGCCGGTGATCGCCTCGTCCAGCGTCTCGGCGAAGATCGAGGCGGCGGCGTTGCCGGAGCTTTCGGCGAGCGCCTCGAGCGACGGGACGATGGCGCAGTACTCGCCGAGCGAGTCCCAGCGGAGGTGGCCCTCCTCCAGGAACTGCTGCACGTGCTTGGGAGCGGATCCGCCGGCGCCGGTCTCGAACAGTCCGCCGCCCTCGAGCAGCGGCACGATCGACAGCATGCGGGCGCTCGTGCCGAGCTCCAGGATCGGGAAGAGGTCGGTCAGGTAGTCGCGGAGCACGTTGCCGGTGACGGAAATGGTGTCCTCGCCGCGGCGGATGCGCTCCAGGGAGAGCTTCATCGCGTCGACCGGGCTGAGGATGCGGATGTCCAGCCCGTCGGTGTTGTGGTCCTTCAGGTACTCGTTGACCTTCTTGATCAGCTCGGCGTCGTGACCGCGCTGTTCGTCGAGCCAGAAGACGGCGGGCGCGCCGGTGGCACGGGCTCGAGCGACGCCCAGCCTGACCCAGTCGCGAATCGGCGCGTCTTTGGTCTGGCACATGCGGAAGATGTCGCCGGCCTCGGCGGGCTGTTCGAGGAGCGTCGCACCGCTGGCGTCGACCACGCGGAAGGTGCCGGACTCGGGCGCCTCGAAGGTCTTGTCGTGGGAGCCGTACTCCTCGGCCTTCTGGGCCATCAGCCCGACGTTGGAGACGTTGCCCATCGTCGAGGGGTCGAACTGGCCGTTGGCCTTGGCGTCTTCGAGGATCTCGGCGTACATCGTGGCGTAGGAGCGATCGGGGATCACCGCGACGCAGTCCTGCAGCTCGTCGTTGGCGTCCCACATCTTGCCGCCATCGCGGACGATGTTCGGCATCGAGGCGTCGACGATGATGTCGTTGGGGAAGTGGAGGGCCGTGATCCCCCGTCGCGAATCAACCATGGCGAGAGCCGGCCGCAGCAGGTTCTCGGCTGCGATGTCGGCCTCGACTTCCGCTTTCTTCTCCGCCGGCAGCCGGCCGACTTTCTCGAGGATGTCGCCGAGTCCGTTGTTGGGATTCGCACCGACTTCGGCGAGCGCGGCGCCGTGCTTCGCGAGGACATCGCGGTAGTACATCGAAACGCAGTGGCCGAAAATGACCGGGTCGGAGACCTTCATCATCGTGGCCTTGAGGTGGAGCGAGAAGAGCGTGCCCTCCTGCTTCGCGGCGTCGATCTGCTCGGCGAAGAAGGTGCGGAGTGCTGCGGCGCTCATCAGCGACGTGTCGATGACCTCGCCGGCCTGTAGGGCGAGACCGTCCTTCAGCACGGCTGCGGAGCCGTTCGCCGGGACGAACTCGATGCGGGCGTCGGTCGGCGCGGCGACGGTCGTCGAGCGCTCACTCCCGTAGAAATCACCGCCGGTCATGTGCGCGACGCGCGCCTTCGATCCGGATTCGGGCCACGGCTGCATCATGCGATGCGGCTGCTGTTGGGCGAACTTCTTCACCGCCTGCGGCGGGCGTCGGTCCGAGTTGCCCTCGCGAAGGACCGGGTTCACGGCGGAGCCGAGCACCACGGCGTAGCGAGCCTGGATGGCGCGCTCCTCGTCGGTTGATGGGTCGCCGGGGTAGTCGGGGACGTTGTAGCCGGCGGCCTGAAGCTCGTCGATGGCGTCCTGGAGCTGCGGCGCGGTGGCGCTGATGTTCGGGAGCTTGATGATGTTGGCGTCGGGCTGGAGCGTCAGGTTGCCGAGCTCCGTGAGGCGATCGGGGATGCGCTGGTCCTCGGTCAGATGCTCCGGGAAGTTGGCGATGATGCGACCGGCGAGCGAGATGTCGCTGGTCTCGATGTCGATGCCTGTGCCGCCGAGGTAGGCCTCGAGGATCGGGAGCAGGCTGTAGGTCGCCAGGGCGGGCGCTTCGTCGGTCAGCGTCCAGAAGATCTTTGCGGTCATACCGGCTCCCTTGTATATGCGTCTCGGAGCGCTCCGCGTTGCGGTGGTCTCCAGAAACGATCCTGCGCGGCGGCGGACGAGGTGCCGGCTTCGCGGCCTCAGAGTCTATTCCAAGGGCTCCTGAGGACACAGGCGGGGTAGGCCTCGCGCGGGCGCGCGTCCTCGTACGATGCGCGCAGCGTTCCCGATACGAACGGCAGTGGGCAGCGGAGGTTCGTGCATGCACGCCGATATGGAAGTGCTGGTGAAGGCGCGCCCGCCGGCGGTGCCCGGGCAGACGATCGAGGACATCCGTGCCGCCTGGGCCGTGTACACCGCAGCGCTGGCTCGCCCCGCGCCCGAGGACATGACGGTCTTCGACCGGACTATCCCGACGCCCGAGCGGGACGTGCCGGTGCGCATCTATCACCCGGCCGGCCACCCGGCGCCGCGCCCCGCGATTCTCTATATGCACGGCGGCGGCTTCATGAAGGGCGACCTGGACAGTTCGGACAGCGTCGCCTGGGGATTCGCGGACCAGACCGGCGCCAGCGTGGTCAGCATCGACTACCTGCTGGCGCCGGAGCATCCGTATCCGGCGGCGTTCAACGACTGCTACGGCGTGCTGACCTGGCTGGCGGAGCACGGCGGCGAGATCGAGATCGACGGCGGCCGGCTGGCGGTTGCCGGTGACAGCGCCGGTGGCCAACTGGCCGCCGGCCTGTGCCTGGCCTCGACGGCGACGGCGACGGCGACGGCGATGCCGACGGCTCGGCCTTCCTCGTCGCGGAGTTGGGTGGCGAGACGACCGCGTTCACGGACACGCGCAACGCGTTCAGCCTGTCGGCGCGCAACCTGTCGAACGAGCAGCGCCGCCGGTTCGAGGTGGGCGATTCCTTCTTCACACAGAACTGGGTGACCGCGCCCGCCAGCACCGACGCGCGCGACGGCCTGGGTCCGTTGTTTAACGCGCAGTCCTGTTCGTCCTGCCACGTCCTGGACGGTCGCGGCCGCCCGCCGACCGACGACGACGACCCGGAGCGCGGCCTGCTGCTGCGGCTGTCCGTCCCCGGCACCGACGACCACGGCGGCCCGCTGCCCGATCCGATCTACGGCGGCCAGCTCCAGGACCGCGCGATCCTGGGCCTGATGCCGGAGGGCGCGATCTCGATCGAGTGGACCGAGATCAGCGGCGAATACGACGACGGCACGCCCTACACGCTGCGCGCGCCGACCTACCGCATCGCCGACCCGGCGTACGGCGAGCTGTCCTCGGAGCTGATGATCTCGCCTCGGATTGCGCCGGCGACGATCGTCATGGGGCTACTGGAGGCGATCCCGGACAGCCGGCTGCTGGAGCTGGCGGACCCGGGCGACGAGGACGGCGACGGGATCTCCGGCCGCGTGAACATGGTCTGGGACGTGCGCAGCGGAACGCTCGTGATCGGCCGCTTCGGCTGGAAGGCCGGCCAGCCGAGCGTCGAACAGCAGAGTGCCGGCGCCTTCAACGGCGACATCGGCATCACCAGCACGCTCTTCCCCAACGTCGATTGCACCTCGAGCCAGACGGACTGCCTGGAGGCGATTAACGGCGGCACGCCTGAGGTCTCGGACGAGCGACTTGCGGACGTGACGCTTTACGCCAGCACGCTGGCGGTGCCGGCGATGCGCAACCTGGATGACGAAGAAGTGCGCCGCGGCGCGGACGTGCTGATGCGCGCCGGCTGCACCGGCTGCCACGTCGCGCCGCACGAGACCAGCGGCCACGCGATCGAGGCGCTCAACGGCCAGACGATCCTGCCGTTCACCGACCTGCTCCTGCACGACATGGGCGAGGGCCTGTCCGACCATCGTCCCGTCTTCAGCGCCAGCGGCAGCGAGTGGCGCACGCCGCCGCTCTGGGGCATCGGCCTGACCGAGACCGTCAACGATCACACCAACTTCCTGCACGACGGCCGCGCGCGTTCACTGATGGAGGCGATCCTCTGGCACGACGGTGAAGGCGCCGGCTCGCGTGACGCCTTCAAGGCGTTGAGCGCCGAGGACCGCGCCGCCCTGATCCGCTTCCTGGAGTCACTGTGATCCGACGTCCCGCCTCGAAGCTCACGCAGTCCTCGAAGGTCGCGCTTACCTCGGTGATCGCGCTGGTCGCCATCCTCGGTGCCGCGTGCGGCGGCGGCGGTCCCTCGCGCCAGGAGGTGGTGGCGACGATCGGCCGCGACGTCGCCGTACCCCGCTTCGAGGCGATGGCCGCGGACACCGCGGCGCTGGCGGAAGCCGGCCAAGCGCTCTGCGCCGTGCCCGGCAGCGAGGCCGTCGAGGTGGCCCGTGACGCCTGGCGCGCAGCGCGCACGAGCTGGATCGGCAACGAGGCGGTCGCCTTCGGTCCGGTGATGGACCGTCGCTCCGAGTCGCTGATCGCCTGGCCCGAGGTCGACGCCGCCCGGATCGAATCAACGATCGCGGAACGCGATTCCGTCACCGCCGAGGACGTCCGCGAGTTCTTCGCCGCCACCCAGCGCGGCCTCGGCGCGGCCGAGTACCTGCTGTTCACCGACGACGTGCCCACCACCCTGGCCGCGCTCGAAGACCCGGTCCGCTGCCAGTACCTCATCGCCGTGCTCTAGGTCGTGGACGCCGAGGCGCTGGCAATCTTCGGCGCCTGGATCGAGGGCGAGGAGGGCGGCGACTCCTACCTCGATCGGCTCAGCGGCGAGGCCGGCGTCTCGATCGATGTCGGCGCGGCGATCGACGAGATCGGCGGGACGCAGCTCTTCCTGCTCCGCATGTTCGCCGACGCGCAGCTTGGCATGGCCCTCGGTGAAACCGACCCGACACCGGACCCATCGGCGATCCCGAGCGGACCCGCCACCAACGAAACCGCGGACCTGCTCGCCCAGCTCCAAGGCATCCGCGACGTCTACCTCGGCCCCGACGACAACGGCCTCACGGCCCTGATCGCCGGTCGCTCCAACGACGCCGACACCCGCGTCCGCGCAGCCCTCGATCGCGCCGTCGCGGCGGTGGAGGCGGTACCCGGCCCGCTCCGCGAACTGGCTGCCGCCGACGCCCCGGAGGCGCACGCCGCCTACGAGGCGATCGAAGCCCTCGAGGTGGAGTGGAACACCGACGTGGTCAGCCTGCTGGGGATCGTCGTCGGCTTCAGCGATGCGGATGGGGACAGCGGCTAAGGCGCTGGTTCATCCTCGAGCGGTAGCACCCAGTCCTTCGCTCCGGGGCGGTAGGCGATCGCTCCGAGGTCCGCGTCCGGGTCGATCAGCCGCGCAGGCGCGCGGCCGTTGAAGGCGACGAACACGTCGGCGCGCACCTCGACGGCGGGGTGACCGCGGCGGGCGAAGTCCTCGCGGATCACGTGCGCGGCCTGGAGCAGCATGTCGGGCTGGGTGGACATCACGCGCACCTGGAGCGGGGTGTAGTAGTCGGCCGGTGAGACGCGCCAGCGTTCGCCGGTGGCGGGGTCGGTGACGCGGAGCTCGGCGAAGCCGGCCTTCTCCGAGAGCATCACGCGCCAGCCGAAGCGGTAGCCATCCTCGGACCAGCGCACGTTGCTGGCGTAAGCGTAGTGCCGCAGCGGTAGCGCGATCTGCACGAGGGCGAACACCCCGATCGCGAGCACGCCGGCGCGCGCCTGCCAGCTCACGCGTGGCCTCGGGTGGGGCGGCGCTGCCGAGGTGGACTCGCGGACCTCGAGGGCGGGCTCAGCCCTCGGACGGCCCGCGCTCGGGCGGATGCGCGTGAGGACGCGGCGGGGCCAGTCGGGCGGGAAGAAGAGCAGCGTCCCGCCGATCATCAGCCACGGGAAGATGCCGATCGGGAATAGCAGCCACGTCAGCGTGTGGAAGACGATGACCGCGACGTAGGCGAACGGCCGCGAGCGGCGCCAGAGCAGCCAGCCGACGATCGTGCAGTCGAAGGCCGCGCCGGCCCACGAGAAGACGAACGCCGTTGCCGGGACCGCGAGCAGCGGGCCGACTAGCGGCAGGTCGTCGTGGTTCGCGAGCCAGATGCTCAGCGGTTGCGCCTCGAAGAGCCAGTCGGGGTTGAGCTTGGCGATGCCCGCGAACAGGTAGACCGCCGCGAGCTGCGCGCGCAGCACCCAGATCACCCACACCGGAACCGTCGAGGCGGCCCCGATGCGTTCGTCTCCTGGGACCCGCCCCGCACGCGCGTCGAGCGAGGCGACGCGGTCCAGCGGCATGAAGACCATCAGCAAGGCGGCGAGGCTGACCCAGTAATAGTGGTTGAGGTAGGTGGTCTGGTCGATCAACTCGACATAAGTGAACAGCGCGAAGTACGAGGCGATCGCCAGCCGGTAGCGGTAGCCGACCATGACCGCGAGCGCGGCCGCGCCCATCAGCGCGAAGTGCAGGTACATCCCCGCTGCCGGCCACGGCTGCACCCAGCCGAACCCCCAGTACTGGAAGTGATGCGCCGGCTGCACGTAGAACTCGTCGATCCAGCCGTAGACGAAGAAGCGCACCACGCCGAGGAAGGCGAGCGCTCCGAACGCCACGCGGAACACGACCGCCGAGGAACCATCGACGGGCCTCGAGGCTGCACGCGCGACGCGGTCGAGGCGCGCCAGCGGACCGCGCACCTCGGAGGTGCGTTGGGCCTCGGCGGTTTCGAGGCGCGGACGGGTGGGGGCGTGGCTGGCCATGGCCTCGATGATCGCGCCTGGCAAGGGCGGATGCGAGCAGGGGCGGCGGGCCGCCGGAGGGGGCTAGGCGGGGGCCGGGAGGATGAAGCCGACGTTTGGGATCGGCGGGCGAACGACGGCCGCCAGCTCCGCGGCGGCTTCGGGAGAGTTGGAGTTGCCTCGGGTGATGCGGTCGAGGCCGTTGACCGTCGCGTCGCCGGTCCACCAGTCGCCGTAGGGGGCGCCGTCCGGCTTCACGCCGTAGAGGCGCACGTTGTCGCCGAAGGTGACATTCGCGCCCTCCCAGGCGAAGCCCGCGACGTTCGCCACCGGCGACTGCGGGATCACGCTGAGCGTGTGGTCCACCGTCACCACTGAGCGGCTGCTGACGCCGAAGCCGACGTTCGCCTGGCCGATCGAGGTGAAGCCCGTGACGTGGGCCGTGCTCCCACCTTCGAACATCAGGCCTGAACCGGTGCTCGATCCCTGCTCCGTACCGCGCATTTCGGTGACGACGTTCTCGATCAAGACGTTGTCGGCGGTGCCGATGCTGATCGCATCCTCCTGCCGCGGTGCGAACGGGCCAGTGGCCGTGAAATCGGTCAGCGCGTAGTGATTGCGGATCGTGATGTCACGCGACCGCTTTTCCTTGAACTCCCAGGTTTGGAAGTGCTGGCCGCGCGGGAACGGTCCGCGTGGGTTGTAGGTGAAGCAGCCGTCCAGCAACACGCCCTCGCACGCCTCGACGCGCACGAGGGAGTCCGCGTAGGCGACGACTGAGCCGATCAGCTCGACGTTGTTCGAGCGGAGGAAGCGCACGCCCGCCTCGGCGTCGGACCAGTCGTCGCGCCCCGGGACGTTTCGCGAAACGAGGCCGTTGCGGAGTGAGACGTTCTCGCAGTCCTCGACGGCGATGCCGCCACCGAAGAACTGGAAGCCATCGACGACCACGTCGCGGCAGTTCTTCAGCCGCAGCGCGTGGTTCGCACCACCGGGGCCGATCGTCACCGCGAGGTCTCTCAGGACGATGCTGCTCTGGTTGGACACGACGATCGTTTCCGAGGGCCAGATGCTCTCGAGTGTTTCCGTGAACAGGCCGCTGAGTGGCCGCACGGCGAGACCGACGCCAATAGCGGCCGGGATGAACAACAACCGCCGTCTGCTGATCGCCACTGGTACCCCTGATCGCCGATTGCTCGAGGCGATTCCATTGTCCGCCGCCCGCGCGTTTCGCGATCGGTCGGTGCGGCGATCAGTTGCTGGGCCTCGGGCGGCCTCTGCCTGAGCTTGTACGCCGCCACCGGTCTCAGGCTCTCGCGGCGCGCCCATGTGCTTCGGCGCGCTGAACCAGGCTCTGCGTCATGCCGCTGAAGATCCGTGGGTGCACGGGGGCGAGCGCGTACCAGTACAGCAGGCCCAACGTGCCCTCGGGGTGAAAGCTGGCCACCGTGGTCAGCCGTGAACGCCGATCGTCCAGCGCCTCCAGTCGGAACTCCAGCAGCGCGCGGCCCGGCATCTTCATCTCCGCCAGCAGGGTCAGCCGCCGCTCCGGCTCCACGCGCACGACGCGCCAAAAATCGAGGGCGTCACCGACGCGCAGCTCGTTCGGGTCGCGCCGGCGGCGGCGCATGCCCGGACCGCCGATCAGCCGATCGAGGGCGCCACGCATTCTCCAGAGCAGCGGGTAGGCGTACCAGCCATTCGCGCCGCCGATCTGTCGCACTTCGGCCCAGAGCTGATCGATCGGGACCAGTGCCACCGCTTCGGCATGCTCCTCTTTCGCGTAGAACGATGCCTCGTCGTCACCCTCGCCAAACCCGGGGTAGGGGAGCGCCGCTTCCGCCCAGTGACCGCTGCGGGTCGCCTCGCGTTCTGCGGCGATCGCCGCCTCGATCGCCGCGCGGTACCCGCTGAGTGGCACCGGCACCAGTGCGCGAATCGCGCGATCGTCGGCCAGCAGGTCCAGTTTCAGCCCGTCGATCAGCGGTCGCGCAACGCTGCTTGGCACTGCGGTCACCAGGTCCAACCAGTAGGAGGAGAGGCGCGGCGTCAGCACGGGCACCGGGAGCACGAGGATCCTTCGACCGACCGTCTGGGCGTACTGCTTCATCAGCTCCTGGTAGCTGAGCGTCTCCGGACCGCCGACATCGAAGATGCCGCCCGCCGTTGCCTCGACGTCGATCACGCCCTCGAGGTACGCGAGCAGATCGTCGAGGGCGATTGGCTGCGTGCGTGATCGCACCCAGCGCGGGGCGACCATCACCCGCAGATGATTCACGAGATCGCGAATCACCTCGAACGCGGCCGAGCCCGGGCCGACGATGATGCCCGCGCGTAGCTCCGTGACCGGAACCGGCCCGGCGCGGAGCACCTCGCCGGTCTCCGCCCGCGATGCGAGGTGTTCGGACGCCGCGGTCGCCGGCTGCAAGCCGCCGAGGAACACGATCCGCCGCACCCCGGCGCGGGCCGCCGCGTCGCGGAAGATCGTGGCCGCCTCGCGGTCACGCTTCGCGTAGTCGCTTCCGCTGGCCATCGAATGGACGAGGTAGTACGCCACCTCGATGCCATCGAGCGCGGCGTCGAGCGATGTCGCGGAGCGTGCGTCCGCCTCGACGATCTCGACGCCGCTCCAGCCGCGTCCATCCAGCACCTCGCGATGCCTCGAGGCCGCCCGCACGCGGTGGCCAGACGCGACGAGTCGGGGCACCAGGTGTGCGCCGATGTAGCCGCTGGCGCCGAGCACGAGGATCTTCGTCACCCAGGCAGGATAACCCGCTGGTCCTCGCCTGAGGCTTACCGGCTATCCGCGTCGAGTGTTGGGCGGCCCGACGATGCCGAGCCTGCGTTCGACCGCCGCATGCCAGAATCGACGCATCGAGGTCCGTGAGCACTGGAGCTTCGTCCTGAACGCACTCGTCTACACCGCCGCGGGTGAGGTCACCTACCGCGAAGAGGCGACGCCCGTCGCCGGCGACGGCGAGGTGCTGCTGTACGTCGACGCGGTTGGGCTCTGCGGCTCCGACCTGCATGCGGTCCTCGGGCGAGACGCGACGCGGACGCCGCCGCTGATCCTCGGGCACGAGGCGGTGGCCACGATCGCCGAGGGTCCGGAACGCGGGCTGCAGGTGGTGGTGAATCCGCTCATCCATTGCGGCGTCTGCGATCAATGCCTCCGAGGGCGCACACACCTCTGTCTGGGTCGCGTGCTGATCGGCATGCACCGACCCGGCGCCTTCGCCGGTGCGCTCACCGCTCCGCGCCGGAACCTGATCGAGGTACCTCCGGGGATGGCCGCGGCCGCGGCCGCGCTAACCGAGCCGGCCGCCACCGCGTTGCACGCGGTCCGCCTCGCTCAACGCGCGATCGCTGCATCCTCGGACACGCCGCTGGCCGAGGCGCGCACGCTCGTGATCGGCGGCGGGTCGGTCGGCGTGCTCGTCGCGCTTTGCCTCGCCGATGTCGGCGTCCGAGGCGTGCAACTCGCCGAGGTGAGCGCGTCGCGTCGCGCGACCGCCGAGGCAACCGGCGTTTGCGCGCCGTTCGATCCGATCGCGGAGCCGGCTGCCGCGGGGAGCTTTGACCTCGTGATCGACGCCGTCGGCAGCGCCGCGACCCGTGCCGCCTCGATCGCCGCGGTGTGCGGCGGTGGCGTCGTGGTGCACCTCGGCCTCGAGGACGGGGAGGGCGGGATCGACGCGCGCCAGCTCACGCGCGGGGAGGTCTGGTTCCTCGGCTCTTACAGCTATACGCCGGACGATCTACAGGTTGCGTTGGCGAAGCTGGCCGCGGGCGCCCTCGGTGACCTCGCCTGGGTCGAGGAGCGACCGCTGTCCGCCGGCGTCGCGGCGTTCGCGGAGCTGCTCCGCGGTGGCGACGCGCCGACGAAGATCGTGCTGCGCCCCGCGGATGGCGATCGCTAAACCCGCGGCGCCGGAACACCGACGATTGGTGAAACGCTCCTCGCGTGGACTGCGGATCGGGTCTGAATCGTGAGCGTCGGGTCGCGCTCGAAGCAGTTCGAGGCCCAATCGGTTCCGCCTCGATACCATCGCGTCTCGTGGCTGAGGGATGTTGATGGACTACCAGTTCGCCTCATACGAACCGCGCTTTCGCGCGCAGCTGATCGATCTCTACGCGGAAGTGTTCAACGAGAGCCGTGAAACCAGCGCGGCGTACTTTCGCTGGAAGTACGAGGCGAATCCATACATCGCGGAACCGCTGTTCACGGTCGCGCTTCAGGGCGAGCGGGTGATCGGCATGCGCGGCTATTTCGGCGGATGCTGGTCCGCGGGCGCGGCTTCCGTGCTGGTTCCTGTCAGTGGGGACACGGCGATCGATCCGGCGCATCGTGGCCGCTGGCTGTTCGACCGGATGATGCGCTTCGCGCTCACCGATCTGAGCGAGCGCGGTTATCCGTACATCTTCAACTTCAGCGGCAACGAGGCGGTGCGACTGCTCTCGCTGAGGTCTGGTTGGCGCCAGCTCGCGACGTACGATCCTTGGGAACGGCGCGCGATTACCCGTGGCCCGCAGGCCTGGGTCGCGCGCACGCGGCGGTATGTGCGGCGACGGCTTGGCGGTCGCTCGCCGGGTCTCGCCGCGCTCGGTCACGTGCCGGCGTCGGCGCTGGGCGGCGCGCGGGTCGCGTCGGCTCCACAGCCTGCGGCGATGGCGGAGCTGGTCGCGCGCAACCGCGGGGAGCGGCTCGGTCACGTCCGCGACGAGGCGTTCTACGAATGGCGGTTCCGCGATCCGCGTTACCGCTATCGCTTCCTCACGCTCGAGGGTGAGGCGGGCCTCGCGGGCTTCTTCGTGCTGCAACAGCAGCGCAGCGGGGGCTGGGTGAACGTCGTCGATTGGTGCGCCGAAAACGTCGATGCGTGGTCGACGCTGCTGCGCGCCTCACTGGCATCGCGACTGTCCGATATCCAGATCTGGTCGGCGAACCTTCCCGAGGAGTACCGCGACGAGCTGCAACGGGCGGGGTTCGGCCCGCGCGAGGACGCGCCGGCCGATGCCGCAACGCACCCGGGGATGCTGATCACGCACACCGAGCACGCGCCTGCGGAGCACTGGGAAATCGAGGGCGCACCGCTCCTCGATGCCGATCGGTGGGATCTGCGGATGGCCTATTCGGACGGTTACTAGCGTCACGCCTCGCTGATCGCGGGCTCCTGGGCCACCGCGCGCCTTCGTCAGCGTCTACAGTGGGAGGGGTCCGCAGGAACGCTCGGAGACGGTCTCCCCTCCCGTCTCCGCTGACGCGGTTTGTGGCTCGCGAGCATCCGACGTTCAGCCCAGAGGGGTGACCTATCACGACAGCGACGCAGTCACGAACCGAGGATCGACCCTCCGTTTCGGACTACAGCGACCTCAAGCGGATCCTGACAGCGGCAGGCCTGCGCGAGGCGCAACCGTGGTTCTACGTCGGCAAGGCGCTCTTCAACGCCGCAGCACTCGCCAGTGTGATCGCGCTCGCGCTGTGGTCCCCGCATCCCGCGGTACTGGTCGCTAGCGCCGTGTTGTACGGGTTCATGCTGACCCAGATCGGGTTGCTTGGGCACGACGTCGCCCACCGCCAGGTCTTTCGACGAGGACGCTGGGTGGCCGTCGCGGGCTGGACACTCGGAAACCTGCTGATGGGCATCAGCTACACGTGGTGGACGCGCAAGCACAATCAGCACCACGCGAATCCGAACCACATCGACGATGATCCCGACGTGCGATACGCGATGCTGGCCTTCTTCCCGGAGCAGATCTCCCAGAAGGCCCGATGGGCGCGGCCGATCATCGCGATCCAGGCGTACCTGTTGCCGTTCCTCGCGATGTTCGCGTGGGTGACCCTGCGGACGCCGAGCATCCAATTGATCTTTCGTGGGGACATGCCGCGTCGGATTCCGCAGGCGATCGGTCTGACGCTGTACTGGACACTCTTTGGCGTGCTGCTCTGGCAGCTCGGGAGTTGGCCCGCCGCGTTGACGTTCCTCTTCGTGAGTCAGGCGACGTTCGGCATGTACAACGTCTCGGTCTTCGCCCCGAATCACAAGGGGATGATGATGCTGTCGGACGATGAGCCGCTCGACTTCCTGCGGACACAGGTGCTGACCGCTCGCAACGTCCGCGGCAGCCGCTTCGTCGACTTCTGGTACGGCGGCCTCAACTACCAGGTGGAGCATCACCTCTTCCCGACGATGCCGCGCAACAGGCTCCGTGCCGCCCAGCCGTTGGTCGAAGCGTTCTGCGCCGAACGCGGAGTGCCCTACTACGAGACGACGCTCTCTCGCTCCTACGTGGAGATCTTCCGTCACCTGAAGCGCACGAGCGCGACGGTCTAGCACCACAGGTGTTCAGCCCCGCTCGATGGAGCGGGCTGGACGCCTAAGCGAGCACCAGCAACGTCACACCGCCGGTGACCACCGCCGCCGCGACGTATTCGTCCCAGCGGTGCGATTCGCGGTGGATCACAATCCCGAGGGCGAAGGCAAACACGATCTCGATCTGGCCAAGCGTGCGGACACGCGCGGCGTTCTCGAGGGTCATCGCGAGCGCCCATCCGGCGGAGCCTGCGAGCGACAGCACGCCGACACCGATCGCCTGCCGCCACGCGCGCCGCACCGCGGTCAGTGACGCGGTGCGGGAACGGGCGATCGCCACGCCCTGCACCAACGCTTGCACCGTGAGCATCACCGCCAGCGTGATCATCGCGCGGTCGACGGCGGTCCCGTCCAGGCTCGAGGAGGCGCGGCGGATGAAGACCGCTGTCACGCCAAACCCGAGCGCCGCGACGATCCCGTAGCGTGCCGCCGGGTCCAGACCGCCGGCGAGACGCTCACGCAGCGAGCCTTTCGAGGCGAGCCATGCGACGCCGGCGAGGCAGACCAGCGCGCCCAGCCAGCTCAGCCAACCCAGCGGCTCGCTGAGTACGACCGCCGACGCAATGCCGACGAAGACCACCTCGGTCTTCGAGTAGATCGTGCCGACGGCGAAGTCACGGAGGCGGAATGACTGGAGGAGCGCCATCGTCGCGACGATTTGCAGCACGCCGGCTGTGACCACGGAGATCCAGAAGCGCGCGGGAAGATCTGGCAGTTCGCCCGGGCCGGCCATCCAAGCCGCGGTCAGCGCCACCGCCAGTGGGCAGGCGTACGCGAACCGAGCGTAGCCCGCCTCGGCGACGCCGAGCACGCTGCGCAGCCGGTGCTGCTCCGAGGTGCGACCGATCTGGAAGACCGTGGCGGCGAGGGTGACGAGGATCCACATGTGCACACTCTCGCACCAGGAACGGCCATCGAGAAGAGCGCTCCCTCGATGTTTGATATAAGACTGGCTTATGCCACACACGGAATGGATTCGTACCGCACTGGCCGTTGAGCGCGCGGGTTCGATCACCGCCGGCGCTCGCGATCGCGGCATCTCGCAACCCGCGGCGAGCCAGCACCTGGCGGGCCTCGAGCGGGCGCTGGGCCTCGAGATCTTCGAGCGCCACCGTTCCGGGGTACGTACGACCGAGGCGGGCGCGCGGTTCCTGCGCGAGGTCGGCGGCGCGTTCGACCAGCTCGAGTGGCTCCTCGATGGCCTCGATGCCGGTCACCTGCAGCGTCCGGAGCCGGCGCTGGTGATCGGCTGTAGCCCGGAGTGGTTCGAGCGCTCGCTGCTGCCACTCCTCGATGGTGCGATCCCACTGCGCGCTCGATTTGGCAGCGATCAGGAGTTGCTCGACGATCTGCAGAACGGTCGTGTCGACGTGGCGGTGACCGCCCTGCGCGCGGCGCCAAGCCGCGCTCGCACTACCCCGCTCGCCTCGAAACGCTACGTGCTCGCGGCGGCGGCCGCGTTGGTGCCGGAGCCACCGCGCACCCTCGAGGAGCTGGCGAACTGGGTCCGCGCCACGCCGTGGGTCGGCTACAGCGAGGAGTTGCCGGTCACCCGGCGGTTCTGGCAGGACCTCACCGGATCGTTGCAGCCCACCTCGGTGTGCCTGGTCGCCCCTGACCTGCGGATCGTGGCCGCTGCCGTCGAACGCGGCCTTGGCGCGAGCCTGCTGCCATCGCACGTCTGCGACGACGCGATCGCGGATGGCCGCATCGTCGAGGTGCGCTCGATCGCGGACGTCGTCCCGCCGGAGCCGTGGTTCCTGTCGGTGCGGCCAGGCGGTCAGCCGCACCCGGCGCGCACGGCGCTGGTCAAGCTGCTGACCGTTGCGTTCGCCGCCACCGCCCCGACCCCCGGATCGCCCGGTGCCGGCGCCCGTTGACGGCCCGCCTGCCCCTGGGCCTGCGGTTCTTACGCGCGCAGATCACTGCGCGTGATACCAATCGAGAATGACGAACCACACGGTCCCCGGGACCGATCACCGTGACACGCCCGTTGAGGCGCAGGGGCAGGGTTCTGAGCCTGCGTTCGATCGGCCGATCAAGGGCGTGGCGGTCGCGTTGCCCCCTGTGCGCCGCCGGCTGCAGGTCGTTGCGGCGGTGGCCATCTACGGGCTGCTCGCGGTGACGCTCGTGTTCGTGACTCCAGGCCTGTTCGGTTTCCACACCTACACCGGGCTGGGCCAATCGATGGGGGAGACGATTCCCAACGGGTCGCTGGTCGTTGCCCGCACCGTCGCCGCTGATGACGTGGCGCTCGGCGACGTACTCGTCTTCCGCTGGCCCGGCTTCGACCAGCCGATCACGCATCGCGTGATCGACATCCGCCAGAACGATCGAGACCTGTTGTTCGCGACCAAGGGCGACGGGAACCCGGCAAGCGATCCGTTCCTCGCATCTGGGGATCAGGAGCTTGGACGGGTGATCCTGACCGTGCCGCGCCTCGGTTCGTGGCTCCCGGCTGTGAAGGCGCTGGTGTACATGGCCGCCTTCGGCGGCGCGTTCTGGCTGTGGAAGCGGCACCGGTTGCGGAGACGATCCGGAATCGACTCCGCCCGATAGCTCCGTTCTGGGCCGGTCCTGTTCGGTCGCAGGATCGTTTCTCGATGCTGAGCGCTTTCAGGCAAGCGCCTCCTGGCCGTAGTCGCCGTCCGGGTGATCGGTTCGGTCGAGCTTCCAGTAGCCACGGGTGACGATCTGTTCCGGGGCGAGCACGCGATCCGCCAAGAGGTGGTGCCTGATGCGCCGCATCGCGCCCGCCTCAGTCGCGACCCAGGCGTAGCTTCGCCCGATCGGTCCCGGGAGTTCTCGGATCGCTTCATCGAGCGCCTGCCCCGCCAAGCGAGGGTCGTCGCCGCGGAACCGCCAGTCGATCGTCGCGCCGTCGATTCCGGGGAACGAACGGCGCTCGTCGTCGTCGACGACCTCGAAGACCGCCGTGCGGGCGGCGCCGGCGGGGAGCGCACGCAGCACCTGTGTCGCCGCCGGGATCGCGGTCTCGTCCGCGGCGATCAGGTAGTGGTCGCCGTCCTGCGGGACCGCCCAACCACCACGAGGGCCGGCGACGACTATCTCCTCGCCGACCTGGGCGCGGCGAAGCCAGTTGGAGGCCGCCCCGTCGCCATGGATCAGCAGCTCGATCTCCAGCTCCAGGCGATCCCGATCGAATCGCAGCGGGGTGTAGGTCCGGAGGAATGGCGGTGTGACGCCGTCGGCGAAGATCGGTCGTCTGCCCTCGTAGCTAAGCGGTTCCGCGGGACGCGTTGCGCCTGGTGGCGGCAGGATCAGCTTCACGTGACCGCCCGGATCCACCTCCTCGAATCCGGCGAGGGCTTCGCTGCTGAGCAGGAGGCGGGTCACGCGCGGCGTGATCGCATCAAGCGCGGTGATCGTCACCCATCGCCTCGGGGGTGGTTGCCGCGGCGTCGCCGCCGTCGTTTCCTCGGGTCGTTGTTCGGTCGTCATCGCTGGCTCCTCTCGCTCCGCCTGGATTCCGCTAGCAGGCCGCGTCACCCAGCAGCCCCAGGTGGGTCAACGTTTCGTGGAACACCTCCGGGATCGCCGTTGCGCAGCGGCGGATGGTTGGTGCTGGCAGGTCCAGATCCAGGACGTCCTCCCGGAGGAAGATCGGCAGGCCGATGTGCTGCGCCGCGAGCAACGCGATGCCGGCCTCGCTTTCGATCTCAACGCCACCGTCCTCATCGAAGAGGCGGAGCCGAACCGAGAGATGTCGCGCCTCGGGTGTGACGACGACGGCCAGGGATTCGTGGCCCAACAGTTCGGCCAGCCGGGCGACCCAATCAAAGACCCGCACCGGCGGCTCGGCGCTGACCGGATTGGTCACGAACCAGGGGACCAGGTCTGTCTGTACACGGAGCCGCACATGCTGCCCGCCGGCGATCTCCTCCAGCACCACCCAGGCGTGGCGTTCGCACGGACAGGGCCGCATGCCGTGGATGCGCATCTGTCGAATGGCCATCGGTAGCTCTTCCTCCCCAGGGCGCGAGCGTGGACGGGATCGATCTGGGAACTGGAGTTCCGGCGGATCGATGGATCTCCGTGGCTCGTCACGTCAGTCACTACGAATGAACATTAGTATGCACGAATAAGAATCGATCGTGTAAACGATGATAGTAACGACTATGGGGCATCGACGGACGAGCGCACCACTCGCCTGAGCGGCGCGGGATGGCCTAGTAACGGGCGGCGAGCGGCAACGGGCCGAGCGTCATGCCGCCGAGCGCCGTGGTGAGCGTCGCCACCGAGGTCAGGAGGGCGTCCAGTTCGGAGGCGGCCTCGGTGGTGGGGACGCCCTCGGCGAAGGCGGCGCCGGTGAGATAGAGGTCGGTCGGCGCGGGTAGTGCGCCGAACCACTGCAGCACGTCGCGCAGATGCGAAGCGACGCCGAGGTAGTGGTGGTAGCTCCCGCCCATCGCGAGGACGCCGACCGGCTTCGACTGGAGCGCATCGACCGGCAAGAGGTCGAGCGCGTTCTTCAGCGCGCCCGTCATCGAGGCGCGGTAGACGGGGCTCGCGAGGAGCACGCCGTCCGCGGCCCGCACCTGTTCGACCAGGCTTGCGGTGTCGTCGGTTAGCGCCTCGATCGGGGTGCCGTCGGCGAAGCCGAGTCGGAGCGTGCCGAGATCGAGGAACGACCAGCTCCCGCCAGCCTGGTTCGCGCGATCGACGGCATCGCCGAGGACCCGGTGCATCCGGCCGGGCGGCGTGACGGAGCCAAGCAGGGCGAGCAGGCGCGGGGCATCGGACATGGCAGGCTCCTCGGACGCGGGCGGGACGAGTGCGGCGGCAGGCCGGCTTCGCCGGTTAGCCTACTCGCCGCCGACTACTCCAGACCGAGGGCGAACTTGCCCGCGGCGATCAGGATGCTGTCGTCCTGTGGCGTGTGGATGCGGCTACAGAGTGCGTCGCGCAGGTGGCGTTCCAGCGGCTGGCGCCGCGTTAGCCCGGGGTTGCCGCCCAGGTCGGCGGCGATCTGCGCGACCTGCACGTCATTGTTCGTTGTCGTGTATTTCACGAGCTGAGCCTGGCGACCGGTGCCAGCGTTGGGACCGTCGCGATCGATCCGCGCGGCGAGGCCGTAGAGGATTTGCTCGTTCTGGTAGAGCAGCGCCTCAATGCGGCCGATGTCGGTCTGGAAGCGAGGCAGCGTCGCGAGCGCCCGTCCGAGGTTGGTCGGGACGCGTTCCTGCGCGAAACGTACCGCCCAGTCGCGCGCGGCGTGGGCGACGCCGGTGTAGACCGCGCTGATCGCCAGTGAGTTCCAGTAGGCGACGCGTGGATCGCGTGGGATCCACTCCTCCGGCAGCCGCACGTCCACCGCGTAGGCGTCCGCGATCTCTGCGCCCTCGAGGATCAGGTCGTCGCTGCCCGTTGCGCGCATACCGAGGTGGTCCCAGGTCCGCTCGATGCGGGTACCCGGCGTGCCGGCGGGGACCGCGAAGGTGCCGACGCGGGCCGGCTCCTCGTCCGTCTTCGCCCACAGCAGGTAGTAGCCGAGGGCGGGCGAGCCCGTGACATAGATCTTGTGACCGTCGAGGCGCCAGCCGTTCGCGGTCTTCGTTGCGGTGGTTGCCGGGAGGCCGCCCCGTGCCGGCGTGCCCAGTTCCGGCTCGACGCGGATCGCGTTGATCAGCGAGACACCCTCGATCGAGGCGCGCACGACCTCCTCGTAGACCGCGCGAGGCCAACGGGAGTCGGGGATATCGAGGGCGGCGTGGAAGGTGTACTGCATCGCCAGCACGAGACCGGTCGAGGCGTCACCGCCAGCGACCGCCTGGAGGACGCGCAACGGCGTTTCGAGGCCGAGTCCCTCGCCACCGAGGGCGCGCGGGACCGTGAGGTTGAGCAGGCCGGCCGCGTGCAGGTCCGCGAAGTTCTGGTGCGGGAAGGTCGCGTCGCGATCGTGCTCCGCGGCGCGCTCGGCGAAGACCGGGCGGAGCGCCTCGGCGGCCTCGAGGATCTAGGCTTCGGTGCGGCTCGGGCGGGTGGCGGCCTCGAGAGTCTCGACGGTCATGGGGGGTTCCTCGCGGGATTCGGCTGAGCCGTCGTTGGTTAGCCGGTCACGGCCGGTGCGGGCGCCGCCGCCGTCGCTATCGTCGCTGGCGCCGGGGTCGCGGCGTCCGGTGCCTGAGCGGCCCGCTTCGCCGCTTCCGTGGCGGCGCGGTCGGCCTCGTTCTGGGCGCGCATGTCGCGGATGCGCACTTCCTCGCGAACGATCGGCAGCAGATCGCGGCCGTAATCGATCGCGTCCTGCACCGGGTCATAGCCGCGGATCAGCAGCGTGCCGCAGCCGGCCTCGTAGTACTGGAGCAGCGTTTCGGCGACCTGATCGGGGGTGCCGACCAGCGCGGTGCTGTTTCCTCGGGCGCCGGTCATCTCCGCGATCGCGGTGTACAGACGGTCGTCGACGACCGCGCCGCGCTTCGCGTTATCCAGCAGCCGCTGCGAGCCGACGCTCGGCGCGGCGGGCGCCGGTACGTCGCCGCGCAGGATCTTCACGCGCTCCAGGATCTGGCGCGCACGCTCCCACGCCTGCGCCTCGGTGGTCCCGAGGATCGGGCGGAACGAGACGGACACCGCGGGACGGCGGTTGTAGGCGGCGGCACGCTGGTTCAGATCGGCGATCTGTGACTTCACGTCAGCCAGTGATTCGCCCCAGGTCGCCCACACGTCCGCGTGCTTTGCCGCGACCTCGAGCGCCTCGTTGGACGAGCCGCCGAAGTACACGGGGATGTGCGGCTGTTGCAGCGACTTGATCTCGGAGAACGCCTGCGTCACGCGATAGAAGCGTCCCTCGTAGTCGAATGGCGTGGTGCTGACCCAGTCCTGACGGGCGATGTCCAGGAACTCGCTGGTGCGCGCGTAGCGGTCGGTTTTGTCCAGGTAGTCGCCGTCCCGCTGCTGATCGATGTCGCTGCTGCCGGTGATGATATGGATCGCGAGGCGTCCGCCGCTGATCACGTCGAGCGTGGCGGCCTTCCTCGCGGCGACCGTGGGGGAGATGAAGCCCGGCCGGTGTGCGAGCAGGAACCCGAGTCGCTCCGTGCGCGCCGCGGCGTGCGAGGCGACCGCCCAGCCGTCCGGCGCCCCGGCGAAGTAGCCAATCAGGATGCGATCGAACTCGCCCTGCTCGTGCACGTCGATGAAGCGGTTGAGGTGCGGCATGTCGAGGGCGGGCCCACCGACCGGTCCGGTGACCTCCGACTGCGCGCGGTTCGAAACCATGCCGATGAACTCGACGGGCATGCGCGGCTTCGTTCGTGGGTGATGAGCTGACCGCGCTGCGCGAGCGGGCGCCCGGGCGACGGAGAGCTATTGTCTAAATTGTCGACCAAAATACTCGTGAATATCGCGGCATCTGTCAATCTGCCCGTCGGCCCCGGCCCTGGAGGCGTCGCGGGGACTGCGGCGTAGCGGGCACGGCGAGTCGCGCGGAGGCGGTGCTACGTGCGTTATTTCGTCGTCTGCGGCTGCCGGCTGGAGGACGCACAGGCAGCTGCGGACGCGCATCATGGGCCACATGGAATACGGGGAGAGTGTCGTGACCGCGGACGAATCGGACGCGCCGCCTGCCACGCCTTCGGCGATCGACCCGGATCGGGTCGTCGTGCGGCTGGCACGCGATGATGACTACCAGCGCATCGCCGATCACCTGGTGCTGTGTTTCGGGCAGTGGCCGTCGTTCGAGATTGCCTGTCCGGTCGTTGATCACGTGATCTGGAAAATGAACTCGAACCCGCGCGCCCGCTCCGAACAGATCATGGGCGTGCTGGACGACGATGATCGGTTCATCGTGTCGCTGGCGATCCGCGTGCGACGAGCGGTCTGGGTGCGTGGCCGCGAACTGGCCGCGATCGATCCGAGCGATTCCGCGGTGCACCCGGACTGGCGACGGATGCGCGTCGATTCGAAGCGTCGAGGGCTGCGCGAAGCGTTGGGGCACCACCTCTGGGACATGTCCCTGTCCTGGCTGCCGCAGCATCCGGCGACGCGTAAAGAGAGCCTCACGCGACCGACGCTGGGCAACCGCGTACTGGTGTTCTGGAAGCCGGCGAACGTGCGCAATCTGGTGTCCGTGCAGTATCGCACGGCGGGACCGAAGCACGCGGCGCGCGTGGCGCTCACCGCATTACGGGCGTCGCTCGGCCGTCTGCCCAGCCGCTTGGGGGGCCGCGCAGCGGCGTCCTTCCGTGCCGAGATGGTGGACCTCGAGCGGTTCGATGATCGGACGGACGCGCTCTGGGAGGCGGCCAAGGCGCAGTTCGACTTCGCCGTGATCCGGACGCAGGACTACCTGAACTGGCGCTACGCCGATCCGCGCTCGGGGCGCTGCGAGCTGCGCGCGGCCCTCGAGGATGGCGAGCTGATCGGCTACAGCGTCACCAAGCCGTACGCGAATCCGGCGGAGATCGTCGATCTCCTCGTGCGACCGGGACGCCTCGATGCGGTTGCGGCGCTGGTAGGCGATGCCGTCGCGCGCGTGGAGCGCGAGGGTTCGCGCGACATCCACTGCTGGCTCCCGCAGCACCACCCGTACGTGGGCACGGTGCGAAGCCTCGGGTTCCTCGATTCCGGGCGCGATCCCAGCGTGCGCTACCGCGCCGGGCAGATTGACCCGGAGGAGCTGGCGTTCCTGCAGGAGCCGCTGGCCGCGGTGCACATGACGCAGGGCGATTCCGACTTCGTGTGACGCGCCTGACAGCACACGGACGCGGTGCCTCCCGGCAGTCTCCCGCCTTCATGGGATGATGCGTACGCGGACTGCCGGGAGGCGCCATGCCAGCCGCCGAGGAAGAGATCGTTCCGCCCGATCCGTCGTCGATCGTGCGGCCGCCGGGGATTGAGCCGGATCGCGTCATCGTGCGAATGGCGACCGACAGGGATTACGAGGCGATCGCCGCCCATCTGCAACGCTGCTTCGACGACGGTTGGCCGTCGTTCGATCTGAACTGTCCGGTTGCCGATCACGTGGCATGGAAGATGCATTCCGACCCGGAGTCTGCCTCGCAGCAGACCGTCGCGACGTTGGTCGATGACGATCAGTTCGTCGTGTCGATGACGATCTGGGTGCGCCGTCCACTCTGGTTTCGTGGCGAACAGCGGGTGGTGCTGGACGTCTGCGACATCTCCGTCCACCCGGACTGGCGGCTGATCAAGATCAACCAGAAGCGGCGCGAATTTCAGACCGAGCGCAACTTCGAGACACAGGACATGCAGATGTCCTGGCTGGCGAATCACCCTGCGACACGCCGCTCCGGTCTGCGCCAACCGACGCTGGGCAACCGCGTGATCGTGCTCTGGAAGCCCGGCTCACTCCGCAAGCTCCTGCTGGTTCCCTACCGCGTGGTCGGCTGGCGCCGCTCGCTTGAGGTGGCACGCGAGGAGTTGTTGAGGCGATTTCGTCGGTCGAAGCCACCGGTGTTCGCTGGTCGGGTCGTGCCGCTCGAACGCTTCGATGATCGGACCGACGCGGTCTGGGAAGCGGCGAAGTCGCAGTTCGATCTCGCTGTCGCGCGGACGCAGGACTACCTCAACTGGCGTTACGCCGATCCTCGCGCCGGGCGCTTCGAGCTACGTGCCGCGGTTGAGGGTGACGAGGTGATTGGCTACAGCGTGCTCAAGCCGTGGGCCGATCCCGCGGAGGTGATTGACCTGCTGGTGCGACCCGGGCGCCTGGATGCCGTGGCGGCGTTGATGCGCGATGCCTCAGCGCAGGTGCGCCAGGATGGCGTCGATCTGCACTGCTGGCTGCCAGGGCATCACCCGTACGTCGAGACGGTGCGCGCCCTCGGGTTCCACGACTCGGGCCGCGACCCGAGCGTGCGCTACGTCCCCGCGAAGATCACGCTCGAGGAACTGGCGTTCCTCGAGGATGCCGACGCGCGGGTGCACATCACCGAGGGCGATTCTGATTTTGTGTAGACGGTTCGGGTACCCGACGAGTTTCTAGACTGACCTGGTTCGAATCGGCCTCACCGCCCGCGAGCTGACTGTTCGCGAAACGGCGTCGCTGGCCGATGCGCGCAGCAGGGCAGGCCGTGACTTCCGAAGAAGTGATCGTTCCTCCGGATCCATCGTTAATCGCCCGCCCGGCCGGTGTGGAGGCCGATCGCGCCGTTGCGCGGCTGATGCGCGATGACGACGTGCCGAGGCTCGTCGAGCACCTGCTCCGTTGTTTCGATGAGTGGCCTCCCTTCGCGGTGGATTGTTCGTTGGAGGACCACATCCGCTGGAAGATGCACGCCGATGACGAGTCGCGCGCCCGCCAAACCGTGGCAACTCCCCTGGACGACGACCGGGAGATCATCTCGTCGGCGTTTCAGATCCGACGGCTCTGTTGGATGCAGGGTGAGGAGCGTGTCTCCGCCGACGCGGCGGATCAGGCAGTGCATCCCGACTGGCGGCAGCTACGGGTCAACGACAAACGTCACGCGCTGCGCCGCGAGCTGGGTCTTGAGAATCACGAGTTCCTGATCTCCTGGTTGCCGAATCACCCGGCGACCCGACGGGCCGGCCTCCGCAATCCGATCCTCGGCAACCGCGTAATTGTGCTGTGGCGTCCGGGTTCGCTGCGGTCGCTACTGGCCGTGCCGGTTCGCCTGGCAGGTCGTCCGGAGCTGGGCGCACCAGCGGTGGTCGCGACTGGTGCAACGAGGCTCGGACGCGGCGTTCGCCGGGCAGGTGATCGACCTTGAACGATTCGATGAACGGACGGACGTGGTCTGGGACGCAGCGACGACGGAGTTCGACTTCGCGATCGTGCGACGGCACGCGTACCTGAACTGGCGCTACGCGGATCCTCGCGCGGGACGCTTCGTGATCCGCGCCGCGATCGAGGATGGCGAGGTCGTGGGGTACTGCGTGACGAAGCCGTACGCGAACCCGGCGGAGATCATGGACGTACTGGTCCGACCGGGTCGCCTGGACGCAGTCGCAGCGCTCGTGCGGGATGCGCTGCGGCTCGTCGATGAGCGCGGAACCGGCTCACCTGATGTCCACTGCTGGCTCCCCCAGACGCACCCGTATCAGGCGGCGGTGCGCGCGCTGGGCTTCCTGGACTCTGGCCGCGATCCGAGCATGCGCTACTCGCCGGCGCTGATGTCCGAGGACGAACTGGCATTCCTCGGCGATCCGGCGACGCGCGTACACGCCACGCTGGGTGACACTGACTTCAGCTAGCGGGGACTTCAGCTAGCGGGTGCCGCTAGATCGGACCGCTGGAGGTGTCGCAGGCCTCGAGGGTGCCGAACTCGTAGCCGACGAGGAACCAGTCCTGGCGCTGGCGTGAGCTGCCGTGAGTCCAGGTCTCCGGGTTGACGCGGCCCTGGAATTGTTCCTGGATGCGATCGTCACCGACGGCAGCGGCGGCGTTCAGTCCATCGCGGATATCCGCGTCCGTCAGCACCTCGATAAAGCCGGTCTCGACGGCGTGGTTCGCCCAGACGCCGGCGAGGCAATCGGCCTGTAACTCGGAGCGGACGGCGGCGCTGTCCTCCCCCTGGCGATCGCCGCCGATTTGATCGAGCACGCCGAGCAGGTTCTGCACGTGGTGCCCGTACTCGTGGGCGATGATGTAGGCCTGCGCGAACGGTCCGCCGCTCGCACCGAAGCGGGTCCGCAGGTCATCGAAGAAGCCGAGGTCGATGAAGATCTGTTCGTCGGGCGGGCAGTAGAACGGACCGCTGGATGAGCTGGCGGCGCCGCAACCGGTGACGGTCTGGCCGGTGAAGAACTGGGTTCGCGCCAGCGGGTAGGGCTGACCACGGCGCTGGAACTCGTTCTCCCACCACGTCTGGACGCTGTTGACCACGGCGACGATCCGGCAGTCATCGCGTTCGTTCGCGTCGGCTCCGGTCACGCAGTCCTGTGCGAGCGTCGAGGGCGTGTCCGCGCTGCTGCCGACGCTCTCGCCGAGCAGCGATCCCAGGTCGCCATTCGATCCGAGTCTCTCAAGGCCCTCGATGCCTTCGCCGCCGCCAAGGACGGTGACGATGAGGAGGATCACGGCAATCAAGCCGCCGCCGGCGCCGGCTGCGGCGACGCCGCCACCGCGCACGCGGCGACCGCGCTGGTCGTCGATCTGCGAGGTGTCGAGGCGCGCGCTGCGCTTGAATCGCATGACAGGTCCGAGCTGCGAGTGGGTGCGGGCGCTCAGTGTACGGGTTCCCGCCATGCCGGCCCGCGGAGCACGAGGGCTGGTTGGCTCGGCGGGTCCGCGGGCGCGGGCCGGGACGTGCAGACAGCCGCCGGGAGACCGGCGGCTGTCTGTTGTACTCAAACGCGGGAGCGCGGCGGTCGCTAGGCGACGGCCTTCAGGCGCGGACCAGCGTTGTCGTCCGAATCCGCCTTGGCATCACGGAGACGGAACCGGTTCACCTGGGAACGGAGTTCGTCGGCAAGTTCGCCGAGGCTCTCCGCACCGTTGGCAACCTGCTCCACCTGAGCCGCGACCTCCTGCGAGCTAGCCGAGACCTCCTCGGTGGCGGCCGAGTTTTCCTCGGCGACGGCGGCGATCTGCTCGGCCGACTCCCCGGCCGCGCGGCCGACAGCCTTGAGGTCGTCGATCAGCGTCAGCATGTCATCGCTGGCAGCCTTCACGACCGTGGAGCGGGTGGCGATCTCCGAGATCTGACCGCTGGCGCTTTCGACAGCGGAGAGGATCTGGCTGAGCGCATCCGCTGTTTCGGCGGCGGCCAGCGTGCCGGTCTCCATCTCCGAAGAGCCCGCCGTGATGGCGTCCACGGTCGCGTGAACGCCACCCTGCACGCCGTCGATCAGCGAGGCGATCTCCTGCGTGGCCTTTGAGACTCGTTCCGCGAGCTGGCGGACCTCGTCAGCGACGACCGCGAACCCGCGGCCCTGCTCGCCGGCACGTGCGGCCTCGATCGCCGCGTTGAGGGCCAGCAGGTTGGTCTGCGCGGCGATGTCCTCGATGACGGCGACAATCTTGCCGATCTCCGCGGACTGCTCGCCCAGCGAGGCGACCTCCTTGGAGGCCACGTCCATGGCATCGCGGATCCGGTCGATGCCGTCGACCGTGTTCTGCATCTTTTCCGAACCCGTACGCGCCGCAGTCGACGCGTCCTGGGCACGGGCGGATGCCTCGGCGGCGCCCTGCGCGACCTGATCGGCCGCGTTCGCAACGTCGGTGCGCGCCTTCTCTTCCAGCGTCTCCGCCGCAAGGTTCAGCTTCTCGACCGCGACGCTGAGGTCCTGCACGGCCTCGGCTTGCTGGCTGGTGCCCTCCGCGACCTGCGCGGTCGTCTTGGCGGTCTCGGTGGTCGCGGCGGCGGACTGCGTCGCGGCCTCGGACAGCTCGTCCTTCGCCGTGACCAGACGCATCACCGCTTCGGTCGTTCGACCGAGCACCTCGGAGAGGGTCTCGATCATGCCCTTGAAGGATCGCCCAAGCGCGTCGTTCTCGGACCGCTGGTTGATCTCGACGGTGAGATCGCCCTCGGCGATGCGAGCGGCGGCGGTTGCCGCCTCCTGCAGGTAGCCCTGCATCTCGACGAAGGCGTTGCCCAGCACGTCATTGTTGGAGCGTGGGTTCGTCTGCACGCTGACGTCGCCACGGGAAACGGCGGTCGCGACCTGGGCCATCTCTCGAAGGTAGGTCTGCATGCTGGCGTAGGACTTCGCCATGTCGCCGATCTCGTCGTTGGTGTTCACTTCGACTGTCGCGTCAAGCTCACCGACGGCGATGCGCGACAGGCCGTTGGAGACCTGCGAGACGCCACTCGAGATGCTCCGGGCGAGGTACACGCCGACAGCGAGGCCGATCGCAACGACGGCGACGATGATGACCAGCGTCAGGTTCCGTGCGGTGCTGTAGGTGCTCGCGGCACTCTCAGCCGAGTGCGCGGCGTCAGCCTCGAACAGGTGGCGCAACTCCACGATTTCGGTGATCGCGAGGGCGAATGCCGCTTCGCCTTCACCGCCGAGGACCGCTTCGCCGGCCTCGAACGAGTGGTGCTCGGCTTCGAGGGCCTGGATCTCTGCGACCTCGACCATGTAGAGCGCCCAGTTGTGCTGGATCTCTTCGGCGAGGACAAGCGACTCACCTGACAGGTGGCCGTTGGTGATCAGCTCCTCGATCAGGAGCGTGACGTCGGCGGCCTCGAGCGCTGCTGCCTCAAGGAGGTGGGTCGCTTCCGTCGAGAGCTCGGCAGACAGGGCCGGGTGCTCGGACGAAGCGATCTCTGACATCTGGGTGGCGAGCACGCCCTTGCTCAGTTCAATCTGAACGGTGAGCGCCTCTTCCTCGATGGTTGAAACGGCAACGATCGATTCGAGGTCTTCCTCGTAGATGCGCTGAGCACCCGCGTCGATGGAGGCGAGGCGTGAGATGCTCACGTAGCCCAACACCGCGACTAACAGAATCACGACGCCGAAGCCGCCGAGCAGCTTTGCGGCGATGGGGATTCGCTTACTTGCCAGCATGTGAACGTTCCTCTGTGGTGTTCCCGCGCCCCCGCGGGTGCGCTCTCTCAGATCCATTGACGGCTCGCGCTCTCGCGCTCTTCGGGTTGCTGAGTTTGCGGCCAGCATTCTGGAGGGCCTCACCAGCCCCGCAGCATCTGGGCGGCCTGGCTGTTCGGCGTCCGCACCTTTCGTCCCGTGCTTCTACTGTCATGTGACATTGGTCACTTCGAGTCCGGGACCCCCCCAATGAGTGGCCCTCGGTTACCGAGTCATCAGCGACCCGTCAGCGCTGGGGCGGCAGGTGTGAGATAATCGGTTCGTCTGGCGGTCGCATGCCGCGAATCACAGCCGTGAACCGGATCCGGGCGTTCGGGTTTCGCCCACCCTCGCGCGTGCGGGCAGGCCTGTTACGATCAGTGCACGCACACCGGTGGAGGCCAGCGTTCGCAGACGCTTCCCGGTGACCAACGCGACGCACGATTTCCCTCCCTGTAGGTGGACCCGCCTCGTCCAGCCTGCTCCGCGGCTCCCGTTGAGCGCGCGGGGGCTCGACGCTGCCAGGTTGGCCGCGACTATGCCCAGTGCGGCACGAGCGACCGTTCCTCGCCGATGCGAGGACCATCATTCACGGCGTCCCGCGAACGGCGGGACCACCTGTAGGAGTTAGCTTGACTAGCACGTTTGCCGACCTCGGGATCCCCGAGGGCCTGTCCCAGTTCCTTGGGGATCTGGGCTTCACGACCCCGTTTGATGTCCAGACCGCGACCATCCCGGATGCCCTCGCGGGTCGCGATGTCGCGGCGCGCGCCCCCACCGGCTCCGGGAAGACCCTCGCCTTCGGTCTCCCGCTGCTGATGCGCGTAGAGAACGCACGCCCAAGGCGCCCACGCGGCCTCGTGCTTGCACCGACGCGTGAACTCGCCGACCAAATCCAGCGCGAACTCGATCCGATTGCCCGCGCCGGCGGACGCCGCGTGTCCGCCATCTACGGCGGCGTCGGCTATGACCCGCAGCGGCGCGCCCTCGCCCGCGGCGTCGACGTCATCGTCGCCTGCCCGGGCCGCCTCGCCGACCTGATCGAGCAAGGCGACCTGGACCTTGATGAGGTCCAGGTTGTCGTGATCGACGAGGCCGACCGCATGTCGGACATGGGCTTCCTGCCCGAGGTGAAGCGCTTGCTGAACCGCACCCCCAGCGACCGCCAGACATTGCTGTTCTCCGCGACCCTCGACGGCGACGTTGGCGTGCTCGCACGCGACTACCAGCGCGACCCGGTCCGCCACGAGATCGGCGATGGCCAGCCGAACGTCGAGGACATGCGCCACCTGTTCTGGCGCCTTGAGTCCTCCAGCCGCGTGGAGGTTGCCTCCGACCTGATCCAGGCCGCCGGCCCGACCATCGTCTTCGTGCGCACCCGACACGGCGCGGACCGCGTCGCGCAGCAGCTTGAGCGCACCGGCGCGACGGCCGCCGCGATTCACGGCTCACGCTCGCAGAACCAGCGCAACCGCGCGCTCAAGTCCTTCGCCGACGGCAAGGTCGAAGCGCTGGTCGCCACCGACGTCGCCGCGCGTGGCATCCACGTTGACGGGGTCGCCTGCGTGTTGCACTTCGACCCGCCGGTCGACGACAAGACCTACGTCCACCGTTCCGGCCGCACGGCGCGTGCCGGTGCTCAGGGCGTCGTTGTCTCGTTCATTGCGAACGACCAGCGCCGCGACGCGGACCGAATGATCCGCAACCTCCGCCTGGACGCCGACCTCAACACCCCCGCACCGACCTCGATGCAGGCCGCGAAGGAGCGACTGGAAGCCGAGCCCGGCGACAGCTTCGCCGACCGGCAGCTTGAGGAACGCGACCGCGAGTCGCGCAGCAGCTACTCGGACAACGGCGGTTCCTCGAACCGCGCACCGCGCGGCCGAGGCCGCCCGGGCGCCGGCAACGGGAATGGCAGCGCGCCGAGGCGAGATAGCGCCCCGCGCCGCGACAGCGCCCCGCGTCGTGACGGCCCACCGCGAGGTGACAGCGCCCCACGTCGTGACGGCCCATCGCGAGGCGACAGCGCCCCGCGTCGTGACGGCCCACCGCGAGGTGACAGCGCCCCGCGTCGTGATGGCCCACCGCGAAGCGACAGCGCCCCGCGTCGGGATGGCCCGCCGCGAGGCGACAGTGCCCCGCGTCGTGATGGCCCGCCGCGAGGCGACAACGTCCCGTGGCGCGAGGGTGCCCCGCGGGGTGGCGGTACTCCTCGGAGCGCCGGTGCATCGCGAGATGGGGGCGGTCGCAACAACCGCAGTGGCGGTGAAGGCCGAAGCAACGACAGCCGCCGTACCGGTAGCCGCAGTACGGCCACCGCCCGACGCCCGAAGGGTTCGGTCGGCGGCCGCCGCTAACGCACGTCCTCCGAACTGACACGCAACAGCGGCGCCATCGGCGCCGCTGTTGTGGTTAACGAGGGTGTGTGGGGCGGTGGTTGGCTAGCCGGCCTCGAGCGTGGGATCGGCGCTGACGCCGACGAGCGTCTTGCCGAAGTTCCGGCCAGCCATCATCGCCCGAAACGCGCTGGGCGCCTGCTCGAGGCCGGGCCACAGGTCTTCCTTGTACTGGATCTGGCCGCCCCGCAGCCACGCACCCATCTCGGTGAGGAACTGGTCGCCGTACTCGGGGACGAACTTGCCGACCGACAGTCGTTGTGCCTCGACACCCTGGCGGGTGAAGGTCGCTTCGCCGCGCGCAAACCACGCGCCGATCGAGGAATCGAAGTCGTCATTCCCGTACTCGGAGATCAGACCGCAGAGGCTGATGCGCGACTTCTGGTTGAGCACCGGCAGCACCGCATCGAACACCTTGCCGCCGACGCTCTCGAAGTAGACATCGACACCGTCGGGACATGCCGCCGCAAGGTCCGAGGCGAGACTCTCGCTGAGGTGGGACACGCACGCGTCGAACCCGAGGGTCTCCGTCACGAACGTGCACTTCTCCGCGGCCCCGGCGATGCCTACGACCCGACAGCCGAGAAGCTTGGCGATCTGTCCGACAACCTGGCCGACGCCACCCGAGGCTGCCGACACCACGACAGTCTCAGCGGCCTGCGGCGCGCACTGAATCACCAACCCGGAGTACGCGGTCAGCCCGAGCATTCCCAGCACGCCGACCGCCGTCGAAATCGGCGCGACCGACGGATCGAGATTCCTCGGGAACATGTAGTTGAACGCGGAGATGCCGTCGCCGGTCAGGCCGTATTCCTGCCAACCGTTGGTGTTGAACACGAAGTCACCGGCCTCGTAGCCGGGCAGATTACTTTCGACCACCTGCGACACGGTCCGCCCGTGGCAGACCGCACCCAGCACGTCCGGGTCGCTCCGCCAGCGATTCCACTGATAGGGGTCGAGCGACAGGTAGATGGTGCGCGTGAGCATCTGGTTCGGCCCCGGCGTGGGGATCGGCGTCTGCAGGATGCTGAAGTTGTCATCCGCCGCGGTGCCGTCGCTGGGTCGGCTGGCGAGCAGGTACTGGATGTTCATGACATCTTCGCGATCTGGTCGGCGTGATCGTTCAGGTGCCATGTGGCGTGGGCGAGTACGGCGTCGAGGGTGTTCGGGAGCTCGCCAGCATTGAGGTCGGCTGGCCTCACCAGGTCGGCATCGCTCGCGTTGGCGATCGTACTGTCGACCAACGCGCCGCCGCTATCGAGAGCAGACACCGCTTCGGCGCTGCTGGCCAGCGAGAGTCGAGCCGGCACGTTGGGATCACCGGTCTGCGTGTACTTCTCGGCTGCTGGTTCACCGCGCATCGCGGCGACAGCGATCCCCGCGAGCCCGGTGTCACGCTCGATGCAATGCTCGGCCGCGCGCCTCGGCGTCCAGCCGTCGTCGTCTGCCACTTCCCATCGGTCGCCGACGGCGGTGAGCGCCTCACGGAGTTTCAATCGGGCAGTGGTGAGTGCTTGATGACGGTCGTCGGCGGTTGGCATGTCTGTGCTCCTCGATCCCCACGGCCGCGCTCCGTGCGACGTCGGCGCGGGCGTCGCCGGCACTCTACCGCGAAGCGCGACAGACCGAGGCGGCGTGGAGCACTCGCTGCGCGCGAAGCGTGATCTACTTACTCGGCCGCGTCAGCATTCGGTTGGGCGGTGGAGCGTGACTGGGCGTCTGCCGCCTCGCTTCCCGGGCCGCCAGATCGCAAACGCACGTCTCTATAGGGTGGCTGCGTGGATCTGCGCGTCGGTGTCGAGGAGTGGCGATGAGCGAGGGACCGTTGGACGACCTGAAGGTCGTCGAGGTGGCGAACTGGCTGGCGGCTCCCGGCGCCGCCGCGATGATGGCCGACATGGGCGCCGACGTGGTGAAGATCGAGCCGCCCAACGGTGACTTCTACCGCGGCTACCAGGTGTTCCAGCGCGGCAACGGCGGCGTGAACTTCAACTTCGAGCTGGAGAATCGAGGCAAGCGCTCAGTCACCGTCGACCTCCGCGAGCACGCCGGTGCCGAGGTGGTGCTGCGCCTCTGCCGCGACGCCGATGTCTTTCTCACCAACCTGGTCCCGGAGCGCTACGAGCGCTACGGCCTGACCTACGATGCGGTGCGCGAGGCGAATCCACGCATCGTCTACGCCGCCGTCACCGGCTACGGCACGCGCGGCGCGAACGCGAACAAGCCCGGCTTCGACGCCTCGGCATTCTGGGCGGCGTCGGGAATCATGGGGCTGATGGGCGAAGCCGGCGCGAACCCGGTGCACAGCCGCGGTGGGCAGGGCGACCACCCGACGGGGGTGATTGCGCTGGCCGGCATCCTGGCCGCCGTCCACATGCGCGACCGTACCGGCGAAGCGCAGTTCGTCGATGTGACGCTGCAGCGGTCCGGCCTCTGGACGATCGCGGCTGACATGCAGCAGTACCTGGCCGGCCTGGGTGAGCGCACGAAGCAGGACCGCACGAAGCAGGGGATGGTGAGCTGGAACTCGTACCGCACCAGCGACGACCGCTGGGTGATGCTGGTGATGAACGACCCACCTCGCTACTGGGACCGCTTCGCCCGCTGCATGGGGCACGAGGACTGGGTGGGCGACAGCCGCTACACCACCACCCCGCAGCTCCTCGATCACGGCGTGGCGCTGATCCCGGAGATCGACGCGATCTTCGCCGAACACGACCTCGCGTACTGGTCAGCCCGCCTCGATGAATACGAGTGCCTGTGGGCCCCCGCGCAGTCGATTCCGGAGGTGGCCGCCGATCCGCAGCTCCGCGAGATGGGCGCATTCGCGACCGTCGAGCGCCCCGACGGCAGCAGTTACGAGACGGTCGCCACCCCGTTCGAGATCCTCGATGCCGACGTGCGGCCTCGAGGCCCCGCGCCGGACGTGGGCGCGCATACGCACGAGGTGCTTAGCGAAGCGGGCTTCTCGAGCGACGAGATCGCCGCACTCGCCGAACAGCGGGTCTTCGGCTAACGGCCTCTTCGAGGCTCAACGACCCTTCGGGCCTGTTGTCGGAGTACCGAGGGCGGGGCGGGAGTATCGAGGAGGAACTGCGGGTGGCCTCGGAGTCCGGCGGAACGGCGGGGGAGATGCACGGGCCGGATCCCGATCGCGTGGTCGTGCGCTACGTCGGTGTCGAGGACATCGAGCCGATCACGGAGCACATGCTGCGCTGCTTCGATCGCTGGCCGCCATTCGCGATCGACTGTTCGGTCAGTGACCACCTGCACTGGAAGCTCTCCGCGAACGAGGAATCCTGGGCACAGCAGATCGTCGCCACGCTGGACGATGACCGTAGCTACGTCGTGGCGCTGGCAATCCGGATTCGACGCCCGGGCTGGCTGCGCGGTCGCGACTGCGTGGTGTTGGACATCGTCGATCAGTCGGTGCACCCGGACTGGCGGCAGATCCGCATCAACGAGAAGCGGACTGACGTCCGCGACCGCGATGGTCACGACACGCATGACTTCCAGACCGCATGGCTGCCACACCACCCGGTGACGCGAAGGAGGAACCTGCGCCGCGCCGAGCTGGGCAACGCGGTCTTCGTCTTTTGGAAGCCGGCCACCCTGCGCACCCGCTTCTCCGTGCCCTACCGCACCGCCGGTGCGCGCCACGTCGCGCGCGTGGTCCTCGACGACCTACGCCGCCGCGCGCGGCGTCTGTTTGAGGTGCTACGGCCGGTCCGAGGCAGCCCGTTCGCCGGCGAAGTCCGCGACCTGCCGCGCTTCGACGACCGCACCGACGCAGTCTGGGACGCCGCGAAGCCGTGGTTCGAGTTCTCGCTGGCGCGCACGCAGGACTACATGAACTGGCGCTACGCCGACCCGCGCTCCGGCCGCTTCCTCACCCGCGCGGTATTCGAGGGCGATCAGCTCCTCGGCTACTGCGTGACGAAGCCGTACGCGGACCCAATCGAGATCGTCGATGTGCTGGTGCGTCCCGGCCGCTTTGACGCGCTGGACGCGCTGATTGCCGATGTCGTCGCGATGAACGAGCGGACGGCCGCCGACGGCCGCGTGCGTGACATCCACTGCTGGCTCCCGGGACGGCACCCGTACGTAGCGGTGCTACGCGCTCGCGGGTTCCTCGATTCCGGGCGCGATCCGAGTCTGCGTTACCAGCCGAACATTGTTACGGCGGACGAGCTGGCATTCCTCGGAGACCCCGCGACGTCAGTCCACGTCACGCAAGGCGACTCCGACTTCGTCTGACGGCACCTTCGGTGCTCAACGACCCTTCGGGGCGGCTAACGATCGTTTTGAGCTGGAGACGGCAGCGGCAGGCTCGAAGGGTCGTTAAGCGCCGAAGGCGCCCTAGTCGGTGCGGAGGCGGTGCCCGGCCTCGATGACGCGCGCTGCTTCCTCGATGGTGGTTGCGATGATCGCGGCTGCGCCTTTGTGCTGTTTCAGCATGCCGGCGATCGGGCCGGCGTAGGCCGGGGTTGGGTCGTGGTTCTCGGGCGCTGCCGTCGGATCGGCCGCAAGAGCGGCCACCAGCTCAGCCTCGCGCGACGCCCAGCGGTCCAGGAACGGCGTTCGGATCGAACGTGCGCCGATGCCGTTGGGCCAGCGGGAGGTGCCGCCGCCCTGCACGATGTCGATCGCCGTGGTCCAGACGGTGTCGGACGACGAAGCCGCCAACACCTGGCCGGGCAGGTTGGGCCACGCACTCGTTGCCTCGTTCGAGACGATGAAGCGGGTGCCCATCAGCGCGCCCTGCGCGCCCAGCATCAGTGCCGCGGCGAGCCCTCGGCCGTCGCCGATGCCGCCCGCGGCGAGCACCGGAATCGTTCCTGCGGCGTCCACCACTTGCGGCAGTAGAGGCATCAACGGGACGCCGCCAGTGTGGCCGCCCGCGTCGTTGCCCTGCGCGATGATGGCGTCGACGCCGGCATCGACCGCGCGCTGTGCGTCCTCCACAGTTTGCACCTGGTTGATCACCAGCGCGCCCGCGTCGTGGATACGCTGCACGTACGGCGTCGGGTCGTCGAACGAGAGCGTGACCGAGGCCACGCCGGTGGCGAGCACGGCATCGAGGGGCGACGAGTCGCCGCGCAGCGTCCACGCGATGAAGTTGGCGCTGAACGGGCGATCCGTCAGCGCGCGCACCGCCTCGATCCGTTCGATTGCCCTCGGTGCGTCGAGTCGCTCGATCGCGACGGTGCCGATACCGCCGGCCTCGGCAACCGCGGCGCACAGCTCGGGGCCGGCGACGCCGCCCATGCCCGCGTTGCCGATCGGGTGTTCGACGCCCAGCAGATCGCAGATCGGTGTGTGGATGCCCATGGTTGCCGGCTCCTCGATGTGTCGGGACGGGCACCCAGTATGGCCTCCCGGATCGGTCGCCGTGGCCGCTCTTTCCTCCCGCAACGTGAGGCAGTGCGGTCATTCCAGGAGCGACGAGGTGCCACTGACGGTGGGTAGGGTCGCCCGGCTGGTCGGCGTGACGGCGTGCGCGTTGCGCGACTACGAGGAGGCCTCGTCTGCCCACGCGCGCCGACCGAGGTCAGGCACTACCTCTGCGAAGTCATCGAGGGCACGCGGCGTTAGGAGGTGTTGTTTTTCCACGAACTGAGGATCGCGCTGGACGAGATCCGCGGCCGGGGCTACTTGAGGACGAGGTCGTCGCTGCGGCGGCCGGCGGAGAGCAAGCCCATGATGCTGCGGACCTGGTACGCGCACGGCTGGCAGTACTGTCGGCCGCTCTGCATGTACACGAACAGCCCACGCCGATCGCGACAGGTTGCACACCAGAGAAGGGGGCTGCGCCGCTCATCGATGTCGTTGTTCATACGTCATCATCGACGTGCCGGCGGGGTCAGCGCCGGGGCCTATGTTGCCGCGCGATCAGAGTTTCATTGAAACCGGCGAGGTCACGCCTCGGGCCGGGCTGTTGCGTGGCGCGGGCTGCTTGGGGTCAGGGCGTCTCGCTGAACTCGTAGCCATCGCCGCGCGGGCGGAGGTACCCGACGGCCGGGGCCTCGAAGTGGCTGGCGAGGATACGGGTCGCGCCGCCCGCCAGCCGTGCGTACAGCGCGAGCCTCGTCGCGAGGGCCTCGTCGCTGTCGCCGCCTTCGCGGCTGGCTGGAGTGGCGAGCGCGATCTTGTGGTGCACGACATCGCCGAGGATCAGCGCCTGTTCGCCGCCCGAATCGATCTGTACGCAGACGTGACCGGGGGTGTGTCCGTGCGTCTCGACGAGCCGGACCTCCTCGGTCAGCGTCGTGTCGGCGGGGACGAGGTCGAGCACGCCGTGCTCACGGAGTGCCACCAGCGGTGCCGCGAGCGCGCCGAACTGCTCGACGAGGGACCAGTCCGGTTCGCAGAGGAGGTAGCGCGCGTTCGGGAAGGTTGGTTCGAGCGCACCGTCGATCGTGCGGAGGTTCCAGCCGGTGTGATCGGGATGCGCGTGCGTCATCACCACCTGGTCGACATCCTCGACGGATACGCCAGCGGCGGCGAGATCGGTAATCAGATCCCCAGCGTCGACACGCCAACCGGGAATCATGCTGGCGAACGGCGAATCCTCGCCCTGGCCGGTGTCGACCAGGATCGTGCGCTCGCCGGATCGGACCAGGTAACAGCGGACCGGCACGACGATCCAACCATCCTCGGCGACGGTGACCTCGCACCATTCGCGGGTGGCGGCAATCACGGAATCGTGGTCCTGCCCGGGGATCCATGCGTCAGGCGAGCTCCACAACGCGGATTCGACGATCGGGGTGATGCTGACGTTGCCGATCGGGACGGTCGGTTCCAGGCTCACGGGTGGCTCCTCACACGCGACGACAGCGCGGCGCGTCCAGCCCTCGAGGGTTGGTGCTGGGCTGGTGGCGTGCGGCCGGATTGTGTGTGGACCGCGTCGCGGTCGTCAATGCGCGGTCGCCGGAATCAGGCAGCGCGGCGAATGCGGATCCGACTGCGCGGGGTTGCGACCAGCGACAACGCTTCGAGTCCCTGACGGTGCCAGTCGTTCGCCTCGGTTGGGCTGACCGCACAGGTCACGGCGACCTGGTCGTTCGAGAGGCCGAAGAAGTGACGCAGGCTGACGATCTCGCGCAGGCGGCGCGGCAGCATGAACAGCTCCGCGACGACCGGGTCATTCGTTGCCAGTGCCAGATCAGGGGCGTCGTCCGGGTTCACCTCGTCGTGGGCGAAGCGGAGGAGCCAGAGATCGAACTCCTCGGGACGGTCGAGTGACGGCAACTCGCGCCACGCCCGGAGGAACACGAGGCGGAGACGCCGATCGCGCTCGCGCTCGTCCGGGAACGCGGGTGCGATATAGGTCGCCACCGATCGTGCCTTGGCGTAGTACAGCATCATGAACGACGCCGCGTCGCCCCGGCTGGCCGAGTCGATCGTGTCGACGGTGAAGCGGGCGGCGTGAGCGGCGCGTTGCTCGGGAGTGTCGTGCCGCTTCAGCGGGTTGCGGGGCAGCAGTGAGGAGATCATGCGGACCACTCAATCCGCTCGATGCCGCTGAAGTCGACGGTGCCCCCGTCGCCGACGGTCATGGTGCCGCTGGAACCGGGACTGAGGACCATGTAATCCGCTCCGCTCTCGACGACCGAGCCACTTGAAAGCGAGTAGTCCCACGCTGGCGTTCCACCACCGTCGTCGTCCGCGATGCGGATCGTGTCGGTGCCGGATCCGCCATCGATCACGTCGTGACCGCTCGTTGAACCGACGTTGAAGACGTCGTTCCCGGACTCGCCCTCGAGCGTGTCGTTACCAGCGCCGCCAGTGATGACGTCGTTGCCAGAACCGCCGCGGATCGCGTCATCGCCGGCCGTGCCGGTGATCGTGTCGTTTCCGGATCCGCCGTCGATGCGCTCGATGCTATTCAGTGCCGGTCCTGACGACAGGTCGATCACGTCGTCGGAGCTGGTGCCCGCGAGGGTGTCGAAGCCATTGCCACCATCGATCGACTCGATCGACTGCATGTTGGCGAGGTTCGAGGTGACGCGAATGGTGTCGTTGCCGGACGAGCCTCGGACCGTGTCGAAGCCGTCGCCACCGTCGAAGGTGTCGGTGCCCTGGTAGTGGCCAACCACCTCGAAGGTGTCATCGCCGCCGCCACCGAAGATCGTGTCGTCGCCGCCGGAGCCGCGAATGGTGTCGTTGCCGGACGTGCCGGTGATCGTGTCGTTTCCGTCGCCCCCGTCGATGCGCTCGATGCTGTTAATCGAGGGGCCAGAGGAGAAGTCGATCACATCGTCACCGCTGGTACCCGCGAGCGTGTCGAAGCCATCGCCCCCGTCGATCGACTCGATCGACTGCATGTTGGCGAGGTTCGAGGTGACACGGATCGTGTCGTTGCCGGACGAGCCTCGGACCGTGTCGAAGCCGTCGCCACCGTCGAAGGTGTCGGTGCCCTGGTAGTGGCCAACCACCTCGAAGGTGTCGTCGCCGCCGCCACCGAAGATCGTGTCGTCGCCGCCGGAGCCGCGGATCGTATCGTTGCCTGCGGTGCCGGTGATCGTGTCGTTGCCGTCGCCGCCGTCGATGCGCTCGATGCTGGTGATCGAGGGACCCGAGGACAGGTCGATTACGTCATCGGAGCTGGTACCGGCGAGCGTGTCGAAGCCATCGCCACCGTCGATCGCCTCGATCGACTGCATGTTCGCGAGGTTCGAGGTGACACGGATCGTGTCGTTACCGGACGAGCCGCGCACGGTGTCGAACCCGTCGCCGCCGTCGAAGGTGTCGGTGCCCTGGTAGTGGCCGACCACCTCGAAGGTGTCGTCGCCGCTGCCACCGAAGATCGTGTCGTCGCCGCCGGAGCCGCGGATGGTGTCGTTACCGGACGTGCCGGTGATGGTGTCGTTGCCGTCGCCACCGTCGATGCGCTCGATGTTCGTGACCGAGTAGATCGAGGAGAGGTCCATGACGTCGTCGCCGCTGGTGCCGGCGATCGTGTCGAAGCCGGCGCCGCCGTCGATGACCTCGATTGATTGCATGTTGGCGAGGTTGGAGGTGACACGGATCGTGTCGTTGCCGCTCGAGCCCTGGACGGTGTCGTAACCCTCCATGCCCTGGAATACGTCGGTGCCCTGGTAGTGACCCGACGTGCGGAAGATGTCGTCGTTCGCGGTGCCGGTGAACACCTCGTCCGCGCCGGTGCTGACGAAGGTCTCACCAGGAACGGTTGGTCCTGGCGGCGGCTCGACGATGACCTCCGGCACGACCTCCGTTACGACCTCGGCGACTGGATCTGGGGCGACGTCGACCGGTCCAGCGTCCGGTACGAAGACGAACGCGGGCGCGGGGTCGCCGGCCGGCGGTGCCGGAGGTGCCGCGTCGACCGCCGGCGCGTCGAGCGGGGCGATCGATGGCAGCGGGTCGTGGTGATCGAGGTCCAGTCCGGGCACATCGAGGTCGGCAATGAAACCGAGCGGTGCGTCGGGCTGATCCGCCGACCCCGGCGCCGTCGGGAAGGGAAGCGGCGCGTGGCCGCCCACGGTGTCCTGCACCGGCACGGGCGCATCTCCGCCGGAGAGCAGCGAGGGGAGGGCGTCGGCCAGCGCGGGATGTGCCGCGGCGACATCGACGATCTGCGGAGCGAGGTCCTGGAGGTGCGGGGTCAGGCTGAGGTGCGGCCCGGGCGGTCCGCCGCCGCCGGGACCGTCGAGGAGCTGCACCGCGGCTGGCATGCCACTGTCGCCAGCTTGAGGACCGGAGGGACCATCCATCGCCGCGTTCGCGCCTGCAAGGCTGGTGAACAGGATCAGGCCACCGACGGCAGCGAAGCCGACCGGTTGCGCCTGCGCGGCGAACTCCTCGCCCAGGAGACGGACCATCTCGTGCTGCTGTGCGGTGAGCCCGAGTTCCGGCTCCAACGAGAGCCAGACGTGCTCGAGATCGAGTGTCTGTGACTGCGCGTAGCGTTCCAGCACCTCGCGGGTGCGGCGGAGCTGAGGAGCGAGTTGCTGCTCCGTGGCGCCCCGGAGCGCCTGGATTTGCAGCCTCACCTCAGCGAGATCGACGCGGTCGTGCAGTGCGTTGCGATCGATAGAGGTCGTCATCGGGCACCCAGATCCTGGTGACCGCGGGGAAACACGGTCAGGGGTTTCCCTGATCGTCGTCCGGTGCCGCTGATTCCTTGAGGAAATACGCCGAAGGCCGTGGATGGTGACCTCAGCGTGAGGGTACTGACGGGCGAGCGATCGCATGCCGAACGGCCGGGCGCTGATGGACCGACGGTGGTTGGTTAGGCGGCGAGGCTTCCGCGAGCGGCGAGCAATGCGCGACGGACCAGCGCGAACTCCGCCGTCAGCGCGTCGGCCGCCGATCGTGCGGCGACGAGGTCTTCGGCCTCGACGGACTTGAGCAGCCAGGCGGTGCGTCGCTCAAGCCGACGGGCGCCGAGGAGGCGACAACTCGTCGTGATGCTGCGCGCGATCGGATCGAGGGTGGGGGCGCTGAGCGCGAGCGCGGCGTCACGGGCCTGGAGGAGTTGGCGTGGCGTCGCGTCGAGGAATGCGTCGATCAGATCGGCGACGAGACGCTGTTCACCGCTGGGATCGAGATCGTGAATGCGACTCAACACCGCTTCGTCTATTACCGGGTCATCGATCACCGGGGCGGTGTCCGCGGCGGCGGCCGTGCGACGACGCATCGCCGCGATGCCGTCGCGCAGCGAGGCGAGGTCCAGCGGCTTCTCGATTACCCCGTCGAAGCCCGCCGCCAACGCTTCACTGCGGGCGCGGCGACGCGTATCGGAGGTCACGGCCAGGATCGGCAGATCGCGATAGCTATCGGTGCGCTGGCGAATCGCGTTCGTGGCGGAGATGCCATCGAGCACGGGCATGTGTAGCTCTGTCAGGATGGCGTCAATCCCCTCGGGCGAGGCGTCGAGGGTCTCAATCGCGGCGGCGCCGTGACTGGCGAACGTGACCTGGTGCCCGAGCTGCTCCAGGAGTTGGCCGGCCACCTCGGCCTGGACCGCGCTGTCATCGACGAGCAGCACGTGTAACGGGCGAGCGTCCCGCGTCTGACTGGACGGCGCGCGAGCCGCCAGTTCGATCAGGGTGGCGCGTGGCAGCGGCAGCTCGAGGCGAAGGTTCGTGCCGACGTTGATGCGGCTCTCGACGGTTAGATCCCCACCCATGCCGCGCGCGAGCAGACGAGCAATCGGCAGCTCGAGCCCGGTGCCACCGGAGCGAATCGACCACATCGCCGACGGCGACTCGAGCCCATCAAAGATCCGATCGATCGCTTCAGGGCTGAGGCCGCGGCCGCGGTCTTCGATTGTCAGAACCATCAGGGAGTCCTCGACCCCGTGATCGATCTCCTCGACGTTGACGAAGACCTCGCCACCTGCGTTGGTGCCGAGGGCGACGCCGATCAGGAGATCGAGGATCTGCTGGACCTGCTCGCGGTCGCCGGCGAAGTGCTCGGCAAACTCCAGGGGGTAGCGCGCGACGAGGGTGGTCGCGGCGGCTTCGGCGCCGGCGCGGTGGTCCGCAATCGTGACATCCATCGCGTCGCGGAGGGAGAAGGGTTCGCGGACGGGTGCGAAACGCTCCGCATCCAGTTCCATGAACTCGATCAGGTGATGGACGAATTTGAGGAGGTGCTGGCCGGAGCTGGCGATGACGCCGTTCCAGGCCCGCTGCTTCGCGCTGAGGTGGGTGGTACCGAGCAGTTCGGAGATGCCGAGCATGCTGTTGAGTTGACCGCGGAGCTTGTGGTTGATGGTGGCGAGGGCACGGGAGCGCATCGCGGCGAGGCGTTCGGCGCGATCTGCCTCGTGCTGGGCTTCGGTGTGATCGGTGACGACGACGAGCGTTTCGGAGATCTCCGCGGTGTCATCGCGCAGCGGTGTGCAGGTCACGCCGAGGACGAGGTCGTCGATCTCGATGGAGACGGAGGTCGTTTCACCACGCAGCGAGGCGCGGATGGCCTCGATCTAATCTGGCCACTCGCGGAAGAGCTGGACCATCTCAGCGCCGCTGGCGGTGGCAAGCGAGAGGGTAGTTCCGGGGACGGGCCGTCCGGCAAACCAAGTGATCGTGCCCTTTCGTCCGACAGCGAAGATGGAGATACCGGGAACGGCGAGCCCCTGGTGCAGACGTCGTTTGACCTCGCCAAGTTCGCGCAAGGTGCTGCGGAAGCGGCGATCGCGTGCGCGCACGACGAGGATGGCCGTCCCGACCACCACGACGACAAAGATCGTCAGGGCACCGACAAGTTCGAGGATGGCCGCGCCGCCTTTCCAACTCTTGTGTTGACCGTCGGCGGCTCGAGGTGCGCAGTGAGGGGCTCGCGATGGGGGTTTCCCCTGCGTTCGTCGCGATCGCTGGGCTGACGGGGGCCGCACCGCCCGCATCCGAGCGGGATGCAGACGCTATGGTGAGTGGATGATTGAGCACTCAAACGTTCCCACTGGTCTTGAATCGGACGCGTTCATCGTGAACGGGAAGACCGTCGCACCCGGAACGGAGCGTGAGATCGATCTGCCGGTCGCACGGTTGCCTTCGGGGACCTGGATGTCGTTGCCGGTGATCGTGATGCACGGGAGCCGGCCGGGGCCCGGGGTTTGGATTTCGGCGGCGAATCACGGCGATGAGCTGAACGGAATTGAGATCATCCGCCGAGTACGGCGGTTGCTGTCCCCAAGCGAGATCGCGGGGACCGTGATCGCGGTTCCAGTGGTGAACGTGTTCGGTTTCGTCAATCAATCGCGCTACTTGCCGGACCGGCGTGATCTGAACCGATCGTTTCCGGGTTCGTCCCGGGGATCGCTCGCGGCGCGGTTGGCGCACCTGTTCATGACGGAGATCGTTCGCGATTGCGTGGCGGGGATCGATCTGCACACCGGATCCGACAACCGCAAGAACCTGCCACAGATCCGCGGAGACCTGAGTGACATGGAGACGCGCCGGCTGGCGTCCGCGTTTGGGGCGCCGGTGATGATCGATTCGCGGGTGCGGGATGGTTCGCTGCGTGGCGCGGCGACCCGCCTGGGACGGCCGGTCCTGCTGTACGAGGCAGGCGAGGCGATGCGCTTCGATGACCATGCGATCGAGGTGGGCGTGGCCGGCGTGATGCGGACGTTGCAGGCGCTGGGCCTGCTGACGTCTGCGCCGGCCGCCGAGACGCCCTCGGTGGAAGCGAAGCGATCGAGCTGGGTGCGGGCGCGGCGGGCGGGGATCGCGCGAGTGCAGGTTGAGCTGGGGCAGCAGGTGCGACGCGGACAGCGGGTGGCGGTGATCTCGGATCCGTACGGCGAGGCGGAGTCGCTGGTGTCGGCACCGTTCGATGGGTTGGTGATCGGGGTGATTCAGAACCCGATCGTGAGTCAGGGTGACGCGATCGCGCATATCGCCCGGGTCGAGGCAGTGTGACGACGAACGCAGACGGACCTTCCGCGGTACCCGAGAAACGCCTGCGGAAGCGCCGCGCTCCCGGTACTGGCCGCAAGCGAGTTCCGCGCCCGCCGCTTACCTCGATCGGCTGGCGCGAGTGGGTGGAGTTGCCCGATCTGGGGGTGCCCGCGATCAAGGCAAAGATCGATACCGGCGCGCGCACCTCAGCGGTCCACGCGTTCGACATTGAGATCTTGCCGGAGGACGGGGTGGAGATCGTTCATTTCCAGATCCACCCGTTGCAGCACCGCGGTGCGGCACCGATTTCGGCGTCGGCTCCACTGGTGGGCTGGCGTCGGGTGCGTTCGTCGAGCGGGCATGAAACGCAGCGTCCGCTGATCCGCACCACGCTCGCCTGGCTCGATCGGCGCTGGCCAATCGACCTGACACTGACCAGCCGCGATGAGATGGGCTTTCGGATGTTGCTGGGACGGCGCGCCTTGCGCGGGCAGGTGCTGGTCGATCCCGGACGGTCATTCATCGATCGCGAGCGGCGGAACCTGGGACGCGAGCTGACTGCCGCGGTTCCGCGACGCCCGCGGCGGACGAAGGTCGCACAGATCGAGGACGGTTTGATCGTCCCCGCGACCGACGCGCCGCCGGCTTCAGCGGTGAGCTAGCAGCACCGCCGCCCGTGCGTCCTACGGGTTGACCCGGGTCCCAGTACGAATGGCCCGGGACCGCTGACGAGTTGATTACTGATTTCACTCTTGCGGGGAAGCCCGTACGCGGGCGAACCTCCCACTCTTTCACGCTCGATTGAAGGCCGCGCGCCAGCAGGTGCGTACGTGCCTGCGTCGCGATTGCGTGGAGTGGAGCAGAGCGGTGACGAACGTCGTCAATATCGATCGGACGGACCACGACGGTGGAGCACCCGAGGGCAGCGCCGACGCTGATCTCGCGGCACGGCTCCGGCGCCAACTGATGCTGGCACGGGATGCGTCGGCATCCGCGCGAGCGGCGATCGATGTGTTGAGCGAGGCGGGGTCACTCGCGCAGGGCCGGGGATTCGCCGCCGTCAACCAGCAGCTCGATCAGACGGCCGGCGAACTGGGCGACAACGTGAGCGCGATGGAGCTGTCGCTTGGCGAGGTGATCGCCGCGGTCCGCGAGTTCACGACATCGATGTCCACGTTCCAGACCGCATACGTCGAACTGCACGGGGATATCGAGGCGATTCGACGCGCGACGGAGCAGATTGTCGACATCGCCCGGCGATCGAATCTGTTTGCGTTCAACGCCCGGATCGAGGCGGCGCGGGCAGGGGAGGCGGGTGCAGGCTTCAGCGTGGTGGCGACGGAGATCGGGCAACTGTCGGAGCAGACGCAGGAGCTGAGCACCTCGATCGTCGCGAGCGTGGGGTCGGTGGAGTCCTCTTTGGAGCGGACCACCAAGCTGGTGGACCACAACCGGGCGGTGCTGGAGGTGGCGAACGATCAGTCGCGCGACGCCTCACAGATCCTGGCGCGCACGGTGGACGTGGTGGCACGGCAGGGCGAGATGCTGGGCGAGGTTACGGGCGAGGTGGAGCGCATCGCTTACAACCAACTCGAGATCCAGGAGTTGCTCGAGCGCAGCCGGCGTCAGGCGGAATGGGCGCAGCAGGCATCCTCGGCGCTGGTCAGCGGCCCGGAGGGGACCGCGCAACTGGTCTCGCGCCGGCGCGAGGCGGCTGCGCCACGGGCGCTGCGCGAGGGGTTGCGCGGACTCGTACCGTTCGGCGAGGCGTTCGTTGGGGCGTTGAAGCGGGAGGACGTGACGGCGGCCTCGCGCGCGGTCGCCTCGGCACTGCGCGCGGGAGCGCCGGCCGAGGAGTTGCTGCAACTGGTGGCGGACGCCAGTGCACGAGTGCAGCTCGAGGACACCTCGCACGATCCGCCGACGGAGGCGTACGTCTTGCGCGGGTTGATCCTGGAAGAGGCGCTCGACGCGCTGGAACCCGAGATCACGCAGCGCGAACGCGCCGGTCAGCCGGTGGTGGTGCTGGGCAACGCCTTCGAGGACTACCACGACCTTGGCCGGCGATTGGTCGGAATTTCGATGCGCGCGGCAGGGTTCCGCGTGATCGACCTCGGGCTGAGCGTGAAGAACGATGAGTTCGTGCGCGTGGCACGGGCCGAGCGCGCGGATGTGATCGGCGTGTCGGCGGTGCTGCTACACACGGCGCGCTGGATTCCGGATCTGAAGACGAAACTGAAAGAGGCGGGCCTAGGGGAGGTAGCGGTGATCGCGGGGGGCGCACCGTTCCTGGTGGATCCGCAGTTGCGCGATCGGTTCGGCGCGGATGGGGTTGGGCGCAATCCGGACGACGGGGTGCGGCTGGTGCGCTACTTCGCTTCGCAACGACGGGGCGTAGCAGCGTGAGCGCGGCGACGGCAGGACCGAGCGCGGTTGGTGCTCAAGGAGGCGCGGCGTGAACTCAGTTGAACGGGTGATGGCGGCGGTGGGTGGTCAGCCGGTAGATCGGACGCCGGTACTGCCGGCGCTGCTCCAACAGGGCGCGCGTGAACTGGGGATCGGACTCTCCTCGTACTTCGGCCAGCCGACGCGACTGGCGGAGGGGCAGGCGCTGTTGGTGGAGCGGTACGAGCACGACGGTGTGTTCGCGTTTCCGCACGTGGTGCAGGACACGCTGCCGTGGGGCGCGGGCCTGAATTTCCATGATGACGGGCCGCCCTCGGTGAACCGGATGGCGATCAATCGGTACGAGGAGATCGAGCAGCTCCCGAACGCCGACCCGACAGCGCACCCCTATCTGAAGGGAACGCTGAAGGCGGCAGAGCAGCTGTCCAAGCGGTATGGCGGGGATCGCCTGATCGTGGGTGCAGTGATCGGTCCGTTCTCGTTGCCGACGTTGCTGATGGGGACCGGCAAGTTCCTGGCGCTGGTGTTGCACCACGAGCGCGAGCGGGAGCTGTACCTGCGGACGCTGATGAGGAAGATGCTGGCCTATTCGACGGCGTGGGCGAACGCGCAGCTCGAGGCGGGATGCGACCTCGTGGTGGTTGCGGAGGGGATCGCCTCGGCGACGGTGATCAGCGAGCGGACGTTCCTGCGCGACGCGCTGCCTCAGCTGCAGGCGTTCGTGCGCGGGGTACGCGGTCCGGTCGGTGTGGAAATGGTCGGTGACGCACTCCCGTTCGCGGCGCACCTGAAGAGCTTGCCGTGTGCGGCGTACCTGATCGGCAGCACCGATCCGGTGGTGGCGATGCGGCGGACGATCGGGCCGGGGAAAGCGTTGATCGGCAACGTGAACAATTTGAAGCTGATCCGCTGGGATGCGGAGCGCGTGGAGTTCGAGGCACTGCGGGCGATTGGCGAGGCGGGACCAGGCTTCATCCTGGGGAACCAGGGCCCGGAGATTCCGTGGTACGTCCCGGATGAGAACATCGCGGCGCTGGTGCAGGCGACGCGGAAGGCGCGGTTGGCGGTGGCAACTCCGGCGGCCGCCTAGTGCGGCGCGCCATGCGGGCCTATGGGCCGGCGCGAATGAGCTGGGTGAGTTCGACCTCCAGGTGGACGGCTGTGTTCAGTTCCGTCTCGAGCGCGATTCGAAGTGCTTCGACTTGATCGTGCGAGAGCGGCTCCTCCGCCAGCAGACGCGCGCGGACGGTGACGCCATTGCCCTCGATGTCGGTGGAGACGTCGACGGTGGCCAGTTCGACACCGGGAAGAGCACGGGTCGCGGTATCCAGGGTGCGTTCGGCGCGGGCGGTGCGCTGGTCGTGCTGGAACGCACGCACGCTGAGCCCGGCCAGCGGCAGGGCGACGGCGACGAGCAGGATGGCGAGGCCGACGACGCCTCGCCCAAAGACACCGAACCGATCGGCGCGGTCCGCGTCTGGCCGGAAGCCGATCCAGAGGAAGGTGACGGCGGAGGCCGCGGCGATGGCGACGAGGTTGGTTCCGAAGAGAAGCGCGGCGCCGGCGGCGTCCTGCCATTCGCCGAGGACCACGCCGACCGATGCAGCGGCGAGCGGGGGTACGAGCGCGGCGGCGACGGCGACACCCGGCAGCGCGGCGGAGAGACCGGGGCGGGAGAGGGTGTAGGCGGCGGCAATGCCGGATCCCAGCGCGACGAGAAGGTCGAGGAGCCCCGGCTGTGTGCGCGCCGCGATCTCCCCGGTGGATTCTGCGCCGGGAACGAAGAACGTGACGAGGAGGGCGATGGCGATCGCGGTGGCGGTGCCTGACCCGATCGATCCGAGGGAGATACGCAGTAGCTTCGCGTCGCCCTGTACGACGCCGAGCGCGACGCCGGCGATGGGGGACATCAGTGGCGCGAGGAGCATGGCGCCGATGACGACGGCGGCCGAGTCGAGCAACAGGCCGAGGGTGGCGACCGCCGCCGCGAGCAGCATGAGCACGTGGTAGTCGACGTCCGCACGCGCCGCGCGGCGGAGCTGCATGTAGGTGGCGATCTTCTCCTCTTCGGAGAGGGTGGGAAGCCGGTGGTAGAGCGGCTCCCAGATCCGGTGGAAGAGGCTGAGTGGACGGGCTTCCGGGCGATTGACGATCAGCACGGGGCTAGCGGAGGGGAGCAGCAGTCGGCGCGGCAGCGCGGTGCGGCCGAGGCGGCGGATGACGCCCTGGCGCGGTGCGGCGACGATCGCGAGATCGACCGGACGGTCCGCCAACGCGTCGAGCACGGTGCCCTCGCGGGATCGCCCGCGGAGCGCGAGGGCTTCGCCGGTGACGCCCGCGGGGAGCAGTTCGAGCGATTCAGCGGCGACCGCCGTTTGACGTTCGAGTTCCGCGTCGTCGGCGTCGTGCGCGATCACCCGAAGGACGTGTAGCGAGCCGCCGCCAGCGCTCGCGAGGATCGCGTCCGCGGTGTCGAGGGCGGTCTCGAGGCTGGGCCCGCGGTCGTCGGCAAGCAAGATCGAAGGCAGGCCCTCCGGGTGGAAGCGGCCGCGCAGGAGCAACGCGGTGCAAGGCGGCTGCGTGAAGAGCCGCGTGAATGCGTTCCGCTCCGCGCGCGGGATGGTGAGCTCGCCGGATTCCCAGTGGAGCAGCAGGGCCTGCGCCTCCAGTTCGCGCGCGGTCGCCTCGACTGCCCCGACCACGCTCTGCCCGAGGCGGGCGAGGATGCGGATCTCAGCGCCGTTCGCGTCGAGCGCGGCGACGGCTTCGACGAGCCAGTCGGGGATACGGTCCGCCCGCAACGCGATGTCGTAGCTCAAGCTGCGGACGGCGACGAAGACGACCGATCCGCCATGGGCGCTGGCGAGCAGTGTGGCGATGCCGGCGGTGCGTCTGACGGCGGCGGCGGAACCGACGGGGACGAGCACGACGTACGGGGCAACCTCGTCAGCGGGAGGTGCGGCGGCTCCGGCGGCCGGGGCGACCTCGGCGGGGGGGGCGGGTCGTGGTCATGCGTCCAGTGTGGCGGGTCGCGATCATCAGGGGTAGCGGTACCGAGATTGCGGCTCGCCAGGAAGGCGGACCGGCGCCGGCGTTGCCGGTTGCTACCGATCGCGGCGGGCGGGTGGGATGCTACATGTGTATCCGAACACCGCGACGGAGGGGGACCTCGATGGATCCGATCTTGCTCGGCTTGATCGCGGGATCCGTTTTCGCGGCGTTGGAGGTGCTGCTGGTGCTGGTCGGCCGCTGGCCCGGGCAGGCGGAAGAGTTCTGGGTGTTGGTGGCTTCGGCCGCGAACCGGTTCGCCACCGGGTTGGTGATCCCGACCAGCGACATCGGTCTGCCGCTCTGGGCGAGCGGGCTGATGTTCGGTGCGCTCCTGGCGGTTCCGATTGCGGCGGTGGCGCGGCGGACGGTAGAGCCGCTGGGGCTGGGCGTCGTGGGCGGGATTACGATTGCGGCTGTCGCGCAGCTCGCGACCTAGCGCGCTCGGGAGAGAGGGCCGACATGGAATCGCGTTCGAAGATGGAAACGGTGAAGCTGGTCGGCGGCCTGGTGCTGCTGTCGCTGGTGATCATCTTCACACTTCAGAACACCGCGACGATCGGCGTCGAATTCCTGTTCTGGAAGGTCGATGCTTCGGGTGCGATCTTCGTGTTCCTGAACTTCGCGGTCGGCGTCGTGGTGGGCTGGATCTTGCGGAGTCGGCAGCGTGCAGGTGGCATCCGGCTGCGCGGCGACCAGCCTGAGCTGGACAACTAGCACGCCCGAGGGCGGATCTTGAACGGGGCGCGAGCCGCATGCCGTGGCGCGCGCGCGCCCGAGCAGAAGGACACGGGATGTCGCTGACGGCACTGCATTTGAAGGACGGAGCGGTCGAGCGGTTGGCCGATCCGGAGGCGATCGCGGCGCACCTCGGGAGCGACGGGGGCACGCTGTGGGTGCACGTGTCCGGGACGACGGAAGCCGACACGGAACTGCTGGGATCGTTGTTCGGCTTCCACCCGCTGGCGCTGCAGGACTGCCTCAACCCGGACCCGCAGCGGCCCAAGATCGACGACTTCGGCGACTACCTGTTCATGCTGCTGTACGGCGTGGATCACCAGGCGACGGCGGAACTGGTGGTGATGGCGGAGCTGGACGTGTTTGTTGGCGCCAGCTACGTGGTGAGCGCCTCGTTGCGGCCGATCGCGGCGATCGAGGATGTGTTCGAGCGAGCCCAACAGGATCCGCAACTCCTGGAGCGGTCGTCCGGTTTGCTGATGCACACGTTGATCGATGCACTGGTTGATGGCGTGGTACCGACGATGGACCGAATGAGCGATGTGACGGACCTGATCGAGGAAGCGGCGTTGACCGCACCGCGCGGAGATCTGTTGCCAGCGATCTTGCGGTTGAAGCGATCCGCGCTGACGGTGCACCGAGGCATGCAGTCGCAGCGAGAACTGCTGGTTCGGTTGGCGCGAGGTGACTATGCGCTCGTTCCGGCGGAGCTGTCGCTCTACTTCGGCGACGTGAACGACCACGTGGAGCAGATCAGTGAACGTGCGGCGGCGCTGCGGGAGCGTTCCGATTTCGCGACCACGACCTATCTCTCCACCGTGACGATTCGCCAGAACGAGACGATGCGGGTCCTGGCAGTGGTGGCGGCGGTGTTCCTGCCGCTGACGTTGGTGGCCGGGATTTACGGGATGAACTTTGAGCACATGCCGGAGCTGGGCTGGCACTACGGGTACTTTGCAGTGCTGGCCGGGATGTTCCTGTTCGGCATGGTGGTGATGTGGCTGCTGTGGGGGCGGGACTGGTTCGCAGCGAACGGGCGACGGTTCGTCCGGGACCTGCACTTCGACATCGATCCGCCGCTCCTTCACGACGCGCTGTCCGAGGCGGCGCGGCTTCGTCGGCGCGTACTGACGGTGGGGCGATTTGGCGATCGCAGCGGGAACGGCCGCGGGCACTGATCGCGCTCGGGTGTCGGGCCTCGGGTGTTGTTGCGGCAGTGAGTCTCCGCGCAATCGATCGTCGGGGTTGACGGAACGCGGTTGCTGCGCCGATCGTCGGCAACTCTAGGGACGCGATTGACTGCCCGACAATGTGGCGGTGCACGCCACGATGCACCGGTGACCGGAGCACTGATGAGGACTGCCAGGGCGACGACCTTCGCCGAATACCGACGTTTGTTGGGCCAGCTTGCGACCGATGAAGGCGTCGCGCGCGGGTTGTCGCTGGAGCTGCGGCCGACCGACGTGGTGATCTCGCCGTTCGCGAAGTGCGGGACGACGTGGCTGCAACAGATCGTGCACGGCCTGCGGACCAGCGGCGATATGAGCTTCGACGACATCTCCCGCGCCGTCCCGTGGATCGAGGTCGGCACGGACGTTGGACTGGACTTGGCCGCGGAGCAGGTCGCGGAGCCTCGTGCGTTCAAGAGCCACCTCGGCTGGGACCAGGTGCCCAAGGGTGGGCGCTACGTCGTCTCGCTGCGGAATCCCGGCGATGCGGCGGTCTCGATGTACCGCTTCATGGAGGGGTGGTTCATCGAGCCGGGGGCGATCCCGATCGACGAGTTCGTGCGGCTGGAATACGTGGCGCGGGATCGGGGCGGAGACTACTGGCTGCACCTGCTGTCCTGGTGGGCACACCGCCACGACGAGAACGTGCTGTTGCTGGCGTACGAGGATATGAAGGCTGATCTGCCGGAGACGGTGCGGCGGATCGCGGAGTTCATCGGCGTGCCGCTGGACGACGAACTGCTGGAGATCGTGGTGCGACAGTCCTCGCTGGCGTTCATGACGGAGCACAAATCGAAGTTCGACGACCTGCTGGACCGCGAGCGAAGCGAGCGGGTGATCGGACTGCCGGCGGGGAGCGACAGCGCGAAGGTGCGCGCGGGCGTGGTCGGCGCGCGGACGGTCGAGTTGCCGCCGAAGGTGCAGGCGGAGTTGGACGCGGTCTGGACCGAGGTGATCGCGCGGAAACTGGCGTTCGCGGACTACGACGAACTCCTCGCGGAGCTTCGCGCGAGTAGGTAGCGTCGATCGTGATGCGCGCGCCAACTGGAGTGGGAGCGGGGGAGTCCAATGGCCGTTCGACCGTTCCCCGAGCAGCACAGACGCCAGCACCGGATCGGTATCTGGCTCGCGCTCTCGGCGCTGTTCGTCGTCGTCGAGCTGCTGCTCGTCCGTCCCGAGGTCGCCGGTAGTCCGCGCCCCGCGCTGCTGGCGGACGTGATGGCGCTCGATTTGGCGCTGGGCCTGCCGCTGCTCGGCTACGCGCTGGTGATCCGAGGTGGCTACGTCTCCGCGGCGGTGCTGCCACTGTTGCTGCTCGCCAGTACCGGACTCGCGTTCCTCGCGGTGCCGGAGGGTGGCGGGCGCGTCTTGCCGGTGCTGATCGTCGTTGCGCCCGCGCTGACGGCGGACGCGACGATCGTCGCGACCGCGACGGCTACCGAGGAGCCGGCGATGATCCAGGCTCCACCGCAGCACCTGAGCATCTGCCCTGATGGCACTGCCCTGTCCGGTCCGGTCAAGGTCGATGCGGCAGGGGTGCGGGTACTCACTGCCGAGGGGAACGAGATCAACGCTGATACCGACGAGCCATTCGCCTGTCGCTGACGCCCCCGAAGTGCCGCGTGGGGCGGGAACAACCGAAGCCAGCCTGCCCGACTCGCTCGCCTGACTCGGCCAGGGACCGCATTTCTCTTCGGACGTTCAGCGTCGTAGAGGCCCCGAAGGGGCCCTAGAACATGGCGACGGGGTTTACGGGGCTGCCGGTGCCGCCTTCGACGCGGAGGGGGAGCACCATCAGCATGAACTCCTGGCGACCCTCCTCGACGCACGCCTCGGCGAGCGGCTGGAGTAGCGAGTTGTCCATCAAGCACACGCCGAACTTGTAGAGCACCGAATGCACCGGCCAGGGCAGCGTCGTGTCGGGGCCGTGGTGGTCCATCATGTCCCAGCTCAGCAGCGACACGTCCCGCTCGCGGATGTACATCGAGCACGACGCGTGGAGGCCGGGGCTCGGTCGCGTGCCCATGAAGCTCGTCGGGTTCGCGTCCTGCCACGCCTCGCGGCCGCTGTAGATCACGAGGGCGTCACCGGGCCGCACCTCGACACCCTGCGCCTCGGCGACCGCCGCCAGCTCGGGCCCCGTTACCGGGTTGTCGAGGGTGACGAACGGCTCGCCTCGGAAGCGCGGGACATCGAGGAGGACGCCGCGGGTGACGATGCCCTCCTCCCACGCGGTGACCGCGCCGTGCTTCGCGCCGGTCGACGACATCACGTCGGCGTAGTTGCGGCCCTGCCAGCCGCCGTCGGCATCCCAGACATGGCAGAGCGCGTCGATGTGAGTCGTCGTGTAGCCGTGGTAGCTGATGCCGTAGTAGTCGACCGCGCCGCCGCTCACGCCTCGGTCCGTCCATTGCGGGAAGTGCTGGGCGGGCGACGGGTTCAGCGGCCCCGGCCGCTTCGGCCAGTAGCGGCTGAGCGACACCTGCCGCCCCGTCCGCACCAGCGCGACCGCCTCGAGGCGCTTCTCGGGAGTGACGAGGTTGAGCGCACCTCGGCTGTCGTCGTCGCCCCAGCGGCCCCAGTTGTTGTGCTCGGTCAGGAACGCTTGGACCTCGGCATCGCTCGGCACGTCTGGCATCGCTCTCCCCTTCGTGCGGCTCGGCAGCCTCGATGCGGGGAGTCTACGTCGGCGGGCGATCGGCGGAGGGTCCGCTGACCGGCAGCATGGTCCCGTAGCATGACGCCGCCGCACTCCCGACGACGAGATTGGGTGCCGGCTACGCGAGGGGGTCGCTGATGGAGACGTTCGAGGGCAAAGTCGCGGTGGTGACCGGCGGCGCGAGCGGGCTGGGGCTCGCGATGGCGAGTCGCTTTGCTGACGCCGGGATGAACATCGTGATCGGCGACATCGAGGCGGAACCGCTGGCGATGGCCGAAGCGGCGATCGCGGCCAAGGGCGTGAAGGTCCTCCCGATTCGCACCGACGTCGCCAAGGCCGACGAGGTCGAAGCGCTCGCGGAGAGCGCCTATCGGCAGTTCGGCGCGGTGCATGTGCTCTGCAACAACGCCGGCGTCGGCGGCAGTCAGGGCGCGATGTGGGAGCTGTCGCAGGCTGACTGGGAGTGGGTGATCGACGTCGACCTGTGGAGCGTGGTGCACGGCATCCGCAGCTTCGTGCCTCGGATGATCGAGAGCGGCGAGGAGGGGCACGTCGTCAACACCGCCTCGATCGCCGGTCTGGTCAGCGGCGCCGTCGGTGGGCCGTACACGGTCGCGAAGTTCGCGGTCGAGGCAATGTCAGAGCAGCTCCACTACGAGCTGGGGCGCGCCGGCCACGACATCGGCGTCTCGGTGCTCTGCCCCGGCTTCGTGAACACCGCGATCTACGACTCCGGCCGCAACCGGCAGGCTGAGTACGGCGATGCCGAGCCGCCCGCCGGCCCGTCGCCGATCCGCTCCGCCCTGGAAGAGCGGCGGCAGACCATGATGCAGCCCGCCGAGATCGGCGAGATGGTCTTCGAGGCCATCCGCAGCCGCGAGCTGTACATCATCCCCGCCGGCAGCGACGCGCTGGAACAGTCGATGCGAACCCGCTTCGAGAACATCGTCGAGCGCCGCACCCCGCCGTTCGAGGTCGGCATCATGTAGCTGCGGGCGAAGCGTCGCCCGCGCGGCGCTACCCTGCTCCCGTCGGTCGCGAGGGCGGCCGAGTCGTTCGAGGTGTCGTCCCGTGGACCGTCCCTGGCTCGTCGCGATCGTGGGGCCGCCCGCCGTCGGGAAGATGACCGTCGGCCAGCAGCTCGCGGCGCGGACCGGCTTCCCGCTCTACTACAACCACCAGGTGATCGATCTCCTCACGCCCTACTTTGAGTTCGGCTCACCGTCGTTCGAGCGCCTATCGAGAGAGTACCGACGCCGCTTCTTCGAGGAGACGGCGCAGGCCGGGATGGGCATCGTCGCGACATGGAGCTGGTGGTTCGAGCATCCGCCGGAGACGGCTGCCGTTGAGTATCTGATCGAGCCGTTCCTTGAGGCGGGCGGGCGCGTGTCGTTCGCCGAGTTGGTGGCCCCGCTGGATGTGCGGCTTCGTCGGAACCGGACGGAGCACCGGCGTGCGCAGAAGCGCACGGACTGGGCGACGGACGAAGAGTTAACTGCCCAGGCTACGGAGCACTCACAGAACACGACCGCGGAGCACCCGTTCCCGTGGCCGGACCGCCACCTGCGCCTCGAGAACGCCGAGCTGGCGCCGGACGATGCCGCCGCGCGCATCCAGGCGCACTTCGGGCTGCCCTCGGTCGACGGCGCGTAGGTTCCGAGGCGCGCGCGTCGGCCTCGAGGTTGGCGGCTACGCCTCCGCGTACGCCCGTTCGAGGGCGGCGACGTCCAGCTTCACCATCGTCATCATCGCGTCGACAACGGCCTGGACCTTCTTCGGGTCCTCGTCGGCGACGAGTTCAGTGAAGCGGCGCGGGACGATCTGCCAGGACAGGCCGAATGGGTCCTTGATCCAGCCGCACTGCGTCGGCGTGGCGCCGGCGGCGACAAGCTTGTCCCAGTACTCGTCTACCTCGGCCTGATCGTCGCAGTCGACGTAGAGCGAGCTGGCCTCGGAAAAGGCGAAGTGCGGCCCGCCGTTGAAGGCCATCAGCCGCTGGCCGCCAACGACGAACTCGGCGGACACGAGCGGCCCACCGTCGCCGCCTCGGGCCTGCGAGATCACGCGCGAGTCCGGGAACGTCGAGGTGTAGAACTCGACGGCGGCCTCGAGCTGGTCGTTGTACATCAGGAACGGCGTCACCTTGGTCGTTGCTGCGGTCACGGTCGTCTCCTTCGCGGTGCGGTCTGGGTGTGCGGGGCGCGCGTTACGAGGTGGGCGGCCAGTCGCGCATAGCCGCCTCGAGGCGGTCGAAGCTCACGCCGATGCCGTCGGCCATGCCGGTCGCGGCGGCGGCGTCCCGCGCCTCCTGGCTCTCGAAGCGCATCAACAGCGTGAGCGTGGTGCGGCCGTCCGCTTCGAGAAGCGTCATCGTGTTGAGCGTCTCGCCGTCGAAGCCGTCCATCCGCTCCGTCGATACGAGGCGTGAGGTCGGGGTCACCTCGGTGAACTTACCGCCGGTGCCGAACGAGCCCTCGTCGGGGTGCGACCACTCGTAGCGGTAGGCGCCGCCGACGCGGAGGTCGATCTCGCAGACGGGCATGTCCCAGCCGTCGGGGCCGAGCAGCCACCGCCGCACCAGTTCCGGCTTGGTGTGTGCGTCCCAGACGAGGCGCGCCGGTGCATTGAAGACGCGCTCGACGCACAGGTCGGTGGGGGCAGGGGTGGTCACGATCAGCGTTGGTTCAGCGGTCATTGCGATCTCCTTCTGTGGTGTCCGGCGCCTGCATCTCCTCGAGGAGTGCATCGAGCCGGCGGTAGTTCGCTTCCCAGTGCTCCCGGTAGCCCTCGAGCCAGCCGACCGCCTGCGCCATGGGCGCGGCCTCTCGAGCGGTGACTTCGTCCCGGCGCTCAGCGAGTTCTTCGGCTCAGGCGCCGGGTTGAGCGCCTCAGTGATCACCCGGCTCACGAAGCAATGGCAGGCCGAGCGGGCGGCCTTCGCGCGCCGCGACCTGCGCGCCGCCGACTACGTATATGTGTGGGCGGATGGCGTGCACTTCAACGTGCGCCTCGAAGAGGATCGCCTGTGCTGCCTGGTGATCGTCGGCGTCCGCGCAGATGGGACCAAGGAGCTGGTCGCGATCGCCGACGGCTACCGGGAGTCGACCGAGTCATGGGCCGACCTGCTGCGCGACCTCAAGCGTCGTGGGATGCGTGCCCCCGTGCTCGCGGTAGGCGACGGTGCATTGGGGTTCTGGGGTGCGCTGCGCGAGGTCTTCCCGGCCACCCGCACCCAGCGTTGCTGGGTGCACAAGCTGGCGAACGTCCTGAACGCGCTACCGAAGTCGGCTCAGCCGACGGCGCGCCGGGCGCTCGCCGAGATCCGCGACGCCGAGGACCGCGATCACGCAGTAGCTGCCATCGCCGCCTTTGCTCGCGACTTCGCGAAGTGGCCGAAGGCGGTGGCAAAGGTGGTCGATGACGCCGAGGCGATGCTCGCCTTCCTCGACTTCCCCGCCGAGCACTGGGTCCACCTCAAGACGACCAACCCAATCGAGTCCACCTTCGCCACCGTCCGCCTGCGGACGCGAGTCACCAAGGGCCCCGGCTCGCGTGCCGCGGGACTGGCGATGGCGTTCAAGCTGATCGAGGCGGCTCAGCAGCGCTGGCGTGCGGTCAACAGCCCGCGTCTCGTCGCGCTCGTCCGTGCCGGCGCCAGGTTCGAGAAAGGAGTACTCATCGAGCAAGACCAGCAGCAGGATCAGGAAGCCGCCGCGTGATCATCCGGGCGCTCCGATCCACAACTCTTGGCGATATCTCAGCGACGCCATTGGTATGCCTCTATGCGGAGGAATGCCGACATCCTCGAGAAGCCGATTCTCGACGCCCAACTCCAAAAGGCCGAAACACCATTCGCATGGGAGTGGCAGAAGGAAGATGATCAGTCAGAGGCTGTGTCGTCCACGGCCACCGAAATAGGAGTCGTGCTGGATCCGGAGGATCTCCCGTTCTAATCCGCAGGCTTCCCCGTCTACCCGACCGCTCCGTACACTCCCTCCCATGACCACTGACGCCACCACAGGCCTCGACGCCCTCGCCGCCGTCGACCGCGACGCCCGCACCACCCTCGCCGCCGCCGAGGACGAACCCACCCTCGAGGCCTGGCGCACCGCCATCCTCGGACGCAACGGCGCCCTCACCGGCATCCTCCGCGGCATCGGCGCACTCGACGCCGAGCAGCGCAAAGCCGTCGGCCAGGCCGCCAACACCGTCAAACAACAGCTAGAAGCCGCCCTCGAAACCCGTCAGCTCCAACTCCGCGCCGCCGCCCTCGCCGGCGCCGAACCCATCGACGTCACCCTCCCCGGCCGCCCCCGCCGCATCGGCCGCCTTCACCCCGTCACCCAGACCATGCGCCAGATCCTCGACATCCTGCAGCGCCTCGGCTTCGCCGTCATCGAAGGCCCCGAAGTCGAACTCGACGAATACAACTTCGATCGCCTCCGCATCCCCGCCGACCACCCCGCCCGCGACATGTGGGACACCTTCTGGATCGAAGAACAAGACGGTCGCCAGGGCGCCCGCCAGACCCTCCTCCGCACCCACACCAGCCCCATGCAAATCCGCTACTTCGAGGGCCATGAACCCCCCATCCGCGTCGCCGTCCCCGGCCGCTGCTACCGCTACGAAGCCACCGACGCCACCCACGAATGGATGCTCCAGCAAGTCGAACTCCTCGCCATCGACGAAGGCATCTCCCTCGCCGACCTCAAAGGCACCCTCCACGAATTCGCCCGCCAGATCTTCGGTTCCGACACCGAAGTCCTCCTCCGCAACAGCTACTTCCCCTTCGTCGAGCCCGGCGTCGAACTAGCCGTGAAATTCCGAGGCCAATGGCTAGAAATCATGGGCGCCGGCATGGTCCACCCAGAAATCATCGCCGCCGCCGGCTACGACCCAGAGCGCTACACCGGCTTCGCCGCCGGCATGGGCGTCGAACGCATCGCCATGCCCCTCTACCAGGTCGACGACATCCGCAACTTCTACCAAAACGACCTCCGCTTCCTCTCCCAGTTCTAGGGGTCTTCGACCCCCTTGTTCCCTTCGGGCCAGCCTGCGCCCGTCCCACGCGCGTCCCACCTCCATGCGCCCGCGATCGTCCCGTCCCTCTGAATCCACGCCCGACGCCACCCTGGAAAACGCCCGCGCTGCGTTCGCCCCCTACCAAGCCCCCATCTACCGCCGAACGAACCGCGCCCGGGGCATCCTGCCCCGGTGAACCGATCGCCCCTCGATGCACCCCCACACCAACCCGCCACCGCCCCACCCGCCGCCACCGAGCCCCCGCAACCATCGAGAAGCCCCCGGCTTTGGAGGGGGTCTGGGGGACGCACTCGTCCCCCCGGCGGGGGTGTCGGGGGCAAGCGCCCCCGACGAACGACACGCAGTACGAAGTCCGCTCGCAGCACAGCGGCAAGTCGCCGACCTCGACGTCCGCTCGCCAGCGACTCCGCCCGCCGCCCGCAGAGCGGTCGAAAAAGATGGCTCCCCCCGCCGGGGATGTCGGGAGCCACGCCCGTCGGGCGATCAAACAAACAACGCGCCCCCGACGAACGAACCTCCGCACACCACCTGCTCGCAGCGCAAACGAACGTCGCCGACCTCGAAACCCCACACGCAGCACTCTGGCTAACCGCTCGCCGTCCACAAACGAACCGCGCCCGGGGCATCCTGCCCCGGTAACCCAATCGCCCCTCAGTGCACCCCCACCAACTCGCGGCCGTCGCTCCCGCCGCCACCGAGCCCAGCAATCACCGAGAAGCCCCCGGCTTTGGAGGGGGTCTGGGGGACGCACTCGTCCCCCCGCGGGGGTGTCGGGGGCAAGCGCCCCCGACGAACGAAACGCAGCACCCCGCCCGCTCGCAGTGCAAACGAATGTCGCCGACCTCGAAACCCCGCTCGCTAGCGACTCCGGCTCCAAACGAGCGAAAGGATGCCCCGCCGCCAAGACAATGGCACCATTGACGTGCCCCCCCGAACGAGCGAAGCGAACCACCAATGCCCAACGACCCATCACCAACTGAAAAACCAACCCCCGCGCCCCCAACACGCGAACAACTCCTAGAAGACCTACGCCGCGCAAGAGGCGACACCCCAGACCGCCCCTCAGACCACAACACCCCCCCACCCCACTACGGCCGATCGAGCTAACCAACCCCAAACCCGCGATCCCAACGAACCCGCAAGGACCCAAAACCCAATGCCCAAAACCGAATCCTTCGACATCACCACCGGCTGCGACCTCCAAGAGGTAGACAACGCCCTCAACCAGGCCCGCCGAGAAATCCAAAACCGCTACGACTTCAAAGGCGTCAAAGCCGACATCGACTTCGAACGCGACGAAGGCAAAATCAACATCCACACCCAGGAACGCTTCCACCTGGACGCCATCTGGCAAGTCCTCGTCAGCCGCTTCGTCGCCCGCAGCGTCCCCGTAGAAAACATCGAACGCGCCGACCCCGAAGACGCCACCGGCAGCACCACCCGCCAAACCCTCACCCTTGTCCAGGCCATCGACGGCGACACCGCCCGCAACATCAACCGCTTCATCAAAGACTTGAAGCTGAAAAAAGTGCAGTCCCAATTCCAGAACGACGCCGTCCGCGTCACCGCCCCCAACCGAGACGACCTCCAATCCGTCATCGCCGCCCTCCGCGCAGAGGACTGGGGCATGCAACTCAACTTCGGAAACTACCGCTAGGGGTCGTTGACCCCTCTTGTTCCCTCCGGGCCACCCCCACCAGCTCCGCTCCCCGATCACGCCCTGAGCTGAGTTCGCCGCATCTCGCCTGAACCCCAAATCACCCCGAACCCCGCCGCACCCCTGCCGACCAAGGACTCCGTTCCGACTCCCCCCTCCCACCGCGCAACGCCGAAGCGCGCTCTAGCCGTCGAACCAGACGAACCCCGCTCGCCCGCTCCGCCCGCCGTTCCCCGTCGCACAACGACCAAGCGCGGCGAGGCTCTCGAATCAAGCGACTCCCCCGCTTGCTCGTCCCCCGCCAACCACTCGCCGTCCTCGAACGAACCGCGCCCGGGGCATCCTGCCCCGGTAAGCCGAGCGCCCCTCGATCCACCCCCACACCAACACGCGCCAGCCCCACCCGCCGCCACCGAGCCCCCGCAACCACCGAGAAGCACCCGGCTTTGGAGGGGGTCCGGGGGACGCGCTCGTCCCCCCGGCGGGGGTGTCGGGGGCAAGCGCCCCCGACGAACGAACCGCAGCTAGAAGCCCGCTCGCAGCGCAAACGAATGTCGCCGACCTCGAGGTCCGCCTATCTAGATCCGCCGCCGCACCACCCAGGACCAGTTACGATTCCCGACGACCACCCGCCATAGGTCCCTCAAACGGGCCAAGCAACCACCGAGGCCCGACATGTCCTTCCTCACTCCAGATCAAGCATCGCTCGCAGAAGAAATCGCCACCCTCCTCACAACAAGAGGCGAAAAGGTAGCCGTAGCCGAATCCAGCGCCGGCGGCCTCATCTCCGCCGCCCTTCTCCAAGTCCCAGGCGCATCCCGCTACTACGCCGGCGGAGGCGTCGTCTACACCTTGGCGTCGAGAACCCAACTCGCCGGCTCAGACCCATCCCTCTACGAAAACTACCGAGGCACCACCCCAGAAATGCTCGCCTCGCTCGCCGAATCAATGCGCACCCGCCTCGGCGCCGACTGGTGCATCGCAGAATCCGGCATGGCCGGCCCCACCGGCAGCACCCGATCGAAAGCCCCCATCGGCCGCACCGCCGTCGCCGTCGTCGGCCCCGTCGCAAAAACCGAAATCCAGGAAACCGGCCTCACCGACCGCGCAGAAAACATGAGCGAATTCACCACCATCGCCCTCCGCTTCCTCCGCGACGCCATCGCCGAGGCATAGCGAAGCCACCGAGGCCTGACGAGCAGGGGCCGGCAGCCGCTGTCCGCGTCCGCTATCCGGCGCGCCAGCAAGCTGAAATAACGATCGATCGCGGAGCCGCTTCAGCGGAGGCGAAGCCACCAAAGAGTCACGAAGTGACCTTGCGGGCGAGGCGGCCGAGGAATCGCTCGCGGTCAACCACGAACCGCTGGTGCGTCCCGTTCCCAACCTCTTCGGCCTCGTCCGCCGCCGTCCACGTGAAGTCATAGCGAGGCGCCTCGGCAGCCTCCAGCTTCACCGTGACCGTGACCTGCTTCCCGCCCGGCGTCGCCGCCGTGTGATTGATCACGATCTGCGTGCCAACGCTCATCTGCCCGTCCTCGACGAATCCATGCAGCCAGTCCGCCGCCGTCTTCTCGACGAGCGCCCCCAGCGACGGCGTACTGAACACATCCGGCGTCCCCACCACCATCGCGCTCGCGTAATGCTCCGGCGCAACCGTCACGCTGCCCTGCACCTCATCGCCAACCGTCGGCCCGTCCGCCATCACGCACTCCTTCGAATCCCCACGAGTTCCAGCAGGCCGCAACCCTAGCAGCGCGCGAGCGCTCCCAGCGCCCCCAGCGCGTGAGCGCTCCCAGCGCCCCCAGCGCGTGAGCGCTCCCAGCGCGTGATCGCCCTCAGCGCGTGTGTGCTTGAGGTCGGCAAGGCATTCGGTGTGGTTCTGCTTAGCTGAGCGGCGCTGCGTTCGGCGCCGGCGGCGCCGTACCGCTCGGCGACGTCTCCGGCCGAATCCAGCCGCCCACAATCCCCGCGTAATACCCGCCGTCCACCGTGATCTCCACCCCGTTCAGCCAGGCGCAGTCGCCGACCGCCAGGAACTCGACCACCTCCGCCACCTCTTCCGGCGTCCCCGTCCGCCCGATCTGCTGCCCGATCCAGTCGTACATCTCCGACCCGATCAGCCCCCGGAACTCCGCCGTCAGCCGCGTCTCCACCGCTCCCGGGTTCACGCAGTTCACCCGCACCCCGTGCTCAACGTGGAGCTGCGCCGCGCGGTACGTGTACGCCGCCGCGCACTGCTTCGAGAACTTGTACGGGTTGTCGCTCCACAACGAGGCGTGCTCGTCCAGCCAGCTCAGCCCACTCGCGAAGTCGGGGGTATCCAGCAGCCCGCGCACCGGCTCCGCGTTCATTGGCCAGTCGCGCCCCGCGCTCGACGCCACATTCACGATCGTCCCGCCCGACGCGATCCGCGGCGTGAACGCCTCCGTGATGTACCGCAACCCCAGGAAGTTGACCGCGATCACACCGGACATCGGCTCCGCACTCGCGATCCCCGCCACGTTGATCAGCGAGCCCGCCAGCGCCGGCAGCTTCGCCAGCGCCGAATCGATCGAGTCAGGGTCGCCGAGATCGCAGCGCACGAAGTCGACGCTCTCCGCCGGGGCCGGCTCCCGCACATCCAGGATCACCACGCGGTGCCCGTGCTCCACCAGCCGCGTCGCCGTCGCCGCGCCGATCCCCGTCGCGCCGCCCGTGATCACCACCAGTTCGCCCATGGTCCATCCCGTTGTGGCGACCGCGTGCGGCGCTCACTACGCTAGCCCGACTGTCCGGATGCTCCCAGACGATCCGGATACTACGGAGGCCAGCGTGACGGAACCAGCAGATCGCCCAGCAGCAAGCCCGGCCGATCTCGACGCCGTCGAGGCGCGCCGCCTCATCGCCGCCGCCGAACTCTCCCCCGTCGAACTCCTCGAGTCCTGCATCGCCCGCATCGAACTCGTCGACCCCGCGCTCAACGCGATGATCACGAGGTCCTTCGACCGCGCCCGCACCGAAGCGAAAGCCGCCGAGACCGCCGTCCGCGACGCCCGTCGAACCGGCGCCCTGCTCGGCCCACTCCACGGTCTCCCCGTCGCCATCAAAGACATCCAGGCCACCGAGGGCATTCGCACCACCTACGGCAGCCCCGACTTCGCGGACAACGTCCCGACCGAGGACGACGGCATCGTCGAGCGCGTCCGCGCCGCTGGCGGCGTCGTCATCGGCAAGACCAACGTCCCCGAGCGCTCCATCGGCGCCAACACCGTCAACCGCCTCTTCGGCGCCACCGGCAACCCCTTCGACGTCGACCTCACCTGTGGCGGATCCTCCGGCGGATCCGCCGTCGCCGTCGCCACCGGCATGGCGGCGCTCGCCACCGGCTCCGACCACGGCGGCAGCCTCCGCATCCCCGCCTGCTACTCCGGCGTCGTCGGCATCCGCGCCACCCCCGGCGTCGTCCCCAACGAACAGCGCACCATCACCCAGACCAACTACAGCGTGAAGGGCCCCATCGGCCGCACCGTCGCCGACGCCGCCCTCCTCCTCTCCGCCATCACCGAGCGCACCCCCCGCACCCGCAACGACCCGATGGCATTCCCTCTCGATGCCGCATCATTCCGTGCCTGCCGCGCTGCCGACCTCGGATCGCTCCGCGTCGCCATCACCCCCGACCTCGGCGGCGTCCTCGTCTCCGACTCAATCCGCCGCACCTTCGCCGCCCGCATGACTCATCTAAAACCTCATGTCTCCAGAATGGATCCGCACCCGATCGATCTGACCGAAGCCCCCGACGTCGACTGGCACCTCCGCCAGGACGTCTTCGTCACCCAGTACTCCGACGAAGCCGCCAACTGGGACGAGGGCTTCAACCCCAACGTCCGCGCCACCTACGACTCCGCGCTGAAGACCCCGATGGACGCCATCGCCCGCGCCCGCCGCACCCAGATGCGCCTCTACCAGCAGTTCGCCGCCATCTTCGAGGACTACGACGTCGTCATCTGCCCCGGCGTCAGCGTCCCGCCGTTCCCCTGGAAGCACCTCAACCCGCAGACCGTCGACGGCCACCCCGTCGAGAACTACATGGCCTGGCTCGCCCTCACGGCCTCCATCACCGTCGTCGGCCACCCCGTCGTCGCGCTCCCGTGTGGCCTCGACGAACAGGGCACGCCGTTCGGCATCCAGGTCATCGGCCGAGCCTTCGGGGAGTTGGATCTGCTGGCGTCCGCAATGGCGATCGAATCGGACTTCGCCGCCGACCCGCTGCTCGCACGCCCGCGCCCCAACATCGACGCGCTCGCCACCGCGGAGTCGACCTGCCGCACCGAGGGCCTCGAGGTGCAGTCGCGCTAGCGAGGTGCCACGCCCTTCGCGCGGGCGGCGGGCCGGGCGGCGCGCGGGCGGCGCCTAGGTGACTGGTGTCAATCGAGGGCGGGCACCCTCTCGCCGCGGGGTAACCGGCGGTCCGAGCCGAG
>JAQCIU010000075.1:0-4390 GCA_027593235.1 Chloroflexota bacterium
CGGCCGGCGGCGCGCGCGCTTCCGCGCCGTCGTCGTGCTCGCGCTGCCGGGCGGCGAGCGCCACGTGCGCGAGGGGATCCTCGAAGGTCGCATCGCCAGCGCCCCGCGCGGCGCCAATGGCTTCGGTTACGACCCCGTCTTCGAGATCGCGGACGGCCGCACGCTCGCCGAAGTTGGCGACGAGAAGCAGCAGATCAGCCACCGATCGCAGGCACTCCGTGCCATGATGGTGGTTCTGGGGGTGTTGCATGGCGGTGCAGGACGGTCATCCTGACCTCGATCAACTCGAAGCCGCTGGCGGTGCGCTGACCGATCGCTTCGGGCGGCCGCTGCACGACCTGCGGATCTCCGTTACCGACCGCTGCAACTTCCGTTGCCGTTACTGCATGCCGAAGGAGATCTTCGGCCCGAACTTTGCCTTCCTTCCCCGCAACGAGATCCTCAGCTTCGAGGAGATTGAACGGCTCGCGCGCATCACCGCCGCGCTCGGCGTGCGGAAGTTCCGGCTGACCGGTGGTGAGCCGCTGCTCCGCGCCGAGCTGCCCAAGCTGATCGAGATGCTCTCCACGATCCCGGACACGGAGATCGCGCTCACCACCAACGCCACGCTGCTCGCCTCGCAGGCGGAAGCACTCGCCGCGGCCGGTCTGGACCGCGTCACCGTCAGCCTCGACTCGCTCGACGACGCCGTCTTCCGACAGATGAACGACATGGACTTCCCGGTCGCGATGGTGCTCGAGGGCATCGAGGCGGCGACCCGCGCCGGGCTCGGCCCGGTCAAGATCAACGCGGTCGTCCGCAGGGGCGTGAACGATCACACCCTGCTCGACCTCGCGCGTCACTTCCGCGGCAGCGGCCACACCGTCCGCTTCATCGAGTTCATGGACGTCGGTACGACGAACGGCTGGCGCCTCGACGAGGTGCTGCCGTCGACCGAGCTTGTCGCGATGATCGACGCCGAGTTCCCGCTCGAACCCGTCGACCCGAACTACGAGGGCGAGGTCGCGCAGCGCTACCGCTATCGCGACGGCGCCGGTGAGGTCGGCTTCATCACCTCGGTGACCCAGCCGTTCTGCGGCACCTGCTCGCGGGCGCGCGTCTCCGCGGAGGGCCAGCTTTACACCTGCCTGTTCGCGACCGCCGGATCGGATCTCCGCTCGCGTTTGCGCGATGGCACCTCCGACGAGGAGTTGTCCACGCTGCTCTCCGGGATCTGGCGCGAACGCACCGATCGCTACTCCGAGCACCGCTCCGAAGCGACCGACGACCTCGAGGCGCGCCCGCGCGTCGAGATGTCCTACATCGGCGGCTGAGCGACGTGTCCGAGGCGCGCGAGCCCGACCAGCCGACACTCTCCCACCTCGATGAGCGCGGGCACGCGCGGATGGTCGACGTCTCCTCGAAGGAGGTGACCACGCGCGAAGCGACCGCACGCGGCCGCGTGCTGATGCGCGCCGAGACGCTGGCGCTGATCGTCGAAGGCAGCGTGCCGAAGGGCGACGTGCTCGCCACGGCGCGGATCGCCGGGATCATGGCCGCGAAGCGCACCCACGAACTGATCCCGCTTTGCCACCCGCTCCCGATCAGCGGCATCACGGTTGAGCTGGCCCCCTCCGCGACAGACCCGGCGATCGAGATCGAAGCGACGGTGCGCACCACCTCGCAGACCGGCGTCGAGATGGAGGCGCTGACCGCGGTCAGCGTTGCCGCGCTCACCGTCTACGACATGTGCAAGGCGGTCGAGCGGACGATGCAGATCAGCGACGTCCGCCTCGTCGCGAAGTCCGGCGGCCGCTCCGGGGACTACCGCGCCGACTAGCCGCTCGCCTGCGCGCCCGCCTCGATCGCACGCGCCGTCGCGGCCCGCGCCGGCCGGTTCACGAGGTACATCCCTAGCACGATCAGCGCCAGGCCGGGCCAGACACCGCGTCCCAGCGACTCATCGAGGACGGCCCAACCCCAGAAGACCGCCGCGACCGGCGCGAGGTAGGTGACCATCGACACCTGCGTCGCGTGCAGCGTCGCCAGCAACCAGTAGTAGATGAGGTACGCCACCCCGGTGGCGATCACGCCGAGGATCAGCGCGGACCAGAGCACGTTCGCCGAGAGCGTCGCGGGGTTTGGCGCGCCGCCCGCGATCACCCACGGCGTCAGGTAGAGGAAGGCGAGCATCGTCTGGTTGCCCGCGAGCATGGCGGAATCGACGCCACGCAGGCGGTGCCGCACTCAGACTGCGGAGACGGCGTAGCTCATTGCGGCGCCGAGCATCATCAGCGCGCCCTGCGTGCTCGCGTCGCTGAGATCGAAGATGCCCGGCCCGATCACGATCGAGAGGCCGAGGAAGCCCAGCAGAATCCCCACCAGTCAGACGCGACTGAGTCGCTCGTCGACCAGCACGAGCTGCGCCAGGATTGCCGCCCAGAGCGGCATCGCGCCGTTGAGGATGCCCGCGAGTTGCGAGCTGATCTCCTGCTCCGCGCGCGGGATCACGAAGAACGGGATCGCTGATCCGAGCGCGCCCACCAGCAGCACGCTGCGCCAGTAGCGCCCGTCGCGCGGGAACGGCTTCCGCCGCACCAGCGCCACCACCACGAAGAAGCCGGCGCCTCCGGCCAGCCGCAGCCAGCCGACCTCGACCGGATTCACCTCGTCCAACATCACCTTGATAAACATGAACGAGGCGCCCCAGATCAGCCCGAGGGCGATCAGGCCGGCAAGCTGCCGAGGTGGGATCCGCACTGCTGCTCCTCCGTGGCGACCGGGGCCCCGTACCGGGGCCGCCGACCGGGACCGCGCGTCACCGGCGCTCGATCCTCGCCGCTAGCTGTCGCCGTCGAGGTGCGTGACGAGCGCGCGGATCGCCGCGTGTGCCTGCGTCACGTATTCGGCCTGGCTCAGCTCGAGCTGCACCGTCTCCTCGATGCGCGCCGCGTGGGCGTCGCCGCCGCTCGCGATCACGTCCTGATCGAGGCCGAGTTGCAGTTCGTACAGCTCCGCATCGTCGGCGACGATCACGCAGCCCAGCGTGCTGTGCGCGGTCGGCGGTACCTCGATCGCGTGCGTGAACATCGAGCCCGGAAACGGCGGGAATGGATCGATCTCGTGGACCAGGCCCTTCAGGACCGCCCGCAGTTGGTCGGCTGCACGTTCGACGATCGCGTCCGCGTGCGCGCGTTGTTCCAGGTGGTCGTCGGCCATCGATCTTCTCCCGTGGCGGTCGGCGCTAGCGCGGCTCGTGCTCGTGATCGCGACGCGGTTCGTGCCGCGTGCCTCGGCTGCCGCATTGCCCAGCAATCGACGATAGCGCGCGGTTCGCTGCGGACAACGCCGGATTCGGACAAGGTGCCGGGGAGCATCCGGCGGCGCTCGCCACCAGTCGCGCTGGTCCGACCGTCGCCCCGCTCGCTATGATGAGCGCCGCTTCGCGGGTGGGGCCGGGACGCGAGCGGCGTTGGTACGGCCCCGCGACGCCGCTTGAAGCCGCGCGCATCCACCGCACGACGGGGCCAGTGTGTGATCGGCGGACGACTTCCGCCGTGGCCGCATGCCGTCGCCGAGGCTGGGAACCATGGGCATCTGGGTCGGCCGGTACGCGATGGTGCAGGGCGAAGTGCGCGAGCACGGCCCCTGGCTCGTCGATCAACGCCGCGATCGCGATGACGGCGTCGTGCGGTTGCTGGTGCTTGCCGAACCCGTCGATCAGCGCTCCGCCGAGTTCTGCGGCGAGGTCGCCGAGGCGGTCGCCGCCCTCTTCGGCCGCGAGACGCTCTCTGTCACCGGCGGCGTCCTACGGGCGCTCCGCCAGGCCCACGCCAACCTCGCGGAGTGGAACGAGCGCTCGCTGCGCGAGCACCAGGTCGCTGTCGGCCTCACCTGTATCGCGATCCGCGACGGCGAGGCGACGATCGCCCAGATTGGCGATGGCGTCGTCTACCTCGTGCGCGACGACGCGGCACGCCGCGTCACCACCGAGGGTCTGCCCGCCGCGGCGCCACTCGGCGGCACCGAGGCGATCGAGCCGCGGTTCACCACGATCCAACTCGAGGACGAGCACCTGCTGCTGCTCAGCTCCGCGGCCGAACGGTCGATCGGCTCGGCGGCCGTGCTCGAGGCGTTGAGCGCCGGTCCGGAACGCGCGCTCGCCGATCTGTTTACCCGCACCCGCGCGGTCCCGGACATGGCGGCCGTGCTGATCGCTCTGCTCGACATCGAGGAGGACACGCCCCCGCTCGGCGAACCGGAAGCGCTGCCGCCCCCACCGCCGCCGCTCGACTCCGGTCCGCCGGAGTCCGAGGAACGTGCGGGACAGCCGGCCTGGCCGGAACGCGCCCGTCCCGCGGCGATGCCTGCCGTTCGCCGCCCCGCCCGCAGCGCGCCGCGCACCTCGCGC
>JAQCIU010000042.1:0-25447 GCA_027593235.1 Chloroflexota bacterium
GCCCGATCAGTCACAACGAAAAGGAGAAAGTCATGATTACCTTGATGGCACGTCACCACGTCGACGACTGGGACACGTGGTTTCAGAGTGCAAGAAGCCCTTATGAGATCGAGTTCCGGTACGGAAAGCGAGAAGTCGTGATCGCCGGTCCAGTTGAGATCGATCGGGGTTTCGACAGCTCCCTTGAGCGCGGATCCGAAGTACCGGGGGCAACCCTGGAACGGCGGCACGTCGAGGTAGATCGTCCAATCACCGGCGGGGTCACGGTGCCAGAGACTGGTGTATGCGGGGCCGTAGGACGAGACAGGGACGCGCCGCATCGCGAGGAGGTGGCCAGAGTCGAACTGGAGGCCGAGCAACCCATAGCCCCCGAGGTATTCGTCACGATCGATCTCGGGTGCGACGGCCAGCTCCACTGCCTCGGCGAGGGTCCTGGGTTGCAGCATCCTGCATCCTCCTCGAGGGCCACATGCTCGGGGTGCGCGCGGATCGTGAGCGCCCGTCTCCGGCCACCTCGAGGGTGAGTCGGGGCCGCGAAGTCGAGGCAATGTCGGTGATAGTATCGAGCCTGCCTCGAGCGGGCGGCGGCCGGCGAACACGCCGGTGGGAGGCGACCCAGATGCAACCATTTCGCGAACTGGCGGTCTTCACCGGCAACGCGCACCGCGCGCTGGCTGAAGCAGTGTGCAAGCACCTCGAAATGCCGCTGGGCGAGGTCGAGGTGTTCGAGTTCTCCAACGAGGAGGTCTTCGTCCGCTTCCTGGACAACGTCCGCGAACGTGACGTGTTCCTGATCCAGCCGGTGGTTTCGCCTGTGAACACGCGGCTGATGGAACTGCTCATCATGATCGACGCCGCCAAACGGGCGTCGGCGGGACGGATCACGGCAGTCATTCCGTATTACGCGTACGGGCGATCCGACAAGAAGGATCAGCCGAGAGTGCCGGTGAGCGCGCGCCTGATCGCGAACTTCCTGGAGGTTGCGGGCGCCGATCGCGTGCTCACACTCGACCTGCACGCCGGGCAGATCCAGGGCTTCTTCAACATCCCGGTCGACGAACTGACCGCGTTCCCGATGATCGCGGACTACTTCCGCAGCGAAAACCTCGAATCGCCCGTAGTGGTGGCGACGGACGTCGGCGGCGCGAAGCGCGCGCGGAACGTGGCGGAGCGGCTCGGCTGCGAGTTGGCAATCATCGACAAGCGGCGAACCGGGAACGACGATCACGCGGAGGCGATGACGCTGATCGGTGACGTCGCCGGGCACGACTGCATTGTCGTGGACGACGAGATCCTCACCGGGGGAACAGTCGCCTCGGCGGTGCGATTGATGCGCGAACGTGGCGCACGGTCGGTGCACGTGGCGTGCGTGCACCCGGTCTTCGCGTCGAAGGCATTCGATGCCCTCGATACCAGCGACATCGACCAGATCGTGTTCACGGACTCATTACCGCTGGTGCACGGGGCGTTCAACAACGTCGAGACAGCGGTGCTGTCGACGGCATCGATCCTCGGCGATGCGATCCACCGGATCCACACCGGCGGGTCGGTTGGCGCGCTGTTCCGCTAGGAGCCGCACCGCCGCTCGTTTAGCGAGCGACCGCCGAGGTGTTCGCGCCCCCCCGCAGGGATCGACAAGTATCGGCGTCTTCCCGAAGCCAGCTACCGGACAGCGTCTTACACTAGAAGGCCCACGCTCGAGGAGGCCCCACCCGTGTTTGGTGCCGTCAAGAAGATCTTTGGTAGCGATTCCAATGAGCGCGCGCTCAACCAGCTGCGCCCACTGGTCGATCTGGTCAACGAACACATCGCAGCGACGGAGGCACTCTCCGACGATGCGCTCCGCGCGAAGACCGACGAGTTCCGTAGCCGCCTCGCGGCCGGCGAAACCGTCGATGACCTGATGCCCGAGGGGCTCGCGGTGGCGCGAGAAGCAGTGGCGCGTGGCACCGGGGAGCGCGCATTCGACGTCCAGATCCTGGGTGCGATCGCGCTGCATCGAGGTTCGATCGCGGAGATGCGGACCGGCGAGGGCAAGACGCTGGTGGCGACGCTGGCGCTGTATCTGAACGCGCTCGAGCAGCTCGGTGCGCACCTCGTGACCGTGAACGACTACTTGGCCCGGCGTGACGCGCAGTGGTACGGACGCACCGCGCTGATGCGGCTGGGGTTGACGATTGGCGTGCTGCAGAACCAGAACGCCTTCATCGTCCAGCCCGAGGAGACCTCCGAGCAGGGGTCATTCGAGTACCTCGCAATGGCGAATCGTCGCGAGGTCTACGCCTGCGACGTGGTGTACGGAACGAACAACGAGTTCGGGTTCGACTACCTGCGCGACAACATGGCGACGAGCCTGGAAGGGCGCGTCCAGAAGCGCCGGCACTACGCGATTATCGACGAGGCCGACAGCGTCCTGATCGATGAGGCGCGGACCCCGCTGATCATCTCCGGGCCGGCGCAGGACGACGTGCGCCTGTACCCGCGCTTCGCGCGGATCGTGCCGTCACTGACGCGCGACGTGGATTTCACCGTCGATGAGCGGACGCGCAGCGTGGCGCTGACGGAGCCGGGCGTCGAGAAGCTCGAGGGTGCGCTCGGCATCGAGAACTTGTACTCGCTGGAGAACTTCGCGCTGACGCGCTACATGGAAGCGGCGCTGAAGGCCGAGGTGATCTACCAGCGCGACCGCGATTACGTGGTCAAGGACAACGAGATCATCATCGTCGATGCCTTCACCGGACGCCTCATGGAAGGCCGACGCTGGTCGGACGGCCTGCACCAGGCGGTCGAGGCGAAAGAGGGCGTGAAGGTCAACCAGGAATCGGTGACCTACGCGACGATCACGATTCAGAACTTCTTCCGCCTCTACGACAAGCTCTCCGGCATGACCGGTACGGCCGTGACCGAGGCCGAAGAGCTGTCCGAGATCTACAAGCTCGAGGTGGTGGTGGTGCCGACACACCGCGAGATCGCGCGTGTCGACAAGCCGGACCTAGTCTTTCGCGTGAAGCGCGCGAAGTGGGCAGCGGTGATTGAGGACATTGTCGAGAAGAACTCGGAAGGCCGGCCAGTGCTGGTCGGCACGGTCGCGATTGAGTCCTCGGAAGACCTGTCCGCGCTGCTGACGCGGCGGGGGATTGAGCACGAAGTGCTCAACGCGAAGCAGCACCAACGCGAGGCGGCGATCATCGCGCGCGCGGGCCTGGAAGGCGCGGTCACGATCGCGACCAACATGGCCGGGCGCGGCACCGACATCAAGCTTGGCGAGGGCGTCGCCGCGAGGGGTGGACTCCACGTCATCGGCACGGAGCGCCACGAATCACGACGCATCGACAACCAGCTCCGGGGCCGTTCCGGTCGCCAGGGCGACCCGGGCACGACGCGATTCTTCGTGTCGTTCGAGGACGACCTGATGAAGCGCTTCGCCCCGGACTGGCTGCCGGGGATGATGGCGAAACTGGGGCTGGACGAAGAGACCCCGCTCGAATCGAAGATGGTGACGAAGGCGATCGAGCAGGCGCAGCAACGCGTCGAGGGCTACAACTTCGACACCCGGAAGCACGTCGTGGAGTACGACGACGTGATGAACACCCACCGCGACGTCATCTACTCCGAGCGTGACCGGGTGCTGGACGGCGAGGACCTGCGCGAGACGGTGCTGACGATGGTGGAGGACGAGATCGACGCCCTGGGCGCGTCGCACCTGACCGCCACCCCGCCCGATCCGACCGCGTTCTTCCAGACGCTGGAGGCGACGCTGCCGTTGCAGGGGGAGCTGACGCTGGAAGCGGTGCAGGCCGGCCCGGCCGATGCGGTGATCGAGCAGGCGCTGGATATCGCCGAGCGCCGCTACGAGGAGTTGGAGGTGGCGAACACGCCGGACCTCCAGCGCCTGGCGGAGCGGCTGGTGCTGGTGAAGACGATCGACACGCTGTGGGTGAGTCACCTGACGGCGATGGACGAGATGCGCCAGGGCATTGGTCTGCGCGCGTACGGACAATCCGATCCGCTGGTCGCCTACAAGCGCGAAGCGCACGACATGTACGAACAACTCTCCGAGCGCATTCGGCAGACGGTAGCGCGGAACATTTACCACACGCGGGTCCAGGCGGCACAGGCACGGCATTTGCTGGGCGAACAGACGCCGCAGCAAATGCGCACCTCGGGCCCGAGCGAGCCTGGGACCGAGGGCGAGACGGCCGCCGCGGAATCGAACGGCAGCGGTGCGACCTCGGCGCTGGCGATCGATCCGAACGCCTCGCGGGCCGATCGGCGGCGCGCCGAGCGGCAGCAGAAGAAGTCGCAGAAGCGCGCGCCGCGGCGCTAGGCGAATGACCGAGACACATCACATCGCCGCCAGCGCGATCGGGCGCCTGTCGCTCCGGCCTCCGGCGATCTGGATCGTGAGCGGGCCGCCGACCGAGCATCGCCGGACGGTGGCGAGCACATTGCTCGCGCAACTCGACCGATCCGTGCACGTCAGCGGCGACGCACTGGCCGAGGCGATCGTCCGCGGGTACGTCGCGCCCGGCAAGGAGCCGCGCGACGAGGCGGAGCGTCAGGCAGAGCTGTCGATCCGAAACCAGTGCCTGCTCGCCCGTTCCTACGCGGAGGCGGGGTTCACGCCGGTCCTCGAATACGCCGTGCTCACGCGCAGTCACCTGGACGCCTACCGCCACTACCTGTCAGGCGGGCAGATCCGGCTGCTGATCGCGGTCGCCGAGGATGACCGATCGGCGGCAGCGGAGCTGCTGCGGACCGAGCTGGCTGGCCTCGGGCGGTGGGCGCCGGCCGGCGAGGATGGGCCGACGATCGTCGCCGCCGAGGCCGAAGCCTCGATCAGCTAGCCAGTGCCGAGCCGCGATACGGCACTACTCCGGAGGGCCGGTAGACTGGATTGGTTATGACTTCGCTCGCCCCCGACGCCGTACTCGAGACCGCGGAAGCACCGACTTCGCGTCGCCATGTGCGCGTGCCTCGCGAAGGCCCGCTCGACCCGGAACAGGCGGTCGAGGCGCTGCGACGACAGGTCGAGCGCGACATGCCGTGGTACCCGGCGCTGCTGGAAGTGATCGCGCGCTGGTCGGCGCCAGAGGAAGAACTGCACGGCGTTCGGCAGCGCTACCTGATCGGCGGCGAGGCGTTCGACTGGTTGCTGCTGGCGCAGCGACTGCTCATCGAAGTGGAGGAGTTCCTGCCCGAGGGCGAGGTGGAGCGCCTGCTGATCTTCGGCCTCCCACCCGACGGCAGCTCCGAAGAGGACTTCGCGCGCGCGATTGGTGGACCGAAGCACCGCGCCCATCTGAACTTCCAGTACGGGGTCACGATCGAGGAGCTGCTGCTGTTGGCAGCCGAGTTGGAACTGCAGAAGGTCGGCCGCCTTGCCGGCACCGGGCAGCCGCAGCCGGACGTGCTGGCGTACGAGCGGGTGTACGGGAAGAAGCTGGAAGAGTTGCAACTGCTCTACGCGACCGAGACCGATACCCGGCTCGCCGCGCGGATGCGTCAGACGGAATTGCAGGCGTTCACGTACTGGTGTTCCAAGTACCGGTTGCGCACGAGCGAACCGGCACGGGTGGCCTCTGACACGAAGAAGGCGCTGGCACTGATGTCGCGAATGGATGCGGGTCGTGGACGGCTCGCCGATCGTGAGCGCGAGCCGATCGACGTGACGGTGCCAAAAGAGGCGCCGAAGGCGAAACGCAAGCGGAAGCCGCGCAAGAAGAAGGCGCCGGCAAGCGAGAGCTAGCGGTCGTCGCTACGAGGTGGTGGCGACGGGCGAGGGCGACGTCACACCAGCGCGGTCCCGGCGCAGCGCGCGCACCGTACGGACGATGCCGGCAACATCAAGGCCCGCTTCGGTCCGCTGCTGGGACTGCGATGCGTGCTCGACGATCGCATCCGGCATCGCGATCGCACCGAGGTAGGCACCAGCGAGCCCGTGGTCCGCAAGCAGCGACAGCACTGCCTCACCGAAACCGCCGGCGCGCACGTTCTCCTCGATGGTCACCACCGCGCTGGTGCGGCGTGCGGCTTCGAGGATCAGCTCTTCATCCAGCGGTTTCGCGAAGCGGGCGTTGATCACGGCGGTGCTGACACCGTCGACAGCGAGCGCCTCGGCAGCCTCGAGGCAATCGGGCAGCACGGAACCGAACCCAATCAGGGCGAGATCGTCGCCCGGCTGGAGCGTGGTTCCGGTGCCGATCCGAACCGGCTCGCCGGTGCGCACCGACAGATCGAGCGGGGCGCGGCCTCGTGGGTAGCGGATCGCGAACGGGCCGTCGTGCGCGAGCGCGGTGCGCAGCAGATCGTCCAGCTCGGCGGCGTCGACCGGGGCGGCGATCACCATGTCCGGCAGGCAGCGCAGGAAGCTGATATCGGCGAAGCCCTGGTGGGTGCGACCGTCCTCGCCGACGTGACCGGCACGGTCAATCGCGAAGACGACGGGAAGCCCCTGCACCGAAACGTCGTGGACGACGGAGTCATATCCGCGCTGGAGGAAGGTGGAGTAGATGGCGACGATCGGCTTCATGCCAGCGGCAGCGAGGCCGGCGCCGACGGTGACGGCGTGCTGCTCCGCGATGCCAACATCGATGACCCGCGTGGGGAACTCACGCTCGAGGGCGGTGAGCCCGGAGCCCTCGATCATCGCCGGGGTGATCACGACGATGCGATCGTCCTCGCGCATCAGCCGGGCGGCGGCGTCACCGAAGACCTGGCTATAGGTCGGGACCGGGGTCACCGAGGCGTCGCCGGCTGGTTTGAGCCAGTAGGTGCCGCTGTGGCTCTTCACCGGATCGGCGGCAGCTTCCGGGACGCCGTGCCCCTTCTCCGTGCTGGCGTGGATCAGCGCCGGCTTGCCGGTGAAGTGCTTCACCGAGCGCAGCGTCGACTCGAGTTCGTCGATGTCGTGACCATCGATCGGTCCGTAGTAGTCGAAGCCGAGGTGATCCCAGAAGCCGGACTGGACGATGAACTCGCGGGGGACGCGCTTCAGACGGCGCCATTCGTCCCACCACCAGTTGCCCGTTGGCATGTGTGTGACGACTTTCTTCAGCTCGTTCTTGAAGTCGCGGTACGCGGTGTTCACGCGGAGACGGTTGATGCTGCGGTTGATGGCGCCGACGTTCGGCGAGATCGACATCTCGTTGTCGTTGAGCACCACGATGACGTCGCTACCGAGCGATCCGAGGTGATTAAGAGCCTCGAAGGACATGCCGGCGGTGAGCGCACCGTCGCCGACGACGGCGACGATATCGAAGTCCTCACCGCGGAGATCACGCGCAAGGGCGTACCCGGCGGCGGCGCTGAGCGCCGTACCGGCGTGGCCGACCCCGAAGGCATCGTGCTCGCTTTCGCGACGGTCGGGGAAGCCAGAGAGGCCGCCCCGCTGGCGGAGCGTGCTGATTTCGCCGCGCCGTCCGGTCATCAGTTTGTGGATGTAGGCCTGGTGGCCGACGTCCCAGATGATCTTGTCGCGCGGGGTCTTGAAGACACGGTGGAGCGCCAGCGACAACTCGACCACACCGAGGTTGGACGCGAGGTGGCCGGCGTCGCCATTCGCGTGGATGGTGTCGACGAGGAGCAGTCGGATCTCCTCGGCGAGGACGTCCATCTCCACGGACGAGAGGGATCCGAGCTCACGGCCGGCATCCAGCGCATCGAGCAGACTGGCCATTGGCGATCCCCCACCATCAATGCGGGCCGGGCACGAAGCGCCCGGGTGCCCGCCGCGAGTGGTACTCCCAGAGGATATCGCCCCGGGCAGTGAACGGCCCGCGATATGCCGAAGGCGTGCGCTCGTGGGGCCGCACGCGACGCGGCAGCTCGAGGGATGCGTGGCCTCGGTGGTGCGCAGGCGCGCAGAAGCCCCGGGTTGCCGGGGCTTCTGTCGGGCACCTGCTGCGTGGGTGCGGGGCGACCGAGGGCTACTCGGCAGCGTTGATCTCGACCTGCTTCGGCTTCGCCTTCTACGGAAGCGGAATCCGCAGCGTGAGGACGCCGCTCTTCAACTCGGCATGGACATCGGCGTCCGCGACGATGCCGGGGAGCGCGATGCGCCGGCTGACGGAACCGGAGGTCCGCTCGCGCCGGTAGAAGTGCTCGCCCTGCACCTCGCGCTCTTCGCTGTGCTGGCCCTTGATGGAGAGCACGCCGTCGTTGACGTTGACCTCGATGTCTTCCTTGTGGAAGCCCGGAAGCGATGCACGGACGACGAGCGCGCCCTCGGTCTCGGAGATATCGACCGGGAGGGTGCCCTCGTCCATCAGGCGGCCGGGCGTGCGGAAGAAGCTGTCGCGGAAAAAACTGTCATCGAAGAGGCGGTCCACGGTCTGGCGGAGGCTGGTGAAGGGGTCGTTTCGAACGATGTCGGCCATCGATCTACCTTTCTCAGCGGCGGTGTCCGCTGAATCATGCGGTTCGCCCCGTAGTGGCTTTCTCTCTGTGACGCAGGATATGATCCTTACATAGTCTCGTCAAGATATCTTAGTGTTTACAACTCAGATATCTTGTGCGTTGGTCCATCGGATGGATATACTAGTCCCATGGCAACTGACTATTACCGCGTCTTGGGTGTACCGCGCAGTGCCTCCGACAAGGAGATCAAGGCCGCGTTCCGGAAGTTGGCACGCCAGTTCCATCCGGATGTAAATCCGGGCGATAAGGCCGCTGAAGATCGCTTCAAGGAGATCTCCCAGGCGAACGAGGTGCTGTCCGACACGAAGACGCGCGCCGCGTACGACAAGTACGGCGACCAGTGGCAACACGCCGATCAGATCGAGCAGGCCCAGCGACGGCAGGGCGGCGGCGGCTTCCCTGGTGCGAGCGCAGGTCCCGGCGGGCAAACGTTCACCTTTGAGGGCGACCTGAGCGACCTCTTCGGCGGCGGCGGTGCTGGTGGTCCGGGTGCGGGCGCCGCCGGTGGCGGGCTCTTCGACAGCCTGTTCCGCCGCTCGAACGGGCGGCAGAAGGGCCAGGACCTCGAGCACACGGTGAGTGTGACCCTCAACGAGGCGTACAGCGGCGCGAAGCGGACAGTGCAACTGTCCTCGGGCGGTGGCGTGGCGAGCCGGATCGAGGTGGAGGTGCCCGCCGGCGTGGCGGATGGCCAGCGCATCCGGATCGCCGGCAAGGGCGGACCGGGGATGCAGGGCGGGTCGGCCGGCGACCTGTTCCTGCGCGTGCGGGTGCAGCCACATCCAAAGTTCCGACGCGATGGCGACGACCTGCGGGTCGTGGTGGACGTGCCGGTCGCCGACGCGGCGCTTGGTGGCGAGGTGCACGTGCCGACGTTGAAGGGCAAGGCGCTGGCGCTGCGCGTTCCCGCCGAGACGCAGGCCGGCAAGGTATTTCGCCTATCCGGCCAGGGCATGCCAAAGCGAGACGGCAAGGGCTTCGGCGATCTGTTCGCCGAGGCACGGCTGGTGATCCCGGAGCGGTTGAGCCGCGAACAGCGTGACGTGTTCGAAATGCTGCGCGCGACACAACGTCGCGAGCGCGCCGAGACCGGGGACTAGGGGTTCAGATGCGAGGCGACGACGAACTGATCCCACAGCACGAGCCAGTGTTCCAGATCTCGATCGTGTCGAGGATGATCGGCCTGCATCAGCAGACGATCCGCTCGTACGAGCGGGTCGGGCTGGTGAAACCGCATCGGACGGGCGGTAACACGCGGCTCTATTCCCACGCGGACGTCGAGCGACTGCGCACGGTGACGCGTCTGGTCAACGATCTCGGCGTGAACCTCGCCGGTGTCGACGTGATTCTGCGGATGACACGCCAGATCGAGGAATTGCACCAGCACGTGGAACAGATGACGGCGCAACTCCGCCGGGTCGAGCAGCAGCTCGCTGCCACGACCGGCGGCGACGGTGCCCCGCGCGGGAACGAACGATCGCGCTAGCCGATCGCGGGACCGCCTGGCGCGGCCACTCAACCCGACCGAACTGACCGACTGAAACGGGGGACCCCCGAAATGATGAGACAAGATCGCTTCACGGAGCAGGCACAGCAGGTGCTACGCGCGTCGCAGGAGATGGTGCGGCAGACGCGCCACGCCCAATGGGACGTCGAGCACGTCTTCTTCGCGCTCGTCCAGACGAAGGACGGCCTAGCACGCGAGGTGTTGCAGCAGATGGGCGCCGATCCCGACGCGCTCGGCCGCGCGATCAAGGCACAGCTAGACACCGTCGCGAAGCTGGGCAGCGACGTGGTGCAGATTTACACGACCCCTCGGGTGGTCGGCCTACTCGAACGCGCGAACGCCGAGGCCGAGCGGCTGCAGGACGAGTACGTCGGCGTGGAGCACCTGCTGATCGCGATCGCGGACGAACGCGAGGGCGATTCAGCGCGGGTGTTGCGCGAGTTCGAGATCACGAAGGAGCGCGTGTACCAGGCGCTGCGGACGATCCGCGGGTCGGCACGGGTCGACTCGCCGACGGCGGAGTCGAGCTACCAGGCGCTGGCGAAGTACAGCCGCGATCTGACCGCGTTCGCGGAGAAGGGTTCGCTGGACCCGGTGATCGGCCGCGAGGTCGAGGTGGATCGGGTGATGCAGATCCTGAACCGGCGCACCAAGAACAACCCGGTGCTGATCGGCGAAGCGGGCGTCGGCAAGACGGCGATCGTCGAGGGGCTGGCGCAGCGCATTGTCGCCGACGACGTGCCGGAGCGGCTCCGAGGGAAGCGCGTGATGGCCCTCGACATGGGTCAGCTCCTCGCGGGATCGAAGTTCCGAGGCGAGTTCGAGGAGCGTCTGCAGGGGATTATGCGCGAGGTGAAGGACTCCGCCGGTGAGGTGATCCTGTTCATCGACGAGCTGCACCAGGTAGTGGGCGCGGGCGGCGCCGAGGGCGCGATCGACGCGAGCAACATGATGAAGCCCGCGCTGGCGCGGGGTGAACTGCACGTAATCGGCGCGACGACCCTCGACGAGTACCGCAAACACATCGAGGAGGACCCGGCGCTCGAGCGGCGATTCTCGCCGGTATACGTCGACGAGCCGAGCATCGACGACGCGATCGCGATCCTCAAGGGCATCCGGCCCAAGTACGAACAACACCACGGTGTGAAGATCACTGACGAGGCAGTTGAGGCGGCCGTGCGGCTGAGTTCGCGCTACCTGACGGAGCGGCAACTGCCCGACAAGGCGATCGATCTGATCGACGAGTCCTCGTCGCGACACGTGATCCAGGCGGAGTCGATGTCGCCCGAGCTGCGCGACCTGAAGCGGCGGCTGGACGAGATCAACAAGCGCCTCGACGCCGCCGCCACCCGCGAGGACTACGAGGAGGCGGCGCGCCTGAAGCAGGACGTGCTGCAGGTGCAGACCGAGTACGAGCAGAAACGGGCCGACTGGCGCAACGAGGCGGGTGTATCCGACGAGGTGCGTGAGTCCGACATCGCCGCGCTGATCGCGCAGATGACCGGCATCCCCGTCGACAAGATGTTGGAGGGCGAAGCCGAGAAGCTGCTGCAGATGGAAGCGGGCTTGCACGAGCGCGTAATCGGGCAGGATCGCGCCATCGAGGTGCTGTCCGACGCGATCCGGCGGGCGCGAAGCGGCCTCAAGGACCCACGACGGCCGATCGGTTCGTTCGTCTTCGTCGGCCCCACCGGGGTAGGCAAGACGCACCTCGCGAAGGCGCTGGCGGAGTACCTGTTCGACGACGCCGACGCGCTGATCCGCCTCGACATGTCGGAATACCAGGAGCGGCACACGGTGTCGCGGCTGGTCGGCGCGCCGCCGGGGTACATCGGCTACGACCAGGCGGGCGAGCTGACGGAGGCGATCCGGCGGCGGCCCTACCAGGTGGTGCTGTTCGACGAGATCGAGAAGGCGCACCCGGACGTCTTCAACACGCTGCTGCAGATCATGGACGACGGGCGGCTGACCGATTCGCACGGGCGAACGGTCGACTTCCGGAACACCGTGATCATTTTGACCTCGAACCTCGGGACCGGGGCGCGGACGGAGTCGATCGGGTTCCGTCGGGCGGAGTCCGATGGCGACCACGAGAAGCTGGTGCGATCGGTGGAAGACGCGCTGAAGCGGGCCTTCCGGCCGGAGTTCCTGAACCGCCTCGATGACACGATCGTCTTCGAGCCGCTGACGGAGCCGGAGATCGCCCAGATCGCCGACCTCGTACTGGCCGAGGTGCGCGAACGCCTCGCGGAGCGCGGGGTGGAGTTCCGGGTGAGCGAGGCGGCGAAGGCCGAGGTCGTGCGCGACGGGTACGACCCGGACTTCGGCGCACGGCCACTGCGCCGGGTGATCGAACGTCGAATCGAGAACCCGCTGGCGAAGCGGGTGCTCGCCGGCGAGTTCGAGACCGGGGACTGCGTCGCGGTCGACTTCCTCGACGGCGAGTTCGCGTTCACCCGCGAGGTGGGCGCCGCTCGCGAGGAGCCCGTGGAGGCAGAGGTCGTCGAGGTCTGAGCCTTCGGCTCACCTCGATGCTTCGCGCTTGTTGACGCAAGGGTTCGGGCGTGGGAGACGACCGTCCGTCACGCCTCGATTGCGTCGCGTGCAGGTGGAGAGAGGCCCCGACGGGTCCCTCTTTCGATCTCGAGGGCAGCTCGGATCGGGAGCCGCGCTAGCGATCGGCCTCGGACGTTCGGAGCGGGACAGGAGTATCTACGGGCGGCGGAAGGCGGTCGGCACGGAGCCAGAGGAGGAGCGTGGCGCCTGCGGCGACGAGGATGAGCAGGGCCGCGAGGGCGAAGGCGAGGCGGAGCGAGCTGTCACCCGCGACGCCGGCGAGCGGCGCCATCACCGCGAAGAGCAGCGCGTTGCCGAACGGCCCGACGGACAGGACCGTCGCGCGGACGTCCGAGGTGGCACGGGTGTTGATGTACGAGCTGACCGTCGGGCCGAGCACGCCGTGCGCGAGCTGCGGGAGCGCGAAGGCGGCGAGCGCAACGACGTGGTCGACGGACGCGAGCACGAGCAGGCCCGAGACGACGGCGGCGAGCGCCGCGACGGCGATGTTCCGGATGCCGAACCGCCGCAGGATGCGGCCGCTGAGCAGCGATCCGGCCGCGGCAGCCAGTTCGATCGGGACGACGAGCACCCCGAGCCAGACCAGCGAGACGCCGTGCTGGCGGAGGAAGGGCTGGAAGAGCAGGAACTGGACCGGCATCACCATCACGAGCGCGGTCTCGAACAGGATGATGTACCGCAGCGCCGGGCGATCGCGCAGCAGCCGCCAGGCAGCTCCGAGGGTGCCTCGGTAGGAGCTGACGCCGCTGCTGCTGGTGCGCGGCGGCTCGCGCATGAACAGCAGCGCGGGAGAGGCGACGACGAAAGTGACGAATCCGGCGAAGGCGGCGACCTGGAGGTTAGTGAGGCCGGCGAGGACGCCACCGAGGATGGCGCCGCCGGACGTGGCGAAGCGGAGCACCGCGTGCAAGCGGCCGAAGCGCTCGGCGTACTCCTGGGTCCGACCGTTCGCGGCGAGAGCGTCGTAGAGGAAGGCGCCGTCGTTACCGGAACGGAACGCGATGCCACTGGCCCAGAGGACATAGGAGAGCCACAGCAAGGGGAACGTATCCGCGAGGGCGAAGATGAGGACGCCGGTGCCCTCGACGGTGACGCCAACGACGAACCCAGCGCGACGACCGAAGCGATCCGAGAAGGCCCCGGACGGGATCTCGAACGCGAGGCTGACGAGCCAGAAGGCGCCTTCCATCAGACCGACCTGCGACAGCGAGATGTCGCGGAACTCGGTGAGATAGACCACCCAAATCGCGACGTGGGGCTGAACGCTCAGCGTGGCGAGCAGTGCAGTGAGCACGCGCACCTGGCGGGGCGAGTCGTACTCGGGCGCGTGTGCGACGTCAGCCATGGGCAACCCGATACAGCGGCGGCGCCGCGCCGTAGGCGTTAGCGCGCGCCGTGACCGTCTCCGAACGGCGCGTCACGCCAGGCGAGCGCTTCCTTCAGGCCTCGCTCCTGTGAGATGCGGCCGAATTCACCGAACGACGGCGTCTCGTGATAGATCGCGTCGAACTCGGCGCCCTCAGCCGCGGCCGTGCGAAGGCCGGCGATCTCGAACCAGCGATTCGTGACGTGCTTGTGGATGGAAAGGGCATCCAGGGGAAGCTTCGCGACGCGCTCGCAGAACGCGAGCGTGCGCTCCTCGAGTTCCTCGCGCGGGACGGCGTGGTTGATCATGCCGATCCGTTCGGCCTCGGTGCCGTCGATCATGTCACCGGTAAACAGCAGTTCCTTGGTTTTGAGCATGCCGATCTTCGCCGGCCACATGCCGAGCGTGGGCGGAATGCCGAGGGCACGCGAGGCGGGGTGTCCGAAGCGGGCGTCTTCCGCGGCAAAGACGATGTCACAGGCGCCGATCAGCTCACCGCCACCAGCCAGGCAGTAGCCGTGGACCTGGGCAACAATCGGCTTGCGGTAGGACCACATCCAGAGCCAGCGGTTCACCGACTCACGGAGGCCTTCGCGGTCGACGGCGACGCGCGACTCACCCAGCTCCCAGGCGTTCGTACCGCGATCCTCGGCCGCCGGCGCCGTCGGGTCGTGGCCGGCGGGGACCCGGCCTCTCGCCTCGTCCTCTTGATCCGACGCCCCGGCGCGACGCCGGGGCGTCAGGTCGTAGCCGGCGCAGAAGGCGCGACCTTCGGCTTTGAGACGGATCACGCGGACGGCGTCACCTGGGCTCAAGGCACGAAGTGCCGCCTCCAGGTCATCGCGCAGGTCCTCGCTGATCGCGTTTAGCTTCTCGGGGCGGTTCAAGGTGATCGTGGCCACACCGGAGGGGGCGGTTTCAACGAGGATGTTCTGGTAGTCGGGCATGGCGAGCCTTCCTTCGGTGATCCGAGGCCCCGCGCGGAATTCGGCTGGCGCGGTGTGGCGCGATCAGGGGTGCGGGTTGCTCCCCACCGGTAGCGGTCGGGATAATCAATCCGCGCGTCGGCGCAGTCTACCCCCCACCCAGGCCACCGGAGGACACGTGGGAAGTAACCGCAGGCTACGGCGCCGTACTGGGAACCAGTCAGCAAGCGGTGGCCCGCCGCGCAACGCCGCCCCACCAAAGTCGGGCTTGCGGCAGACCATCGACTCGTGGGGCGGGTTCACCGTCATCGGATCGCTCGGGGCCGCGCTTGTGGTCGTCGTGATCCTGGTGGTCGTCAACCTGCCGGGCTCAAGCGTTGGCGATGGCGAATGGACGCCGGTCGAGCGGACGCAGGTGAGTGGGCGCGTCGAGGGCAGTCCGACCGCGCCCGTGCGGATCATCGAGTTCGCGGACTTCCAGTGCCCCTTCTGCCGGGACTTCGCCGAAGAGATTGAGCCGACGCTGTTGGATGAGTACATCGAGACCGGCAAGGCATCGCTGGAGTACCAGTACTTCGCGTTCATCGGCCCAGAGTCGACCGGCGCCGCCGCTGCCGCCGAGTGCGCGAGCGATCAGGGCCGGTTCTGGGACTACCACGACATCCTCTACCTGCGTCAGGGCGACGAAAACCGCGGCGCGTTCTCAAGCGGCAATCTGAAGGATTTCGCCCGCGAACTGCAGGCGGTCTTTGGGGACTTCGATCTCGATGAGTTCGACCAGTGCGTCGACTCCGATCGGCACAAGGCCGAGGTGGAATCGATGCGCGCGGACGCGGCGGCGCTGGGTATCAGCTCGACGCCGAGCTTCCTGATCAACGGCGTGCCGTTCTCCAACTCCTCCGACGTGCAGACATTCCGCACTGCGCTGGATGCGGCGCTGGCCGCCGCGGGATCCTAGGCGCGGCGCCCTTGAGGGTTCCCTGGTCACCACGATAGGGCCAGCCGGGAACTCTCGACGGGCGCTCCGTGCGCGACACCGAGGGTGGTCCCAGCATTCGGGCGCACGTATGATCGCGCCGACCTCGCCAGTCCCGATCTCGCGACGCGAGTCGAGACCGGTCAATTGCCAGGAGGACGTCCGTGGTTGATGTAACCGCCGAGCCGGTGTCCGCGTACCAGTTCGACGCGGAGACGAAGACGATGACGCTGGGGTTCAGCGACCTCTACATCGTCTCGACCCTGAACACCGACGTCTTCGCGCTGAACCTAAACACGTGGGAGGGCCCGCCCCCCTACTACCTGGACATCGAGGGCCGCGTGTTCTCGCTGCAGCCGGGGAACACCTACCTGGTGACGGGGCACGGAGCGCAGCTCCCAGAGTGGATTCAGGCCGAGGACGCCGAGGGCCGGCTGACGGTGCTCGGCGAGCGCGGCGGACGGTACATGGTCTACAGCCACGACACCATGGCCGTTGACGAGGACGAAGAGGGCGACGGCGAGACCGCCGAGTAGCCGTCCTTCCACCCAATCAGTTCACCGGTAGTGCGCGACCAGTTCTGTTAGTAGTTGCTGCTCCGTCTCGTCGCTGAGCGGCGGCGTCTCCATCACCAGCGCATCCTCGCCGTCGTCGCGGTAGTACTTGCGCAGCCGGCCAAGGTGACGGAATCCGAACCGCGTGTAGAGCGCCTGCGCCCCGAGGTTGGACTCGCGTACCTCGAGTACGAGCGACGGCATCTCCGCCTCGCCCGCAAGTTCGAAGCACTTCAGGAGTAGTCGGGCGGCGATGCCGGAGCGCTGAAACGGTGGATCGACGGCGATCGTCACGACGTGCACCTGATCGCGCATGAACCAGACGCCGGCGAAGCCGATCACCCGCTGGTCTGGTGCCTCGAACACGACATAGCTGGAAAAGCCGTTGAGGAGCTCATCCTCCAGCGTGCGCCGAGACCAGGCGTCAGTACCGTAGGCCTCCAGCTCGATGGCGCGTACGGCATCGAGATCCGCCTCCGTCATCGGTCGAATCACACCGGCTGCCAGGCCGGTCATCGAGGGCTGGCTCGCTCCGCCTCGTGATCGAAGTAATCGCGGAAGCGGCGTGCCATCCAACCGGGAATGGAGCCTCGAGAGTCGTGCGCCATCCACTCGATGTCCTTCAGTTCGCCGCAATCGCAGAGCTCGACGGCGACGATCTTCTCGGGGACGCGGTCGGGCCAATCGAGTGCGCGGGCGGTCATATGCAGGACGTCCGGTTCGCGGGTGAAATGGAACTTGTGCTGATGGGTGTCTGGCATCGGCGACTCCCTTCGGGTGGCCGGTCCAGCCGATCATAGCTCGCCGCACGACCGCCGATCGGACCTCGGAGTCGGGCGCGCGACAGGGAGTGCCGAGGCGGGATGGCACCTGGGCGCGTTTCGACTCCGAACGTCCGTTCTGCAATACTCGACGCCGGATGCTCGGCAAGACCGGCCCGGCGTCAGGAGGACGCGCATGGCGGATCGCGATGGACCGTTGAACCCGGCACCGACCGAGGACGACGTCGCCGAAGCGACGTTGCGACCGCGTCACCTGGAAGAGTACTTCGGCCAGGAGCGGATCAAGGAGAGCCTGCGGATCGCGATTGAGGCGGCACGCGGCCGCGGCGATTCGCTCGATCACCTGCTGTTCCACGGCCCACCCGGACTCGGCAAGACCACGCTAGCGATGATCGTCGCGTCCGAGATGGGCGTGTCGATCCGCATCACCTCCGGGCCGGCAATCGAACGCGCCGGCGACCTGGCGTCGCTGCTGACGAGCCTGCAAGCAGGCGACATCCTGTTCATCGACGAGATCCACCGGCTGCCGATGGCGGTCGAGGAGGTCCTGTACCCCGCGATGGAGGACTACTCAGTCGACATCATCCTGGGAAAGGGTCCCAAGGCACGCGACGTCCGCCTGAAGCTCAACCGATTCACGCTCGTCGGCGCGACGACGCGTTATGCGCGGGTGTCACAACCGCTGCGTGATCGCTTCGGCACCGCGTTCCGGATGGAGTTCTACGACGAAGACGCGCTGAGCCAGATCGTGCGTCGATCCGCCGCTGTCCTCGGCTGCAAGATCGACGAGGGCGGCGTGGCGCAGATCGCGCGGCGCTCGCGCGGCACTGCGCGGATTGCGAACCGGCTGCTCCGGCGCGTACGCGACTTCGCCGAGGTGCGGGCCGATGGGATTTTGACCGCGCCGGTCGCTGATGCGGCGCTCGCGCAACTCGACATCGACTCGCTGGGCCTCGATCAGATGGACCGCGAGCTGATGGGTGCGATGGCCCACCGCTTCGACGGCGGGCCCGTCGGCCTGGAGACGTTGGCAGCGGCGATCTCCGAGGAGTCCGACACCATCATGGACGTCTACGAACCGTACCTGCTCAAGCTGGGCTTCCTCATGCGCACGCCTCGCGGGCGGGTGCTGACACCGGCGGGGTACGCGCATCTGGGTCTCGATCCGGAGGCGCGCATCGCGCAGGTAGCGCTGTTCGGCCTCGGGAATGACGACTCGCAGTGAGCGAGCGGACGCGCGTCTCTTCGGGCGGGCCGTGGGAAGACCGAGTCGGCTACTCGCGCGCGGTGCGCGTGGGCGATCGCGTCTGGGTCTCGGGAACGACCGGGACGCAGAACGACGGCACGGTGCCGACCGGCACCGAAGCGCAGGCGCGACTGGCCCTCGATACGATCGAGCAGGCGCTGATCGAGGCCGGGGCATCGATCGCGGACGTCGTCGCGGTGCGAACGTACGTCATCGACATCAACGAGTGGGAGCGCGTGGCCGACGCCCTGCGCGATCGGTTCAACGACGTCCGACCAGCGATGACGATGGTCGAGGTCGCCCGGCTGCTCTTACCCGCGCATCGCGTGGAGATCGAGGTCGAGGCGGCGATCAGCTCCGGCGGCGAATGATCGCGTACGTCGCCCGGCCCACCGCGATGGCCGTGCCATCCTCGGCAGTCACTTCGACCGCGACGAAGGCGAGCGAGCGGCTGCTCCGCAGCACGGTGGACTCAGCGACCACGTCGCCGGTGGCGGCGTTCAGGAACGTGACGTTCATATCCGTGGTGGCCTGACCGGTCCACGTGTCGTCGTCCGGCTGGCGAAGCGTCGAGGTGGCGGCGCCGGCGGCAGCGTCGATCAGCGAGGCGATCGCGCCGCCGTGCATCACGTCCGCGCGACGAGTCCCCAGCGCGTCACGCATCGGGAGACGAAGCCGCACCTGGCCGCGCTCCGCCCCATCGACCACGATGCCGAGCGTCGTCCAATAGGCGACGCTGTCGGGCGCGATCAGCTCGAGGAAGGTCGGGTCGGTCACACAAACCGTTCCGGTTCCGGGGCTTGATCGACCTCGGGAGCGGGTGCCGATTCCTCGCTAGCTGGCGGGGCCTCAGACGGCTCGGCTGCCTCGGCAGGCGGCGTCGCGGGCGCTGCGCCGGTGGGCGGAGGCTGATCGGCCGCCACGATGTTGCGCGGGCGGCGGGCGACTTCCCCGATCTCATTGGCTGCGCGGCGCGCGGCGTCGGCTGCGATCGAGGCGGCTTCGCCCAGGCGATCCGCGGCGTCACGCAGCGCCTCGGTAATTTCGTCGATCACCGGCGTTGCGCCTGCGGGCGAGGCTGTGGCAGGCGCGTCGCCAGCGGGCGGCGTGGCGCCGGCCTCGGTGACGGGCGAGCCGGAAGCTGCTGGAGGGACCGCCGCGGACGCGCGTTCGCCGCGCGGGACAATCAGCCAGGCGGCGACGTAGAGGAGGACGCCAGGGATGACGCCGGTCGCGAGTGTGGCGAGTGCGGCGACGATGCGCAGCAGCGTGGGGTCCCAGGCGTAGCGAGCGGCCACGCCGGACAGTACTCCCCCAAGCATCGCGTCATCGAGGTTGCGTGTGATCCGGGTCTTCGTTGGCATCTGGTCCTCCGCCGCGGTGGGGCGCATCTGAATCGTACCGCGTCGTGTCGAGCCCTCTACCAGGAGCGCGCCCAGTCGAGGTCAATCGTGACGATGGTGCGCCCTCGCTAGTGGGTCGCCGCGGGAACGGCAACGCCGTCTTCGCTGCCGGCGTTGGTGAAGGTCATCCGGTAGAGGTCGGCGTACACGCCCTCAGCGGCCATCAGCTCGTCGTGACTGCCAACCTCGACGATCTCGCCGTCGCGCATGACGACGATGCGGTCGGCGCTGCGGATGGTGGAGAGCCGGTGCGCGATCACGAACGAGGTGCGGCCCTTCAGCATCGTGGACAGCGCGCGCTGAATGATCTTCTCCGTGTGGGTGTCCACGTTGGCCGTCGCCTCATCGAGGATCAGGATGCGCGGATCGGCGACGAGGGCGCGCGCGAAGGAGATGAGCTGGCGCTGGCCGACGGAGAGGTTCTGCCCACGCTCGTGGAGCACGGTGTCATAGCCGTTCGGCAGTTGTTCGACGAACTCATCAGCGCCGACCGCCACGGCGGCGGCGGTCACGTCTGCGTCCGAAGCGTCGAGCCGCCCGTAACGGATGTTCTCGCGGATGGTGCCCGAGAAGAGGTACGGCTCCTGCAGCACCACGCTCATCCGGCGGGTGAGCGACGCGCGCTGGAGCTGCGTCAGGTCGTGCCCATCCACGAGGATGCGCCCGCCCTGGATGTCGTAGGAGCGGTTCACGAGCGCGGTGACGGAGGTCTTGCCAGCACCCGTGTGACCAACCAGGGCAATCGACTCGCCCGGCTCGACGTGCAGATCGAAGTCGCGGAGGACCGCGACGCCCTCGATGTAGCTGAACTTCACGTGCTCGAAGTCGACGCGGCCCTCGACGTCGGCAAGCTCGACCGCGCCCAGCGGATCGACGATCGCCGGCTCGGTATCGAGGACCTCGAAGATCCGATGGGCGCCGGCCATGGCGCGCTGGAGCATCGTGTACTGGAGGACGATGTCGCGGACCGGGTTGAAGAAGCGCTGGATGTAGAGGGTGAAGCCAAGCGCCAACCCGGCTGCCTCGGCGCCGGTAACGCGGCCGTCGAAGGCGCGCAGGCCGATCACGAACAGCACCAGCATCGTGGCGACGGTGGAGAGCACCTCGACAAGTGGCATCACGGAGGCCTGGAGCTTGGCGGCGTCCAGGTTCATGCGGCGGTTCTGGTCGTTGAGCGCCTCGAAGTGCTCGAGGTTCGTTTCCTCTCGCACCATCGACTGGACGACCCGCACGCCGGAGACGTTCTCGTTGATGTTGGCGTTGACGATCGCGATCGCCTGCCGCACGCGGATGAACGCGCGGGCGGCATAGCGCTGCCAGATCACCATGAAGACGAACAACAGCGGGATCACCGCGAGGGCGACCGTGGCAAGCACCGGATCGAGGAGGTAGACGAGGACGATGATAATCGTCAGCCCGAGCAGGTCGGAGAGCACGTTGAGGAAGCCCGAGGTCATCAGCTCCTGGAGCGTGACGACGTCGCTGGTGACGCGCGACATGATGCGGCCAACCTCTTCGCGGTCGTAGAAGCTGAGCGAGAGCCGGTTGAGATGGGCGAACATCATGCTGCGCAGATCGCGAAGCATATGGTGCCCGATGTACCCCGTCATCAGGCGTTGGAACATCGCCGACAGGAACATCACGCCGGCGAGAGCGACCAGCAGGAGCCCGTAGAACTGGGTGTCGGCGACCGCCTGATCGAGCGATTCGGGGGTGCCCTCCTGGACGGAGCCGATGATCCGCTTCACGGCGAGCGCCATGATGAACGGTGGCGCGTAGGAGGTGGCGGAGAGGATGACCGTGGAGATCAGCGCGCCGATCGCGCGCCACTTGTGCGGCCTGATGAAGGGGATCAGCCGGCGGATCAACGCGGTGTCGTAGACCTTGCCGAGGTCGTCATAGTCCCAACCATCGATCCCGCGACGGGTGGTCATGTCGACCTGCGTGCCGCGCCCGCGTTGCGGTCCGCCGCCGGGGCCGCCGCTCCAACCGCCGGCGCCTCCGCCGCCCCAGTAGGCCATTACGCGCCACCACCCTCGGAGATGGCCGCGCCCTCGAGGACGGCAGCCGCGGCGGCTTCCTCCTGGTCGCGGAGCTCGAGGTCGTAGATCTGGCGGTAGAAGCCGGCCGCCTCGAGCAGTTGCTCGTGGCGACCCTGTTCGACGATCTCGCCGTCGCGCATGACGAGGATCTGGTCGGCCTCCATGACGGTGCGAAGGCGCTGGGCGATGACGAAGGTGGTGCGACCGCGCATGAGGTTGCGCAGCGCCTCCTGGATCAGGAACTCCGTGCGCATGTCCACTGCCGCGGTGGAGTCATCGAAGATGAGCACCTTCGGGTCGAGCAGGAGCGTGCGGGCGATCGCGACGCGCTGACGCTGCCCACCGGAGAGCGTGGTGCCACGCTCTCCGACCCAGGTGTCGTAGCCGTCCGGCTGGGACACGATGAAGTCATGGATCCGCGCGGCCTTGGCCGCGGCGATCACTTCGTCGTCGCTGGCATCGGGGCGGCCGTAGCGGATGTTGTCGCGAATGCTGGCAATGAAGAGGAAGACGTCCTGTTGCACGATGCCAATCGAGGTGCGGAGCGAGTCCAGGGTGACGTCGCGCACGTCCTGGCCGTCGATGAGGATGCGGCCGCCGGTCGGATCGTAGAAGCGCGGCAGCAGGTTGACGACGCTGGATTTGCCGGACCCGGTCGGGCCGAGCAGCGCGACAGTCTGTCCCGGCTGAGCGATCAGGTTGACGTCGTGGAGCACGGGCGACTGGGCGTCGTACGCGAACGAGACGTTCTCGAAGCGCACCTCGCCGCGGGTCACCTCGAGCGGTTTCGCGTCGGCGCGCTCCTCGACCGGTGACCGTGCATCGACGATCTCGAAGACGCGGGCGCCGGCAGAGTGCGCGCGGGCGAAGATGTTGATGATGAAGCCGATGCTGCGCACGGGCACCTGCATCAGCGTGAGGTAGAGCTGGAACGCGGTGAGTTCGCCAGCGGTCATGTTCCCCGCGCGGATCTCGATGACGCCGAACCAGAAGACGACCGCGAGTGAGAGCAGCCAGATGCCCTGCAGGAACGGTTCGTTGAACGCCTGAAAGCGGGCGGTTCGATAGGACTCGTGGAAAAGCGTGTCGACCTTCGCGTCGAATTTCTGCTGCTCGAATTCGGCGCGGGAGAAGGCCTTCACCACGCGCTGGCCGGTGAGGTTCTCCTGCAGGACGTTGGCCATCTGGCCCTGCAGGTCTTGAATCCCGAGCCAGATCGGACGCAGCTTCATGGTGACGATCGAGGCCTGGATGGCGACCACCGGGACGAAGGCGAAGGCGATCAGACCGACCTTGGCGTTGGCCGAGATCATCAGGCCGTAGGAGACGGCGACCAGGACGACGACGTAGGCGAGACGAATCACGCCCATGTTCACGAACATGCGGACGCCCTCGACGTCCTGGGTGGCCCGGGACATGACCTGACCGATCTCGGCCTTGTCGTGATACGCGTAGGAGAGTCGCTGGAGGCGCTCGTAGATGTCGTTGCGGAAGTCATAGGCCATGGTCTGGCCGAGGCGTTCCGCGAGGTAGGTCTGGGCGTAGACGAAGAAGCCGCGCCCAATGGCCGCCGCAGCGAGCAGGCCAATCGTCACCATGAGGGTGCTCATGCTGCCTTCGACGCTGGTGACCTCGTCGCCCGCGAGGTTGGTACTCGTGACGACACCGAGGCCGGTATCGATGGCGTAGCCGGTCAGCCACGGCGCCGCGATCGTCAGCGCGCTGGCGCCAACAAGCGCGAAGATCGACGCGAACATCATGCTCCGGTGCCACCACGCGCGCGCCACGAGGCGCAGCAGCACGGGGGCATCCGGGTTGGTGGCGATGCTCACAAGACTCCAAACCGATCCACGGCGGACGTTGCCAGGCGCGTGGACCCGAAGCTCACAGTCTATAGACGGCTCGCGCGTAGATAAAAGGTTGGTGTGACAAAGCGGCGGTCGCTCAGCTTCCAACGCCCCGCTCAAGCAGCCGGTTACGCGCGAGCGTCGCCATCGGGTGCACCTGTTCGTGCGCGGTGACCGCCTCACCTAACCGGAGATCGAGGTAGGCGAGCGCGGCGGCCTCGATCGAGCGGTCGGCGAGCACGCGGATCGGCGCGAGCGCCGGGTTACGCGACACCTTCGCCGGTTCGACCTTATCCGCGACGAACATCGCCCACGCTTCCGGCCCGTAGTCCGGATGCCCCGGCGTGTGCCAGCGAATCGCCTCGAGGATTGCGCGGTCGTCGAGGCCAAAGCGCTCCTCGAGCTCGAGCGCCGCGACCGGGCCGTGGAGGATCACCGGCACGGCGCGCTCGACGGGATCGATCGCGAGGCCTCGGGATTCGGCACGCCGGAGCAGATCGTCAGGTGAGACGGCGCGCAGGAGGTCATGACCTTGCGCGGCGAGGCGAACCCAGCTGACATCGAGGCCGTGGCGGCGCGCAAGTTCGTCGGCGAGCGCCACCACGCGGTCGATGTGCGCGGCCATCGACGGCGGCAGCTCTGGCAGCATCCGCTCGCGCAACTCGTGATCGTCGATGGCGTGTCTCCCCTGTTTCCGCTGATTGGGCGCTTCGTCAGGGAGTTTACGGATACGAGCGACCCCGTTCGCTGACTACCGTTGAAGCCGAACGAATCGCGAGTGACCGAGGGCCCCCATGTCCGAACCCGCGTTGATGTCCCAGGCGACCATCGCGTCGCGCACCCAGCGGTTCCTGTCGCAATGGCCGGTGCCGTTCGCGATCGCGCTGCTCGGGGTCGCTGCGGGAGTCCTGCAGATCCTCGGCTGGGGTTGGACCGGCACCGGAGGGGCCGTCGCGATTGGAGTGCCACTGCTGGTACTGCTGCATCAGAGCCGTGAACTGGCCGGGGCGACGGCGGCACGCCGCCTGCTCGCTGCCGAGGTGGAGGCGCTGCGGGATGACGCCGCAGCGGTGGCACATGACCTGCGCTCTCCGCTGGTGACCGTCCGCTCCTATATCGAACTGGTCGACCAGGGGTCGTACGGCCCGCTCCCGATCGAGGCGCGCCGCGCCCTCGAACGTGCGGTCGACGCCTCCTCGCGAGCCCAGTCGCTCGTCGAGTCGACGCTGCGACGCCACCGCGCCCGGCGAACCGACGAGGCGTTGAACGGCCGCGCCGTGACACAACTCGACGCGGTGCTGCGCGACGTGCGGATCGGCCTCGGATCACAGCTCGCGGCCGCCAATGCGCGCATCGAGGTCGATCCGTTGCCGGCGGTGCTCGGGGACCGCGACGCGCTGATGCGCGTTTTCCAGAACCTGGTCGAGAACGCGATCAAGCACGCCGCGCCCGGATCGACACCACGGGTGCGAGTGAGCGCCTCGGTGTTCGGCCAGCGCTGCGAGATCGAGGTCCGTGACTGGGGTACGGGGATTCCACTCGGCGACCAGGAGCGCATTTTCGCCCGCTATGAGCGGGGACAACGCTCCGAGGGTTCGGGGATCGGGCTCGCGACGGTGCGCCAGTTGATCGACGACCTCAGCGGTCAGGTCTGGATCGACCCGGACGTCACCGACGGGACCAGCGTCCGGATCTCACTGCCGACGGTGACGGCCAGCGCGAAGCTGCCGATCGCCGCCTAGCTGTACTGACCACGGACATGTGAGACACGGCTGATGGGTGGGCGGCCACCGAGCGAGCCAT
>JAQCIU010000043.1:0-25091 GCA_027593235.1 Chloroflexota bacterium
CGCGCGTCGGCGGCGAGCGGCAGCAGTGCGGCGACGGCGGCGGTCAGCCACCACGGCGTTTCGAGCAGGGCGGCGATGGCAACGCCAACGAGGAACATTCCCGCCAGGAGCGGGAGCGTTGGAACGCGTGGGTGCAGGCGACCGTTCACGGCACTCCGACGGAGACCAGGTCGCGGATCTGCTCGTAGGTTCGCGCCGGGATCAGCTCCCGATCGAGCAGGTCGTCGCTCGACGCGAACGGGGTCGCGTCGCGAGCGTCGACGATTCGCCCGGCGTAGACCGGGCCGATGCCCGGCAGCGCCTCAAGTTCATCGGCAGACGCGCGGTTGAGGTCCAAGAGCGGAGCGGCTTCGCCGAGCCGGGGGACGTAGATCTGGTCCTCGTCACGGACACGCCGGGCGAGATTGACGCCGGCGGTATCGGCGTCGCTCGCGAGGCCACCGGCGCGCGCGATGACCTCGGCGACCCGCTCGCCCGAATCAGCCTCGACGAGCCCGGGCGCGAGTACGGCGCCACTGACCTGGACGAGGATCGTGTCGACGCCGGCAGGCGGCGTTCCGCGGACGATCTCCAGCCCTCGCGAGGGTGCGCGCTGGGTGAATCCGATCAGCAGCGCGACGACGATCGCGGCGATCAGGGTGGCGTTCAGCGCGTTGAATCGTGGCAGCACGGCCCCTCCCGGAGCCGCATGCTACGAGGAATCAGTCAGCAACGGGAGTGGAACGGGACACTCCCCTGCCGCCGGTCCAGCCTCGGCAACCTCAGCGCGAGGTGCGCCATTCGTCGAGGGCGGCCTTCTGGGCGGCGAAGAGCTGCTTGATGCCGGCGCTGGCGATATCGACCATCTCCGTCATCTGCTCGCGGCTGAAGGGCTCGCCCTCGGCGGTGCCTTGCACCTCGACGAGCTGGCCGGTGCCGAGCATGACGACGTTGAAGTCGACGCCGGCAGCGGAGTCTTCGCGGTAGTCGAGGTCGAGCAGCGGCTGCTTCTCGAAGATGCCGGCGGAGATGGCGCCGACCTGCGTCTTGAGCGGCGAGGTGGGCATGGAGCCGGCGCGCTGCATCCACTCGATCGCCATGGCGAGGGCGACCCAGGCGCCGGTGATCGAGGCGGTGCGCGTGCCGCCGTCGGCCTGGATCACGTCGCAGTCGAGCGTGATGGTCTGTTCGCCGAGCGCCTGCATGTCGATCGCGGCGCGGAGCGAGCGGCCAATCAGGCGCTGGATCTCCTGGGTGCGACCACCCTGCTTGCCGCGCGCGGCCTCGCGGTCGTTACGGGTGTTGGTGGCGCGGGGGAGCATGCCGTATTCGGCGGTGACCCAGCCGGCGCCGCTGCCACGCAGCCAGCCCGGTACACGCGGCTCAACGCTGGCGGCACAGAGCACCTGGGTGTCGCCCATCCAGATCATCGCGGAGCCCTCGGCGTTCTTGAGGTAGCCGGGTTCGATGGTGACGGGACGGAGATCGCGGGGACCTCGATCGTATGAGCGCTGGAACATGCGGCCTCCCTTGGCGGCCGGTACCGTAGCACGCGGCCGAACGACGGCCGAGCGCCGACCGCCCTCGGCATCCGCAGCGTGATGAGCAGAATCGAGCCCCCGATGCCCGCCTACCGTCTGTACGCCGATGACTCGGGCACGACGCACCTCGAACCGCTCGATCTCGGGGACCGCGGCTGGGAGAACGGGCCGGGCGAGTTCAAGGGCGTGGGCGGCAGCGTACTGGGCGATGCGAGCCGGGTGATGCTGATGCGCTTCGAGACGGGCGCGCGGCCGGGGCTGCACCGCGCGGTGCCGTCGTTCGCGATCTGCCTCGAGGGCGAGATCGTGGTGACCGCCTCGGACGGGACGAACGTGGCACTGGGGCCGGGGGACGCGGTGCGCGTGGAGACGACGGGGCGCGGCGGGTGGCAGCTCGGCAACCGCGCCGACGCACCCTCGTTGCTGGCGGTCGTGCAGATGCCCCCTTCGGGGGGGTAACGACGCTTCGCGTCTGTTGGCGGGAGTGCGCGGTTGGGGTGTAGCGACGTGCCGCGTCAGGGGGTGGTCGCCGGGGGATTGGGCGGGGGTGCCGGATGGCCTCGGAGAGGGCGCCCCCAGAGGGGGTTAGGACAGCTCGATCTGGCGGACGGAGCGGATGTCCTCGAGCTGACCGACCTCGGTGATTTCGGCGGGGGTGAGGGCGCGGGCGGTGGAGATCGCGAGGATCATGAGGGCGCGGCCCTCCTGGTCGGCGGAGACGGACATGGCGTTGATGTTGACGCCCCAACTGCCGAGGAGCGTGGCGACGCGACCGATGCGGCCGGGGCGGTCGAGGTTCTCGATCGCGAGCAGGTAGCGGGAGTCGGTGTTGACCTCGATGGCGTATTCGCCGATGCCGACGATGCGGGGGCCGGTGGGGCTGTTGGTGGTGGAGACGGTTTCGCCGCCGCCGTTGCGCAGAGCGCTGACGGTGACGCGATTCGCGAAGGGTTCGACGGCGGGGCCGCTGTCCTCCTCGATGCGGATGCCGTGCTCCTGGGCCATCTGATCGGCGTTGACCAGCGTCACCTTCTCGGAGGTGACGCGCTCGAGCAGGCCGATGATGACGGCGGCGCGCAGCGGGGCCGTCTCGTAGTTGCCGATCTGGCCGCGGTACTCGATGCGGACGCGCTCGACGCCGCCGCCCGCAAGCTGCATGGCAACGGTTGCGGCGAGTTCGGCGCAATCGAGGTAGGGGCCGATGATCGCCATCGTCTCTTCGTCGACGAGCGGTGCGTTGACCGCGAAGCGGGCGGAGCGGCCGGCAAGCACGTCGAGGATCTGCTCGGCGGTCTGGGTGGCGGCGCGGGTTTGAGCCTCGGCGGTTGAGGCGGCGAGGTGGGGAGTGACGATGATGCGATCGTGGGTGGTGAGCACGTTGCCGACGGCTGGTTCGGCGCTGAAGACGTCGATCGCCGCGCCACCGATGACGCCTGCATCGACGGCGTCGTAGAGCGCCTGCTCGTCGACGAGGGCGCCGCGGGCGGCGTTGATGAGGACGGCGGTGGGCTTCATGCGTTCGAGCTGGGGGGTGCTGATCATTCCGCGCGTGCCGTCGTGGAGGGCGGTGTGCAGCGTGACGAAGTCGGAGGCGGCGAGCAGGTCATCGAGATCCATCAACTCGACGCCGAGCTGGCTGGCGCGGTCCTTGGAGACGAATGGATCGAACGCGAGCACCCGCATTTCGAAGGCGCGGGCGCGGTAGGCGACCTCGGTGCCGATGCGACCGAGGCCGACGATGCCGAGGGTGCGGCCGGCGAGTTCGACGCCGGCGTACTTGTTGCGGTCCCAGGCGCCTCCGCGCAGCGAGGCGTGGGCCTGCGGGATGTTGCGCGCGGCGGCAAGCATCAGGGCGAAGGCGTGTTCAGCCGTCGACATGGTGTTCGCGAGCGGGGCGTTGACGACGATCACGCCGTGCTGAGTGGCGGCGTCGAGATCGATGTTGTCGACGCCGACACCGGCGCGTCCGATCACCTCGAGGTTGGGGGCGGCCTCGATGACGCGGGCGGTGACCTGGGTCTGGCTGCGGACGAGCAGCGCCTTCACGTCAGCCAGTTCGAGGATGAGATCATCCTCGGAGAGGCCGGTCTTGATGATCACCTCATGCTCGACGGCGAGCAGGTCGAGGCCGGCCTGACCCAGTGAGTCGGCGACAAAAATGCGAGCCACGAGCAAACGCTCCCTAGGTGCGGTTGGGGATCGGGTGCCCCACGCGTTCGAGCGCGCCCTCGAGGCCACTGAGGCCGTCGCGGATGTGCTCTTCGGTGACGTAGCCGAGGTGCCCGAAGCGGACGATCTGGCCTTTGAGCGAGCCCTGGCCGCCGGCGAAGACGGTATCGAACTCCTCGCGAGCGACTTTGACGAGCTTGCCGCCGTCGATGCCTTCCGGGACGCGGATGGCGGTGACGGTGTCGGACTCGGAGCCCTCTTCGGCGAAGAGTTCGAGGCCGAGGGCGCGGACGCCGTCGCGGGTCATCTGGGCGAGGCGGCGGTGCCGGTCGTAGATGGCCTCGATGCCTTCCTCGAACATCAGGTCGAGCGCCTTATCGAGCTGGAAGAAGAGGTTGACGGCCGGGGTCGACGGCGTCTGACCGTTCTCCAGGTAGTCCTTGGCCTTCTGGAGGTCGAGGTAGAAGCGCGGGGTGGTCGTGTGTGACTGCTTCTCCCAGGAACGGGCGCTGCAGGAGACGAAGACCAGGCCGGGGCCGATCATCCAGCCCTTCTGGGAACCGGAGATGACGACATCCAAGCCCCACTGATCGACCGGGACGGGGATCGAGGAGAGCGACGAGATCGCGTCGACGATGATCAGGCAGTCGTGCTTGCGCGCGACCTCGGCGATCTGGGGAAGTTGCTTGTTGGTGACGCCCGTGGAGGTCTCGTTGTGCGTGACCATGAGCGTGCGGATGTCGGGGTTCTCTTGGAGCGCCTGATCGATCCGGTTCGGGTCGATCGAGGTGCCGAACTCGAAGGCGAGTTCAACCGGGTCACCGCCGAAGGCGCGGGTCAGGTCGACGAAGCGCTTGCCAAAGACACCGACGGTGGCGATCAGCACCTTTTCGCCCGGGTTGACGTGGCAGGAGACCGCAGCCTCCATGCCGCCGGTCCCGGAGGCGGTGAGGGTGAGCACGTCGTTCTTGGTTTGATAGACCGTGCGGACGCGTTCCGTGGTGCGTGTGATGATTTCCGCGAACTCTGGCCCGCGGTGGTTGATCATCTCGGCGGCACCGGCCTCGGCCACCGCTGTGGGCACAGGGGTGGGACCGGGGATGCGCAGATTCACGAGAAGCCTCCGAGACTGTGGAAATCGTGAGCAGGGACGGGCCATCCGGCGCGTCAATAGACTGTGATCGTACGTTCGCACCGAGTACGGTCAACGCGGTGGACCGATCCGGCGATTACGTGGGTGAACACGGGCCCGTTGCGGGGTCGATGAGCGCGTTGCTGCGTCTACAATCGGGATGAAGCGAGGGACCCGTTGACGAACCCCTACCGCGTGCTGCCATCGGTCGATTCGCTGTTGTCCGACAGCCGGATCGCGCCGCTCACGGAGGTGCATGGGCGTGAGGCGATCGCGAGCCTTGCGCGCGAGGTGTTGAACGCCCAGCGCGAAGAGATTGGGCGCGGCGACAGCACCGAGGACACCGCGGATTTGCTGGTCGCGCGGAGCGAGACGCTGGCCTCGACGCTGGTGCGCGTGGTGAACGCGACCGGGGTGATCATTCACACGAACCTGGGCCGCGCTCCGCTCTCTCGATCGGCGATCGAGGCGATGCAGCGGGTGACGCAGAGCTATTCGACGCTGGAGTTCGACCTCGGCGAGGCGACGCGCGGATCGCGACACCAGCACCTGGAGCCGCTGCTCTGCAGCATCACGGGCGCCGAGGCGGCACTGGTCGTGAATAACGGCGCCTCGGCGCTGCTGCTCGCGCTGGCGGCGCTCTGCAGCGACCGCGAGGTGGCGATCTCACGCGGTCAGCTTGTCGAGATCGGTGGGGGCTTTCGGATCCCGGATGTGATGCGCCAGTCGGGCGCGGAGTTTGTTGAGGTGGGGACGACGAACCGGACGTACGCGAGCGACTACGAGGGCGCGATCAGCGAGCGCACCGCGGCGCTGCTGCGGGTGCACTCCTCGAACTTCGCGCTGATCGGGTTCACGGCGTCCGCGACGATCGGCGAGCTGGCCGAGGTGGCGGCACGGCACGAGCTGAAGTTGATCGACGATCTAGGGAGCGGTGCGCTGCTAGATACGCGGCAGTACGGGCTCGCGGCAGAGCCGATGGTGCAGGAGTCCGTGCACGCGGGATCCGATGTGGTGCTGTTCTCCGGCGACAAGCTGATCGGGGGGCCGCAGGCCGGCATCGTCGTGGGGCGCCGCGAGGCGATCGAGGCGATGCGGCGCCATCCGCTGGCGCGCGCGGTACGGATCGACAAGGCCTCGATCGCGGCGCTGGTGGCGACGTTGAAGCACTACGCGATCGGCGACGCGGAGCAGGAGATCCCGGTCTGGCGGATGATCGCGGAGCCGGTGGACGAACTGGAGCGGCGTGCACGGCGCTGGGCGCGGACCTGCCCCGCGCACGGCGAGGCGATCAGCGAGCATTCGACGGTTGGCGGCGGATCGCTGCCCGGCGAGGAGTTGCCGACGGTGGTCTGCGCGGTGACGCCGCCCGATGGCGACGCCGACAAGTTCGCGGCGCAGCTCCGCGGGCGGCCGACGCCGATCATCGCCCGGATCAAGGACGGGCGTGTGCTGCTCGATCCACGTACGGTCGATCCACGCGAGGACGGGCACGTGGAACAGGCCCTCGCGGCGATCTGCGGGGCGCATCAGCTTCCGCCACGACCACTTTCCCGGAATGTGAGCCCGCCACCTGGACGATAGGACGCTCGAGGTCCTCGAGTACCCGGCGGTCATCGATCGGCTGGTACGCCTGACGGCGTTCTCAGCCGGGCGGATGGAGGCGCAGGGGCTGCGACCGGTGGTCGATCGCGATGAGGTGGTGCGCCGGCAACGGCTGACCGCGGAGGCACTCGCGCTTGAACAACTCGGGGTCGACGTGCCGCTGGGTGGCGCGCGCGATATCCGCGAGCAGGCGGAGGCGGCGGATCTCGGGCAGGTGCTGACGCCCTCGGAACTGCTCGACATCGCGGACGCGTCTCGCGCGGCGGTGACGGTGCGGCGGGCGCTGACGCGGCTCCAGGCGGAAGCGCCGCTGATGGCGGTGATTGCCGGCGGGATCGGCGAGCTGGATCCGCTGCGCGGGCTGATTGGCGCGGCGATCGCGGACGGCGGCGATGTCCGCGACGAGGCCAGCCCGGAACTGCGCCAGATTCGCTCGGAGGTGCTCTCCGCGCACGACCAACTCCAGCAGCGGATGCAGGCGCTGGCGAACAGCCACGGGCTGCGAACGTTCTTGCGGGAACCGATCGTGACGATCCGCGATGGACGTTATGTCCTTCCCGTTCGTGCCGAGTCGCGTGGTTCCGTACCCGGGGTCGTGCATGACACCTCGGCGTCAGGCGCCACGGTTTATGTCGAGCCGCTGGTGGTCGTGGAACTGGGCAACCGCTGGCGCGAGCTACAGGTGCAGGAGCGCCGCGAGGTCGAGCGGATTCTCCGCGAGCTGTCGCGGTCGGTCGGCGACGCGCGTCACGATCTGGTCGACGCGATCGAACGCCTCGCGAAGATCGACGTGACGGTGGCGAAGGGGCGACTGGCGCGCGAGCTGGGTGCCACGGATCTGCACGATCGTGGCCGACAGGCGTGGCTGGTCGACGTCCCGGGCGAGTTGCGGTTGATGGAGGCGCGGCACCCACTGCTGGGCGCGAACGTGGTTGCGAACACGATCGTCGTGGGCGGTGATTACCACGCGCTGCTGATTACCGGGCCGAACACCGGCGGCAAGACCGTGGCGTTGAAGACGGCCGGTCTGCTGACGCTGATGGCGCTGGCGGGACTGCCGGTCCCCGCGGGGCGCGGATCGACGGTTCCGGTCTACGAATCGGTGTTCGCCGACATCGGCGATGAGCAGTCGATCGAACAGTCGCTCTCGACGTTCTCCGGACACATGACGGCGATCATCTCGGTGCTCGAACGAGCGGACGAGCAGTCGCTGGTGCTGCTGGACGAACTGGGGGCGGGTACCGACCCGACCGAGGGCGCAGCCCTGGCGGTCGCGATCGTCGACCGATTGCTCGCGAGCGGCGCGTCGCTGATCGCGACGACCCACCACAACGAGCTGAAGCTCTACGCGCACCGGACGCCGGACGTGGTGAACGCCTCGGTGGAGTTCGACCTCGAATCGCTGTCGCCGACGTACCGGCTGACGATCGGGTTGCCGGGGCAATCGAACGCGCTGGCGATCGCGCTCAACCTCGGGATGCAGGCGGACGTGATCGAGACGGCGCGGACGAGCCTGTCGACCGAGGATCGCGAGCTGGAGTCGATGCTGGCCGAGCTGCGCGGGCAGCTCGCGGCGGCCGAGGAGCGGGCGGCGCGGGCGGCGGCGGACGCGGAGCGCGCGGAGGGATTGCGGGAGGAACGGGAACGCGAGCTGAACCAGCTTGCGGGCGACGCGACGCGACTGCGCGAAGACGCGCGGATCCGGGTCCGCGACGAGCTGCGGGAGGTACGCCGGCTGCTCGAGAAGAGCAGGCGGGAGATCGAGGCGGCGCGGCTGGAGCAGGCGGGCGCCGACTTCGAGCGGGCGCAACAGGCGGCGGAGAAGCTGCGACCGGAACCGGAGCCCGAGCCAGCGCGCGTCGTGCGGTTCGAGGCACCGATCCGGCATCGGGCGGTTGACGCGGAGATCGTGGTCACGACCGGCGCGACGGTATGGCTGCGCGGCATCGGGGTGCCAGGCGAGGCGCTGTCCGAGCCGGACGACCGTGGCGAGTTCGACGTGCAGCTTGGGGCGCTGCGGACGCGGGTGCGGCTGGAGCAGGTGCAGTCGACCGGCGACCCGATGCCCGACACCGCGCGATCGCGGCTGCGGCTACCGGCGGCGCCGTTCACGGCCTCGGAGATCGAGGTGCGGGGGCAGCGGCTGGATGAGGCGATGCCACTGGTCGAGAAGTTCCTGGACGACGCGGCGCGCTCCGGTCACGGCCGGGTGCGGCTGATCCACGGTCGCGGCACGGGTACGCTACGGCGCGCGGTGCGCGAACTGCTGGACCGCCATCCGCTGGTCACCGGTTACGAGACGGCGGAGCCCAAAGAAGGTGGCGAGGGCGTCACCGTGGCGACGCTGGCCACGACGGGCTAGAGCAGCCGAGGGTCGGTGATCCTCGGCGGGTCGGGCGCGGGGAGCCGCGGCACCAAGGATGCAGGGGGACACGATGCAGCCGATCAACGAGGTCAGCGAACTCTTCCGACACCAACGCGCGGTGCGCGCGTTCTCGGATCGTGAGGTCGACGCGGCGACCGTTGAGCAACTGCTCACCGCGGCGACGCACGGGCCTTCCGGGTCGAACAGCCAGCCGTGGCGATTCATCGTTGTGCGAGACGCCGAGGTGAAAGCGCAGCTGAGCGAGGTTTACGAAGCGGCGTTTGCCGAGGCGTACGCGGGGCGCGCGCCGGCGCGCGCCTCCGACCGGCAGCCGTGGACCGCGGTACCGGTGCTGATTGTGGCGTGCGTGCAGGTGCCGAGCACGGGGCGCTCCGGGATCCAGACCGGCGCATCGATCTATCCGGCCTGTCAGAACCTGATGCTGACGGCGCGATCGATGGGGCTAGGGAGCGTGCTGACGACGCTGCACCGGGTGAAGCGACAGCAGATCCACGAGATCCTCGGTATTCCCGAGGGCTGGGACACGGCGGCGATCCTTCCGATCGGCTGGCCGGATCGCGCGTACGGGCCGAACCGCCGCCCGCCGGTCTCCGAGGTCACGATGTACGACCGCTGGAGCGAATGATCGCGAACCTCGAGGCTCCGATGCTCCGGAGGGCGCGCTGACAGCGGAGCTTGCGTTTGTCGTGCTGCTGGCGCTGACGGCGGTGACGGTCCAGACCTCGGTGGGGTTCGGATCGGGGCTGATTTTCGTGCCGGCGGCGACGCTGGTGGTCGGGCCGGGACCGGCAGTGGCGATGATGCTGGTGGGGATCCCGGCGGTCGCCGCGGTGCTCTACGTGATGGACCGCCCACGAACGCCACTGCTCGACGCGGCGCCCGCCGCGGCGGTGAGCCTGCTCACCGTGCCGATCGGCGTGTGGTTGCTGACCCAGTCCAACGAGGACGTCTTGCGACTGCTTGTGGGCTGCACGGTGCTTGGCGCGGTGATCGCGAACCGGTTGAGCAGCGGCAAGGAAGAGGTGGTCCGCGAATCGAACCTGCCGCGGCTGGCGGCGGCGGGGCTGGTCTCCGGCGTGATGCGCGGATCGACGAGCATGGGTGGGCCGGCGCTGGTGCTGTACTACCACTGGATGGGCGGCGGGGCGGCGCGCTTCCGATCGCGGATGTTCTCCTACGGGGCGCTGTCCGGGATTCCAAGTATCGGGATCGCGGCGGCGGCCGGGGTCTTCGACGACAAGACGGTGCCGGTGGTGTTGTGGGGGCTGCTGGGTGCGGCGCTTGGCGTCGCGCTGGGGATCCGATTGCGGCCATTCGTCACGGACGCGCGACTGCGGCGGTTATCGATGCTGCTGCTGGCGGCGACGAGCCTGCTGGCGATCGCGACGGCCGGATCGGCACTGCTCTAGCCCGCGAGACCCCCTTCGGGGGGTGACGGCACCGGAGCACACCACCAAGGTACGGCGCCTGCTTACGGGAGTTGGCTATAGCAGCCGGCTACGACGGCAGGTTGTCTTCGAGGTGGCAGACGTCGTTCACGACGACGATCTCGTCACGCCCGGCGCGGTGCTGCACGACGGTCAGGGAGCAGTTGGAGATGCGGGTGCGGGGCGAGGTGTGATCGGGCAGTTCGAGGAGATGGGCGAGCGCCTGAAGGATGGTGCCGCCGTGGCAGGCGACGACCGCGACATCCTCGCGGTGGCGGGCGCGGAGCTGATCGATCTCGATGCCGACGCGGCGGCGGAATGCGGGGTGGCCTTCCTCGCCGGGGACGACGCCGCGTCCCCAGTCGTTTGTGGTGAGGTTGAAGCGCTCGGTGATCTCCGGCCAGGAGAGGCCTTCGGCCTCGCCGTAGCGGTACTCATCGAGGCCGGCAATCTCCTCGACGGTGACGCCGTGGTGCGTGGCGACGGCGGCACCGGTCGCCGAGGCGCGGCGGAGGGTGCTGGCGTAGACGGCGGCGACCGGCTCGACGGCGAGCCGGGCACCGACGCGGCGGGCCTGCTCCCGCCCGCGCTCGGTCAGCACGAGATCGAGGGAGCCGGTGATCACACCGCGGGCATTGCCTTCGGATTCGCCGTGGCGGACAAGGATCAGCGTCATCGGTGGATCCCCGTGGGATCGAGCAGTGTGAGGAACTGGCCGAGCATCCGCGCGGTCGCGCCCCAGATCACGGAACCCTCGAAGGCATAGGCGGGCGTGGTCTCCGTGACTCCATCGCGTTCCGCGACCTTCCAGACACGCGCGTCCGCGGTGAGCAGATGCGCGAGGGGCACGTGCAGGAGTTCGCGCACCTCGCGGGCGGCTTCGACGAAGGTGACGGCGGTATCGGTGGGGACGGCTCCGACGAAGGGGCGGATCAGGTAGTTCGAGCCGAAGGTGGCGGTGTCATCGAGCTGACCGAAGACCTCGATGCTGGCGGCCGGGACGCCAATTTCCTCGTGGGTCTCGCGGAGCGCGGTTTCGAGCAGCGTCGCATCCTCGGGATCGCGGGCGCCGCCGGGGAAGCTGATTTCGCCCTTGTGGTGGCGGACGCGATTGGTGCGCTGCTGGAAGACGATGTGGTCTTCGCCATCGAGCTGGTGAAGCAGGAGCAGTACGCCGGCCGGGCGGCGATCCTGAAGCGAGAGTTCCCGGGGCTGGTAGCTGCCGAGTGCCTGGCGGGCACGATCGCGGTGCATGCGGCTCCCGGTGAGATCGACTGGATTGGTGGGCCCGCCAGGATTCGAACCTGGGACCGATCGGTTATGAGCCGACTGCTCTAGGCCGCTGAGCTACAGGCCCCCGCGAGCGCGGCGTCCGTCTCCGGCGCACACCCGCGCGGTGAGTATATGGGCACGGTGGCTGTGCATCCCGCGCGGGATGCCGAGCAATCGGGGTCGGGCGTCAGGCGGCGCGTACGAGCGTGCGTCCGCCGCCACCGAGCAGGCCGAGCAAGGTGCTGCGCCAGCCGTTGAGGTCGCCGGGCTTCTCGAAGACCGTTCCAGCGCCGGCAGCGAGGCAGGCGAGACGATCCTCGGGCGTTACGAACGCGGACATGATGGCGACCGACAGATCGGCGCGGTGGCGGACGAGCGGGCGCACGAGCGTGATTGAGTCGTGCGCGCCGAGGCGTCGATCGAGCAGGACGAGGGCGCCCAAGGGGGCGCGATCGGCGATCGTTTCGCGGTCCTCGGCAGCGAGGAGCAGCACGCGGGATTCGGGGGCGACGAAGGCGAGGAGATGGGCGATCAGATCGCGGTGGGCGTCGTCGTCCTCGACGATCACGACGGGCGTGCCCTGGTTCATGCGACACCTCCGAGGACGGGGAGACGGACGGTGACCTGCTCGCCCACGACATCGAGGCTGCCGTGATGGCGCGCGAGGGTGATCTGGAGGCAGGCGAGTCGTTCGATCAGGCCGCCGGCGTGCAGGTGCAACGAACCGGCGAGCGCCATGAGCGGTGAATCGGGCGCATCTGCGACCGACCAACGGATGACCGCGGTGTCCCCATCCAGCAGCGCGGTTGCGCCGGTGGGGATCGCCCACCGCAGTTCGCCGGCGGTGCTTTCGTCGAGGGCGACGGTGACGGCGGGAGCGCCGCCGAAGAGGGAGGACAGGGTGACCTCGATCGTGTCGCTCGCGCGGCGGGCGGCACGGGAGAGGGCGTTGAGGGCGGAGAGCATGCGCTCGAGGTCATCGCAGGCGGCGCGGAGGCCATCGAGGGCCTCGATGGCACCTGCGACCTCGACGCCGGCGAGCGAGTGCTCAAGGAGCTGGGCGCTGAGGGAGACGGTGAGCAGGGGCGAGCGGAGGTCATGCGAGACCCCGTAGAGGAGCGAATCAAGCAGTTGCGGGGCGGCTTCCGTGTAGGTATTGCCGTCCCGCGAGATCGAGCTGGTCATGGGCGCCGTCCACTCGCTGGGGTGATTCCCGCCCTCGATGATTGACCGCGCCGGTTCGGCCGCGCAAGCGGGGGTTCCCCCGGACTACGGGCGCGCCTAAGCGAGGCGGCCGAGCGGGCCGCCGCCGAGGATGTGCATGTGGAGGTGAAAGACGGTCTGCCCGGCGTCGCTCCCGTTGTTCAACACGAGGCGGTAGCCGGCGTCCTCGAGGCCCAGATCGCGGGCGATGCGGGTCGCGACAACGGTCATGCGGCCGACCATCGCGGCATCGGCATCGGTCAACGCCTGCGGGCCGGTTGGCGCTTCGCCACGCGGGATGACGAGGACGTGGGTGGGCGCGGAGGGGGCGACGTCGCGGAAGGCGATGAACTCGCTGTCCTCGTAGACGCGATCGCTGGGGATCTCATCGCGGAGGATGCGGGCGAAGATATTGTCGCGATCGTAATCGGGCACGGGTGCTCCCATCGTGTGGCCCTCGGGAGGCTGAAGCAGGGGGACTCCCGGGGGCTTTGAGGCGGAGTTGCGGGTCCTCGCCTGCGCGATACGATGCCGGGAGCGTGACCCTCTCGCAAACTGCCGCGCGCGCACAGACGCGCCTGATCCGCCGCACCCGGGTACTGATCGAGCGTTCGCCGAGTGGCGGCCCGATGGTGGTGGCGACCTTTATCGGGCTCCTGACCGGCCTCGGTGCTGCCGCGTTCGAAACCATGATCGACGGCGTGAACGCGGTGTCGTTCGACTGGCTGCTGGACGATGTGCTGGGTTCCTGGGGCGGCTGGAAGCTGATCCTGGCGCCCGCGATCGGCGGGCTGCTGGTCGGCACGTTCACGTACTTCTTCGCGCGTGACGCCCGCGGCGCGGGCGTTGCCCCGGTGCTGCTGTCGGTGGAGACCGCAGGCGGACGGGTCAATCCGTGGACGGTGATCACGAAGCCGATTGCTTCGGCGTTGACGATTGGATCCGGCGGATCGGCGGGGAAGGAAGGGCCGGTCGTCCAGATCGGCGCGGCGGTCGGCTCGACGTTCGCGCGGACGCTGCGGCTCTCCGACGAGAACGTGAAGCTGATGCTGGCGTCGGGGGCGGCCGGGGGGATCGCGGCGACGTTCAACGCGCCGATCGCGGGGGTGTTCTTCGCGCTCGAGGTGATCCTGCGTCGCTTCAATACGCGGAACTTCAGCGTGGTGGTGCTGGCCTCGGTGGTGGCGACCACGACGGCGGTGATCCTGCGGGGCGACGATCCGACGGTGGCGATCCAGCCGCACGAGCTGGAGAACGCGGTGGTGGAGATCCCGCTGTACGCGATCCTCGGTGGGTTGGCCGGGGTGCTGAGCGTGGCGTTCATGCGATCGCTGTACTGGACGGAGGATCGGTTCGCGGTGCTGCGGGTGCACCCGCTGCTGCTGCCGGCGATCGGCGGGCTGCTGGTGGGTGCGCTGGGGCTGATCGATCGGGACGTGATGGGGCTGGGCGAGGACACCCTCGGAGCGGCGCTGTCCGGCGAAGGGGCGATTAGCACGCTGCTGGTGGTGCTGGTGCTGAAGGTACTGGCGACCTCGTTGACGATTGGGAGTGGGGGTAGCGGGGGCGTATTCGGTCCGTCGCTGTTCATCGGCGCGATGCTGGGCGCGGCGTTCGGGGGGATTGTGAACGAGGTGCTGCCGGGCCACACGGCGTCCTCGGGGGCTTATGCCACCGTGGGGATGGCGGCGCTGACGGCGGGCACGGCGCGGTCGCCGATTACGGCGGTGTTGATCATCTTCGAGCTGACGCGCGACTACGAGATTATTTTGCCGGTGATGACGGCGGTGGTGACGGCGACGCTGGTGTCGCAACTGCTCAGTACCGACACGATTTACACGTACCGGCTCTCGCGGCGGGGCGTGGTGATCGAGGAGGAGCAGCTCCCCGACAACATGATGCAGACGTTGCGGGTCTCGGATGCGATGAGCCCGGTGGGGGTGCGCGTCGAGCCGGATTCGCCGATCTCGGATATCGCGATGGAGCTGGCGAGCGATCGCGAAACGATCGCGCTGGTGGTGAACGAGGACGGTGAGCTGAGCGGCGTGATCACGAACACGGACATCACGCGCGCGCTGGGGGAGGGCAATGAATCGTTGACGGCGCGTGATGTTTGCGCGACCGATCTGCACACGATCTTCCCGGATCAGACGCTGCACCAGGCGCTGGGGGTGTTCGCGGGACGGTCGGTACATGCGTTGCCGGTGACGCTTCGGGAGCAGCCGGGGATTCCCTGCGGGATCTTGAGACGGAGCGACATTACGAACGCGTACGCGGCGGCGATTGAGTCGCGCGATACGCAGGTGCGGCGCGGTCGGTTGCGGAATGCGTTGAGCGATGACGTGCGCTACCTGGAGCTGCGCGTCGAGCGCGGCAGCGTGCTGAACGGGCACCGGATCAGCGAGCTGGAGCTGCCGGAGAACGCCATCATGGTGACGGTGCGGCACGACGGGGCGACGTTGATCCCGCGTGGGCACACGCGGTTGATTGCGGGGGATCGGGTGACGGTGATCGCTGGGGCGAGCGCGTTGGACGCGCTGCAGGCGATGTTCCGCCCGCAGCCCGACGCCGAGTCGCGATCGCGCTGGCGGCTGGACCGCTAGGCGACGGCGAGCGGCAGTTTCGTGAGGCCTCGGAGGAGCAGGGTGCCGCCGCGGGCGGGGTCGCCTTCGCCGCGCTCGATCGAGGGGTAGCGGCGGAGCAGGGCCTCGAAGGTAACTTCGGCCTCGAGGCGGGCGAGCGGTGCACCGAGGCAGAAGTGCGGGCCCATGCCGAAGGAGAGGTGGCGGTTCGGATCGCGTCCCGGGTCGAAGGTGGCCGCGGCGGGGAACTGATCCGGATCGTGGTTCGCGGCGCCGAGCATGAGCATCAGCATGTCGCCACGCTCGACGGTCGTGGCGCCGATAGTGGTCGTTTCGAGGGCGATGCGGACGACGGCCTGGACGGGGGAGTCGAAGCGGAGCATCTCCTCGATGGCGGCGGGGAGCGCGGCGGGAGTGGCGCGGAATTGCGCGGCGACCTCGGGACAATCGAGCAGGGCGAGGGTGCCGTTGCCGATGAGGTTGGTGGTGGTTTCGTTGCCGGCGACGAGTAGCAGGATCGCGAAGGCGAGGATCTCGTCGGTGGTGAGCTGGTCGGCTTCCTCGGCGGCGACGAGCGCGGAGATGAGGTCGTCCTGGGGGGCGGCGCGGCGGGCGGCGATGAAGCGGCCGAAGTACTCGATCAGCTCAAGGGTGGTCTCGCGAGCCTGATTGATGACGGCCTCGGAGTTCATGACGTCGGTGGTCGCGGCGAGCGCGTTCGACCATTCCTTGAAGCGCTGGCGATCAGCGGGCGGGACGCCGAGCAGCTCGGCGATGACGATCACGGGGAGTGGCTGGGCGAGGCCGGCCATCAACTCGAAGCCACCCTCGCGGGGGGCGGCCTCCAGCAGGTCGCGGGCGATCTCCTCGATGCGGGGGCGGAGGGCGGCGACGCGACGCGGGGTGAAGACCTTGTTGACGATCGCGCGCATGCGGGTGTGGGCGGGCGGATCGATGGTGAGCAGCATCTGCGCCTGTCCGAGTGGGGATTCGGCGCGTTGCTGGCGGATCACCTCGCCGAGCTGGCCGCCGGCGTTGCGGCCGTCCGAGGAGAAGCGTGACGGGTCGCGGAGGACAGCGACGCAATCCTCGTAGCGGGTGAGGATCCAGGCCTGCATCGCGATGCTGCGGTGGACTGGATCGGCTTCGCGGAGGCGACCGTACTGGAGGTAGGGGTTCGCTTTGTAGGACGGGACGAACGGGTTGAAGACGACCATGTCTTCGATCGTACCCCGGGTCCGGCGTAGCGCCTTGCGAGACCGATCCGCGGCGGGAAGTGGTCCGCAGCGAGCGGTGACGGCCTCGACTCGTTTCGTTGATATCGTCGAGGTGGGTGCCAACCCGTTTTCCGAGGAGTGTCTGTTGGCTGCGACCGAGGCGTACGGAACGAAGCACGCGCCACGCCCGCCAACCGGGCGACTGCGGCGCATGTTGCCGCTCGCGGGCACGGTGACGGCGCTGTGGCTGCGCTGGCGCTGGCTGCGCATTCAGCGACGGTTCCGCGGCAATGAGCGGATGGCCGAGGCGACGCACCGCTTCCACCAGGAGGCGGCGCTGGCGGTGGTACGGCGCGCCCTGAAGCAGCAGGGGCTGATCATCAAGACCTGCCAGTTCCTGGGCAGTCGCGCCGACATTCTGATGGACGAGTACGTGCGCACGCTTTCGCTGGTACACGACCAGGTGCCGCCACGGGCGTGGTCGGAGATGCGCCCGGTGATCGAGGCGGAGCTGGGCGGCTCGATCGATGAGCTGTACGCGGAGTTCGACCAGCAGGCGGTCGCGGCAGCGTCGCTCGCGCAGGTGTACCGCGCGCGGCTCCACGACGGCACTCTCGTGGCGGTCAAGGTGCAGTACCCAGGGGTCGAACGGATCGTGCAGTACGACCTGCAGATTCTGCGGCTGCTGGTGGATGTCTGGGCGCGATTCGAGCGGGTGATCGACTTCCGGCCGGTGGTCGCGGAGATGGAGCGCAACGCTCCCGAAGAGGTCGACTTCATCCACGAGGGGCACGCGGCGGAACGGCTCGCCGCGCTGCTTTCGGATCGCGACGACGTCGTAATCCCAGCGATCCACTGGGAGCGTTCGACGCGACGGGTGCTGACGATGGACTACATCGAGGGCATCAAGATCAGCGACGTTGAGCGGCAACGCGCGGATGGTGTGCACACGCCGCAGGTCGCGGCGTCGCTGATCGATCTCTACAACACGATGATCCTCGAGCGTGGGATGTTCCACGCCGATCCGCACCCGGGCAACCTGTTCGTGGTGCCCGGCGAGTCGCCGGGCGAGAAGGCGAAGATCGGTCTGGTCGATTTCGGCCTGACGAAGACGCTGCCCGACGAGTTCCGGGAGCAGTTGATCGTGCTGACCAGCGCGATTGTGAGCGAGCAGCCGGAGGCGATCACGGGGACCATGGAGGGCATGGGGTTCCGGACGCGCGAACGCAACGACGAGACCTACACGGCGCTGGGCGAGGCGTTCCTGGGGGACGTGCTGCGCTCCGGACGACCGTACGCCGACCAGGAGATGGTCGCCGACATCAACGAACGACTGGGCGCGGTGTTGCGGTCGAATCCGCTGATCGACGTGCCTGGCGACGTGATCCTGATCGCGCGGGTGATGGGGCTGCTCTCTGGCCTCGGCAAGATGCTGGGGTCCGAGACGGACCTGCTAGAGGCGTTGTTGCCGTACCTCGACCCTGACGCGGAAGCGGTCGCGGGGTAACGCGTTCGTCCCCGCCGCCTCGTGGGTGGTCACGTTTCACTCACCGGTCAGGCACGGCTCTCTGGTTGGGTGTTGGGCCTGCTCCCAGTTGCGGTTGGCGGACTCGTCTACTTCATGAATCCCGACTACATGGGACCGATGCTGACCGAGCCAATGGGCATCGCCGCACTAGTGGGCGCCGGAGTCTCCGAGGTCTTCGGCATGCTCGTCATTCGGAAGATCGCAGACGTGAAGGTCTAGATGATTTCCTACATCCTCCCTGTCTCGTTCGGAATTGCGGCGTTCCTCCTGACACGGTCGGTTGCAACAATGCGGACCGCAAAGGCCGCACGCCCGGCGTGGCAGCAGCAGATCATTGGGGAGCGCGAGAAGGCTCCACAACCGACGCGCCGTCGACGCGAGAGTCTACGAAGCAAGTCGCTCTTCGAGCGCCTTGTTCAGGCGCCACCAAGCCTGACGAAGCCAGCAGACCGAATGGTGGCAGCGGCCGGTTTGGGCGATTCGATGACGGGTGCCACGTTCATCGGAATGTCTGTGATGCTGGCGGTGATCGCAGCACTCGTGTCATCGCTTTATGTCAGTACCGAGGGTTTCACTCAGCGAGAACTTAGCCTCGTCGTAGCTGCCACCGGTGTGGCGCTGGCGGGTCCGGGAGCCCTGATCAATGGTCGCGCGACACGTCGGCGATCCGAAATTACCGCCGCACTGCCAGACCTCGTCGACCTGCTCACGGTGTCGATCGAAGCTGGTCTTGCGCTCGAGGCGGCGCTTTCGCGAGTGTCTGAGCGAGGCGATGGTCCCCTTGCTATTGAGGTCCGTCGAACGCTCTCCGAGGTGGCCCTTGGTCGGCAACGTCGCGAGGCGCTGCGGGCGCTCGGTACCCGGACCGGCGTTCCGGCTGTCGTCGCTTTCGTGAACTCGCTGAACCAGGCGGATCAGTCCGGCATGGAGCTGGGACCGGTGCTCCGAGCACAGGCGGACGTCGTGCGTCAGCGTCGCAGGCAGCGGGCTGAAGAGGCGGCGATGAAGGCACCGATCAAGATGCTCTTCCCGTTGATCTTGTTCATCTTCCCCTCGATCTTCGTGATCTTGCTTGGGCCCGCTGCGATCCAGATGGTCAGGACGTTCGGCTAAGCCTTATGGCGAACCGAGTTGGTCTCCGCGTGGCGCGGAGCGGGGCGGTCCTGGGGACCGCCGTGGAGTGCGCCGATTCTCCGTGGGCGCGCATGTGCGGCCTGCTGGGGCGCGCGTCGCTGGCCGAGGGTGGCGGGATGCGCTTTGAGCCGGCGTCCTCACTGCACATGATGTTCATGCGCTTCGCGATTGACCTGGTCTATGTCGATCGCGAGGAGCGCGTGGTGAAACTGGTGTCCGATTTCGCGCCGTGGCGGTTCAGTGCGGCGCGTGGCGCGCGCACTGCGTATGAACTACCGGCCGGCGTGATCGCCGGCTGCGACATCGAGGTCGGCGACACGCTGATCCTCGAGCCGGTCGCCGAGGGGGCCGCAGCGTGAGTGCCGCGCGGTCCGCAGACGACGCAGTAGAGGTGACCGAGGACCAACAGGATGCGGGCGGCCGCCGGCTCCCCGTGACCGCGATCGCGGCCGCCGGAGCGCTTGCCGCCTCGATTGGCGTTACCACCTCGATTGAGGATGGGGCGACGATCGTGGCGTGGGTGGCGATGGCGATCATGCTGGTCGCCGCCGCCGAGGACTTGCGGACGCGGCGGCTGCGAAACGCCTTCGTGGCTCCAGCGCTCGTGTTCGCGATTGCGGCGGACCCGAGCGGCGCGACAGTTGCGGCGGCGCTGATCGCGGTGCTGCCGTTCTTCGCGTTCGCGTTCTGGAAACCCGGCTCGATCGGGATGGGCGATGTGAAGTTCGCCGCCCCGGCGGGTGCGCTCGCCGGCTTCGAAGGCCTCGGATCGCTACTGATCGCGATCGCCCTGCTTGGCGGGGTGCTCTCGATGGTCGCCTTCATGCGATTCGGGCGATCGGGCACGCTGGCCTATGGCCCGGCGATCGCCCTCGCGACGCTGTTGATCGCGTTCATCGCCAACTAGCGCTACTCGATCGGCACCAACGGCAGGATCACGCGCGACGGGCGATCGCTGTTGTGGTGGATCGTGTTGTTCGCGACGCGCATGTGCGTGTGGCGACCGATCGGCTCGCCGGTGTTCGGGTTCGGATCGAACCGCGGGAACGACGATGAGCTGACGAGTACCTGGACGCGGTGCCCGGCGAGGAAACGGTTGCTGGTCGGGTAGAGCTGGAACGTGACCTCGACTGGCTCGCCGGGCGTCAGAGGTGCCGGGGCGTCCATGCCGCCGCGGTAGCGGACGCGCATGAGGCCGTCGGCGACGTTGAGCCGGTAGCCGTCCGGCCACTCCCCGCTTGCCGGATAGAGGTCTTGCACCATCACGAAGAGGTCGGTGTCCGGCGCGTCGGAGGTGAGGTGGATCGTCGCCTCGATGGGGCCGGTGACTTCCATGTCCGCGGCGAGCGGGTCGGTGGTGAAGGCGAGGACATCGGGGCGGTCCTCGAGCGGTCCGTACGGCGATTCGCAGCCGTGGAGGTCAGGTCGGGTGCGCTGATCGGCGCCGCCCTGGATCACCATCACGCGCACGAGCGAGATCGGCGTCGCGAGGGTGGTGCGTTCCGGCTGCGGGGCGAGTTCGTTGAGCGACGAGGTATTGGCGGAGATCGTCGGCAGCGGGTTCGCCGGGTCGTAGCGGAAGGTCGATGATCCCGCCGCGGCCGAGGGCGCCTCGCCGGCGCGCAGGCCGCCGTCCGGGTGGAGATAGAACGGCGTCGGCACGGCGCGCACGAGCGGCCACGCCGCCTCGTCACGCCAGACGCCGCCGTGATCGAGGCGGCCCTCGGCGTTTCGCCGACCGCTGCCGCCACCCATCACGAACAGACGGACCGGGGTCGCGTCCGCGTTGTTGTCGACACCTCGGAGGTGGCGATCGAAGAACTCGAGGTGCACGGCCTTCACGCCGCGGGCGGTGTTGGTGTGGATCGGAGCCTCGGAGCCGAGATCGACCTCGCCGGAGTAGCTGCGATCCAGTGGCACCTCGCCGTGAGTCCAGGGGCCCATCAGCAACTGTTGCTTCTGGAATCGCTGCTTTGCCAGGTTGAAGAGGTCGGTGGTGGCGCGGGTGTAGGAGTCGTACCAGCCGCTGGAGTACATCGTCGGGATGTCGGCGCTCTCAGCGAGGTGGGCCTCGAAGTTCAGTCCGCGCTGCCGCCAGTACTCGCCGTCGTCGCCCTGCTCGTAGAGGTCGCGCGCCCACTGCTCGTAGACCGGCAGTTTGGTCAGCGGCGAGTTGCCCTCGTGCCACGGGAGGCGCTGGAGCCATTCGTACATGTGCTCGGTGTTGTGCTGGAGTTCGCGGGCGAGCGCGGGATTGCGATTGGCCTCGGGCGAGACGGCGCCGTGGCTGACGGCCCAGGTGATCCAGCGCAGTTCCATCGCACCGTTATGTCGCAGGGCGGTGACGTTGCCGTTCGAGCCACCCTGATTCACCCACATCGCCTTGAGGTGCGGTGGGCGTTCGAGGGCGGCGGCGTTCTGCGTCCAGCCGGAATACGAGGTACCGAAGGTGCCGACGTTGCCGTCGCAGTACGGCAGTGCGGCGAGCCACTCGACGGCGTCGTAGCCGTCCGGGCCCTCGTTGGCGAGCAGGATGAAATCGCCGTCCGAGCCGAAGCGTCCGCGGACGTCCTGGACCACGAAGAGGTAGCCGCGTTCTGCCCAGAACTCGCCGTGGCGCTGGTAGCGCTCACCGCGGCGGTCGTAGGGGGTGCGCATGAGGACCGCGGGGAATGGGCCGGGAAGCGGCTCCCCTGCCTCGGCGGGGCGCCAGACATCGGTTGCGAGCCAGGTGCCGTCTCGCGCCGGCATGCCGACATTGCGGGCCAGCGAAACGCCGTACTGCGCGCGTGAAGGCTCGGTCACGGGATCCCCCTCGGACTACGTTCGCGGGATTGTAACGATCGCACCGGCAGAGCAGCGCGGAAGCAGCGGTTGGCGGGCCGAACGGGTACGCTCCCCGGATGACGATCCGAGACGTGATCAAGGCGACGACTCCCCCGATTCATGCGAGCGCCCAACGGGCGCTCGAGCTGTTGGAGGGGCCGGCGAGCGCGCTCGAGGCGCTTGCCGCGGAACTGGCGAGCGGCCTCGGTGGCGGCGCGGCCGACGTGGAGATCGACCGGCCGAATCGGCTGCTATTCGCGACGGACGCCTCGATCTACGAGATGGAGCCGATCGCGGTCGTGTACCCACGTAGCCGCGAGGAGATCCAGCACGTGATCCGGGTCGCGGGCGAGCGTGGCGTGCCCGTGCTCTCACGCGGCGCCGGGACGAGCCTCGCGGGGCAGACGGTAAACCACGCGATCGTCCTCGACTGCTCGCGACACATGTCGTCGCTGGTCGAGCTGAACGCCGAAGAGCAGTGGGCGCGCGTGCAGCCGGGGATCGTCGTCGACGAGCTGAACCGGCTGCTGAAGCCGCATGGGCTGCAATACCCAATCGATACGTCGACGAAGAATCGCGCGACGGTCGGCGGCGGGCTCGGCAACAACTCCTGTGGCGCGCACTCGTGCGTCTACGGTAAGACGATCGATCAGGTGATCGCGCTAGACGTGGTGCTCTCCGACGCGACGGCGACAACCTTCGAGGACGTGAGCGGCGCCCAACTGGCGACGAAGCTCGACCTGCCGGGCATCGAGGGTGGGATCTACCGGGGCACGCGGGAGATCGCGGCGGCGCACCGCGCGGAGATCGACGCGCGCTTCCCGAATATCCAACGGCGGGTCTCCGGCTACAACCTCGATGCCGCGCTGGACGAGGACCGGATCAACCTGTCCGAGGTGGTGGTGGGCTCCGAAGGCACGCTGGCGGTGATCACCGAGGCGAAGGTGAAGGTGGTGCCCCTGCCAACGCTGAAAGGCCTGGCGGCGGTGCACTGCCGGGACATCGTCGACGCAGCGAACGCGACGGTGGCAGCCCTCGGCCATCCCGTCTCGGCGATCGAGCTGGTCGGCGAGGCGATCATCGAGCGCTGTCGCGAGAGCATCGGGTACTCGAAGCTGCTTGACCGGGTGATCGGCGAGCCAGGCGCGATCCTGATGGTGGAGTTCTACGGGGAATCCGAGGCCGAGCTGCAAGCGAAGCTCGAAGCCCTCGTGGCGGACATGCTGGCGACGGGGCTGGCCTACGCGGCGCCGACGACGACGGACAACGGCGAGCAGGCGCGCTGGTGGCGGATCCGCGAGGCGGGGCTCGGGCTGCTGATGAGCGTGAAGGGCGACGCCAAGCCGGTGGCGATCGTCGAAGACACCGCGGTTCCGCCGGAGAAGCTGGCAGAGTACCTGACGCGGTTCGACGCGATCGTGCGGTCGCATGGCACAACTGCCGCCTACTACGGGCACGCCTCGGTCGGTTGCCTGCACATTCGGCCGCTGGTCAACGTGAAGACCGAGGAGGGGCTGGACACCACGGAGGCGATCGCGACGGAGATCGCGGAGCTGGTGCTGGAGTTCGGCGGGAGTTTGAGCGGCGAGCACGGCGACGGGATCCTGCGCGGGGTCTTCACGGAGAAGATGTTCGGCCCAGAGATCACCGAAGCGTTCCGCGAGCTGAAGCGGACCTGGGATCCTCAGGGGCTGCTGAACCCGGGGAAGATCATCGATACGCCGGGGTTCCGCGAGAACCTGCGGCTGGGGCCGCAGACGGTGAACCTCGAGGTGCGGACGCACCTCGATTTCAGCGCGGAGGGCGGGCTGGCCCGCGCGGTGGAGCTGTGCAATGGGCAGGGCGCCTGCCGCAAGCTCGATGGGGGGATGTGCCCCTCGTACATGGTGACGCTGGACGAGGAGCACTCCACGCGCGGGCGCGCGAACCTGCTGCGCCAGGCGCTGAATGGCGTGTTGCCAGCCGAGGAGCTGGCGGGCGAGCGGATCCAGGAAGCCCTCGATCTGTGTGTCGAGTGCAAGGCGTGCAAGTCCGAGTGCCCGTCGGGCGTTGACATGGCGAAGCTGAAGTACGAGGTGCTGACGAAGCACCACGAGGCGCACGGGTTGCCGCTGCGATCGCGGATGTTCGGGCGGATCGCGACGATGAGCGCCCTCGGGAGCCGGGTCGGGCCGCTGGTGCCGATCGTGAACCTGGTCAATCGCAATCCGCTGGTGCGGCTGGCGATGCAGCGCTTTGGTGGGATTCACCGCAAGCGGCCGTTGCCGGCGCTGGCACGCCGTCCGTTCCGGCGCTGGTTCCGCGGGCGCTCAGCGGCTCGCGTCGCTCCGCGCGGGGACGTGGTGTTCTTCGATGACACGTTCACGCAGTACTACCACCCGGAGGTGGGCCAAGCGGCGACGGTAGTCCTCGAGGCGCTCGGGTACCGGGTGACGTTGGTGGAGCGGCTGGGGTGCTGCGGCCGGCCACTGATCTCGAAGGGGCAGCTGGGGATGGCGCGGGAGTGGGCGGCGGCCAACATCGCGCGGCTGGCGCCGTTTGCGGCGGCGGGGACGCCGATCGTCGGGATCGAGCCGTCCTGCCTGCTGACGCTGCGCGATGAGTACCCGGAACTCGTCGCGACCGACGACGCGAGGCAGGTTGCAGCGTCCGCGTTCCTGCTCGACGAACTGATCGCGAAGCTGGCCGAGGAAGAGCCGGACGCGATCGCCGCGGTGTTCGCGGGCGTGGGCGGTGGCGAGATCCTGGTGCACGGGCACTGCCACCAGAAGGCGCTGGTCGGGATGGAAGCGACCGAGGGCGCGCTCCGCCTCGCGGGATACACCGCATCGACGATCGATTCGGCGTGCTGCGGGATGGCGGGGTCGTTCGGGTTCGAGGACGAGCACTACGGGATCTCAGAGGCGATGGCGCGCCGTTCGCTGGTGCCCGCGGTGGACGCGGCAGCGGCGGACACGGGGATCGCGATCACGGGGGTCTCGTGCCGCCAGCAGATCGGGCATTTCAGCACGCGGGAACCGAAGCACGTGGTCGAGTACCTCGCCGCCGCGCTGGCGACGGGGGCGCCGGGGGCCGCCGCGCTCGCGCAGG
>JAQCIU010000044.1:0-24450 GCA_027593235.1 Chloroflexota bacterium
GCTCCGCCGCCGCCTCCCGGGGCTGCGCGGTCTCGCTGATTCGGGCCGCGCCTGCTGCTCCGCTGGTCCGTCCGAGGCCGGTTCACCCCACTGACTGTTGTCGCACGGGATCCCGCCCCCGGCGTGCTCCGACATACGATGCATCGAGCGCCTCGTCGGGGCGGGCACTCGGCGCTGATGCTCGCAGTGAGAGGCTCGTCGTCGTGCGGTGGACCCCGATCCGTTTCAGCGAGACTCTGACCTGGGCCACGTGAACGCGACCCACGATCGTTCGATCGGCCTCTTCGGAGCGACCGCGATCGGTGTCGGTGCGATCGTCGGCGGCGGCATTCTGGCGCTCGCCGGAGTCGCGTTCTCTTCGACCGGGCCGAGCGCGATCCTTGCGTTCTCTCTGAACGGCGGCATCGCGCTGCTCACCGTCGCAAGCTTCGCCGATCTCGCGAAGCGCTTTCCTCAGTCCGGCGGCACCTACACCTACGCGAAGAACGTGCTGTCGATCGAAGCCGCGTTCCTGGTCGGGTGGGTCGTCTGGTTCGCCTCGATCCTCGCCGGCGTGCTCTACGCGCTGGGGTTCGCCGCCTTCGCCATCGAGGGCCTCGTTCGGGTCGTACCCGAAGGTGCCGAGAGCTGGTTGCTGAGTGCTGGCGCGCGCATCGGCATCGCGCTCGTCACGACCGTCTTCCTCGCTGGCGCGCTCGTCCGTCGGCCCTCGGGCGGCGGTAACGCCGCGACGATCGGGAAGTTGATCGTCTTCGCGATTCTGATCGTCGGCGGCGCATGGACGCTCGCCGGCACTTCTCCCTCCGTGGTCACGCAGCAGCTCGATCCCTTCTTCAGCGCGGGGCCGACCGGACTGGTGCAGGCCATGGGCTACACCTTCATCGCCCTCCAGGGGTTCGACCTGATCGCCGCCGCCGGCGGCGAGGTCCGTGATCCGCAGCGCAACTTGCCGCGCTCGATGTACCTCTCGTTGTTCATCGCGCTGCTCGTCTACCTGCCGCTGCTCTTCATGATTGCGACCGTCGGCACCCCGGCGGGCGAGCCGATCGGACGAGCGGCAGCGACCGATGAAGCCGGCCTCGTGGCCCTCGCCGCCGAGCACTTCATCGGGCCGGCCGGGTTCTGGCTGGTGATCGGCGCGGGCGTCCTGTCGATGCTCTCCGCGCTACAGGCCAATCTCTTTGGTGCTTCACGGATCGGCCTTGCGATGGCGCGCGATCGCACGCTTCCGCGGGCGCTCGGTGCATTGCGACCGGGTTCCGGCGCCCCTGGCGTGGCGGTCGCGGTGACCGCGGGCATCGTGTTGCTTGGCACGATCGCCGTGCAGGACGTGTCAGTGGCGGGCGCCGCCTCCAGCCTCGTCTTCCTAGTCTCGTTCACGATGGTGCACTGGGCCGCCATCCTTGCCCGCCGCCGATCCGGGGAGCGCCGCTCACTCCGCCCCTACATCGGCGGTTTGCTCTGCGTCGCGCTCGCCGTCTTCCAGGCGCTCGCGGTACCCACGGCTGGCATATTGATCGGCGTGCTGTTGGCTGTCGGCATCATCTTCTACGTCACGGTCCTCGCCTCGGGCGCTCGGCTGGCCGACTCCAGCGCGCAGGCCCGCGACGCGGATCTCGCCCGTCTACGCGGTCGCAGCCCGCTCGTGCTCGTCCCGATCGGCAACCCGGCGAGCGCCGCTGGTCTGGTCGACCTCGCGGCGATCGTGCGCACGCCAGGCGTCGGCCGCACCTTGCTGCTCTCGGTCGTACGCACGCTCAGGGGCAACTGACCGAGGATCATCCGGCACTGCGCGATGCCCAGCACGTGCTCAGCGAAGCGTTGCTCCGGAGCCTCGAGCGCTCCACCGCCGCCGAGACCCTGATCACCGTCGCCACCGATATCTGGGACGAGATCGGGCGCGTCGCCGCGCTGCATCGCTGCGAGACGATCCTGATTGGCCTTCCGGAATTGGGTACCCCCGGGACGCTCGAGCAGCTCGAAGCCCTGATCCGCGACGTCGATGCGGACGTGATGGTGGTCCGCGCACCGTGGCGCTGGCGCCTGGCCGACGTTGAGCGCGTCCTGATCCCCGTCGCCGCTGGCCGCGGCCACAACCGGCTTCGTGCGCGCCTGCTCGCCAGCTTGAGTCGCGACAGCGACCGCTCACTCACCTACCTGCGCACCGTGCCCGCCCACAGCTCGCCCGACGCTCGACGCCGTGCCGAACGCACGCTCCTCGCAGTCGCGCGCGACGAGGCCGTCGGTACCTACGAGGCGCAGATCGAGGCGACCACTGAGCCCGCCGAGCCGATCATCCGCCTGGCAGCCGACGCCGACCTGCTGATCATGGGCCTGCAACCGTGGCGTCAGCAGCAGCACGCCGTCTCCATGGCATTCGAGGTCGCCCGAGCAACCGACACCCCGCTCGTCCTGATCTCGCAACGACGCTCACGCGCCAGCGCGCTGCGCTCGCGGCTCACGCCCCAGCGCGGCGACGAGCCCCCGCCGCCCGCGAATTGACTAAAGTCGGCGCTATTCAGGGCCGTTCATCCCTCACACCCGCGGCCGGTGAGCGACGACGATGCAGCGATGACGAACATCGACGCCGCCCCCGTGATCGCCCAAGCATCGGAGCTCGCTATCTCCCGCTACGGGCGCTATCGCCGCCCACTCGACGCGGAGCCCGCGTCGGCGGAGGACCCGACTGCCAGCGGAAGGTCCCTGCAGGCGGAGGCGACGCGGCAGAGCCTGATGCGCGCTGCCCGCGCGCTGTTCGGAGCAGCCGGGTATGAAGCGACCGCGCTCGGCGACATCGTCAAACGGGCAGGCGTTACGCGCGGCGCGCTCTACTACCACTACGAAGGCAAGTGCGCCGTCTTCGAGGCCGTTTACCGAGCGGTTCAAGCCGAACTCAGGGACCGGGCCATCGAGGCATATGGCCGCGACCGCTTGACGACTCCGGCATCAGCGCGCGTCCGTGCCGGCCTCGACGAGTACCTCGAGCAGTCGGCGCAACCCGAGGTGCAACAGATCATCTTCGGAGATGGCGTCGCCGTCCTCGGCTGGGAGCATTGCCGCGCGATCGAGCGCGAGTACAGCCTTGGTGCGCTGCTGACCGGCCTCGACCTCATCCGCAACGAAGGGACGATCGCCGCCCCGGCGGACCTCGAGGTCAGCGCCTACATCCTCGCCGCGGCCCTCAGCGAGGCCTCGTATCTGATTGCTCACGCCGACGACCGCGAAGAGAAGCGCGCAGCGGTTGCCGCCGTAATCGAGAACATGCTCGACGGCCTGCTGAGTTTGTCGCGCATGCCGGCGTAGCAGACGGGAATCCCGTGAAGAGACAGAGCGCGCCGGCCGGCCGCGGTGAGCAGCCCTCGATAGCTACGCGCCGCGGAGCCGAGGATCGAGGACGTCGCGGATCGCATCACCGAGGAAGCTGAACGCGATCACCACGGTCGAGATCGCGCCACCCGCAAACACCGTCAGCCACTGGTGGAACTCCAGGCTCGCCCGACCCTCGTTCACCATCTTCCCCCACGACACCACCCCACGAGGGCCGACCCCGAGGAACGAGATGGTCGCCTCGAAGAGGATGTACGCGCCGATGCCGATCGAGAATGCGATCAGGACGGTCGACGCGATGTTCGGGAGGATGTGTTGCAGCAGGATGCGAGGGTTCGAGGCGCCAAGTGATCGCGCGGCCTCGACGTAGTCCGTGCTCTGCACCACGAGCGTCGACGATCGAACAATCCGCGTCGCGGTCGGTACCCCGACCACGCCCATCGCGAACACGGCGTTCCGCACGGACGGCTCGGCAACCTGCACCAGCAGCAGGAGCAGTACGAGGCCCGGGAACGCCTGTAGCGCGTCGATCAAGCGCTGCGTCACCAGGTCGAATGGCCCGCGGTAGAAGCCGGAGGTCACCCCGACCAGCACGCCCAATCCCACCGCGATCGCCGACGCTCCGAGGCCCACGATCAACGAGAGGCGAGCGCCCCAGACGATACGAGCGTAGATATCGTGCCCGGCCCGCGTCGTCCCGAACCAGTGCTCCTTGCTTGGCGCCTCGAGTCCGTTCACCACCAGCCGTGACCCGCGGTCTGAATCGGCTGCCAGTTCAGCGAGCGATGGGTTCGATTTTTAGTTCAGATTCGGTTCGGCGAACACATAGTTCGGGTCGTAGCGCGAGACCAACGGAGCGAAGACGGCGATGAGGATCACGGCGATCACGACGCCAAGCGCGACGGCCCCGGCCGGCTTCTTGCGGGCGAAGCGGATCAGCCAATCCAGCGGCGGTAGTTGGATCCCTCGACGCCGATCAATGGCAAGACCGGAAGAAACCGCGTCCTGCGTCAACGTGCCGGCACGCCGCTGTTGCCGTCCACCCCACGCGACGTCTCCATCCGCTCAGTCGATCGCCTGGCGCTGGCAGTGTTGGACTGCAATCTCAACGTCGTTCCCCCGTTCGTCGGGCACCTCGATCGCGCCGCCAGCGCGGGCCCATCGAGGGCGGTGCATGCTGGTGAGCCCGGAGAGGATCGAACTCTCGACCGATGGATTAAAAGTCCACTGCTCTGCCACTGAGCTACGGGCCCACCAGCAGTATTCACGCCAGCCCGCTCCGGGGAAAGCCGCGCCCGCCGCGGCCTTGCTGTCGTTCCGCGTCGCCGGCCACCACGGCCGGCCACTACAGATCGTGCGCGCGCATCCAGTGCTCCAGCATTGCCCAGCGCCAGAACGCGTTCCACTCCAGCAGCCGCGGCCGGCCCTGGGCCTGGTATCGCACGTAGGCGCGCCGCAGCTCCCCCGCGTCCACGTACCCGCGCTCCGCCGTCCGAGGTCGCTCCAGCAACTCTCGGATCGCCGATCGCGATCCCGTCAGCACCCCGTGCTCGTAGAAGCTTCCCGGGTGCGCCTTGATGCCGCTGTCGCGTGCGTAGTCCGGCACCGTCCCGCGCATCGCCTCACGCAGCACCCACTTATCCGTGCCCTCCACCGTGATCCGCGCTGGTGGGATTGAAAGCACCCAGTCCGCCAGCCTCCGGTCCGACCACGGATCGGCGTAGCGGATCCCCGCCTGTGCGTTCAGCCGTTCCAGGTACTCCGCGCTCGCCGCGTGACCCGGCCACGCGATCGCCTCGTGCCGCCGTCGGCGCGCCTCCCCCGCCAACCTCGAGGCCGGGACCGCCTCCACCGCTCCGTGCTCCAGGCCATGCGCGACCAACGCGTCGGCGCGCACCCACGGCGGCAGTGCCACCCCGCCCGGTACCGCCCGCCGGAACCAGTCACGCGCTGCCGTCGACCGATAGCGCGCCCAGAGCGCGGCCGGCGCCCGCCGCAGCAGGTCGCGCTTCAGCACCGCGCGGGTCGTCGTCCGTTCACGGCTCGCTTGCCGGCGTGCTTGCGCCAGCACGTTCATCGGCCCTCCGCGCCGCAGGACCCCCAGGTAATCGAAGATCCCCTCCGCGAACAGCGGATCGCTGCGGTGGCCTGTCATCATTAGCTGAACGCCGTCGCTCGCCGCCTGCTCCGCCGCGTGCCGCATCAGCAGGTGACTGTGGAGTAATTCCGGTCCATCCAGATCCGGCGCGCGATTCGCGAAATCCGCCAGCGGGAACGCGTCCGCGCCTGGGATCACGGTGTTTGGCTGACCCAGCAGCGTCGTCAGCGGATCGCTGATCGAACGTTCGTCCGCCTCTGGAAACCCGTCGTATCCGAAGCTGTACGTGTGCAGCAGCGGTAGCCCGGGATCCTCCGCGCGCAACGCCGCCGATACCGCCGCGATCGAAACCGAATCAAGCCCGCCGCTCAGCAGCAGCCCCGGCTGTGCGGTCGCCCGCACCCGCGCGCCCACCACCGTTCGTACCAGCTCCTGAAGTTCCAGCGCGTACTCCGCGCCTGACGCGCGATCAGTTGCGTGCCGCGGCGGTTGCCAGAATCGCCGCGACCGAACGCCAGCTCGATCGGCTCGCAGCACGTGGCCTGGGCGCAGCCGCCGCACGGCCTCGAAGGGCGTCCAGCCTGGCGAGGATGTCCGTCCCGCGAGCGACGCGATCAGCGATCGGTCGTCCACCTGGCGTGGCACCAGCCCCGTCGCCAGCAACTGACCGATCTCGCTGCCCGCCAACAACCGATCGCCGATCGCTGCGTAGAAGAAGGGGCGCGTGCCGAAGATGTCCCGCGCGGCGAACATCGATCCCCGCGGTGCGTCCCAGATCGCGAACGCGAAGTCACCCAGCAACTCCGCGGCGCAGTCGTCGCCCCAGCGGTCGAAGGCGGCCAGGATCAGCTCCGCGTCGGAATCGGTCGTCGTCCGATCGAGCCGTCGCGCCAACGCCGCTCGCTCGTCCAGACGGCTGTCGGCGACGATCAGCCGGCCGCTCTCATCCGTCGCGACGCTGGCGCCGTCACCCAGCGCCGTCGCTGCCGCCCGCGCGACGCTTGCGCTTGTGCGGCCCGGCCCACGGTGCGCTGCGCCGTCCGCCAGCGGCGTCACCGCCGATCGAGGATCCCACGCGGACGTCAGGCTGACCGCGAATCCGAAACCAGCCATCTGCCGACTCCCTGCCTGCGCCTGTGATCCGTCCGAGGTGGAACCTGACGTGACAATTTATGGAAACGATTGCTAGTGTGAAGGCCCGCCGGCGCGGCTACTGGTCGCGCTGCCAAGATCGACCAGAAGTTAGGACCCAACATGCAGTACCGTCAGCCACGCATCGAGCGACGCGAGTCGCTGAACGCCCTGATGACCAAGCTGTCGCACGCTGACCTCGCGGATGGCGCCCAGGCCAGCTAAGACATCGATCGGGGGGAGCGCTCCGCGCTCACACCTGAACAAGAGGCGGCCGAAAGGTCGCCTCTTTGTTGTTTGCGTAGGAATGTCCGCTGGTCACTGGACCGCCGCGACGTCCGCGGTAACCGGTACATCGAGGACTCAGGAACACCGAGGTTTGAGTGCCGCCCGCCTGCGCGACGGGCGCGTCGTCGGATCCTGCGGGGTTACGCCTTCCGCGGTGCGCCTTGGCCGCGCTGACGGAGCCAGCGGCCCTGCGGTCCGGACTGGTGATCGACAAACTCCTTGGTCGCGCCGCAGGTCTTGCAGACCCCCGTCGTTCCACCCGCGCGGGGTGAAGGCAACATCCAGTGGTGAACGCACTCTTCCGTCTGGGACTGTTGTTGAGTTGTCATCGTCTGCTCCGTCCGTTCGCCCTCAGGCATGCGTTCGTTGCCTCGGAGTGCGCGACATCGTGTCGCGCTGGGGAGCGCTCCCGAGGCGTGAGCTGAACGGTCGGCAAATCCCCGCCGCCGTCTCCTGATCGCGTACCTGTGCGGGACCCGATCAGTGCCGTGACGCGTGCGAGGCGATCACGGTTCTCCATCTGCACTGCCCGGGCAAGCCCCGGGCCGCGAGTGGCGTCACCATACCGCGTTCGAATCAGCCTCGCTCGAATGTCGTGTCAAGCCGTCCCCATCCGCGATTGACAACACAGGCCCGCTCGCCCCTAGATGCACGCCTCGTTCGCGAACAGCCCGCTCGGAGATCTCGATGCCCGAACCAAGCGCCGCGCTCGCCGCACTGCGCGTCATCGATTGCTCGGAAGGCGTCGCCGGACCATTCGCCGCGCGGCTCCTCGGTGACCTCGGCGCGGACGTCGTCAAGGTCGAAACTCCGCGCGGCGATCGGGCTCGTCGCCTCTACCCGGAGCAAGATCCCGCCCGGCTTGGCTCACTCTTCGATTACCTCAACTGGAACAAGCGCGGCGTCACCATTGATCTCGCGGGCGCGCCCGGCCGCGACGCGCTCTCGACCCTCCTCGCCTCGGCGGATGTGCTGATCGACAGCGACCCCCCGGCCAACGAGGGTGTACTGAGCGCAGTGCACATCGCGGAGCAGTATCCCGCGCTCGTCCACGTCTCCGTAACCCCCTTTGGGCAGGACGGCCCGCGTGCCGGCTGGCGCACCGCCCCGATCGTCGATTGGGCGATGAGCGGCTACATGTACTTCGCCGGCGATCCGGCGCGCCCACCGCTGATGCTTCCCGGCTACCAGGCCGAGTTCCACGCCGGGCAGGCTGCCGCGATCGCTGCGCTTGCCGCCCTGCACGAACGCGACCAATCGCGCCGCGGACAGCACGCCGATATCTCCGTTCAGGAAGCGGCGCTCACCACCCACGCCTGGAACGCCGTCGCCTGGACACATGCCGGGCAGGTCCTGCGCCGGCTCGGCTCTGACCTCTTCCGTTGCAGCGACGGCTGGGTGCACTGGATGCGCCGCGCCAACGAGCCGAACGTCCTCGTCCTCATCGACCGACCCGATCTGCTCGACGACCCGCACTACCTCGAACTCGAGACCTGGCGCGATCCCGACTCCGATCTGTGGCACATGGTCCGTGCCTGGTGCGCCGAGCAGCCGATGCTCGAGGTCTATCGGCGCGCCCAGGAACTCCGGATCGCCGTCGCGCCGGTGAATACCGTTGCCGATCTGCTCGCCTCGGAGCAGCTCGCCGTCCGCCATGGCTTCGTCGCCCCGCACCCCGACGCGCCAACGCTCCGCTACCCCGCGCCACCACTTGGGCTCACCACTAGCCCGGCTACCGTCCGCCGCCCGGCGCCCCACCTCGGCGAACACGACGGCACGATCGAGGCCCGCCCCGCACCTGCACCCGCACCCGCACCCGCACCCGCACCCGCACCCGCGGCCGCTTCGGCAGCGCGCCGCGCTGTCCCCGGCTCGGGCGCCCTCGCCGGTCTGCGCGTCATCGAGGTCACCGCCAACTGGGCCGGGCCGCTCGTCGGCCGCCACATGGCCGATCTGGGTGCCGAGGTGATCAAGGTCGAACACGCCCAGCGGCCCGCCACCCGGGCTCTCTGGTACCCCGGCAACGAACCCGGCAAGCGCCCGTACAACCGCGCCGGGTACTTCAACAACCTCAACCGCGGCAAGCTCGATGTCTCGCTCGATCTCGCTGCCCCGGAGGGCCGCGACCTCTTCCTTCGCCTGGTCGAACTCGCCGACGTCGTCGTCGAGAACAACAGTGCCCGTGTCATGCCCAACCTCGGTCTCGGCTGGGACACGCTCTCCGCCCGCAACCCGCGGCTCGTCATGGCCTCGATCTCCGGCTTCGGCGCCTCCGGCCCCGAACGCGACTACGTCGCCTACGGCGCGAACATCGAGGCTGCTAGTGGCCTCGCAGCGGTCACCGGCTATCACGACGACGACACGCCCTATCGCGCCAACACCTTCTACGCCGATCCGATCAGCGGGAACTACGCGACGATCGCTGTGCTCGCCGCCCTCCGCGCGCGGGACGCGAGCGGCCACGGCCAGTGGCTCGATCTCTCGCTCAACGAATGCGCCGCCAGCTTCTTTGGCGACGCCTTCATCGAGCACCAGCGCACCGGCGCGCTCCCTCCGCGACGTGGCAACCGCCACCCCGTCTACGCCCCACAGGGCGCCTACCAGACCGTCGGCGACGACGACTGGCTCGTCCTCACGGTGCGCGATGACGAGGAGTGGCACGCCCTCTGCACCGCCCTCGATCGCCCAGACTGGCTCGCGGATGCCACGCTTGCCACGCTCGAGGGTCGGCGCGCTCGCCACGACGAACTCGACGCGGCGATCAGCGGGTGGGCGGCCAACCTCGATCATCGCGAAGCCGCGGCCCTGCTCCAGGAGGCGGGCGTTCCCGCCGCTCCGGTGCTCGCGAACTACGAGTTGGTGACCGACGCGCACCTCCACCGCCGCGCCTTCTACATCCCGATCGAGCACCCCGAAGCCGGTGTGCTCCCCTTCGCCGGCATGCCCTGGAAGCTCAGCCGCACGCCCGGCCACGTCGCTCGTGCGGCCCCTCGCTTCGCCGAACACAACGCCTACGTCCTCGGCGATCTACTCGGCCTCGACGCCGATGCGATAGCCGCCCTCGAGGCCTCCGGCGTCGCCGATCGAAACCCGATCGTCGGGCCGATCATCCGCGTCGTTCCGTAAACCGGCTGTCACCTCCGGCCGGGCTCGCGAAACGCAGCGCCGGCCGTGCCGTGTGTAGTTGAGGTGCATCGAGAAAGGGCGCACAAGCACAACAGAAGTGATTTACACCCGTGAATCAAGCACCTATATTCTAGACCAAGGAACACATCGCATGCGATGTGCCAATGCTGGTGGCACGCGGCCACCCTGGAGGGAACCCGCTCATGGACGGAAACTACTGGACTAGGCAACGGCTCTCGCGGCGCTCGATGCTCCGCGGTGCTGCCGTCGGGACCGCCGGTGTCGCCGGCGCCGTGCTCATCGGTTGTGGCGACGGCGATGGCGATGGCGACGCGACCGCAGCGGCGACCTCTGCTGGCGGTGGCAACGCGACTGCTGCGGCCTCCGGGACCGCGGCCGTTGCCGAGGGCGGACCGACGCGTGGTGGCAAGCTCACCCTGCACATGGGTACCGAGCCCCGCAGCCTCGACCCCCACTTCGAGACCTTCACCCCGGCGCCCGCCAACGCCACCTCGAACAACCTCGTCCGCTTCACGTCGGACCTCACCTCGATCGTCCCGGACGCTGCGGAACTACCGGAGCAGCCGGACGAGCTGACCTACATCTTCAAGCTCCAGCCCGGCATCCACATGCACGATGTCGCGCCGCTCAATGGACGCCCGCTGACGTCCGAGGACGTGAAGTACACCTTCGAGCGCCAGTCCAACCAGGCCGGCGATGAGGCCGGTACCTATCAGCACGCCTACTACTTCAAGGACAAGCTCACCAGCATCGAGACGCCGGACGATCAGACCGTCGTCTTCAAGACTGCTGCGCCCTATGCCGCCTTCATGAACTACATGGCCAGCCCGTGGAGTCCATTGATCGCCCGCGAGTACGTTGAGGCCAACGGTGACCTCACCGAGTACATCGGTTCCAGCGGGCCATACATCTTGAAGGAATGGCAAAAAGAAGTTCGGATGACGTTCGAACGGAACCCGAACTACTGGAAGAACGCCGATCTGCCGTGGCTCGACGAGCTCGAGTTCCTGATCTCACCGGACCCCGACACCGCCGCGACGCAGTACATCGATGGTGCGTTCGGGGCGTACGTCGCCGGGCAGAGCCAGCTCAGCCGGGTCCAGGGCGCGAAGGGCGACGCCGCGCGGTACAACGCTGTTCCCAGTCAGTTCTGGCGTCAGTTCCGGATGTCCCCGACGGACGCGGAGTTCAGCTACCTCGACTACGCCGGAACCGAGAACGAGACCGGTGCCATCTTCGATGACATCCGTGTCCGCCAGGCGATCTGTCAGGCGATCGACAAGCAGCAGGTCCTGGACCTCGTCTACTCCGGCGACGGTCAGGTCGCCTACGGCCCGATCCTGCCGCAGTTCACCAACTGGGCGCTCAAGGAAGAGCTGGTCCCGTACGACCTCGCTGAGTCGCAGAAGCTCATGGCCGCCGCCGGCGTCAGTGAGATCCGCGGCCCGATGATGTGGGCGTCTTCCAGCCCGCAGTCCGACCAGATCGGCGAGATCCTCAAGGAGCAGCTCGCGAAGATCGGTGTCGTCACGGACCTGGAGCCGATGGAAACCGCTGCGTACTACAACGTTACGTACAAGTACCGTTACACCATGTCGCACCACGTTCCGCTGAACAGCCCGGAGCCGGATGAGAACCTCTCTTCCTACTTCGGTGAGAAGTCGACGTACTTCAAGCACTTCAACCCGGACATCTTCGCGCTCGTCAAGAAGCAGTCCGAGACCGTTGACTTAGAAGAGCGTCAGGCCATCGTGAAGGAAGCGCAGGAGAAGATCGTTCTCGATTACCCCATCCGCTTCATGTTCACGACGAACACCCATCAGTTCATCAACAACGAACTGAAGGACTACGCGATCTCGCTGGACCGCTACGATAACTACGGTGTCGAGACGGCCTGGCTCGACGCCTAGCGCCTGACCCGTCAACCGGGATCGCGACTGGGGGATATCCCCCAGTCGCGGTTCTCGGTGGGACGGGCGATTGTTCAGGGGGAACCGGTGCAGCGTTACTTTGCGCGGCGCGTGATGCTCGCGATTCCGACCATCTTTTTCGTGATGTTTGCAACCTTCGCCATGGTCCGCTTCGTACCCGGCGATGTCGTCGAGCTGATCCTCGCCGAAAACCCGTACGCCACGGAGGAAGATGCGAACGCGCTGCGCAAGCAGCTTGGCCTCGATCAGCCGATCCCCATCCAGTTTGCGCGCTACGTCGGTGATCTCGCGCAAGGCGACATGGGCGAGTCGCCGTGGACCGGTCGTGCGATCACGACCGAACTCAAAGGCCGCCTCCCAATCACCCTCGAATTCGGCCTCTTCGCCGTAATCCTGGGACTCTTCGTCGCGTTGCCCGTGGGCATCATCTCCGCCATCAGGCAAGACACCCTCATCGACTACGTCGCGCGGAGCTTCGCGATCCTCTCGCTCTCCGTCCCCTACTTCTTCACCGCCACCCTGCTCGTCATCTTTCCCGTCATCTGGTGGGGCTGGTCACCGCCGCTCACCTATGCCGGCTGGTCCGAGGGCATCTGGGACCACGTCTACTACATGTTCTTCCCGGCGCTGCTGTTGGGTGTGAACCTCTCCGGTAGCGTGATGCGCATGACGCGCACCATGGTCCTTGAGGTGATGCGCCAGGACTACATCCGCACCGCCTACGCCAAAGGCCTCCGCGAGCGCACCGTGCTCACCCGCCACGCCATGAAGAACGCGCTGATCCCGGTGGTCACCATCATCGGTCTGCAGGTGGGCACCGCGCTGAGCGGCACGCTGATCATCGAAACCATCTTCAACATGCCCGGTGTCGGTCGGTACTTCATCGGCGCGATCCTGGCGCGGGACTATCCGTCGGTGCAGGGCGTCGTACTCGTCCTCGCCACCGTCGTTGTCTTCGTCAATCTCGCAGTCGATCTCGTGTACGCGGCGATCGACCCGCGCATCTCTTACGCCTAGCAACGACTCGAGGATTTATCGATGGCCGCTCAGACCAGCGCGATCGACTTCGCCGCACCAATCAAAGCCACGAAGAGCCGCGGCATCTGGGCGGACGCCTTCGTCCGCATCGTGCGCGAGAAGCCAATGGGCCTCTTCGGTGGGTTGCTCGTCGTGATGTTTATCGTCATGGCCGCCGGCGCCCCGCTGATCGCCCCCTTCGGTCCCAACGAACTGGGTGCGGGTGAGCGACTGATCGGGCCCAGTTCCAACATCTTTGGCACCGATAACCTCGGCCGTGACATCTTCAGTCGCGTTGTCTACGGAGCGCGCGTCTCGATCACCATCAGCCTGGTCGCCGTCGGTGCCGCAACGTTCATCTCGCTCGGCCTCGGCATTGTCAGCGGCTTCTTCGGCGGCTGGGTCGACACCATCATCCAGCGCTTCGTCGACGGCTTCATCGCCTTCCCGGGCCTCGTGCTGCTCCTCGCCGTCGTCGCCGTGTTCCGTGGCGCGGAGGCTCCCTTCCTGCCGCGGGATGGCCTCTTCCGCACCGAGATCGTGTTGCTGATGATTACCATCGGCATGCTCCTCGGCGTTGGAAACTCCCGCGTGATCCGCGGCAGTACGCTGGTCGTCAGCAACGAGACCTACGTCGAGGCGGCCCGCGCGATCGGGGCAAGCAACACCCGCATCATGTTCAGTTACATCCTGCCGAACGTGATGGCACCGATGATTACGCTGGCGACGCTCGGCCTCGGGACCGCGATCCTGATCGAGGCGTCCCTGTCGTTCCTGGGGCTCGGTGTTCCACCGGATGTGGCCACCTGGGGCGGCATGCTGAACCGCGAGGCGCGCGCCTTCATGACCGAATCGCCTTGGATCGCCGTGTTCCCCGGGCTCGCGCTGAGCCTCGCCGTGTTCGGCTTCAACATGCTCGGCGACGCGCTGCGCGACGTGCTCGATCCGCGCCTGCGGACCTAGCCACCTCGAGGTCGGGCGCGCCGCGAAGGCGGACCTGACCCGCCGCACCTCCGGGGCTCGACGGCGAGCGCGTTGGCGCCTATCCACTGCTGGACAGCAAACAGCCCGCCGGGAAACCGGCGGGCTGTTTGGCGTTGACCGGTGTGGTCGTTACGCGGCGAGTCGGGTCGCCCCGGCGCTCGCCTTGACTGCACCGACCCAGACGAGGAAGTCGCCCAGTTCGGTGGAGAGGGTCTCCAGTCCTTCGGACTGGTTCGAGATCTCGCTCATCTGAGCGGTGACCTGCTGCGCGCTCGCGGCAATCTGCTCGCTTGCGGCGGCGTTCTGCTCGGCAACGGCGCTCACCGCTGCCAGGCTCTCGGTGACCTGCTCCGCCTGTTCACGCATCTCCACCGCAAGCTGGGTGTTCTGCTGCGCGAGCTGACCGACGTTCTCGATGATCCCGCTCATCTCATCCGCCGAACGGTCGGCGGAGTCGGCGGTGCGGGCGATCGTCTCGACGCTGGTGGTCAGGGCTTCCGCGGCACCAACGATGCGCTCGAGCGCTTCGCCGGCCTCACGGGCCTTCTCCATGCCGGTGCCGGCGTCGTCCTGCGCGGAGCGGATCGACTCCACGCTGCCGTCCATGCCCGCCTGGACCTTTTCGATCAGGGAGGCGATGTCCTTCGCGGCGTTGCTGGCACGCTCGGCCAGCGTACGGACCTCGTCAGCCACGACCGCGAATCCACGGCCGTGCTCACCAGCGCGGGCCGCCTCGATCGCGGCGTTCAGCGCCAGCAGGTTGGTCTGGTCCGCGATGTCGGAAATGGTCTGGGTGATGTTGCCGATCTCCTTGCCGGAGGCGGACAGCTCTTCGATCCGCTCGGACGTCGAGGTCATCGCCTCGTTGATCGTCTCCATCGCGGCGATCGTCTCGGTGACGGAGCGGCTGCCGTCGCGCGCCGCCTGCATGCCCTCGGCGCTGCGAGCGCTGGCCTCCTGCGAGTTCGACGTCACCGATGCCAGTGACTCCTTCACGCTGGCTGCCGACGCGCTGGCGCGCTGCACGCCATCCGCCTGCTCGCCCGCGCCGCTCGCCACGTTCTCGACCGACTGGGCGAGTTCCGCGACGCGGTCGTTCGAGTCATGGAGCTTCTGCGTCTGCTCGGTCGCGCCGGTCGCGATCTGCTGCACGCCCTGGGCGATCTCGCGGCTGGCCTCATCGACCTGACCGGAGCTGGTGCTGAGCCCGGCGGCGGCCGGAGCCAGCTTCCCATCCAGGTCCACCATGCGGTCGAACAGACCGGCGAGGTAGGCCTCCACGGCCAGCGTGGCGTCCAGCATGAACGCCTTCTCGAAGGAGAGGATCGTGTCCAGCAGCACCTGGCCATTCAGGTGCTTGGCAAGACGCGGGTAGACGAGGCGGGAGTAGAGCGCGTAGTTGCCGACGTTCCAGCGCGGCTTGACGTCCAGCTCCGCGTGGCGGTAACCGACCTTCAGGACCGCGTCGAAGTGGGCGGCGTCCCAGCGCGCGGTCAGGAGCTGACGGAAGTAGCCGGCCTGCGCGCCTTCCAGCGCGCTCCGGGTGCTGCTCGCCAGCGAAATCTTCTCGCCGAGGATCGGGTACTCGAACGAGAAGTCGTAGAACTCGCGGACGATCGCTTCAGTCTCGGGCTCAAGGAACTTCGCGGCGTTCTGAACCCGCTGGCGGTCGGAATCGTCGATCGCGAGCCAGCGGAGCCGCAGGGCCAGGTCCTGCGAATCGATGCCGAGCTTCTGGGTGAAACTAACTGACTGACTGACCATCGTTGAGTCCTCCGGACCGTGCTGAATGTCGGTGCGTGCCGTCAATGCTGACCTGGTACGTGGCGGCTGCTGGGACGCGCCGCCGAGCACCTACTGCGGAGGACCACGACGGCTCTTCACCGTCGTCTCGCCCCTTCGTCGCTCGCCTCCCCGGACCCGAGCGCGGATCACATCCGCCGAGTCCGCCAACCCCAGAAAAAACGCGTCGGCGAGTGAGTCACTCCACTGACGCTCATCCACTTCGGAACGGCCGATCCCGGCCGAGAACCGCACGTGCGCGACCACCTCGCTGATCTCCCGACGAACCGGAAGAAAGGATCGGATCGTCGCGGCCGGGCGTTGCCCAGCCAGGCGCGCCGCGGTGCCGGCCGCTCGGCCGTAGCTGCGGAGGCGCAGGCGGCATTCGCTGTCGGACAGCCCGCCGCGCAGGGAAAACTCGATCGTCGCCAGCGCCTCGTCGTCCAGGCAGCGCGGCTCAACAACCTTCGTTGGTGCCGGCGTCGTGCCCGAGGCACCTGCAAGCTCGTACACGTCGCGCGCGTCGAGCCGGCGGTGACCGCCGACCGTGCGGTAGGAACGAATCGCCGCTCGATCACTTCAGCGGCGAAGCGTGTTCGCGTGGACGCCCAGCACTCGCGCTGCCTCGTGGAGGGTCAGCCAGGTGGGTTCACCAAAGCCGGACAGGCCGGTCGTCACGGTGGACGCCGTGGTTGTCATCAAGTTCCGCTCCACGCGCTGCGAGGCTGCTGAACGATTGCTCGACCTCACGCCGTCTACGCTAGTGATCGGTATCGCTGACACGGCCTAGGTGAATCCCTGACCGAGGTGAACCGTCAGCGCGAAATCAGCGGCGATCGACGGCGCCAGGAGCGCGGCTCGACCGTACCGGGGCGCCGTCATCAGATGGCTTCCAGCACCGCGGAGGCCACGTGACCGAACCCGAGCCCTTCTTCCGTCGAGCGTCCGCCCCCGGCCGCTTCGACCCCACTGAGATCGCGCGCGGCCCATGGGGCCACGAGACGCTGCACGGCCATGTGATGGGCGGGCTGCTTGCGCACGTCATCGAGGGCGCCCACGGCGACGAGGCGTTCGTTCCCGCGCGGCTGACCGTCGATATGTTTCGCCAGCCGCGCTTCGCTCCGGTCACCATCACCACCGCCGTGGCACGAGACGGCAACCGCGTGCGGGTGATCGACGCGTCACTCCACGCCGGCGACGTTGAGGTCGCGCGCGCATCCGCGCTGCTGCTCCGTCAGACCGAGGATCCAGAAGGCGCCGTCTGGGCACCCGAACCGTGGGACGTCCCCTCGGCGGACTCGCTGCCGGCACCCGAGGGCGATCAGCTGCCCGTCTGGGAGACCCGCTTTGTCTCCGGGACCCCGCGCACCGCCGAGCGACGCGGCGCGTGGATGCGTGAAGTGCGCGCGCTGGTCGAAGGTGAAGCGCTCAGCCCCTGGGTGCGAAGTGCGATGGCTGCCGACTTCACCAACCCGCTGGCGAACTCCGGCGATCAGGGGCTGGAGTTCGTGAACGCGGACTACACGCTCTACCTGCACCGCCTGCCCGTTGGTGAGTGGCTCGGCGTGCAGGCGACCTCGCACCACAGCGCCGGCGGCGTCGCCGTCGCCACATGCGCCATCTACGACGAGGGCGGTCCGATCGGCCGCAGCTCCGTGGGCGCGCTTGCCAACGGACGCCAACCGCGCGGGTAGCCGCGCTCGACGAAGACAGGCCAACGGTGGTGAAGGGCGGAGACCCGCCGGCGACCGAGGACGGCGCCTCGAGCGGTCACGTCGTCCCCGGTCAGTGGCGGCGCGGCGTGCGCCGATCGACGCGGGAGATCATCCCGTTTAGACATAACGAACCGGCGGACGATCTGGATCTTCCGGGTTAGACCGGCTGTCGCACCCCGGCGAGTTCGAGGCCGCCATGCGTGTTCACGTTGAAGAGCGCGCGGTAGTCGTACCCGTTGCGGAGCCAGTCGGCGTCCGGATCCAGCCGGTCCGCCACCAGCAACACGCCGGCGACGACCGCGCCGGCGGCTTCGACGGCCTCGAGGGCGACGCGGATCGAGCCGCCCGTGGTTAGCGCGTCCTCGACGACCAGCGCGCGCGCGCCGGGTACGAGGACCTCGGTGCCGTTCTCCTGCAAACCCTGGAAGACCGCGGACTCGGTGCCGTGGTCCTTCTTCTCGCTCCGCACGTAGAACGTGTCGATGTCCCGTCCGCGCTCCAGCGCGGAGACCACGGCCATCTGCTCGACCAGTGGCACCGCTCCGACGGCAGGGCCACCCAGCGTGTCGAACTCGATGCCGGCAGCGAGGTCCCACAGCGCCCGCGCCAGCGTCACCTTCGCTCCGCCTGCCAGCATCCCTGCCTTGCCGTTGTAGTAATAGTGACTCTTTTTGCCGGAGGCGAGGGTGAAATCGCCGCGCAGAATGCAGCGGGCTTCGAGCGTTCGCCGCAACTCCTCGAGCGCTGATTGGTCCATGACTGCTCCTTGCCCACCGGCGCCGTTCGACGCACCGACCTGACTTACGGCGCCGTTCGGCGCACTGACCTGACTTACAGCGCCGTTCGGCGCACCGACCTGACTTACGGCGCCGTTCGGCTCACTCACCTGACCGCCGATAGCTCCGCGGTCACTGCTGACTCCGGGTGCGGGTGCTGAACCATCCCGATCTGGTCAAACGGCCAGTAGCGGATGTCCGCCCGCCCGATCACCAGATCTTCCGGGAGCATCCCCCAGTTCCGCGAGTCGAAGGAGTTCTCTCGGTTGTCACCCATGACGAACAGCATGCCGTCAGGCACCACCTGTTCGGGCAGATCCCCAGACCAGCTACCCGTCAGGTACGACTCGTTCTGCGGCACCCCATCGACGATGACCACGCCGTCCTGGATGGCCACGGTCTGGCCTTCGCTGGCGATCACCCGCTTGATGAAGTCCCGGCTGATGTCCCCGGGATAGATGAAGACCACGATGTCACCGGAGTCGGGCCGCCCGAATGGACGCCAATGGTCTTCATCGACTCCCGGGAGCCACGACAGATCCACGGAGAGATACGCCAGGCGATTCACGATCAGGAGCTGGTTGTTCTCGAAGGTCGGCTGCATCGACTCGCCTTCGACGATGAAGTTCTGGCCAACCGCCCGGACCGCCAGGAACATGATGATCGCCAGCGCGACGACTTCCAGCGTTTCGGAAAGCTGCGAAAGCCCCCACGGCCAGACCGCCCGCATTGGGTGACGCGGGGCTGCGGGAATCCAGGGATCCACCTCATCCAACCCGGCGTGAGTCGTAAACGGGGGCCGAAGGGGTTGCGTGGCGAACGCGTCGTCGCCCGGGAGCTGCAGCATTGATCGAGTATAGACCGGCTCCCGCGAATCCCGCCGCTCGTCTCAACGCCGGTAACTGCTACGCTCTGCCCTTCGAGCACGGAACGAGGTCGCGGCGGCGGGTGAGCCTTGTTCCGGGACTCCGGTGAGCACGCGAACAGGCATGGTCGACCCTCCCAGCGTCAGGATCCCGGTGGATGACGCCGCACTCGAGGCGCTGATCGCGCGCGCCCAGGACGGCGATCTGCCGTCGTTCAACTCACTCGTGGTCCGCTTTCAGGATCCTGTCTACAGTCTCGCGTTGCGAATGCTCGGGTCGCAGGAAGCGGCGGAGGACGCGACGCAGGAGGCATTCATCCGCGCGTGGCGCCGGATCGATACGTTCCGCGGCGGCCGCTTCCAATCCTGGCTGTTCACGATCGTCGCCAACCTCTCGCGTGACGAGTTGCGCCGCCGCGGCCGGCGGCCGCAGACCTCGCTGGACGCGGCGCGCGACGATCCCAACCGCGCGTCCCTGGACCCCGTCGACGATCGGCCATCACCCGAGGCGGTCGCCGAGCAGGGCGATCTGCGCGCGATCCTGGAATCCGCGCTCGCCCAACTCCCAGACGACTGGCGCGAAATCGTGTTGCTGTCCGACGTGCAGGACCTGGCGTACGACGAGATCGCGCGCATTACTGGATTGCCGCTTGGGACCGTGAAATCGCGCCTCAGCCGGGCGCGAGGGCGGCTACGGGACATCATTTCGGCCGCTGCGGAACCGAATGTGGTCCCCGGTCGTCTGAGTGATAGGCGGTGATCCCCATGTTTGGTTGGCTTAGTCGAAATCGCTCCCCTCAGGACCGCGGATCGCGGCGGGCCGTTGACGCCCCCCCGACGCCGGCGGAACGACTCGACGAACTGCTCTCCGCTTACCTCGATGACGCGCTGACCGCGGCTGAGCAACTGGAGCTGGACGCCCGCCTGGCCGCCGATCCGTCCGCGCGCACGGCGCTTGATGGCATGCGTCTGGTCAAGGACACCCTCGCAACGCTGGAGGTGGTCCCCGCGCCACGGTCCTTCGCGATCCTCGCTCCACCGGTGCCGGCCGCGCGGCGGGGCCTCGGGCGCTTCGATCTGATCGCACGCGTCGGCGCGATGACCGCCGCCGTCGCCTTCGTCGCCGTGCTCGCCGGCGACTTCAGCAGCGGCGGCACGCCGCTCTCCGAGGGCACCAGCATCAGCGAGGTCGCGTTGTCCGCGGATCGCAGCGCTGCCCTCCCCGCCGGGGCCGCCGAGGCACCGAACGCCGCGCCTGCCGGTGATGCTGCCGCCGCGACCGGTGCCGCTCCAGACTCCACCCCCGCGCCCCAGACCGACCTTGCGGCTGCGGCGTCCTCCGGCGCCGCCCCCACGGCGGAAGGTACCGCCGAGGTCACCGCGGCCAGCGCGGAGATGAACGCCACCCAGGCGCCCACCCCCCTCGCACCGGGTGGCGCCGCCGCGGCCGACGCAACTGCTGAGGACGCCGGAACCGACGGCGATTCGCCTGCGGCTGACGACGCAACTGCACGCAACCTCGAGTCGGCTCCCGGTGGTATTGGCGGCGGTCTCGAGGGCACGCAGGCGCCGGCGGGCACCGCCGATTCGGCTGTCACCGACCCACCCGTCGCCGCACCGGAAGCCGGATCCGCGGCATCCAGCGCCAGCAAGAGCGACCCGACGACCGATGGCGCGACGGCGGACGCTGGTAGCGTCGCCAGCGAGTACGGCTCGGGAACCACGGACGGTGATGCGTCGTTAGACCAGCAGTCCGGAGAGACGTCCGCTACCTCCGCGAACGCGGATGAGGTCGGCGCTCTTTCCGCGGACGACCGCGAAGCCTCGGGCCTCGCGATCGCCCTCGGCGCGGTCACCGCTTCACTGGCGGCCGTGTCCGGCATGCTCTGGTGGCGACGTCGCAACGGGACGGCAGGTCCCGTCTAGACAGCTACCGGACCCGGGCTGAACCCCCGCGGTCACGAGCATTCGCACTGGAAGGGAACCACCAACGTATCAGACTCAAAGACCCTGGGAGCGTTAGGCGGCATCGTCGCCGTTATCGCGCTCCTCATCGTCACCATCGTCGTGGTGATGAATGAACCGGCCGCCCAGATCACCCTCAGTGGCCAGCAGTCCTCCGGCATCGCCGTCAGCGGCAGCGGTCGCGTCGCGGTCACGCCGGACATCGCCCGCCTGGACGTCGGCGTCGAGGTCACCGGCGACACGGTCGCCAGGGCCCGCGGCGACGCGGCAAGCGCGATGGAATCGATCATGTCAGCCCTCGTTGAAAACGGCGTCGCGGAAGCAGACGTCCAGACCCGCTACTTCAACATCTACCCGCAGTACCGCTACCGCGATGAGACTGCTCCCGAGATCATTGGCTTCACCGTCACCAACCAGGTGACCGTCACCGTCCGCAACATCGACAACGCATCGGCCGTGCTGGACGCCGCGATCGAGGCTGGCGGCGACGCGGTTCGCGTCAACGGCATCACCTTCACCGTCGAGAACCCGCAGGAGTTCCTGGACGAAGCCCGCGCCGACGCGATCAAGGACGCTCGCGCCCGTGCCGAGACCATCGCCGACGCCGCTGGTGTTGACCTCGGTTCGGTCCGCTCCATCTCCGAGTCCACCTCGTTCGTCGATGAGCAGCGCTTCGCCGCGCCGGCCGCCGCCGACACCGGTGGTGGCACCTCGATTTCGGCCGGCCAGCAGGAGCTGACCGTCAGCGTCTCCGTCATCTTCGAGGTGAAGTAGCGAGAACGAGTCGTCCCGCGGATCGGACGCCCGAGGCGCCCGGTCCGCATCAATCAGCCGCACGATGGGCAGGGACACGACCCGCCCAGGTGGTTCCTGTCCATCGTGCTGTTTGCGAGGAAGCCGCGCCCCCGAGCGCGGCTTCCGTATGCCGGGGATACGGCTCCCGAGTCCCCGCGGCCTGCGCGTCAGCGAGACCGTCGAGGTCTGCCGCCCTCGGTCAGCTCAGCGCGAACGCCTCCGCCGCCAGTCCGGCGATATGCCTGCCGATCTCCAGCGATGAGGTCGCGCCCGGCGACGGCGCGTTCAGCACGTGGACGGCTTGCGCCGTCCGCTCGATCGCGAAGTCGTCCAGCAGCGTCCCGTCCCGTCGCACCGCTTGCGCTCGCACGCCGGCGCCGCCGGTCACCAGGTCGTTCGCAACGATCTCCGGGATCATCTTCTGCAGATCTTTCGTGAACACGGACTTCCGCAGCGAGCGGTTCACCTCGTCGATGCCGGTGCGCCACTCGCGCCGCGCCACACGCCAGAACCCGGGGAAGCGCAGCGTCTCCGCGAAGTCTCCGAGGTTGAAGTCGCGCTTGCGGTACCCCTCGCGCGCGGTCGCCAGCACGGCGTTCGGCCCGGCCTCCACGTAGCCCTTCACGTTGCGGGTGAAGTGGACACCGAGGAACGGCAGGTCCGGATCCGGCACCGGGTAGATCAGCCCGCGCACCAGCTCTTCTCGTTCCTTCCGGAGCGTGTAGTACTCGCCTCGGAACGGGACGATTTGCAGATCGTGATCGACGCCCATCAGCGATGCGATGCGATCGGCGTGCAGGCCGGCACAGTTGATCAGGTGCTTTGCCTGCCACTCGCCACGGTCGGTCTCGATCACGACCCCGTCCGTCTGCGGCGTGAGGTCGGTGACGCGCGTCCCCAGCTCGATCTCGCCGCCGGCCGCGCGCACCTCGGTGGCGTACTGGCGGCTCACCGCCGAGAAGTCGACGATCGCCGTCGCCGGCGACCACAGTCCCTTGATCGCCGTCACGTGCGGCTCGATCTCCGCGATGCGCTCCGGGCCGACGACCTCCAACCCCTCGACGCCGTTCGCGACGCCGCGCTCGTACAGCGTGTCCATGCGCGGTAGTTCTGCCTCCCGGCCGGCGATGATCAGCTTCCCGCAACGGTCGTACGCGATCCCGTGCCGCTCGCAGAACGCGACCATCGAGGTCCGCCCATCGACGCAGAACTGCGCCTTCAGCGAGCCCGGGCGGTAGTAGATGCCTGAGTGGATCACTCCGCTGTTGTGGCCGGTCTGCTGACCGGCGACCTCCGCACCCTTTTCGATCACGGTCAGCCGCAATCCCGGGTGTGCCTCCAACAGATGCATCGCGCTCGACAGGCCGAGGATCCCGCCCCCGATGATCGCGACGTCGTAGCTGCCGTTCACCGCTCTCCCTTTCGATCGCCGTCGCGCACGTTCGCAGCGGCCGCCGGGCGAATCATACAAGTGACCGTTCGACGCTCTGCCGCCCGCGTCCGTATCGTCGTGCCCAGTTCGCGCCTCGGTGGTTCCGAGGGCGCCGGTTACCTCGAGGGATACGCACACCATGCTCGATCTTGCCGATCGTCTCGCCGCCTACCCGCGCGTCACGCTCTCCACCGCGCCGACCCCGATCGAAGAGGCGGCGCGCCTCGGTGAGTCGCTCGGCGTGCGGATGCTGCTCAAGCGCGACGATCTCACCAGCATCCCGTTCGGCGGTAATAAGGTGCGCCAGTTGGAGTTCTACTTCGGCGAGGCGCGGGCGCAGGGCGCAGATACCGTGCTCATCACCGGCGCCGTGCAGTCCAACTACGCGCGGGCCGCGGCGGCGGTCGCGGCACGGCTCGGCATGGAGGCGCACGTCCAGCTCGAAGAGCGCGTGCCGGGCATGGGCGAGACCTACTACGCCTCCGGTAACGTGCTGCTCGACGATCTGCTGGGCGCGGTACGCCACAGCTTTCCCGAGGGCGAGAACGAGGCCGGCGCCGACGCCGCGCTGGGCGCGCTGGCCGCCGAGCTGCGAGCCGCCGGACGTCACCCCTATATCATTCCGCTCAGCCCGGACAACCCGCCGCTCGGTGCGCTGGGCTACGTCGCGGCCGCTGCCGAGATCTTGCAGCAGATGCCCGATCTGTCCGCCGAGGTCGACGCGGTGGTGGTGCCCTCGGGCAGTTCGCTCACGCACTCCGGGCTGCTGACCGGGCTGCGTGCCCTCGACCAGGGTGTGTCGGTGTACGGCATCTGCGTGCGCCGCGATGCCGTCAGCCAGCACGCGCGCGTGCTCCGCAAGTCCAGCGAGGTCACGGCGCTCCTCGGTGCCGAGGGGCTCGTTCGTGATGCGGACGTGCGCGTCTTCGATGACGTACTCGCCCCCGGCTACGGCCGCCTCAACGACGAGGTCTTCGAGGCGATCGCGCTGACCGCCCGTACGGAGGCGCTCTACCTCGACCCGACGTACACGGGTCGGACGATGGCCGGCCTGATCCACCTCGTACGCACGGGCGCGATCGAGGCCGGGTCGACGGTGATGTTCATTCACACCGGTGGCACGCCCGCCCTCTTCGCCTACGAACCGGAGCTGCGCGCGCGACTCGACGCCGCGCGCTGAGCCGCGGCGCGGGCGGC
>JAQCIU010000076.1:0-4012 GCA_027593235.1 Chloroflexota bacterium
GCGGCGGCGACTTAGGATCGGACATCGGGACCTCCTGCGAGTTCTGGGTGCTTCACACTTCCCAGTCTCTCTGGAGGTCCCTCCGCAGTCAGCCGTCTCGCAGGTGTGTGGTCAGTACAACTAGAGCGACGCCACCTCGCGAGTGAAGTGCTGCGACCACGCCGTTCCGAGGAATGCGTCCAGCCGCGCGGTGACGAGGGCGCTCTGCCGCGGCGGCGTGGCGACGAAGAAGGCGCGCGCCGTCCCTCGGTGATAGACGACAGCGTCGAGGGCGTACGTCGGGTCGAGGTGCTCCCGGATGCGCGCGCCGGTCGTGAGGACCTGCGTGGCGGCATCGGCCTTAACTTCTCGATGGCGCCTCCGCGCCAGGCCGACTGAGGTGGTGGTATACGACCAGGCTGCGCTCGCCGCCGGCGAGCTGGGTCAGTTCCTCGAGATAGGCGTACTTGGGACCGTTCCGCTGGTGCACCTGCACCGAGGTCGTCTCGACACCGTTGTCGGGGTCGACGAAGACGACGTCGCTGTTGGAGACGGCGCGCACGGCGCCGTCGAGCCAGGTGGCGCGGGCGCCCAGGCGCTCTTCGCGACGTTGCGTGGGAGCAGGGGTGTGGATGCGCGCCTCGTAGTAGGTGGCACCGGCGCACAGCACCTCACGCTCGCGGACGGCGGCGACGCGGCGGTCGCGCGCCTCGATGATTGCGCGCATGGCGTCGTAGAGGGCGGGGTCGCAGGGGCGGAAGCGGCGGGCTTGCCTCGAAGTGAGGCAGGTGACGTGCGTGCCGTCACCTGCCGGGTCGCGCTGCTCCATGACCTCGTCGGTCAGGTATCAGACGACGCCGAGCGCCAACCTCGAAGGCGTCGCCGGGTGCACTCCGGCGATCGCCCGGAGCAGGCCGTACTTGCCGTAGTCGCCGACGTCAGCTGTATATCTGTGTTGCATTGGTGCTGGCAACCTTCATTCGGAGCGCTTGTCCGCTTGCTGCAGCGTCCACTGTCCGAACAGCTGTACGCGGTCTTACGCAGCCGTTGTTTGCCGGCGAAGAGTGACTTGAAGATGCAGAGGCGATCTTCGACCTCGCGAGGCTTCAGCCGGCCGAAAGGCGCAGGGAGTTCGGACATCTCAAGCGTCGCCTGACGGACGTCGAGCCCGAGCACTTCTGCTCCCTCGGTCGTTTCGATGTGGAGAAACACGCTCTCTGGCTCAAGACCGAGGTGCGCAGATATCCGGAGGACCGTGTCGTAGCTCGCCAGTACGTCGATCCCGTGGACCTCAGCTGCGGCGTCCTCAACGACTTGGTGCAGTTCCGCGAATGTTCCAGCGCGTGCGAGGCGCCCCCTCGCTCTACTGACGCGTGTCGCGAACTCCTTAAGCGCCGACCACTTGAGCCTGCGCTGATGACTGTGCTCTCCGCCATCGACTGTTCTCGCCAATGCGGCGTGCCGCGTCGCTATCCGAAGGCTTGGGAGTCCCCGGTAATAGTCGAGCTCTCGGTCTGCCATGCATCGATGGCGGTCGATGTAATCCTGTACTGCCCGCTCGATTCGTGCTTGCTGCCGGTCCTGTCGCTTGCCTCTTTCGCCTCACGACCCGGAACCGGCAACTGGCGATGCAGGGCGAACGAGATTTCGTAGGTCGAACTTGGCGGCAGCTGGACGGCGCCATCGGTGGACGCGACGCACGCCGAGGGCTCGCACTCCTCGATGATCGCTACGCACGCCGCCGATGGGGACGCCCACCACGATGAGGCGCACACCGTGGCGAGTCATTCGGATACAGGTGCGACGGGGGCGGAACTGGAGACGCTGACCGGCGGTGGATCGACCGCGTTGCACTCCCACGCGGTTGCGCACTCCTCGACGACCGGCAAGGGCGCGAACGATCACCATAACGAGTCGCACTCGGTCTCCAGTCACTCGGATACTTCGGCGACCGGGGGCGAGCTTGACGAACTGACAGACGGTTCTACCACCACGTTGCACGGACATACGGGTTGGGCCGTGGTGCTTGCCGACAACGCTGAGTACACCGCGACGGGGTCGATCAGTTATTCGCCACTGAAGTCTTACGCGGTGAGTATCCCCGCGACGTCATGGATTCGCTGCACATTCCAATGACCTGCCCCCGGTATTCATACCACCTGCAGAGTTAGAGTTTCCTCCTTCAGCACGGGTTCGCCCACCGCGACATCTGGTGCCGGAGACCGGTATGCCAGGGACGAGTGCGGACGAATCTGGTTGTACTCGCTGATCACCGGCAACGGCGTGATGATCTACATCGCCCCGCACCCGGCCTCCGGGAACTGCGGCTTCGTCAGCCTGACCGGTGGCAAGGACCTGGCCCTTACCCCGCCGACCAGTGGCGCGTACAAGGACATCACCTTCTTGGCAGGACCAGCACTGCACGTCCAACTTCCAGTACCGCGGCGGCCACGCCGCGACCACCGGCGTCATCTACGCACCCGGTGCGAAGGTCGACATCACCGGCGGCGGTGACCTGGGCGGTATCCAGGTGCTGGCGGACACCGTCCACCTCGGCGGCAACGCCAACTACACCCTCGATTTCCATGGCTACGTCGGCGACAGCGGCACCGGGGCGCTCTCGATCACCGAGTAGCGCGGCTCGGCCTCGGCGCCGCGCGCGCAACGCCCGTTGCGCCGTCCCGCTCCACCAGCTCCACTGCTCGTTCTGTCCGCCGATGCCGCCGGCGGGCGCAGCACATCCGGGGCGGATCGGGCACAATCGCCCTCGCCAACCCTGGCCACCCGACGAGGATCCCCCACCCCTATGCTCGAATCCGTACAACTCGGCCGAAACAGCGGCCTCAGCGTCTCCCAACTCGCCCTCGGCACCATGAACTTCGGCGAACCCGGCGTCGGCCACCAGGGCGACTGGACCCTCGACATCGACCAGGCGCGCCCCATCTTCAAAGCCGCGCTCGACCACGGCCTCTACTACTTCGACTGCGCCGACGTGTACGGCATCGGCTCCTGCGAACGCGTCGTCGGCGCGCTGCTCCGCGAACTCGCCCCGCGCGACCAGTACGTCATCGCCACCAAGATCTCCGGCGCGATGGGGCCCCACCCCAACCAGGTCGGCCTCTCGAGGAAGCACATCATGGAAGGCGTCGACGCCTCCCTGGAGCGGCTGGGCCTCGACTACATCGACCAGCTCGTCATCCACCGCCACCCGCACGGCCGCGGCCCGGTCCAGCCGCCGATCGAAGAGACGATGGAGGCGCTGAACGACGTGGTGAAGGCCGGCAAGGTCCTCTACCTCGGCGCGTCGTCCATGTTCGCCTGGCAGTTCGTCGAGCTGCAGATGACCGCCGAGCTCAACGGCTGGACGAAGTTCGTCTCCATGCAGAACCACTACAACCTCGTCTACCGCGAGGAAGAGCGGGAGATGAACCGCTACTGCGAACTCAACGGCATCGCGCTCACCCCGTGGTCCCCGCTCGCCCGCGGCATCCTCGCCGGCGCCTACAAGGGCGGCTTTGACGAGGGCGGTACCGCCCGTTCGCAGGGCCGCGACCGCAACCGCACCGAGGGGCTCTACCACGGCGCCAACACCTTCAAGATCGCCGACCGCGTCGCCGAGATCGCCACGAAGTACGAGAAGACCTCCGCCCAGATCGCCCTCGCCTGGCTCACCGGCAAGCCGGAGATCACCGCCCCCGTCGTCGGCGTCTCGAAGCTGGAGCAGCTCGACCAGCTCGTCGCCGCCACCGACATCGAGCTGGCCGAAGAAGACATCGCCTACCTCGAAGAGCTCTACGAGCCGCTGGAGAACCTGCTCTCCTTCGGCACCTCGTAGGAGGCGCAAACACCGCTAGTTTGGCCGGGAGTCCCGACCATCCAGCAATGGGCCGAGTTGCGTTCTAGCTGTACTGACCACACACCTGCGAGACGGCTGACTGCGGAGGGACCTCCAGCGAGACTGGGAAGTGTGAAGCACCCAGAACTCGCAGGAGGTCCCGATGTCCGATCCTAAGTCGCCGCCGCTCAGGATGCG
>JAQCIU010000045.1:0-23145 GCA_027593235.1 Chloroflexota bacterium
CGAAGCGGCGCGCCGGGCGGCGCGTGATCAGCACGCCCTCGGGCAGCTGCGTGGCGGGGAGGCTGCGCTCGCCGTCCGGGATCAGCAGCTCGCGCGGGGCGAGCCGCGCCCATTCGCCGGCCAGCTCGTCGGCGCCCAGCAGCTGCAGCTCCAGCTCACCGGTGGTCACGTCGCAGGCCGCCAGCACCCAGCGTGCCGCGCCGCGTGGATCGGCCGGGCCGGGTGCGGCCGCGGCCAGCCAGTTGTGCGCGCCGCTCGGGAGTAGCGCACCGCTCTCAACCGTCCCCGGCGTCACCACGCGCAGGATCCGCCGCTCGACGAGTCCCTGCCCCGGCTCGCTCACCTGCTCCGCGATCGCGACGCGGTGGCCGCCGCTGACGAGCCGTTCGAGGTAGCGTTCGAGCTGGTGGTGCGGCACCCCGGCGAGCGGAATCCGCCCTTCGCCCTTGCCCATCGGCCGCGAGGTGAGCGCGATCCCCAGCTCGCGCGAGCAGAGCTCGGCGTCGTCGTCGAAGGTCTCGTAGAAGTCGCCCATCCGAAACAACAGGATCGCGTCCGGCTGCTGCGCCTTCAGCGCCAGGTACTGGCGGCGCGCCGGGGTGAGGCCGGGCTCCGCGCTGCCGCGCGTCCGCGCGCGCGACGACGCGACCCGCGATGGACGCGCGGCGGCGGCCGGCGATGAATCGCCCTCGGTCGCCGGATCGGGCGGCCGGATCGGGACGTCCGCAGATCGTTCGAGCCGTGGCTCCGACAGGAGCGCATCCTCCGCGGGGAGCGGATCGGGGTTCAGCCGGGGATCAGTACCTTACGCGCCCCCAGCGGACGCTTCCACGGGCAACGGCGGTCGCCGCGCGGCGCGTGCCGCCCTGTGGACGATCAGGCGGCGACGCGGTCCCGTCCGTTGCGTTTCGCGGCGTAGAGCGCGGTGTCAGCGCGCCGGATGAAGTCATCGATCGATTCGCCGGCGGCCGGCTCGACCGCGACACCGAGGCTCGCGGTGACGTGCACGATCCCGCCGCCCGCATGCGCGGCGCCGTCGATCCCGTCGAGCGACACGACTGCTGCGGCGGTGGCGTTGCGGAGCGCCTCGGCGAGCGCGATCGCGGTCTCGCGGGTTGCGCCGGGGAAGACCGCGAGGAACTCCTCGCCGCCCCAGCGGCCGATGTGCGCACCGCTCGGCAGCGTTTCGCGGATCGTCGCGGCGACGACCGAGAGCACGGCATCGCCGGCGGCGTGCCCGTGGGTGTCGTTGACCAGCTTGAAGTGATCGATGTCCAGCAACGCGACGGCGAACGGCTCGCCGCTGGCGGCCGCGGCGTCGAACGTCGGCTCGGCGCGCGCGAGCAGGCCGACGCGGTTGAGCAGGCCCGTCAGGCCGTCGTGGGTCGCCATCCGTTGCAACACCTGCTCCGCCTCGCGGCGCACGGTGATGTCGGTGCCGATGCCGAGCACGCTGTAGCCACCTTCGCCGGGGGCGAGCGCGGTGAAGCTCATCTGCACCCAGACGCTGCGGGCCGGCCCCTCGACCCGAAAGACCGCGTTCAACACGTCCTCGCCGCTGCGCCGGACGCGCTCGTGCGGCTGCTCTTCGAGCGGGATCAGGCGTCCACGCTCGTCGAAGTAGCGCACCGCCTCGTTCGCGGCGGCGTCACCGTCGGCGCACCCGAGCGTGGCGACGATCTCGTCGCCATAGTGCTGGAGTTGCCCGCTGTCATCGCGGATGGTGACGATCAGCCCGGCGCCCTCGCAGACGTTCAAGACCATCGCCGCATCGAGGTGCGGCGCGATCCCCTGGAGAGCCCGAAACAACGCCATACAACCGCCTTGCCAGCCGTCAGTTGATCACATGCGGATCACAGGACTCTCTGAGCATCGGCACGCGGCGCGATGCCATGTAGCACCGATGTGAGGCGATGGCGGCCGATCGGCGCTCGCCATGGAGGAATCAGGCTCCGCGCAGTGAACGTCCACACCGTGCGAGGCGATCGTCTTCGCGCCGGCCGCGGGCGGTCGCCGAGGACAGCGACGCGCCGGATCGCGCACAATCGCCCCGCCGCGCACACGCGCCGGGGTGGCGGAATGGCAGACGCAGCGAGCTTAAACCTCGCGGCCGCGAGGCGTGTGGGTTCGAATCCCACCCCCGGCACCACTGAGCAGCGCCGCGGTCGACCCATATTCACAACGTGCACCTGCCATGCGGGATCACCCGTAACGCATGTTGTCAGGCGTCACATACACCTTGTATGATGCCGGGAGCAAGCCGAATCTGCGCGGGCAACTTCGCGTTGCGATCCGCCCGCCGTTCGGTACGCCGGTGCCCCAGGCACCATCCGCGGGCGTCCGCGCCGAGGCCCAGGTTTGGTCACTGCGGTCCGGATGCACATCCGTCCGGCACGAGGCCGGTCGGGCAGGGCCGTTGAACAGCAGGGTCCGTTCACGGGGAGAACTATGGCAACTGAGGTCCGATCGACCGATACGCAGGGGACGCCCGTCAGCAGTGAGTACCAGGCATTGCTCGACTACGGTCGCGGCAACGGCTACAAGCTCGACTGGCTGCAGCCCGGCCCAACGCTTGGCACTAGTCCGGAGTTCAACTCCAAGGCCGGTGGTCTGCTGCTGCAAGATGCCGACCTCGGTCCGTTCGGCCAGGTGCCCGAATTCAGCGACAACATGAGCGGCCGGCCGCGCGGCGCGATTCAGCGCCCGAGCGCGCCCCGCGTCGGCAACTACCCGGTTCGCACCAAGGCGGACGTCTGGCTGCGCAACGGCGCCCAGCTCTACGAAGAGGCCGTGCAGCGCCAGTGGTCGTCCTCGACCGACGTGCCGTGGCACACGCTCGAGGAGCTGCCGGACGACATCGAGCGCGCCGAGTGCATGCTCGCCACCTTCCTGACCGAGGTCGAGTTCGTCGCCGGCGACGTGCCCGGCAAGTGGATCGCCTACACCACCCCGGACTACTACGAGCCGCGGATGTTCCTGATCTCCCAGATCATGGACGAGGCGCGCCACATGGACGTCTTCCGCAAGCGCGCGCTCGCCAACGGCGGCGGCTTGATGGGCCAGCTCGACAACTCGGCGCTCGCCGGTGGCGCGATTGACTCCGCCCGCGACTTCACCGAGATGTCCGCTCGGCTGCACATCTCCGGCGAGGGCCTGGTGCTCTCGATCTTCCGGATGGGCGAGCTGATGAGCTACAACGACGCCGAGAAGGCGATGTACCGCCTGGCCGCCTCGGACGAGTCGCGCCACGTCGCCTTCGGCGTGATGCACCTCCAGTACCTGTCGCAGACCGACCCGGAGCGCAAGGCCGAGATTCACAGCTACCTGGACGAGATCGAGATTGGCCTGGCCCGGGGCTTCGGCGGTCAGAACCCCGCCGCCCGCGGCACGCCGTCCAGCGCGGCGCTCTCGATCCTCCTCGGTGGTGGCGCGGACGCCGCGTCGCTGCGCGAGGGCGAGCAGATCGCGGTGGCGCTGCGTCAGCGGCAGATCAAGGAATACGTCCAGCGCGTGCGCGTCGCCGGCTTCGGTGACCGCTTCGAGGATGGCCGCGCCAACCCGGCACTCGCACAGTACGTCGCGGCCTAAGGCCGCACACCAACTACCAGACGGCGCCCGCGCCCCCTTGGGGACACGGGCCGCCGTCGCTTGGTACTGACCGCCGCCGCGCGCGGCCAACGAGGGGAATCACTGGATGGTTCAGCAGGCAACACCAGACACCGCAGCGTCGGCGGATCCGCCCCCCGACTTGAGCTGGATGGAAAAGACGCTCGGTTGGGGCACCCGTGCCCGGCCGGAGCCGCACGGCGGCGGTCTCACCGTCGACGCGCTGAACATCGGCGTCTACGCCGACGTGCCGGATCACATCCCGTACCGCAACCGCTGCCCGCGTGGCGCCTACCCGGCGCCGGAAGCCGGCAACATCGGCGGGTACTACCTGCAGGACAAGTACGAGCAGTGGTCAGATGTGGCCGGCCTGCTCTACGAAGAGGCGATTAGCCGCCGCTGGTCGACCGCGACCGACGTGCCGTGGGAAACCGCTGGCAACGTCCCGACCGACGTCGAACTCGCCGTCGCCCAGGTCGCAACCGAGCTTTGCCAGCAGGCCTCGATCGAGACCGAGGTGATCTCCGCCTGGCTGCAGAACCTCAGCCCCGGTTACCACGAGGTGAAGCTGTTCCTCTCGACCGTCGTCTACGACGCGGCGCGGATGTTTGATGGCTACCGCAAGCGCGCCATGCTCAACGGCGGCGGCATGCTGCTCGAGAGCCCCGGCCGGATGAACCGCCAGATCCTGGAGACCTACGCGGGCTGGTCGGAGACCGTGCTCACGCAGTACATCATGCGCGGCACGCTCCAGAAGACGATCCTGCGCTACCTCTCCGTCTACGGCCCGACCGAGGCCGATCGGGTGCTCGCCTGGCGCATCCTGCCGGACCGCGCCCGCACCGCCGCCTACGCGATGGACCATGTCCGCTTCGCGATCAGCCAGCGCCCGACGCTCCGCAAGACGTTCGACGACTGGCTGATGCTGGTGGAGATGGTGCAGTCCGCGGAGAACCGCGATCCGGTCCTCTGGGAGGCGCTCGCGATCATCTTCGGTGGCGGCATCAAGGGCATGGACGAGGGCATGGCTCGCGTCCGCGAACTGCAGGCCGACTGGGTCCGCGAGTACATCAGCTACACGAAGGTCGCCGGCATCAACCGCGGTGCGAAGCTCTTCCCGGGATTCGGGATGATGCTGAACACCGACGCGGCCGCCGGCTAGCCGCCGATGCCGTTGTTTGCCTACCGCTGCGATTCCTGCGAGGGACAGTTCGAGGCGCTCGTGCGTCCGAACCGCTCGCCCGAGCCCGTGGCGTGCAAGCTCTGCGGCAAGGAAACGATCCGCAAGGTGCCGACCGCGTTCGCGCTCGCACACAGCGAGCTGGACGCGATCCGCGCCCTCGATCCCCGCTACAAGCGGATGGTCGAGGACCAGATGACGAAAACGCCGGAAGCCGAACCCATGCGGCATCTGGCGAAGATGACACCGTTCGACGTGGTCGATGACCCCGGCGATCCAATTGATTTCTAGAACAGACCACGGAGGAACAACATCGTGACCACCGGCACCCTCACCTTCCCGTCGACCGACTGGTTCCAGGCGCTCGCCGACATCACCAAGGAAGACCTGGGCTACAAGAAGTTCGGCCGCATGAATGCCGTGATCGCCTTCAAGATTGGCGACACGAACATCAGCTGCAACTTCGACGTACTCGACATCCGCGACGTGCGTGAGATCACCAACGAAGAGCTGCGCGACGTCGACATCGTGATCGAGATGCCGGAAGACGTCTGGTCGGGGATGCTCGCCAACATCAAGGAGCACGGCCGTGCCGTCGGCGAGTGGACGCTGAACACGCTGGACCTCCGCCTCGACGAGGAGATCCACAAGAACATGATGGGCGACGGCTTCAAGGCGGACTTCTTCTTCCGCTACAACCCGAGCCTCCAGGTCTTCATCGACAACGCGGCGAAGCTCGACTTCGACGTCGCCTCGTAAGGACCGACCACTGGACCGCGCAGACGAGATCACGGTCGACGGCCGTCCCACCGGGGGCGGCCGTCTTCGTTAACGGCGTGCGACGAGACCGCGCGGCAACGCGCGGTATGATCCGCGCGAGCACCGCCCCGGGACAACGCCCGGTCCGCCGAGAGGATCCCCGCCGATGACGACCGTCCAACGCCCGCTGACCGTGATTGGCACGCGCCCCATCCGGCCGGACGGCGTCGAGAAAGTCACCGGCCGCGCGATCTACGGCGCCGATGTCCGGCTCGCCGGCATGCTCCACGGGCGCGTCAAGCGCAGCCCCCACGCGCACGCGATCATCAAGCGCATCGATACTTCGAAGGCGCTCGCGTTGCCCGGCGTCCACGCCGTGATCACCTACGAGGACTTCCCGGAACCGGCCGAGCCGGTGATGCAGACGATCCGCGGACCGATGCCGACCCAGTGGGACATCGAACGGCTGATGGCGCGGCGCAAGGTGCTCTTCAAGGGCCACCCGGTCGCCGCGATCTGCGCGAACGATCCGCACATCGCCGAGGACGCGCTGCTGCTGATCGAGGTCGAGTACGCGGTCCTGCCGCCCGTCATCAGCATCGACGACGCGCTGGCGCCGGGCGCCCCGATCCTCCACGACGACGGTCTGTCTGACCTCGTTGAGGGCCTGCTCGAGCCGATCGACGGCCGCCCGACGAACGTCGCCCGCACGATCGAGATGGGCTTCGGCGACATCGAGGCGGGCTTCGCCGCGGCCGAGGTGGTACTCGAACGCGTCTACGAGACCGGCATGGCGCACCAGGGCTACATCGAGACCCACAACGGCACCGCCGTCTGGAACCCCGACGGCAAGCTGACGATCTGGACCAGCACCCAGGGCGCCTTTGGGATCCGTCAGAACGTCGCGCGCATCCTCAACCTCCCGCTCGGCGACCTGCGGGTGATCCCGACCGAGATCGGCGGTGGCTTCGGCGCCAAGAACGTCGTCTACCTGGAGCCGCTGGCCGCACTGCTCTCGAAGAAGAGCGGCCGGCCGGTGCAGATCACGATGAACCGCGCCGAGGTGCTGGAGGCGACCGGCCCCACCTCCGGCACGCGCTCCTTCGTCAAGATCGGCGCGATGCGCGACGGCACGCTCGTCGCCGCGGACATCCGCCTGGAGTACATGGCGGGCGCGTACCCCGGATCGCCGGTCCCCGGCGGCGCACGCTGCGCGGTCGGCCCCTATCTCGTCCCCAACCAGCGGATCATCGGGCTCGACATCGTGCTCAACCGCCCGAAGGTGGCGGCCTACCGCGCCCCGGGCGCGCCGGCCTCGGAGTTCGCCGTCGAGTCGATCCTCGATGAGCTGGCCGAGCTGCTGGACATGGATCCGATGGAGCTGCGCGACAAGAACGCGGTCACCGAAGGCGATCCGCGCAGCGACGGCGCGACGCACGGCTCGGTCGCCGCGCGCGAAGTGGTCGCGGCCGTGATCGCGCACCCCCACTACCGCGCCGAGATCACCAAGCCCGACGTCGGGCGCGGGGTCGCGATGGGCTTCTGGCAAAACGGCGGCGGCGAGTCCAGCGCCTACGCGAACGTGCACGAGGACGGCACGGTCACCCTCGTTACCGGGTCGGTCGACATCGGCGGTCAGCGCGCCGCGCTGGCGATGCAGTTCGCGGAGACAATGGGCATCGCCTACGAGGACGTGAACTCGCTCGTCGGCGACACCGAGACGATCGGCTTCACCGGCAACACCGGCGGCAGCCGCACCACCTTCGCCACCGGCTGGGCGGCGTACCAGTCCGCCCTCGACATCCGCGAGCAGCTCGAGCGTCGCGTCGCGAAGCTCTGGGACGTCTCGCCGGACGCGGTCTCGTACGACCCGACCGATGCGTCGCTGCACGGCCCCGACGGCAAGGTGATGACGTTCAAGGAAGCGGCGAAGCGACTGCCCGGCAGCGGCGGCAACATCCAGGGCCGCGCCGACGTCGTCTCGACCAGCGTCGGCAAGGTCGGCGCCTGCTTCGGCGCCCACATCGCGGACGTCGAGGTGGACCGCGAGACTGGCAAGGTGACCGTCCTCCGCTACACCGCGATCCAGGACGTCGGCCGCGCGATTCATCCCGCTTATGTCGAGGGACAGATCCAGGGCGGCGCTGTCCAGGGCATCGGCATGGCGCTGAACGAGGACTACCTCTACCGCGCGGACGGATCGATGGCGAACGCCTCGTTCCTCGACTATCGGATGCCGGTCACGAACGATGTCCCGATGATCGACACCGTGCTCGTCGAGGTGCCGAACCCCGGTCACCCGTACGGCGTGCGCGGGGTTGGCGAGGTGCCGATCGTGCCGCCGCTGGCGGCGATCGCGAACGCGATCCATGACGCCGTCGGCGTCCGCATCACGAAGCTGCCCGCCACGCCCGCCGTGATCCGCGCAGCGCTCGAGGAGCTGGAAGCCGGCCGGTCGTAGCGACCGGCCGCGGCGGCGCACGATGGCGGTCCTCCACGTCCCCGCCCCGCTGCGGTCGCTTTGCGGTGGCCGCGATCGGATCGAGGCCGCCGGCGAGACGCTGCGCGCGGTCTTCACGGCGGTCGGTCGCGAGTACCCGGAGCTGAACGCGCGGATCCTCGATGCGCACGGGCTGCGGCCGGAGATGGCCGTCGCGATCGACGGATCGATCCTCGACCAGAGCGGACTGCTCGAGGCCGTCACATCCGACACCGAGATCTATCTCGTGCCGCCGATCGGCGGCGGGTCGGCGGACTGAGCGCCGCCCTCCCCCAGCTGTACCCGGCCCTACTCCCACTCCGCCCCGGCCTTGCTACCATCCCCTCGCGCTCAACACGGACGCGATGACCGAGGAGAACCCGGATGCTCGAGGGCGTGCGCGTGATCGACCTGAGCGCCGATATCGGCGGCGCGTTCGCCGCCCGATTGCTGGCTGTCTACGGCGCCGACGTGATCCTCGTTGAGCCGCCCGCGGGCCATGCGATCCGCCACCGCGCGCCGCACCTCGCCCGCGCGGAGCGCGATCAGGAACAACACCAGCACGCCGACGATCCGGACGCGAGCATCCTCGCCGCCTACTACCACGCCGGGAAGCGCTCGATCGTGCTTGACCTCGACAGCGCCGAGGACCGCGCGACGCTGGAGACGCTGATCGCCGGCGCCGACGCGGTGATCGACTCGCACGCACCCGGTGAGCTGTTGGCGCGGGGGATCGACCTCGTCGCGTTGAGCGAACGTTTTCCGGCGCTCGTCGTCACACAGATCACGCCGTACGGACAGACCGGGCCGCGTGCCGGCTGGCGCGCGACCGCGCTGACCGCGGCCGCCGCCGGCGGCGAGATGGCACTCTGCGGCGACCCGGAGCGCGAGCCGCTGAAGACCGCCGGGCATCAGGCCTACCTGCAGGGCGGCCTGAGCGGCTTCTCCGCGACCGCGACCGCGCTCTACGCCGCCGCGCGCAGCGGCGTCGGCGACCGGATCGACCTCTCGATCCAGGAGGTGCAGAACTCGATGCTCGAGGGCGCCGGGCCGGCCGCGCTGACGCGCGGCACCGACGCGACCCGCGGCGGCAACGTCGGGCGGGCGACCTGGGGCATTCACCCCTCGAAGGACGGCTACATCGGCGTCGCCGGGATGCCGCGCCAGGGTCCCTCGGTCTACGCAGCGATCGGACATCCCGAGTTCAAGGACGACCCGCTCTTCGGCGTCTCCTGGTCGCCCGAGGCGGACGCGGTGCTGCAGGTGCTCGTCCCGGAGTGGACGATGCAACACACCTCGAAGGAGATTTTCGAGCTGGCGGACCAGCACCGCGCTCCGTTCGCGATGATCCCGACCCCGCGTGAGCTACTTGAATGGCCGGGCCTCGTGGAGACCGGCTTCTGGCACGAGGTCGCGCACCCGGTGCTCGGCACGCACCCGCTGCCGTCCGGGCCGATCGCGTTCGACGGCGACCGCGGCACGCAGCAGCGGGCGCCGCTGCTCGGCGAGCACAGCGACGCGGTGCGCGCGGAACTGCCGGAGGCGTCGCCCGTCCCGGCCTCGGTGGCAACAGGCGCCATCGAGGCCCCGCTGGCCGGCCTGCGGGTGATCGATGTGACGCAGGTCTGGGCCGGGCCGTACGCCTGCCGCTTCCTCGGCGATCAGGGCGCCGACACGATCAAGATCGAGGGCCCGGCGTTTCCGGACTCGGTGCGCGGCCTCGGTGGCGACTTCGATCCGGACGTGATCAACCGCAGCTCGTACTTCAACGAGTACAACCGCAACAAGCGGGGGCTGGTGATCAACATCCAACAGCGCGAGGGCGCCGACGCGATCCGGCGGCTTGTCGCGAACGCCGACATCTTCGTCGAGAACTGGAGCTCCGGCGTCGCCGACCGGCTCGGCCTCGGCTACGCGGACCTGCGGGCGATCAACCCGCGCCTGATCTACGTCTCGATGCCGGGCTTCGGCCACGAGGGGTCGGACGCGCACCGGATTGGCTACGGCCCGACGATCGAGCAGATGGGCGGCCTCGTCGCGCTGCAGGGCTACGAGGGCGGCCCGCCGCACAAGAGCGGTATCTCCTACGGCGACCCGATCTCCGGCACCACCACCGCCGGCGCTGTCGGCATCGCGCTCCACCGCCGCGAGCGCAGCGGCGAGGGATGCTACATCGTGGTCCCCCAGCGCGACGGCATCGCCGGCCTGATCGGCGAGTACGTTATCGCCGAGGCGATCGGCCAGCCGATACCGATCCGGATCGGCAACCGCGACCTCGAGTACGCACCGCACAACGTCTACCGCACGCGCGACACCGAGCCGCGCCCGCGCCTCGGCCTCCAGGAGGAGCTGCTGGGCGAAGAGACCGACACCTGGCTCGCGATCGCCGTCGACAGCGACGAGGCGTGGCAGAGCCTCCGCGGCGTGATCGGCGACGCGCGCCTCGATGCTGCGGCCTACACGCAGGTCGAGGGCCGGCGCGCCGCGCAGCCGGCGATCGACGCCGTGATCGCGGAATGGGCGCGCGACCTCGAACCGGACGAAGCGGCGACCAGGCTGCAAGCCGCCGGCGTCGCCGCGTCGCCGGTCTATACGCCGCTCGGCCTGTCGACGGACGCCCACCTCGAGGCGCGTAGCGCCTTCACCACGTACGACCACGCGGTCACCGGCGTGCAGCGCACCACGCTGCCGGTCTGGCGGATGGCCCGTCGCCCCGTCACCCGCGTCGGGCCCGCGCCCGCCTTCGGCCAGCACAACACCGAGGTGCTCACCGAGCTGGCGGGCTACTCGCCGGAGGAGGTGGAGGCGATGGCCGCCTCGGGGCTGACGGCGACGACGCCGGTCGCCTAGCGCCCTCGAACGTGGCGGCGGGCGTCCTCGAAAGCGACGAGCGCGCCTCGTCAGTGGGCGAGTTGCTGCGCAGTGGCGTGGTTGGTTCGGAGGACGGAACTCACCGACGATCGTTCGGCGCCTCCAGCACCTAGGGCACCTCGATGCGAAAGTCGCCCGGTTCGACGTCAGCCCAGGACACCTCAAAGACCGAGAGGAGACGGCCCGCCTGGTCGCGTACCTCCCAGCGGTGGGGCTCGACCTCCAGCCCGTCCATGAAAATCCCCTCGACGGCCTCCCCGGGTTCGAGGCGCCACTGTGCGAACCTATACGCGAAGACCACGACCGTTTGGTCGGAGCGATTCACGATGTCGTAGTACCCGGCTGGTCCACAGTCGGGCTGCAGGAACGCGACGACCAACACCACCGCTGCGACAGAACTCGTCCCGACCCTCATCGCACCCACGTTCAGACTGATGTGAGGTTCCACTCAGTCTAAGGAGACGGTGTCGGGATCGGTACGCCGGCGTACCTGGAGCCCGGGATCCAGATCCGCCTCCCAGAGCTGGTCCTCCGCGCGATGCGCGCGGTATGACGAGGGAGTCCAGGGCGAGTAGGCGGCGCGCTCGTCCTGGGCGACCTGGTCGTCGAAGTAGGGGTCGCCGTCATAGGAGCCGGGGGCGACGCCGGGCGTCGCGCGCGGCGCCGAGCCCGCGATACCGGGCGCGACGCCCTGCGTGTTCTGGCCAAACAGGCGGCGCAGGCGCTCGGCGCGGGTTTCGGGGTGGGGGGTGAACTCGTCGGGCAGCGGCATCGGCGTACTCCTCGCTTCTCTCGAAGCTGGAGCGGGTCCGATCGCTAATCAAACACCTCGGCGCAGGGCACTCACGAGAAGGGCGGACGGCTACTCGCCGCCGCCCGACTGGGCGTCGCGTGCCGCGCGGTGCAACTCGTAGTTGTCGACGGCGCGCTGGACCATCGGGCGGCGGCGGCCCGCGGGCTTATCGAGGGCGAAGCCGGGGTCTTTCTCGCCCTGCTGGCTCAGCAGGTAGTGGGCGTGCGCGCCGCGGATGTGCTGGCTGAAGCCCTGCGATTCCTGCGCGTCGTTGACCATCTGCTTCATCATCCGGAGCTGGAACGAGTCGTTCTCGGCGACGCGGCGGGCGTAGGCCATCGTCTCCGCCTCGAGCTGGTCGGCGGGGTAAGCACGGTTCGCGAAGCCCAACTCGACTGCCTCCGCGCCATCGATGAAGCGGCTCTCGAAGAAGATCTCCTTCACCTTGCGCGGGTGAAGGTCCCAGGGCGGCGAGAAGTACTGGAAGTTCGTGCCGAGGAACATCGCATCGTCCGCGGCGAAGATCAGATCCATCGCCGAGGCGATCATCCAGCCGCCGAAGATGCAGTAGCCGTGGACCATCGCGATCGTCGGCTTCGGCAGATTGCGCCAGCGCAGCGTGTTCTCGACGTTCATCGAGGTGGACCGCTCGAAGAGCCCGCGCAGGCCCTCCTCATACGGGCGCTCTTCCTGGTCGGCCTTCTCCTCGGGGGTGCCGAGGTCGTGGCCGGCGGAGAAGGATTCGCCGAGCCCGGAGAGGACGATCACGCGTACGTCGCGGTCCTCGACGGCGCGGGCGAAGGCGTCGTCCATCTCCTCGCGGAGCTGGCGGCTCTGGGCGTTGCGGTACTTCGGTCGGTCGAGCTTGACGCGCGCGACGCGGCCGTCGACCTCGTACTGGATCTGTTCGTAGTCGGTCATCGTGCCGCCTTCGCTGTGTGCTGGCTCTCGCCGGGACCGATCCGCTACTGCGGCGGCCCCTCGCCGGTGATGTTCTTCGCCAACAGTTCTTCGTACTGCTCGTCGCTCATGCCGAGGAACTCGCGGAAGACCTCGAGCGAGTGCTGGCCCTGCAACGGTGCCGGGCGCTCCACCTTCGTCACGGCCTTGGAGAAGTGGAACGGCGCGCCGACCTGCGGCCAGCGACCGGCCTCGGGGTGATCGAGCTCGATCACGACGCCGCGCGCGCGCAGCACCGGGTCCGCCGACACCTCGAGTGAGTCGAGGACCGGCGCGGCGATCACGCCGGCAGCGGAGAGGCGGTCTGCGAGGGCGTCGCGATCCTCGGAGGCGGCCCATTCGGCGATCGCGCGGTCGAGGTCGTCCTCGTGCTGCTTCCGCGCGGCGTTGTCCGCGAAGCGGGCGTCGGTGTCCCAGCCGCGGTCGGCGACGGCGCAGAGCGCGGCCCACTGCGCCTCGGTCTCGGCGGCGAGCGCGACCCAGCGGCGGGTGCCCTCGGCGGTCGGTTGGACCGCGTAGATGCCGTGCGGCGCGAAGGTGAGGTGGCGGTTGCCGAGGCGCGGACGCTGCTCGCCGGTCAGCGTGTACTGGAGCGCGCTGTCGCCGATGTTCGCGAGGTTGGCCTCCTGCATCGAGAGGTCGACGTACTGGCCCTCGCCGGTGCGGTCGCGCTGGTGGAGCGCCGTGACGATCGCGGCGAAGCCGTAGAGCCCGGCGACGGCGTCGGGGTACATCTGCCCGGAGTTCATCGGCGGCCCGTCCGGGTAGCCGAGCAGCGCCGACATCCCCGAGGTGGGCTCGATCGTCCCGCCGATGCCGGGGATGTTCGCCCACGGGCCGTCGTGGCCGTAGGCGGAGAGGCTGGCCACGATGACGTCCGGCTTGATCGCCTTCAGCTCCTCGTAGGAGAGCCCGAGGTTGCCCACCACGCGCGGTGAGAAGTTCTCCGCGACGATGTCGGCGAACGGCACCAGCGCGCGATAGATCGCCAGCCCCTCGGGGGTCGAGAGGTCGACGGTGAACGACCGCTTGCCGAGGTTCACCGAGTTGAAGAGTCCGTTGACGTTCCACGGATGCTCAGCCGTTGGCACCTGGGCCACGGCGTCGGCCATCGGCGTGGCGTAGGTACCGCGCCAGGAGTCGGGGCGCTTGCGCACCTCGAGCTGGATGATGTCCGCGCCGGCCATCGCGAGCAGCTCCGTGCAGTAGGTCCCCGCCCACGCCTGCGTGAGCACGATGCCGCGGACGCCGGCCAGCGGCCCGCTCATCGCATCGCTCCCGGCGCTCGCTGCATTGACGGTGCTCCGGGGGTGACGGGCGTCGCCTCGGCGACCAACACGCCCGCCGCGAGGAGCGTTTGCACGCGCTCCTCCTCGACGTCGTACTCGCCGAGGAGCGCCAGCGTATGCTCGCCCGGACGCGGGGCGCGGGTGCGCAGGCGCCACGGGGTGGCGGAGAGCTTCACCGGCGCGCCGGTGTGTTCAGGGCCCTCGGGATCGTCGTCCGCGCGCACCCAGAAGCCGCGCGCGCGCAGGTGCTCGTTGTCGGTCAGCTCGTTCATCGCGAAGACCGGACCAGCGACCACGCGCCGCACGCCCAGTTCGTCGAAGAGGTCGCGCCGGCTCCAGCCCGCCATCGCCGTGTGTACGCGATCGACCCACAGCTCGCGGTGCTCGTTGCGGTACCAGCCCTCCTGGAGCTGCTCGTCATCGGCAAGGTCATCGAGGCCGAGCACGCTCATCGCATCTCGATAGAAGTGTGCGCGGCTGAGCGTCAACGCGAAGAAGCCGTCCGCGACCGGGACCGGGCCGCCAGTGACGTCCATCGTCTCTTTGCGTGCGCCGACCTCGCCCGCGTATTGCGCGCGCAGGAGCGCCGGCGCGAAGGTCGACGCCATCACCTCGAACTCGCTGATATCGAGGTGCTGGCCGTCGCCGGGACTCGGTCGCTCGGGGCCCCCGGAATCGGCGGTGACCGCTCGATGGTGCAGCGCGGCGACCGCCGCGGCGTAGGCCAGCACGCCCGTGCAGTAGGAGCCCTGGTACTGGGTCGCCTGCAGCGGCGGCTGCGCAGCGAAGCCGTTGATCGAGGCCCAGCCCGACCGCGCCGAGCTGGTGAGGTCGTTCCCGGGCAGCGCCGCATACGCGCCGTCCTGCCCGTGCGCCGTCACCGAGACGACCACGAGGCCCGGGCGGATCGCCTCGAGCGTCTCGGCATCGAGGCCCCAGCCCGCCAGCACGCCGGGCGCGAAGCTCTCGATTAGCACGTCGGCGTGTGTCACGAGGTCGCGCAACAGTTCGCGACCGGACTCCGCCTCGAGATCGAGCACGAGCGATCGCTTGTTCGCCAGCAGATGCTCCGCGGGGATGCCGCGCCCGTCCTCGGTAGCCGGGGCGTGCGCGCGCAGCGGGTGGCCGCCGAGCGGCTCGACCAGCGCAACGTCCGCGCCGAAGTCGGCGAAGAGGCGGCTGCACCAGGCGGCAGCGACCGAGGTGCTGAGGTCCAGCACCTGCAGCCCGTGGAGCGCGCTCTCGGTTGGCTGATCCTGACCGGTGGTCACTGCTTCGACCGGCCGCTTAGTCAGCGCTGCCGCGCTTGGCGACCTGGAAGATCGTGGTGTGGCGGATACGCGTCAGCTCGGTGCCGTCCTCGGCGATCAGCTTCGCGTCGAGCACCGCGTAGTGGTGGCCCTTGCGCTCGAACGCGTCGGCCAGCCGTCCGATCGAGGTGACCGTCTGGCCCGACTCGAAGCGCGCGAGGTTCTGCACGTGCGTCGACGAGTGAATCGCCGGACCGTAATCGAACGAGTGGTGCATCAGGCGCGTCATGCGACCGGCGATCCAGCCGGGGTGGACCAGCGGGTGCGCGCCGATGAAGCGCGGGTCCGAGGTGCGCTGCTTCTCGACGCCGTACTCGCGCGCGTCCGCCTCGCTGATCGGGGTGGCGAGTGGGCGCATCTGGTCGGTGCTGTGCGCGAGGTCGAGCGTGAGTCGCGGCAGTTTCGCCGGGCGCTCCTCGGCGGTGCGACGCTCCGGCTCGGTGATCTCGTCGAACCAGGGCGCCTTGCCCAGGCCCAGCTCTCCGACGAGCGCGTTATCGCCGCTCGGCTTGGTCATCCGGAACGTGTGCCCGCCCTCGGCGGTCTCATCCACGCGGACCGTCAGCTCGTCGCCCGGGTAGGTCGGTCGGCGGAACCGAACCAGCGCCCAGCCGTCGTCGAGCCAGCGCTCGCCGAGCGACTCGAGGATCGTTGGCGTCGCCCAGCCCCAGACCGTCACGCCCCCAACGAGCGCCGCCTGGTACCCATAGTCCTTCGCGCCCTGCGTCGAGTGGATGGCGTTTGAGATGGTCGGATCGTCCGGACCATCGAGGAACGCGGTCACCACGTTCTCGGCAAAACGGTTCGCGGTCGTCATGAAGCCCTCCAGGCCTGCCGGGTCGGGGCCGATTGTAGCCGGGCCGCCGTCCGAGGAAACGTTTGCTAGCCGAGCCACTCCGCCAGCACGCCGTCCGTGTCCTGCCCCGGCTCCGCCGGAGCCGGACGGTTCGGCACCGCGGGCCCGTCTTCGAGGCGGAACGGGCGTCCGGGAATCGCGACCGCCGCGCCGGTCGGGCCGGGCACCTCACGCAGCGTCGCGCGCGCCTCGAGCTGCGGGCACGAGAACAGATCGTCGACGGTCTGGACCAGCGCGAAGGTCAGGTGCAGCGCCTCCGCCTGTTCGAACCACTCCTGCGCCGTCTGGCGAAGGAACGGCGGTACGAACAGCTCCAGGTACTCGTCCCAGTGCTGCATGCGCCCCTCGGCGGTCGCGAACCGCTCCTCGCCGAGCCGCGGTTCAGCGAGGAGTTTGGCGACGCCGTCCATCCGCATGTTCGAGACGGCGCCCGCGGCGCAGTACACGAACCGATCGGAGGCCGGCACCATCCGCAGCGCCTGCTTGATCCGCTGCTCGCGGCGTGCCACCTCGCCGTCGTGGGCGTACGCCGAAGTCGGCGTGTAGGTCAGCGCCGCCATCGCCTCGACGAGCGACACGTCGACACGGCGCAGTCCGGCGCCGAGGTCCGACGACAGCTTCGCCGCGACCGCCGCGCCCGCGCCGGCGAGCCCGCCGGTCATCGCCGCCGCGTACGGCGGGAGTTGCATCGGCGGCTGGTCCCATTCGCCGGTCAGGAAGAGCAGACCGCTGGCCGCCTGCACCACGAGATCCGAGGCCGCCCAGCCCGCCCGTGGACCGCGCAGCCCGAACGCCGTCACCGACACCACCGCCGATCGCGGAGTGAGGGTCGCGAACGCCGCGCGCTCGATTCCGCTCGCGGCGGCACCCGTCGGCGAAAAGTCGCCGATCACCACGTCCGCCGCGCCCGCGAGTCGATCGAGGGCCGCGCGATCCTCGAGGACCACGCTCCGCTTGCCGCTGTTCACGAACGCGAACGCGCCGCCTTCGCCGCCACCCCAGCGCGAGCCCTGGCGCCGCAGCGGATCGCCACCGCGCGGCTCGACCTTCACCACGTCCCAGCCCACCTCGGCGAGCAGCTTCGTCGCGTAGCCGCCGGCCACACCGGTCGACAGATCGATCGCCCGCGGCGCGCTCTCGCTCACGAGGAAGCCCCATCCCGTGCCGCTTGCCAGCGATCGCGAACGTCCTCGATTGGCACGACGCGCGACAACTCGCCGCGCTCGATCCGGACCGCGCTGTCGGGGACCGCACGGGTGCCGCCAGCGGGAGCACTCGCGGAGTCGACGGCTGCTCCGGTGGCGAAGAGCGCGTCGACCGCGGAGGTGTCGTAGCCGGCCTCGAGGAGGACCGCCCGTGTCGAGGCGCCGATCTCCTCCGGGGCGTGCAACGCCGGCGGACCGCCGCCCCAGACCGGCCCGGCGAGCGGGACGCCGTCAGCGTCCGTGGACGCGAGCACGCCGAAGTAGGAGCGCGCCCAGAGCTGCGCGTCGCTGACCTGATCCGAGGAGTCCGCGACCACCGAGGCGGCGACGCCCTCGGACTGGAGCGCGACCGCGACGTCCTCGGCGTTTCGCGCGCCGATCGCCGCCGCGATCGCGACGGAAGTGGGATCGCCCTCGATCGCCAGCGCGCGGCCCACGGCCGCGAGTTGATCGGCCGCGGCGCTGACCGCGACGTGCCGATCCGCGCCGGCAGCAGCGAAGACCTCGTGCAGCGCGAAGCGCGTGTCGAGGTTGCCGGCGCGGCGCGGCTCCGTGCCGCCGAACGCCCGCTCCGCGACCGTGGCGCCGATCTGGCTGATCGCCGTCTCGTACAGCGAGATGTCGATGTGCTGCCCGAGCCCGGTCCGTCCGCGGCGTTCGAGCGCCGCGAGGATCGCCGTCAGCAGGTGCAGCCCGCAGATGTTGTCGGCGTAGACGATCGTGCCCGGACGTCCCGGCCACGCATCCGCTTCGCCAATCAGGTTGTTCTGGCCGGAGATCGATTCCGCGCCGGGGCCAAAGAGCGGCCGCTCGCCCCACGGACCGGTCGTCCCGAAGCCGGTCAGCGAGACGTACACGACGTCGTCGCGGACCGCCTTGATCCCGGGGTAGTCGATCCCGAACTTGCGCATCACCCGTGGCGTGTAGTTGTGCGCCACGACGTCGCAGGTCGCGGCGATGCGACGGAACGCCTCCGGACCGGCCGACTGCGAGAGATCGAGGGCGACCCGACGCTTGTTCCGGAACAGATCGACGCCCGCGACCACCGGCGCGCGGCCGGGCGCCTCCACGCGGATCACTTCGGCGCCTAGATCGGCGAGGTGACGTGTGGCGAACGGGAGCGCCGCGGCCTGCTCCATCGAGAGCACACGGACGCCCTCGAGCGGGCGCCCGACACCGGTGATCGCGGCCTCGATCGGATCGATCGTGGTCACCGCGGGCTAGAAGGTGGCGATCGGGTTCACCGGCGAACCGGTCCCGCCGATCACGATCAGCGGCGCGATCACCAGCATGAATTCGTAGCGGCCGTGCTCCGCGCAGATCTGGGACAGCCGTTCGAAGTTTGCGTTGTCCAACAGCGGCAACCCCATGTGCGGGATCACCACCTCGTGGATCGGAATGCGGCCGTACTGCTCCTGGCCGGACGCCTCCTGGAGGTCCCAGCCGAGCAATGATGCGTCCGTCTCGTGGAGGAACTCGATCGCCGAGACGCCGACGCCCGGGTTCTTCGAGGGAACGCCACCAAATTCGTGGTCCGGGTTCAGCCGGAAGAACGGCTCCGCGCCGGAGCGAATCAGCACCGCGTCCCCTGGGCGCGGCTCGATGAGCTGCTGCTCCGCCCACTCCTGGAGGTGCCAGCCCTCGACCGGTTCTCCCAGCGCCACGTGATCAGCGCCACGCATCACCGGGATGTCGTAGAGCACCCCACGCGTCACGATGCCGTCGCGCCAGTAGTCGACGGAGTTCGTCTTCGCGCCATCCTCGGTCACCAGCGACGAGTCGCGGCCGTTGTAGAGCTGGCCGTTGTCGCCGGTGAAGATGTGGCACAGCGCATCGATGTGGGTGTTCACGAACCCGTGGTACGAAACGCCGATGTAGTCGCCCGAGGACCATGGTCCGACCGACATCTTGTGGTCAGCCGGTCGCGGGTTGCGCGGACCGCTGATCACCGCTTCCGTCGCGATCGGGTTGGCCAGCGACACCGTGCGCCCATTGCGGACCAGCGCACTCGCATCGCGACGCACCTCGTCGCTGATGTGATTCAGCGTGCCAAGTTGATCGTCCGTGCCCCAGCGGCCCCAGTTGCTGAAGCGCTCCTTGTAGGCCAGATACTCTTCGACGCTCGGTTGCGTTCGTGTTTGCAGTGTCATGGAATCCCCCTCGCGCGGCGGGATTGTAGCAGCGTGGCGGATCTCGCTCGGGGGGCTCGCGCTCGTGTACAGGAAACGCAATACAGTGACTTGTGCCAAATGGCACAAGTGGAGGGAACCTATGTCACGAGTACGCGGTTTGGCTCTGTTGAGTCTGCTCACCATCGGCCTGTTTGCGCTCGTCGGCTGCAGCAGCAGCGACGACGACGCCGACGCCAGCGCCACCAGCGAGGGGACGGCGGCGGCCACCGCGGAAGGCGGCGCTGACGAGACGGCGCTGGCCTACCGGCTCGCCGACTTCGAGATCGTTGGCCCGGCGATCGTCGCCGCGGGCAACGTCCGATTCGACGTCACGAACGCCGGTTCGCAGCTGCACGAGTTCGTGATCGTCCGCAGCGACGCCGCCCCGGACGCGCTCCCGATCGTCGATGCGCTCGTCCCGGAGGACCAACTCGACCTCGTCGGTGAGATCGAGGAGTTCGCAGCTGGCGAGGAGCGCTCGAGCTCGTTCAACCTGACGCCGGGTACCTACCTGCTGATCTGCAACATCGCCGGGCACTACCAGCTCGGGATGGTCGCGCAGCTCGGCGTCGAGTAACGCAGGCCTCGGAAGCTCGGCTTCCCGGAAACGCGCCCTGCGGGGCGCGTTTCCGCGTCTGGCACTGCCGTCGGATCGGTGATCGACCGGCCACGCGCGACATGCCATCGAGGACCGTCGCGCCGCGGGGCGCGCTCAGCCTCAGACGAGCGGATAGGCGGCGCCGCTCGGCACGAAGAGGTAGTTCGACCATTCGATGTTGCTGTGTTGCTCTACCACGGTCACCGGCTCCCGCCGCCCATCCGCCTGCAGCCTGATCATCTGGTAACCGGCGTCCTGCAACAGCGCGACCACGGCATCCTGGCGCTCACGGCGGATCGCCATCGGCCCGTTGCCGCCATAGGTGGGCAGCAACTCCGTGACGATGTAGGGCTGGTCGCGCTCGATGAACGGCATCAGTGTCCGAAACACCTCCAGCTCCGCATCCTCCACGTCGACCTTCAACACGCCCCAGCGCGCCGCTACCAACTCAGGCGGCAGGAACGCGCCCTCGATGATCGCCACCTTGATCCGGCGGCCGAACCACGAGTCCGGGAGAATGCCCTCGACGAGGCTCCCCTCGCCGCCACCGACGGTGCGGCTGCGCAGATCCACCGCGCCGGTCGTCGCGCCGATCCCGAACGGATACACGGCGCAGTGATCGAGGTCGTTCGCTTCCACCAGCGCGTTCACGTAATGAACGCACGAGGGGTTCGGCTCGAAGCCGAAGTACTCCCAGTCAGCGCGCACCGACTTCGCCGCCAGTAGCGTCTGGCCCAGGTTCACGCCCACGTCCACGAAACAGCCGGTGGCATGCCGTTCAGATCCACCAGGAGTGGGACCATCAACGGCTCGTAGTCGTGCCGCAGGCGCGCGCCGACACCGGCGAGCACGGGCACCCGGTAGCGCCGGCCATTCAGCCGCTTCCGCATCGTGAAGTTGACGCGCCGGGCGGCGGCCAGTCGCAACTCTCGGAGCATGCGCGCACCTCCGCACCGTGGTCCGCGCGCAGCCTACGTCCTAGCGAATATTCCTGTCCGTTTATTCTCGTTAATCGCTCGTATGAATCACGGCAGGCATCCGAGCGAGCGAGCGCGGCGGAACGGGAGCGCCTCGGCGATCAGTCCACGTCGGCGGTGCTCGACGAGCGCCGTGCGTCGCCTGAAGCGGGACGCGGGGCGTCGTGCGGCTCCGCGCCCAACTCGCCGGGCACGTAGTACACATTGCCCTCGACCGAGGGTGGCCGATGACTCTGTTCCGGCACCACGTGACCGGGGCGATCGTGGGCGTTCTGGTAGCCGGCGCCGTAGCCCAGCTCCTTCATCAGCCCGGTTGCGGCGTTACGCAGGTGCATCGGCACGGCGTCGTTGCGCGTCCGTTCGGCGTCGGCCTGCGCTCGACCGTAGGCCACGTACGCCGAGTTCGACTTGGGTGCGCGCGCCAGATAGACCGTCGTCTCCGCCAGCGGCAACTTCGCCTCCGGCATCCCCAGGAAATGCACCGCTTGCTGGCACGCGACCGCCAGCGGCAGCGCCTGCGGGTCGGCGAGCCCGACGTCCTCGGCGGCGAGGATCACGAGGCGGCGGACGACGAAGAGCGGATCCTCGCCTGCCTCCAGCATCCGCGCGAGCCAGTAGAGCGCGCCGTCCGGATCGGAGTCGCGCATCGTCTTGATGAACGCCGAGACCGTGTCGTAATGGGCGTCGCCCATCCGGTCGTAGAGCATCGTCGGGTGCTGGGCGGCGCCCTCGAGGGCTTCGCGCGTCACGCGACGCACGCCGTTGTCGTCCGGCTTCGTGATCCGCGCGGTCAGCTCCACCAGGTTGAGCGCGGTGCGCGCGTCGCCCGCCGCCAGCTCCGGCACCACGCGCAGCGCCTCCTCCTCGACCTCGACGTGATGGGCGCCCAGTCCGCGCTCCTCATCGGCGACCGCGTGCTTGACGATCTCGATCAGATCCTCGGGGCCCAACAGCTCCAGCCGGAACACGCGGCAGCGCGAGAGCAACGGGCCGACGACGTAGAACGACGGGTTCTCCGTCGTCGCGCCGATCAGCGTGACCGTGCCCGCTTCCACGTGGGGAAGCAGCGCGTCCTGCTGTGCGCGGTTGAAGCGGTGCAGCTCATCGATGAAGAGGATCGTGCGGCGTCCGGAGATCCGCTCGCGTTCGCGCGCCTCCTCGATCAATCGCCGCACGTCCGCCACGCCCGAGGACACCGCCGACAGCTCCGCGAAGTAGCGCTGCGTATGCGCCGCGACGATCGAGGCCAGCGTCGTCTTCCCCGCGCCCGGTGGTCCCCACAGCACGATCGAGGTGAGGTCGTCGGCATCGATCATCCGGCGCAGCGGCCGGTCCACGCCAACCACGGCTTCCTGTCCGACAAACTCGTCAAGCGACCGGGGCCGCATCCGCGCGGCCAGCGGCGCGCCCTTCGGCAGCTTCGGTGCGCTCGAGGGCTCCTCGAACAGATCGCTCTGCACCCCGGGTGGCGGGGCGCCAGCACGGCGGCGTGAGGGTGGGGTAGTCACGCACGCAGTCTATGCATCAATCATCGCGAACGTTGGTGGGGAGCCGTCGCGCGCGATGGTACGGTGAACTCAAGACACCCTGACCCAACCAAAGGAGCCCGCACATGGCCGCCATGATTCAACACGTCGATCCCCACATACGAGTAAAGAACGTCGCCCGCTCAGCCGAGTGGTACGCACGCATGCTCGGCCTCACGGTCGAGATGGCGATGCCCGACAAGAAGGCCCCGAGCTTCGTCCGCTTGGGCAGCGACGCCGGTGTCGCGCTGATGATCAGCGACGGCGGCGACCCGATGAAGGCGAAGCCCCCAACCAAGACCGTCGCCGCCGCGATCAGCACCCGCAAGGCACAGCACGTCGTCGACCTCTACTTCCGCGTCGACAGCGACGTGAAGAAGCTCTACGCCTCGGCCAAGCGCAAGGGCGCGAAGATCAGCCAGGAGCTAACCGAGCAGCCGTACGGGATGCTCGACTTCGCGATGAAGGACCCGGACGGCTACACCGTCACGGTGGGCCAGGACGTCACGCCCTCGTAGCGCCGCGTCGCACCTCGATCGAAACGGCCGGCGCTCACGCGCCGGCC
>JAQCIU010000012.1:0-83892 GCA_027593235.1 Chloroflexota bacterium
CCCCTCGCCGCCGCCGCGGCAGCCGCGTCAGCGGCGGCGCGGGTGGTGAGCACCCGCGCGTCCCCCTGGCGGCGCGTGACCCCGCGGGCATCGAGCGTTTCGAGTAAGGCCTGCGCGACTCGCCGGTTCGTCCCGAGGGCGTCACGGGCATCGGCGAGCGAGATCTGCGCGCCGTCCGCCAGCAGCGCGCGGATGATCCGATCGCCGTCGCTGAAGGCGGCGGCGGCGAGAACGACGTCCGCGCCGCAATCGACGGCGCGACCGGCCGCGACAAGGTGCCCGACCAGCTCCGGCGGCGCCTCCAGCCGGGGCGGCTGGAGCCCACCCGCTGCGAGCGTGCGCTCGATGTCTTCGAGGGCGGCGCGTTGCTGCGGGGTGAGGCGCGGCGTCCAGTCCGCCTCGGCGACGCCGTCGCCACGCGCGATGATCGCGGGTGCGAAGGCGGCGAGGACCGCGCCGAAGGCGCGGGGATCGAGGCGAACGCGGCTGCGCAGTTCCTCGCGGGGCATCGTGAAGCGCAGCGGGAACTCCGCGTGGTGCGCGGCAAGCGCGGCCTCGACCTGGCGGCGGTGGGCGGCGAGGCTGGCGGCGGTGATGTAGAGCGGTGCGCCCTCCGCTGGGTCGCCGAGCGCGACAACAGAGCCGTCGGCGGTCAACTCCTCGAGGGCGGCGCGGAGCGCGGGCGCGTCGAGCTCCACGGCGCGGAGCAGCGCGGCCTCGGCGGCGGGCTGGTTCGCCTCGAGGGCGGCGCGCGTCTTGCTCTCCGGCGTGCCGCTGGCGAGGCCATCGAGGCGGGTCAGCGTCGCGTCGCTGTTGCGGCGGTGCCGCGGCGGATTGGTGGCGACGATGCGGCCGCCGGCGACGGTCTCGTCCGAGACGCGGAGAATCGCGAGATCCCCGGACACGCAGGCGAGCGGTTCGCTGAGGACCACCTGGACCCAGCCCTCTGACGCGGCATCGATCTGATCACCAGCAAGGATGCGGACGCGCCCCTGGGCCTCGGCGGCGCCGGTGTGGACGGCGACGCGCAGATTGTGTGGCAGCGGCCGATCCGGGAGCACGCGGAGGCGGGCGTCGAAGGCCTGGACGCGCTGCATCCGGCCCGGGACCGCGAGCACCTGGCCGCGCCGAAGATCCTCGGTGCTGACGCCGGCGAGGTTCACGGCGACGCGGGTGCCCGGCTGTGCCTCCGGTACGTCGTGTCGATGGGTCTGGAGGCCGCGGATGCGCGCGGTCGGGCCGTCGGGCACGGCCTCGAGGGTGTCGCCGATCGCCATGCGGCCGCCGAGCAGCGTGCCGGTGACGACGGTTCCGAAGCCCTGCATCGTGAAGACGCGGTCGATCCCGAGCCGCGGCCGACCGATGTCGGCGGGCTCGGGAACCGTGGTCAGCGCCTCATCGAGGGTGGCGCGCAGTGCCTCGAGCCCTTCGCCGGTCACCGAGGAGACGCGCACGATTGGCGCGCCAGCGATCGAGGTGGTGTCGATCAGCTCGCGCACCTCCTCCTCGATCAGGTCGGTCCAGTCGGGCTCGGCGATGTCGATCTTGGTGAGGGCGACCACCGCGTGTTTGACCTCGAGGAGATCGAGGATCTCCAGATGCTCCGTCGTCTGTGGCATGACGCCCTCGTCAGCCGCGATCACGAGCAGGGCGAGGTCGACCGCGCCGATGCCGGAGAGCATGTGGCGCACGAAGCGGACGTGCCCCGGCACGTCGACGATCGACACCTCGCGCCCGCTCGGCAGCGTCAGCCAGGCGAAGCCGAGTTCGATTGTGAGCCCACGTTCCTGCTCCTCGCGGAGCCGGTCGGGGTTGATGCCGGTGAGCGCCTGGATCAGCGAGGACTTGCCGTGATCGACGTGCCCCGCGGTTCCGATGACATACATCGCGACAGTGTACGGAGGGTCCGGCTCGCGAACTGTGATCGGTGTGGGTTGGCGCCTCGGGGGCCGCTCCGCTGCGCTATCGTGGCGGACGTGATGAAGGACGAACGCGAACCACCTCCGGCCGTCGATGGCGAGCCGATCCCATTCCGCGCGGGCGCCGAGGACTGGCTCGCCTCGTGGCATCCGCCGAGCGCGGTCCCGATCGGCGTCGCGCATGGATCAGCCGGCGTGTGCCTGACGGTCGACGGCGAGGTGGTCCTGGTCTCCGAGGATGGCCGGTCCTGGGATCTTCCCGGCGGGCGTCCGGAGGGCGAAGAGAACTGGCGCGAGACGCTGGACCGCGAGGTCCTGGAGGAGGCATGTGCGCGCGTCCCGTCGGCGACGCTGCTGGTTTTTTCTCGCGGGGAATGTCGCAGTGGCGAGCGGTCCGGGTTGGTCCTCGTGCGTTCGTTGTGGGCGGCGGAGGTGGAGGTCGACGCCTGGCGGCCGGCGTTCGAGACGCGGCACCGGGAGCTGCCGGCAGCGGCGAATGCCCTCGATTGGATCGACGTCAGCCGGGCGCCGGCGGCACTGTTTCGGCGGGCGTTCCGAGAGGCGGGACTGCTGTAGGACGGCCGTGGCGCGGGCGGTCGAGGCGACGCGAGCGCGTCGGCAGATCTGGGCCTAGACTCACGCGATGTCCTCGAATCTGACGCACCCCTCGGGTGGCTGGCGTTGAGCATCGACAGCGCGTCTCCGGCACCTCCGCACGAGCCACCGTCCGGCATGCCGGGTGGCGGGTCCTACAAGTGGTGGGCGTTCACTGCGATCGGCATCTCGTTCTTCACCCAGGTGATGAGCATGTCGATGGTGTTCGTCGCGCTGTCCTCGATCGCCGACGAATTCGGGATCACGCTGCGCGCGGTGACGTGGGTGGTGGTGGTCCAGGTGCTGACGATCAGCGCGCTGATGATGCCAATGGGTCGCCTCGCGGACATGATCGGGCGCCGAAAGGTGCACCTCGGTGGCCTGCTGATGTTCGGCGGCGGCGCGGTGCTGGTGGCGCTGGCGCCCACGTTTGAGCTGATGATCGCGGCGCAGGTGGTGATGGCGATCGGGAACGCCGCCGGCCAGTCCGTCGGCACCGCGATGGTGATCTCCGTGTTCCCGGCCAGCGAGCGCGGCAACGCGATCGGCAGCCAGACGACAGCGGTAGCGGTCGGCGGGGCATCGGGGCCGATCGTGGCCGGGCTGGTCCTGCAGTTCCTGCCGTGGCAGGCGCTGTTCTGGATGATTACCGTGCCAATCGTCGTGGCGTTCATCGCCGGCTACTTGATCCTCGACGACGCGCGGATGAACCAGTTCGAGTCGGCCGATCGTCCGCCGTTCGACTGGGGCGGGGCGCTGCTGTCCTCGGTGGCGATCGTGCTGCTGGTGATCACGATCAACAACCCGCTCGTCCTGCCGTGGCTGTCGCCGGCAATGCTGGGCAGCGCGGCGGCGGTGGTGATGCTGCTGGCGCTGTTCGCGCGCTGGGAGTTCCGCAATCCCTCGCCGATGCTGCAACTGCGGATGTTCCGCAACGGCGTGTTCAGCATGGCGGTCGCGGCTCGCTACTTCGGGTTCATGGGCGCGACAGCCACGCGGTTCCTGGCACCGATCTATCTGATCAGCCTGCGCGGCCTCGGCGAAGGAGCCGCCGGCGGGGTGTTGTTCCTGATTTCCCTGGGCATGGCGATCGCGGCACAGGGGTCGGGACGGATGTCCGATCGCTTCGGCTCACGGCCGTTCGCGGTCTTCGGGTTCGCGGTGCTGCTGGTGACGGCGATCTCGATGGTGTTCGTCACGGGGACCACGGCGATGTGGATCGTGATGCTGATCCTGTTCGTGAACGGGCTCGGGATGGGCCTGTGGAATGTGCCCAACAACGCCGTGATCATGGGCTCCGTGCCGTCGTCGAGCTTCGGGGTCGTGGGTGCACTCACGAACCTGGTGCGGAACGTCGGGAACGTGACCGGGCAGGCGCTGGCCTCGACGGTGGTGGTGGCGGTGATGGTCTCGGCCGGGTTCGATATCCCGCTGAGCGAGATCAGATCGACAGCCGGCGCGGGCGACGCGTTCGTCGACGGTTGGCGCGTGGCCTATCTCCTCGTGAGTGGCTTTGCCGCGATCAGCCTCGTGCTGGCGGCGTTCACGAAGCCGGCCTTCGAGCGCCGCAGCACGCCGATCGTCGAACCGGTGCGGGAGCCTGTCAGCGTACGTCCGTAGCCTGCTGGCGAAACCGAGGTGACGGCGGGACGGCATCTCGCCGAGTTGGTTGTTGTCGCCTCGGGAGCCGGAATCGCGGCCGCGGTGCCGCGGTGCCGCCGTCACGACCGGCCTCGGGAAAAGCCGATCGTGACGGGGCGGTGGGAGCTAGCTCTGCTCCGCGGGCGGGCCGAACTCGTTGGTGAGCAACGGACCGAGGGTGCGCGGGAATGCCGTGAACATCTCGTCGGTGGTCCAGATCGCACCGGTGGAGAAGGCGCGGGCCTCGACGGTTGGGATGGTGTAGAGGCCGACCTCCCCACCGCGAATCATGAAGTCGCGGCCGTTCACGTTCGCCGCCTCGTCCGAGGCGAGGTAGGTGATCAGCGCACCGATCGCGTTCGGGTCGAGGGCAGCGAGGCCGCCTCCGGCACGGGTCTCACCGCGCGCCTCGGCGGCCTTCGCGGCGGCTTCCATCTCCGGTGAGAGGGTGAGGCGAGTCGCGGCGGTCGGCCGGATGGCGTTGCAGGTGATGCCGTAGCGCCCGAGGTCGCGCGCGACGGTACGGGTGATACCGACGATGCCTTCCTTGGCCGCGGAGTAGTTCGCCTGGCCAGCGTTGCCGAGGCCGGAGCTGGAACTGGTGTTGATGATGCGACCGGAACGCTGCTGCCGCATGACGACCGAGGCGTGCTTGATCGTGTTGAACGTCCCCGTCATGTGGACGGCGACGACGATGTCCCACTCCTCCTTGGTCATGTTGAAGACCATGCGGTCGCGGAGGATTCCGGCGTTGTTGACGAGGATATCGAGGCCGCCGAGCTCGTCGAGGGCCTGCTTGATCATCAGGCCGCAGGCGTCGAAGTCGGAGACGTCCGCGTAGTTGGCGGCGGCGCGGCCGCCGTTCTTCACGATCTCGTCGACGACGTCCTGGGCCGGGGTCTGGTCGCCACCTTCACCAGCGACGCTGCCGCCGAGGTCGTTGACCAGGACGGCGGCGCCCTCGGCAGCCAGCGCGAGTGCCTCGCCGCGCCCGATGCCGCGACCGGCGCCGGTCACGATCGCGACTTTGCCTTTGAGTCGATCTGCCATGTCATTCCCCCTCGCGCGGCACCTCGCCGGCGTTTCTACTGTCGTTTGATTCGTGGCCGGAATCGTACCAGCGCCGGAGGTAGGCGGCAGGTGCGGAACGTCACCGGCGGGTGGGATTTCCGAGGGCGCGTGCGACCTCGGGAGCGCGCCTCTAGTCGAGGACGCGCATCGAGGCCCAGTTGGTGCGGGCGCAGGCGGGGCAGCGCTCGGGGAGTTCGTCGCGGGGTACGGGCTGGCGGGTGCCGGAGACGCCGACCCAGATGTCGTCGCGAAGGCGCGAGGTGAAGTCGGCACGACCGGTCGGACCGGGCTGCGCTGGCTCGAACTCTTCCTTCATGCGGCGTGCGATCTCGGACTCGGACATCGGGGCCTCGCGACGGACGAGGACTTCGCGGCCGCAGTGGGTGCAGCGGAAGACCTCGATCGCCATCGCCCTAGTCGCCAGACATTCGAGGAGGTACGTCACTGGAGCTGTCGTCCGGCGGGTCAGGTAGGAGGTCGATCAAGACCTCGTTGGAGAGCAGCAGCCCGCGCTCGGTCAGCCGCACGCGGCCGTCGCGTCGTTCGATCAGCCCGAGGGCGGAGTGCCGGACGAGGGCAGGGCCGAACTCGGCGTCGAGCGTGACGCCGTAGCGCGCCGCGAAGGCGGCCTCGTCGATGCCCTCGAGGAGTCGCAGACCGAGGATGGCGGTGTCGGCGCGGTTGGTCGCCTCGTCGGGCGTCTCGCCGCCGGCGATCTGCTGCATCGTGCCGCGGCCGTGTTCGGCGCGCTGCTCGACGCTAGCGGTGATCGCGTCGACATAACGGTTCGGCGCGTCGACGTTCGCGAAGCGCTGCCCGACGAAGAAGGAGTGCGCTCCGGCGCCCATGCCGAGGTACGGCTCGGCGCGCCAGTAGATCAGGTTGTGCTCACAGCGCCGGCCCGGCTTCGCCCAGTTCGAGATCTCGTAGTGCTCGTAGCCGGCAGTCGCGAGGCGTTCGCGCGTCCACTCGTACTGCGAGGCAGCGATGTCGGGGTCGGGCTCCGGGAGGATGCCCTTCTGCACGCGGTAGTAGAGGGCCGTCTCGGGCTCGACGGTCAGCGCGTAGCAGGAGAGGTGCTCCGGCTCGAGCGCCAGCACCTGCTCCAGCGTGTCGCGCCAGCGCTCCTCGGTGTGGTTGATGAGGCCAAAGATCAGGTCGAGGTTGAGGTTGTCGAAGCCGGCGGCGCGGGCGGCGCTGACCGCCTCGATCACCCGCTCCGGCGTGTGCTGCCGTTCGAGCAGCTCCAGCTCGTCGGGCTGCATCGACTGCACACCCATCGAGAGCCGGTTGATGCCGAGGGCGCGCATGCCCGCAAGGTGCTCCGCCGTCAGCTCCGTCGGGTTCGCCTCCAGCGTCCACTCCGCCTCGGGATCGACCGCGAAGCGGTCGCGCACGGCGGTGATGATCGACTCGAGGTCCGCGAGCGAGGTGAGCGAGGGCGTGCCGCCGCCGAAGAAGACCGAGCTGACGCGGTGCTCTTTCGCGGCCGGCGCCCACAGGTCGATCTCGTGGACCAGCGCCGGCGTGTAGGCGGGCACGAGGTGGTCCAGGTGCTCGTAGGAGTTGAAGTCGCAGTAGCCGCACTTCGCCGAGCAGAAGGGGATGTGCAGGTAGAGCGCGAGGCTCGGCGAGGAGCCCTCGGAGGTCGCGCCCGGCGCGGTCGCTTGAGAGGCGGTCGTCATTGGCTCAGGCTACCAGCCGAGGGGCCGTATCGGCCTCGTGCGGTGGCCATCCTCGTAGGATGGCGGCAGAGCGAAGGAGTGTGGATCGATGGCACTGACAGCGGAGCAGGACGCGTACCTGCGCGAGCACACGCTCGCGGTCCTCGGAACCGGGCGCGGCGATGGGTCGCCGCAGCTCTCAATGATTATCTACGACTACGACGGCACCGATGCCGTGATCTCGGTAACGAGCGACCGCGCCAAGTGGAAGAACGCGATGCGGCAGCCGAACGTGGCGCTGCTCGTGCCTGACGGCCGCCGCCAGCTCATCGTCTACGGCACCGTCGAGGGCATCGCCGACACCGAGGCGCGCAACGCCGGCACGAGGCGGATCCGCGCGCGCATGGGCCGCGAGGTGACCGTCACCGACGCTGAGCTGACCACCGAACTCGATGGCGCGAACCGGGTGATCCTCAGGCTGACGCCCGACCGCGCGTTCATGAACGACTGACCGCCAGGGCAGCGGTCCGGCCAAGACGGGAGCGAGCGATGAAGAGCGACGCGACGACGGTCAAGGAGTACCTCGACTCGCTACCGGAAGACCGACGCAAGGCGATCTCTGCCGTCCGGCGGGAGATCCGCAAGCGCCTGCCGAGGGGCTACGTCGAGCGCATGCAATACGGAATGATCGGCTACTCGGTCCCGCTGCGTCGCTACCCGGAGACCTACAACGGGCACCCGCTCAACCTCGCGGCGCTCGCCTCGCAGAAGAACTATATGTCGGTCTACCTGACCAACGTCTACAGCGACCCGGAGCTGCAGAACTGGTTCGAAGAGGAGTACCGCGCCACCGGAAAGCGGCTGGACATGGGCAAGTCCTGCGTCCGCTTCAGGCGTCTCGACGACCTCCCGGTCGAGCTGATCGGCGAAGCGGTCTCAAAGACCCCGGTCGACGATTTCATCGCCCGGTACGAGGAAGTACGGGCCTCGTCATCCGGACGCCGCCGGGCGAAGCAGTAGCTCCCGTGCGTGATCTCGGCCGCGATGTGACCTCGTGAGGTTCGGGCTCTTCGGCGGACCGTCGCGCGGCGCCGCCCCGGACGGCCTCGGCGGATCCGCCGGCAGCGAGGACGCCGCCGCCTACCGCGCCTACGTCGAGATGGTCGAAGAGGCGGAGCAACTCGGCTTCTTCGGCGTCTATCTCGTGGAGCATCACTTCACCGGGCGCGGCCAGATCTCCTCGTCGCTGACGATGCTCGCGCACCTCGCGGCGCGCACGACCTCAATGCGGCTGGGGACAGCGGTGGTGGTCGTGCCGTGGCACAACCCGCTGCTGCTCGCCGAGCAGGCGGCGACGATCGACGTGCTCTCGGGCGGTCGCCTCGACCTCGGTCTCGGGCGCGGCTACCGCGACTATGAGTTCAGCGGCTTCGGCGTCGCCCCCGAGGAAGCCGCCACCCGCTTCGACGAGGCGATCGAGGTGCTGCGACTGGCCTGGGGCAGCGACGGCCGCTTCTCATATCACGGCGCCCACTGGAACTTCGAGGACGTCGTCGTCGAGCCGCGCACGGTCCAGCAGCCACACCCGCCGCTCTGGATCGGCGCCGGCAGCATGCCCTCGATCGAGCGCGCCGCCCGCGAGGGCTTCCGCCTCTTCCTCGACCAGGTCGGTTCGTTCGAGCTCACCGCCGAGCGCGTCGCCAGCTACCGCGCCGCCCGCGAAGCCGCGGGCCTCAGCTACGCGCCCTCGGACGTCGCCGTCACGCGCGCACTACGCATCGCGCACACCTCGGACGACCGCGAACAGCAGGTGCAGCGCCAGATGGCCACGCTCACCACGCTCGCCGAATCCTCGACCGCGACGAGCGCGGACGGTCGCCCCGCCAACCCGTTCCACTCGCCCTCGGAAGCCCGTCGCGAAACCGCCGAGGCGAGCGCGATCCTCGGCACGCCCGACGAGTGCATCGAGCGGCTGCGCACCCTCGAGGCAGGCGGCGTGGAGCAGGTGCTGTTCACCGCCGCGACGGTTGAGGACCTGCGCTTCTTCGCCGCCGAGGTGATGCCGGCGTTCAGGTAGCCCGGGGTCGCTCTGAGCGTTGCACGACTAGCTCACTGCGTCTCGCTGCGGCCGCCTCATCCCGGATCTCGACGGACTCGATCGCGACGTCGCGTACACCCTCCGAGGAGTCCCAGAGGCATTCGCGGGCGAGGGTGGTACTGAATGTCGCGTCACTCGCAGCCATCACGCGGGCTGCACGCCAACGTGCGTAGGAGTACTCGATGCCCTCGAAGATCTCGTGGAGCTCCGGGAATGGGCCGAGCTGTGGCTGACGGTCGAGTGCGTCAATCAGGTCGCAGATGCGGTCGATCTGGCGTTCTGTCCACGCGTCGCTCAGCCGCGCGCGGACCCCAGGGATGTCTGAGGGCTCCGCGTGAAGGCCGAGGATGTCGCACCCATACTCGTCGCGTCCGGCGCTGGTGCCGAGCCATTGTCTTGCCAGCGGCAGGGTGTGCTCCGGCCCCAGGGCTCGGAGATAGCGATATATCGCTGCCTGGCGGGCGTACCACGCGGTGTCCGTCGAACTGCGTGGTGGCGGAGGCTCGTCCGCGATGATCGCCGCCGCGGACAGACCGGCGGGGTCGTTCGTGATCCCGAAGATTGTGAATGGCAGTGCGGGGTCTCGTCGCTCGCTACATGCTGCGATCAGCTCCTCTCGCTCCCCAGGGTGCAGGCCCGTGGTCAGTCGTTCCACGAGCGACGGCGGAGGGTTTCGCCAGTTCCAGCGATGCTCGAGCAACTCGGCGAGCGGTGCTGACACCCCAGGCGAACTCGTCGTGGGGCCCGCCTCTTCGGGACTTTTCCGTCGTTCGACCGCGCGGAGCGCGGCCTCGATTCTTGGCTCGCTCTTTGCCCAACTCTCCCAAGGGAACTCGTGGAACCAGCGCCTCACAGCACCAATGAGATTCTCGTCGTCGCGGCGCTTTACGACCGTGGCCGGTATCCGCGCGATGGTCGCGTCAGAGGCGAGAGGCGCCATCATGAAGACATAGTCGTTCCGTTGATCCTCAGGGCCGATCTGGGCGAGGAGGACGGCGCCCGCGTCCTCGACGCCGGCCTGATCAAGACGGCTCAGGACGTCCGGAACGAGCCATGAGTCGCGCTACGCTTCTTCCCTGGGTAGTCGCTCGGGAAGCAGACGTCGTACGTCGAACTTCGTTCGCCGTGCGAGGGTTGCGTAGTACTCCACTCGGCTTTCGACCTGATGGTCGAGCCGCGGATCGGCGGTGATGCATCGCCAGAGCAGGTCGTGCGCTTCCCCGCGAGGAAGTTCGAGGCACTCGAGCCAGCCGGCGCCTCGGCCACGTTGCAGCTTCCCGAGTGTGGTGTCGGGATTGGCGAGCGCCAATCGCCGGATGTACGGGAGTTCGGAGACGTCATCCTCGGCGGACTCGACGTGGGTATCTGTCATATAACTGACAGGATAACGCGTCAGCCGGGCGAGTTGCGCGTCAACCGCCGCGACCGTCGAGGACCTGCGTTTCTTGGCCTCGGAAGTGATGCCGGCGTTCGGTTAGGCAGCGCGCAAGGGAACGTTGGCTGCGCCTCGTGCGTTAGCTGACTGTGAGATCGAAACTCATCGCCGCGCTCGCGAGTGTTGCACTCCTCGGCATCGTCGCGTGCACCAGCGATGAGCCCGCTGCGCCGCCGAGTCCGTCCGCGACGGCGAGTCCGACCGTGGCCGTGACCGCAACGCCGGCGGCAGTCGCGACGCCACGAGGGCCATGCCAGGTCGGCGAGCCGATTCACCTCGATGTTGTGCCGTACGACGGAGCGACGCTGACCGAGGTGACGGCGGAGGCGGTGCTGCCCGACCGAGACACGCTCGACCGCGAGGGCGGGTCGTTCGTCTGGGACCGCGAGTCGGACGGTCTGCAGTTCATCGAGGGCGTCCAGTACCTCTTCCTCGCGTCGGGGTTGGTCGACGGGAGGCCGATTGGGATTGCGTTCACACCAATCGATGGGCCGGAGCCGTTACGAAGCGTTGTCGTCCGGTTCGACCCATTCGAGGTGGTCGCGTTGCCACTCGCACTGAACGTCGGCGGCGGCGCCCTCGATGCGCCGTGGGCGGGACCGAGCAGTGTGACGATCTCGTTCTGGCAGGCGACCGAGTGGGGTGACCGCATCCTGCCCGCCGGCGACTACGCCTTTGACCTCGAGACGGCGACGCTGAGGCTGATGCGGGGAACGCTGCGTGGCATCTCATCCGTGCGGGTGGTCGAGGAAGTGTGGCCCAGCGGCACGAGCGAGCGTGTCGCGATGGTCCTGCAGAACGGGCGACGTTCGCTGAACCATGGCGTGGGCGGCGCTGGCGAAGAGATTGCCGGTCCCGTGGAACCGTGGACCCTGAGCCCCGATGGCTCGCGGTTGCTGATGGTTGGAAATCGCTCCCAACTCGTGGTCTACGACTTGCGGCTGGACCGACGATGGGTGCTCGGGCGTCCCGCCGAATACGGAGCCGCCGAGTGGTCTCCGGATGGGCGATACATCGCCGCTACCGTCTTCGACACATTCGAGGACACGACGCAGGCGCTCGTGTTTGATGCTGGCAACCTCGACGCCGTCGCGTTCCCTGACTTCGGCGTATCCGCCGTTGCGGGGCTGGCGCTCCCGCCGCTCGAGGACGCCTGGACGTGGCGGTGGCGCAACGCGACCGAGCTGTTCACCGGGACGGGATCGACCCTCTTGCTCCTCGATGTCGAGACCGGGGAGCTGCGGACCGTCCTCGATGATCGGGAGCCGTACGACACGCTCGCGTCGGACGAGACCACCTCGACGCTCGCGCTGAGCCGGCTGCGCGGGACGCCGGCGTCCATCCTCGAACTGGACGAAGCCGCTGGGTGGTTCGATATTCCGCTGCTCGCGGCGTCGCCGCAGGTGGGGTTGTTCGACATGAACTGGGGTGGCGTGGGTCAGTGGCTCGCACTCAATACGACGCCGGGGCGGTCATAGCTAACCTGGCTCGGTACCCCGCGAAACAGACAGATGTTGAGGACACTTGAGGGGCGGAGTCACCATGGACTCGGATGACGAAAGGCTTCGCCAATTCGATCGGGAGATGCAGCGGATCTACGAACGGGCGGCAAACGAGGTCGGTTATCGCGCGACGCGATTTCTCCAGATGCTGTCGGAACGCGGGGGGTTGTCGACCGCTCGTCACCTCCTCAATGGGCCGCCGTCGGATGGTCTCGGCCGCTTGATGTTCGAAGGCCGGCTCGACCTCGCAATCGAATCGTTGGTGCAACAAGCGGACTTCCGTTCCCTCTTTACCGAGCAGGAGCTGCGGACTGCGGTCGAACGAGTGGGTGATCGCTCGGGAGAATCCACCTAGAAGCCCCCGAGGGCGCGTGCGACACTCCTTCGCACGGTGCGCGCCCACTCGAGGGCTGCGCCGCCTCCGAGGATCGCGAGCGAGGGTGACGACGTGCTGAAGACCCACGACTGTGGCGAGTTGCGTGCGGAGCACGCTGGCGAGCAGGTGACGCTGGCCGGCTGGGTGCACCGGCGGCGCGATCACGGTGGGCTGGTGTTCCTCGATCTGCGTGACTCGACCGGCCTCGTGCAGGTGGTGTTTCACCCGGAGCACGCGCCCGAGGCGACGGCCGTGGCCTCGGACGTGCGTGACGAGTACGTGGTGCAGGTGACCGGCGAGGTGCAGCGACGCCGCGACGGCACCAAGAACACGGAGCTGGCGACCGGGGCGATCGAGGTGCAGGTGAGCGCCGCGTCCGTGCTCAACGCGTCGAAGACGCCGCCGTTCCCGGTGAACCAGGACGCCAACGTCGGCGAGCAGACCCGCCTCCGTTACCGCTACCTGGACCTCCGCCGCGAGCGAATGGCGCGCAACCTGCGGCTCCGCCACCAGGTCGTGAAGATGATCCGCGACTTCCACGACCGCCGCGGGTTCATCGAAATCGAGACGCCGGTCCTCGGACTGGCGACGCCCGAGGGCGCGCGCGACTACCTGGTGCCGAGCCGCGTGCACCCGGGTAGCTTCTACGCGCTGCCGCAGTCGCCGCAGCAGTGGAAGCAGCTCCTAATGGTGGCCGGCGTCGATCGCTACTTCCAGATCGCGCGCTGCTACCGCGACGAGGACCTGCGCGCCGACCGGCAGCCAGAGTTCACCCAGCTCGACGCCGAGATGTCGTTCGTCGACGAGAACGACGTGATGCAGCTCAACGAGGAGCTGCTGATCGAGCTGGCGCGCGAGCTGATGCCTGAGAAGCAGCTTGAAGTGCCGTTCCCGCGGCTGACCTACGCCGAGGCCGATGAGCGCTTCGGCAGCGACAAGCCGGACATCCGCTACGGCGTGGAGCTGCGCGACCTCACCAACTACGTCCGCGAGACCGAGTTTCAGGTGTTTGCGAACGCGATCGCGGCCGGCGGCCGCGTGCGCGCGATCGCGGTGCCCGGCGGCGCCGACACGTCGCGTCGCGACGTGGACCGGCTGGTCGAGATGGCGAAGGAGGCGGGCGCGAAGGGCCTCGTCTGGGCGCAGTTCGCGGGCGAAGGCCCGCTGGACGGGCTGACCGAGGACGATGTGAAGTCCCCGGTGAACCGCTTCTTCGACGCGGCGGCGCTCTCCGAGCTGGGCCGCGCGTGCGACGCCGTCCGAGGAGACATGCTGCTGATCGCCGCCGACCAGGACGCGGTCACCTCGCGCGTCCTCGATGTGTTGCGCCGCCACGTAGCGGCCGAGCGCGGGCTGGCCGACGAGGACCGCCTCGCCTTCCTCTGGATCACCGAGTTCCCGCTGTTGGAGTGGGACGACGAGGGCGAGCGCTGGTCGGCTGTCCACCACCTGTTCACCTCGCCGATGGAGGAAGACCTGCCGCTGCTGAAGAGCGATCCCGGCAGGGCGCGCGCCCGCGCCTACGACGTGATCTGCAACGGCCAGGAGATCGGTGGCGGTTCGATCCGGATGCACCGTCGCGAGATGCAGCAGGAGATCATGGGGCTGCTTGGGATGTCCGAGGAGGACGCGAAGGAGCAGTTCGCGCACATGCTCGACGCCTTCGAGTACGGCGCGCCGCCGCACGGCGGGATCGCCTGGGGGCTCGATCGCACGGTTGCCCTCTTCGCCGGCGAGACCGACATCCGCGAGGTGATCGCCTTCCCGAAGACCAAGTCGGCCGTCGACATGCTGACCGGCGCCCCGGCGCCGGTCGCGGCCGCGCAGCTCAGCGAGGTCCACGTCGACCTCGCGGCCAGCGCGCGCGAGACGCTAGCGGCGACCGCCCGCGACGTGCGCGAGGGCCTCGAGGATGAGGACATCGAGTAGCAGCGGGCCGATGTGCGTGCGGACCTAGATCGTAGGGGGTAGCGCAACGTAGCGCAGTCTCCGGCCGGTGCCTTCCTGGTCTCAGCGATCGCGAAGCCACTCGCTGTTGGTTGGGGCCCTCCTCGTCTGCTTCGCCCTTGGCAGCGGCGCTGGCTCGGCCGCGCAGGCCTCGGGGCGTGCACCCCTTCCCGGTGATGGATTCTGGATGTTCGATCAGCGCGGCGTATTCGCCGACGAACGTGTGGCAGCGGCGATTGCCCATTTCGTGGATTCACGCGCGGTGTTCGAGCGTGCGGGACTCGATCCAGATCGTCAGCTGTTTTACCCCGACGGAACCGTGATTCCGGTGCTCGACGGCCTGACCGACGCTGGCGCCGTCGAACTGTTCTCAGCGGCAGTATCAGGCCTCGATAGTGGGGCGGAACGGCTGCACGAACGCCAGACCTGTCGGCTCTGGCCGTCGATCAACCCGTACGGCGAGACCCCAGATGAAAAGACGTCGCTGGCCGTTGCCCTCGGCGAAGAAATCGCGACAGCGCTCAATCGTCTGGGTATCGAGGCGAGTCCGTGCGTGCTGGTTGAGCGAAGCGCGGACGCTGACGTGTTCCTGTTGTCGTACGGGCAGAACATCCCGGTGGGAGTGGGGGTGCGCCCCGATCTCGACGCGTTCCTCGTGAACTCGGCTGAGGCGCCGCTGCCCGCGGATTCGGGGAACGGCGGAACGGCGGGCGCGAAATCGGGCCTCCGCTGGCCGGCCTGGGCCGCGCTGGTCGGGGTCCTCGCATCGTTGAGTGCTGGGATCCGGCGGTACCTCCTGGTGGCGAGGGACCCGCGGACGGGCGACGCGAGCCGGTGAGCGAGGCGAAGCGCTACGCTGCTGGGCCTGGTGATCCACGATCGTGCTGCGCGCCTGACGAAGGATCGCCTAAGGCCATCGAGTAGCTTGCGATAGGCCAGCGACAGGCCGGAGGAGAGCGATCCTCTGAGAGCGGCATTACGTACCAATTCCCAGTGGACGGTAGGCTATGCTGCTAGCTCTGATCCGCGTCAGCGTCCCCACCGACTGGCGTCCCGCGCGCGCATGAGTGGAGTCGATCGATGAGCGGTCAGAACCGTCTCCTGGCGATCCTGCTGGGTGTTCTTGCTGTACTGGTCCTGCTGGTCGGCGGTCTGTCGGCGGTCCTGCTGGTTGGTGGTGGCAGCGACGATGGCAGCCCGTCCGGTGTCCGATCGGGCACCTCGGACGGCGGCGGCAGCGGCGATGGCGGGGATGGCTCCAGCAGCGCCACCGGACGCCTGCGACTCTCCGGGACCGACCCGGTCACGCTCGATCCGCACCTTGCGACCGACGCATCCTCCGCCGAGTACATCGTCGAGATCTTCTCGGGCCTCGTGACGATTACGCCGGACCTGGAGATCGCGCTGGACCTCGCGGAGGCGCTCGACGTCAGCGCTGACGGCACGGTCTACACGTTCACGCTGCGTGACGACGCGTTCTTCCACAGCGGGCGGCGCGTGACGGCCGAGGATGTGGCGTACTCGATCAACCGCGCGACGTCGCGCGAACTGCAGTCACCGGTCGCGCGCGCGTACTTGGGCGATATCGTCGGCGCGCGCGAGCACCTCGCGGGGCAGGCCGACAGCGTGTCAGGGGTCGAGGTGATCGACGACCGGACGATCCGGTTCACGCTGGACGCGCCGAAGCCGTTCTTCCTCGCGAAGCTGACGTACCCCACGGCATTCGTGGTCGATCAACAGCAGATCGAGTCGAACCCACGCAACTGGACCCGAAACCCGAACGGCACCGGTCCGTACCGGCTGCAAGAGTGGCGCCTGGGCGAACGGATCGTGCTGGAGTCCAACGCGCGCTTCTACCTCGGCGAGCCGCCGTTGAAAGAGGTGCTGTACGCGCTATCCGGCGGATCGGCGCTGACGCGATTCGAGAACGACGACCTGGACGTCGCGTCGATCAGCATCAACGACGTGGATCGGGCGCGCGATCCCTCGAGCGATCTGAACCCGCTCTACGCGGTCTGGCCGCAGTTCACGATCTCGTACCTGGCCTTCAACACCGCAAAGCCGCCGTTCGACGACGTGAACGTGCGACGAGCATTCGGCCTGTCGATTGATCGCGCGAAGATCGCCGCGGTCACCTTCAACAGCATGATTGCGCCGGCGACCGGCATCCTCGCGCCGGGCCTGCCCGGCTACACCGCGGATGACAAGACGCTGCCGTTCGATCCGGATGCGGCCCGCGCTGCGTTGGCGGACTCGAAGTACACGATCCAGGACGGGCGGCTGGTCGGCCCGGATGGTCCGCTGACGATCGTGATCACCGAGGTGGGCGCTGGCGCCGAAGCGGCGATCGACACGCAAGCGTTCCTGGAGCAGTGGCGAACCGAGTTGGGCCTCGACGTGGAGATCCGCCAGACGGACTTCGCCACTTACCTGGCGGAGCAGGACGCCGGTGAGCTGCAGATGTTCAACGGCGGCTGGATCATGGACTACCCCGATCCGGAGGACATCCTGGATCTGAAGTTCCACTCCGGCTCGCAACTGAACGACCTCTCGTACGCGAACCCGCAGGTGGACGCATTCCTTGAGGCGGCGCGCACCGAGCAGGATCCCGAGTTGCGGCTCCAGCAGTACCGCGACGCGGAGCAGCTCATCATCGATGACGCGGCGTGGCTGCCGCTGTACTTCTCGCAGGCGCATGTGGTGGTGAACCCAGCCGTGACCGGCTGGTTCGAGCCTCAGATGGTGATCCCACGCCTGCGCTTCGTCGAGGTGAACCGCTAGGGCAGCGGCGTCGGACGCGCCGGAACAGGGCTGACGCATGGGCGCCTACGTGATTCGTCGCCTGCTCTGGTTGCCAGTCGTGCTGCTGGTCGTCACGTTCTTCACGTTCACGATCGCGCGCTTCGGCCCGGGCGACCCGGTATCGGTTGCGGCTGGTCAGATCCGCGACCCGGAGGTGTTGGCGCAGATCCGCGCCGATCGCGGCCTGGACGGGACCATCGTCGAGCAATACCAGCGCTGGCTGTTCGACGCCGTGCGGGGCGACTTTGGTGAGTCCTTCCAGCAACGCGGCTTCACGGTCTCGGAAATCATCTTCCCGAAGATGTGGATTTCGGCGCAGCTCGGGATGCTGGCGCTGGTGATTGTGTTCGGCGTGGGGATCCCGCTCGGCTTGCTGGCGGCGCGTCTGAGCGGGACCTGGGTCGATCCGTTCGTCATTGGCACTTTGCTCTTCCTGCAGGCGATCCCCGTGCTGGTGGTGATCCCACCGCTGTTGTGGTTGTTCGCGGTGCAGTACGACATCCTGCCGGTCGGCGGCTGGGACGGGTTATTCGACATCTGGTGGATCGGCGGCGTGATCGCGATCCCGATCCCCGATCCGCACCTCTACATCCCGCTGCTGGCGTTCACGCTGCCCGGATTCGCCGGCGTTGCACGGCTGACGCGTATCACGGCGCTGGAGGTGCAGCGGGAGGACTACATCCGGACGGCGCGAGCGAAGGGATTGCCGGAGTCCGCCGTCGCCTTCCGACACGTGCTGCCCAATTCGCTGCTGCCGTTGGTGACGGTGGTCGCCTTCGCACTGGCCGGTGTGGTGGAGGGCGCCTTCTTCGTGGAGACGCTGCTGGGGATCCCGGGGATCGGGCGCTTTACCTTCGAGGCGGTGGTCAGCCGCGACTATGACGCGATCCTGGCGACGACGGTGGTCTTCTCCGTGCTCTTCGTGCTGATGAACCTGGCGGCGGATCTGACGTACGGCCTCGTCGATCCGCGCGTGCGGGTGGGGGCGACGCGCTCATGACGTCGCAGGCGGGCGTCGCCGAGGCGCCGCGATCGCCGGTCGTCGGCCGCAGCGAGTGGGCGGTGACGTGGGAACGGCTGCGACGAAAGCGGCTGGCGATGATCTCGCTGGTGCTGATCGCCATCATTTACGGCGGTGGCCTGTTTGCGCCGCTGCTCTCGCCCTACACCTACAACGAGCAGAACCTCGATCGCGCGCTCGAGGGCAGCAGCGCCGATCACCTCTTTGGGACCGATCGCCTCGGTCGTGACGTGCTGAGCCGGGCGATGTACTCCGCGCGCACGACGTTGATCGTCACCGCCGCCGTTGTGCTCAGCGGCTCGCTGATCATTGGCAACACCCTCGGACTGCTCGCCGGCTACCGCGGCGGCTGGGTCGACAACGTCATCATGCGTGTCGGCGACATCTTCTCGTCGCTGCCCGGGCTCCCGATGCTGATTCTGATCAACGCCGCGTTCGCGCCTCGTGTGACCGATCTGGTGCGGCAGGTGGAGGACAACACGCCGCTGAGCGGGCTGGTCTCATCCGGCTTCGCCTCGTATCTGATCCTGTTCGTCGCGCTGTCGTTGTTCTTCTGGGTCGGGACGGCGCGGGTGATCCGCGCCCAGGTGCTCCAGCTCCGCGAGCGCGAATTCATCATGGCCGCCGAGTCGCTGGGCGCGAGTCAGCGACGGATTATCTTTCGCCACGTGCTGCCGGGCGTGTCGTTCTTGATCGTCTTGCAGGTGTCGAGTGGCCTCGGTTCGGTCGCGGGATCGGAGATCCTGCTCTCCTGGTTCGGCGTCGGGGTCCAGCCACCAGCCGCCTCCTTTGGCGCGATGCTGTTCGAGGGCTCGGGCGCACGCACGTTCCAGGCGCATCCGAATCTGCTGCTCGTGCCCGGGGTGATCGTGACGCTGTTGCTGTTCTCGTTCGCGTTGCTCGGCGATGCCTTGAACGATGCGATGCGAGGTCGGTGACGGGGCCGTGACAGGGCCGACGCAGGGTGCGATTGCGGGCCGTTAGACGGGCGTTTGCGGGTTGGTCCCCTAGGGGAGCCGGTGACCGCGCGATGCTATACTTGCGCTACCGGTCTCAGGCCCGTCATCTGGGAGCTTCAAGCGTGTTTTGGGCGTCTCTGATGGCGCGACGGATGAGGGTGTACGCGTGGGTGTGACCACAGAACGGCTCGCAGGTTCGCTCGTCCAACTCGATATCGAGGTAGACGACGAGCGGCTTCAAGGCGCGATGACGAAGGCAGTGAGCCGCATCTCACAGCAGGTGCGGATCCCCGGGTTCCGACCCGGCAAGGCGCCGCGCAGCGTGGTGGAACGCCACGTGGGGTCCGGCGCGATCCTCCAGGAGGCGCTGGACAAGCTTGTCCCGGACGTCTACCAGGAAGCCGTGGAGTCCGAGGCGATCGATGTCATCGATCAGCCGGAGATCGAGCTGACCTCCACCGAGCCGCTGATCGTGCGCGCGACGGTGCCGGTGCGGCCGACCGTTGACCTGGGCGAGTACCTCGCGATCCGCGCCCCCAAGCCCGCGGTGGATGTCACCGACGACGAGCGGGAGGACGCGCTGACCGAGCTGCGCCGCCGCTTCGCGATGCTGGAGCCGGTCGATCGCGCGATTGGGTGGGGCGACACCGTCCGCGCCGACGTGAAGGTCGTCATCGAGGGCGAAGCAGAGCCCCACGAGGAGTCCGACGCCGAATTCGCGCTGCGCGAAGGCGGGATCGTCTTGCTGCCCGGTTTCGCCGAGGAGTTGATCGGTCGCGAGCGTGGCGGTCCGCTGGAGTTCAGCACGACGCTGCCGGACGACCTCACGGAGAGCCTGGCCGGCAAGGAAGCTGCCTACACCATCACCATTCACGAGGTGAAGCAGGAGATCCTGCCGGACGCCGACGATGCGTTCGCCGTCTCGCTGGACGACGGGTTCGAGACGCTGGCGGCGCTGAAGGAGCGGATCGATACCGATCTGACCGCTCACAAGGAGCAGTCGGTACGCAACGAGTACCACAACGAAATCGTCGACCTGCTGGTCGCCGGTGCGACGGTCGATTTCCCCGAAGTGCTGATCGACCGCGACATCGAGCGGCTGATCGACATCGAGTCCAACCACGCCTCGCACACCGCCGAGGGCCTGCAGCAATGGCTGGATGCCACCGGGCAGACGGTCGAGGGCCTGCGCGAGCGCTTGCGCGGTGCCGCTGAGAGCAACGTGCGACGCGCACTGGTGCTCGGTGAGCTGGCGTCGGTCGCCGAGATCGACGTGGACGATGACGCAGTGTCTGAGGAACTCGACACGCTGGTGCGCGGGATGTCCGGTGGCGAGGCCGCTGAGATGGAGCAGCTCGCACGGGTTCGCGCGCTGGTGGACACCCCGGAAGGCCGGTCCTCGATTTCCAACCGGCTGCTGACGCAGCGCACGCTGGACCGCCTGGAAGAGATTGCCTCGCAGGCGGAGGACGGGGACGGCGAAGCCGCCACCACCGCCCCCCGCCGCAGTCGCCGCCGCCGTAGTGGGGGCGACGCCGAGGCGAGCACGGAAGATCCCGAAGCATCTGCTGACGATTCTGTCAGCGAGACCGGAACCGCTGACGCGGAACCGGGCAACGACCCCTAGCGATTTCAGAGCCGATCGACCGACGATCAGCGCAATGGGAAGGCCTGAATCGACATGACCTACCGAGCACCCCGCCTGGAGGACTTCTCTCCGGGATTCCTCAAGCCCGAGAACATCGTGCCGATGGTGGTAGAGACGAGCGCACGCGGTGAGCGGGCCTACGACATCTATTCGCTGCTCCTCAAGGAGCGGATCGTCTTCCTCGGAACGGGGATCGACGATCAGGTAGCGAACAGCATCGTGGCACAGCTGCTGTACCTGGATCGGGAGGACCCGGACCGCGACATTTCGATGTACATCCACTCGCCGGGCGGGATGGTGTACGCGGGCCTCGCAATGTTCGACACCATGAACCTGATCCGCTCCGATGTCTCAACGATTGCAGTGGGCGTCACCGCTTCCATGGGGACGGTCTTGCTGTCGGCTGGGAAGAAGGGCAAGCGGTTCGCACTGCCGAACGCCACGGTGCACATGCACCAGGCGCTGGGCGGCGGATCCGGTCAGGCCTCGGACGTCCAGATTCAGGCGCAGGAACTGATGCGCAACAACCAGAAGATTCGCCAGATCCTCGCCGACGCGACGGACCAGCCGATGGAGCGCATTGAGCGCGACACCGACCGGGACTTTTATATGTCGGCGCAAGAGGCCCAGGCGTACGGTTTGATCGACGAGGTGTTGGCCAAGCCCGAGTAGATAGCTCGGGATTGACCAACGAACGGACCGGGGGACCGATGGCCGGATCTACACGCAGCAATCGGGTGCAGTACAACTGCTCCTTCTGCGGGAAGAGCCAGGACCAGGTGAAACGCCTGATCGCTGGCCCCGGTTCCGTATACATCTGTAACGAGTGCGTCGATCTCTGTCAGGAGATCATCTCGGAAGAGACGCAGACCGGGAAGACCGGCGGGAAGACCGCCGATCGGAAGGTCCGCACGCCTCAGGAGCTGGTCGCCCAGCTCGACGAGTACATCGTCGGGCAGGACCACACCAAGCGCGTCCTCTCGGTCGCCGTCTACAACCACTTCAAGCGCGTGGACGCGCCGGCCCAGGCCGACGTGACCCTCGAGAAGTCCAACATCCTGCTGATCGGTCCGACTGGTACCGGCAAGACGGAGTTCGCTCGCACGCTTGCGCGCGTCCTCGATGTGCCGTTCTCGATCGCCGACGCAACCGCCCTCACCGAGGCCGGCTACGTTGGTGAAGACGTCGAGAACATCCTGCTGCACCTGATCCAGTCGGCCGACTTCGATATCCAGCGCGCTGAGCGCGGCATCGTCTACATCGACGAGATCGACAAGATCGCTCGCAAGAGCGACAACCCGTCGATCACGCGCGACGTGTCCGGTGAGGGCGTGCAGCAGGCGCTGCTGAAGATCATCGAGGGATCCGTGGCCAGCGTGCCGCCGCAAGGCGGCCGCAAGCACCCACACCAGGATTTCATCCAGATCGACACCTCCAACATCCTCTTCATCTGCGGCGGCGCCTTCGCGGGGCTGGAGCAGGTGGTGAGCAAGCGCACCGGCAAGGGTTCGCGCTCGCTCGGGTTCGCCGGCGCTGAGAAGAGCACGGCTGAAATCCAGGCGGAGCGCCAGAGCATCATCAGCGACGTCACCCACGACGACCTGTTGCAGTTCGGCCTGATCCCAGAGTTCGTCGGACGACTGCCCGTCGTCTCGGTCCTGGATCCGCTGGACGTCGACATGATGACGATGATCCTCACGGAGCCCAAGAACGCGGTCGCCCGCCAGTTCCAGCGCCTGTTCGCGATGGACAACGTGGAGCTGATCTTCAGCGAGGAGGCGCGTCGCGCCATCGCCGTGGAAGCGCTCGGTCAGCGGACCGGTGCGCGCGGTCTGCGCACCGTGGTCGAGGACTTGCTGCTGGACGTGATGTTCGAGCTGCCGTCACGGACCGACGTACGGAAGTGCGTCATCTCCGAGGAGACGGTGACCCAGCGTCGCCGCCCGTTGCTCGCCACCGAGTCCGGTCAGCCGGTGCTTGGCGAGGAAGAGCCGGAGACCGTCCAGGAATCCGCCTAACGACCGCCGGGTTCTACCGCCGCGCGCACAGCCGCCGGGTGCACACCCAGCGGTTCGTGGTGCTCGGCAGGCACGTACCCGGTGATATCCTCCGCCCTGACTCGCGCGCCTTCGATTCCGCGCGTTTGATCGCGGGGGCCCACCCATGACCGCGCCACCCAATGCCCGCCCCGCGGCCAAGCGCCGCGTCGCCAAACAACGTCTCGATGACTTGCTGGTCGATCGCGGGCTGGCGACGGACCGCGCGCACGCCCGCGCCCTGGTGCTCGCGCGACAGGTGCTGGTGAGCGGCCAGGTGGCGCTGCGCGCCGCCGCGCCGCTCCCGACCGACGTGCCGCTCGAGCTGAAGACCGGCGCCCGCTACGCCAGCCGCGGCGGCGACAAGCTGGCGCACGCCCTCGCGCGGACCGGCGTCACGGTCGAGGGCCGGCGCTGCCTCGATATGGGCGCGTCCACGGGCGGGTTCACCGACTGCCTGCTCCAACACGGCGCGGCCGCCGTGGTCGCCGTCGACGTCGCTTATGGCGAGCTGTTGCCGAAGCTGCGCGACGATCCGCGGGTGACGGTGATCGAGCGAACGAACGCGCGCGATCTGGCGCCGCTGATTCCGCCCGCGGATCTCGCGGTGATCGACGTCTCGTTCATCTCCGTGACCGCGGTCTTGTCCGCGACGGTGCGATCGCTCAGGCCGGGCGCGGACGTGATCGCCCTCGTCAAGCCACAGTTCGAAGCGGAGCGTGGCGCGTTGGAGAGTGGCGGCGTGGTCTACGACCCGCTGGAACACGCGCGCGTGGTTGCGCGCGTGGCGGCCTGGGCGCTGGACAGCGGCCTGCGCGTGCGTGGCGTCGTGCGATCGCCCCTGCTCGGCCCCGCGGGCAATCGCGAGTTCTTCCTCTGGCTGCGCGTGGACGGAGCGGCCTCGTGAGCGACGTGTTGCCGCCGCAGCGGGTGGTCGTCTGCTTCAACCCGGCGGTGAACGGTGCCGGCGAGCTGGCGCGTGCCCTGGCGACCCAGACCGAGGCGGCAGGGCGCGCCGTATGGCTCGGCGCGCTCCCCGATCCGCATGAAGGGGATCCCGCCGAGTTTCGCGGGCACCTGTCCGACGCCGATCTGCTGGTCTGCGTCGGCGGCGATGGAACCGTACTCCACGCCTCGGAACATGCGGCGGCCACGGGGACACCGGTCTTCGGTGTGCGGATGGGCCGGCTGGGCTTCCTCAGCGAGGTCACCGGCGGGGAGGCATCGCTCGCCCTCGATCGGGTACTCGCGGGCGCCGGGCGCTTCGAGCGGCGGTCCACGGTGCGCGCGCAGGTGAACGGCGAAGCGCCGAGCTTCGCGCTGAACGACATCGTGATCGGGCGGGCGAGCCTCGGACGGACGATCTCCGTCGGCGCGCGCGTCGATGGCGTGCTGCTGGCGGAATACCGCGCCGACGCCGTGATCGTCGCGACGGCCACCGGGTCGACGGGCTACGCGCTGTCCGTCAGCGGTCCGATCCTGCCCCCGGAATCGCTCGAGATGATCCTGGTTCCGGTCGCCCCGCACCTGACGCGTTCGAACGCCCTCGTGCTGCCGCCGTCGAGCGAGATCAGCCTCTACGTGGAGCGCGGCTACGAGGCGGTGTTCACCGTCGACGGGCTGCGCGAACGGCCGCTGGACTCCGGAACCACGGTGGTGATCGGCCACGGCGAACGCCACGTCGACTTCGTGCGATTGGGCGAGCCGGCGCAGTTCTACGCGAACATCGCCGAACGCCTCGGATGGCTGCGCTCCGACCACGTGCTCGACGCCCCGGACGCCTGAGCGCCGGCCGCCGGCGGCCCGACACATCGCCGTCGGTCACGGCTGCACTGATCCTCGCTAGACTCACTGCTCATCAATCATCGCGCCGCCGCGATCCGGCGCGCGCGACACCCGGAGGGCGACCATGTCGATCGACGCACGGCTGCAGGAGCTGGGAATCACGCTGCCCGAGGTGGGCGCGCCGATGGGGAGCTACGTGCACGCCGTCCAGACCGGGAATCTGCTGTTTCTGGCGGGCAAAGGGCCACGCAACTCGACCGGCAAGGTCGGTGCAGGCGTGTCCGTCGAGGACGCGTACCAGGCCGCGCGCGACACGGGGCTGACGCTGATCGCCGTGATGAAGCAGGAACTCGGGTCGCTGGATCGCGTGACCCGCATCGTCAAGGTGCTGGGGATGGTCAACGCCGCGCCTGACTTCGGCGATCAGCCGAAGGTGATCAACGGCTGCTCCGATCTGTTCATCGAGGTGTTTGGCGACAAGGGCCGCCACGCGCGTTCCGCCGTCGGCATGGGCTCGTTGCCAAACCAGATCTCCGTCGAGATCGAGTGCATCGTCGAGGTGAGCGACTAACCCCGCCGCCGGCGGATTCGGTCGAACCCCACCTGATTGCGGGGCCCGGAAGGACTATCCTTTCTTCATGACGAGTGAAGTCGACACGGTGAAGCAGGCCCCGCCGACGGTCTATCCGGCGACGGTGCACGACGCCCCCGGCATTCACCGGCTGGTGAACCACTGGGCCGCTCAGGGCCAGATGCTGCCGCGCACGCTGGCCGAGACGTACGAGAATCTGCGCGACTTCTTCGTGATCCGCGACGGTGACGAGGTGATCGCCTGCGGCGCGCTGCACATCATGTGGAACGACATGGCGGAGCTGAAATCGCTCGCCGTCGATCCAGACCGGCAGTCCGGCGGGTACGGCAGCGCGATCGTCGCCGCCTGTGTCATCGAGGGCCGCCGGCTCGGGATGCAGCGGCTGTTCGCGCTGAGCTACCGGCCCGGCTTCTTCGAACGCCTTGGCTGGCAGCAGGCGGACGTGATGAACCTGCCACGCAAGGTCTGGAACGAGTGCTACCGCTGCCCGAAGTTCCCGGGCTGCGACGAGATCGCGCTGATCTTTGACCTCGACTGATTCGACGCCGTCCGACCTGCCCGCGCTGGTCTCCTCCGAGGTCCTCGTCGAGGGCCACATCATCAACGTCGAACGCGACATCATCCGCTTCCACGACGGTCACGAGGCCGAACGGATGGTCGTGCGGCACCCCGGCGCGATTGCGCTGGTGGTCGTCGATGACAAGGATCGCTGGCTGCTCGTGCGCCAGTACCGGCACCCGGCGGGCGACATGCTGCTGGAGATCCCCGCGGGCACGCGCGAGCCGGGGGAACCGCCGGCGGACACCGCCGCTCGCGAGGTGCGCGAGGAGACCGGCTACGCGGCCGCGTCGCTGATCCACCTCGGTGGGACCTGGATGGCGCCCGGATTCTGCAGCGAATACATCGACTTTTACCTCGCGAGCGACCTGTCGGAAGCGCCGCTGTTACAGGACGACGACGAGTACATCGGCGCGCCGGTGCGGATGACCGAGGCGCAAGTGGAAGCGGCGATTGGCGCGGGCGAGATCCGCGACGCGAAGACGCTGGTTGCCCTCACGCTCGTCCGATTGCGACGCGGAAGTTGACCGATCATCACGTTCACTTGACCGTGCAGGATGTGCGGCCAATAGTCTTGTAGGACCTCGATGAGATCGGGGCGAGCAGTGCAGGATGGCAGGCGAGGCTCATGGCACAGGCGACAGCGCAACCACCTGAATCGCTGGAACGCCGCTACGGACTGACTCAGCGTCGCGATCGCTGGTGGGTTGAGCCGGCGCTTGTGGGCAGCGGGCTGCTCCTCTACATCGTGTACTCAGGCATCTCCGCGATGCTCGGGGACCGCTGGGCCTTCGAGACCGATCACCACCTTTACCTCTCGCCGTTCTTTGAGCCGCTGATCACGCCGGGCTGGCTGCCGGAGTTCATCTCACCGGCGCTCTTGATTCTCTGGGCGCCCCTGGGGTTCCGCACAACCTGCTACTACTACCGGCGGGCGTACTACCGGTCCTACTTCTTGAGCCCGCCGGCCTGCTCGGTCCGGGAACCGGCGGGGAGCTACAAGGGCGAGGGTGTCTTTCCGCTCATCCTCCAGAACGTCCACCGCTACTTCATGTATGCGGCCGTCATCTTCCTCCCGATCCTCTGGATCGGTGCAGTCAAATCGTTCCATCTGCCCGGCGAGGGCGTCGGTGTCGGTGTCGGTTCGCTCGTGCTGGTGCTGAACGCGTATCTGTTGACGATGTTCACGATCGGCTGCCATGCCTTGCGGCATTTTGTCGCTGGCGGACTCAACCAGTTCTCGAAATCGACGCCGACCCGGGTGCGACGCCAACTCTGGGGCGTGGTGACGGTGGCGAACGAACGTCACCGTTTCTGGGCGTGGACGAGCCTGATCTTCGTGGGTGTGACCGACCTCTACATCCACCTGGTGGCGAGCGGCGTCGTCACTGACCTGAATACGTGGTCCAACCCGATCTAAGCCCGAGCGACATCGACGATCGCACAGCTCCGAGGACGTGACTGATGGCCGACTACGAGACGCATGAGTACGACGTACTCGTGATCGGGGCGGGCGGCGCCGGATTGCGCGCCGCCGTCGAGGCCTCCGCGCTGGGCGCGAAGACCGGTCTGGTCTGCAAGTCTCTCCTCGGCAAGGCGCACACCGTCATGGCCGAGGGCGGGATGGCCGCCGCGATGGGCAATGTCTGGCCCGAGGACAACTGGCAGGTCCATTTCCGCGACACGATGCGCGGCGGCAAGATGCTGAACAACTGGCGCATGGCGCAGATTCACGCGCAGGAGTCCCCTGACCGCGTCGCGGAACTCGAGGAGTGGGGCGCACTCTTCGACCGCACGGCGGACGGCCGCATCTCGCAGCGCGACTTCGGTGGTCACCGCTACGCGCGGCTCGCTCACATCGGCGACCGCACCGGCCTCGAGATGATTCGCACGCTCCAGCAGCACGCGGTGCACCGTGGCATCGAGGTGCACCAGGAGTGCACTGTGAACCGGCTGGTGAAGGACGGCGACCGCATCGCGGGCGCCGTTGCCTACTGGCGCGAGAGCGGGCGTCCCGTCCTCTTCCGCGCGAAGGCGGTCATCCTCGCCACCGGCGGGCTCGGCAAGATCTGGTCGATCACCTCGAATTCGTGGGAAGGCACCGGCGACGGTCACGCGCTGGCGCTCTACGCCGGCGCGGAAATGATCGACATGGAGTGCGTGCAGTTCCACCCGACCGGGATGGTCTGGCCACCCTCCGTGCGCGGGATCCTCGTCACCGAGGGTGTGCGCGGCGACGGTGGCACGCTGCGCAACTCGACCGGCAAGCGCTTCATGTTCGACTACATTCCGAAGATGTTCGCCGCCGAGACGGCCGACACCGAAGCCGAAGCCGACAAGTGGTACGACGACAAGACCGTCCGCCGGACCCCGGATCTGCTGCCCCGTGACGAGGTGGCACGCGCGATCAACTCCGAGGTGAAGGCGGGCCGCGGTAGCCCTCACGGCGGCGTCTTCCTGGACATCGCGACGCGCCGCGACACGGACTACATCAAGCGCCGACTGCCCTCGATGTACCACCAGTTCATGCAGCTCGCCGGTGTTGACATCACCTCCGAATCGATGGAGGTGGGACCGACCGCGCACTACGCGATGGGCGGGGTGCGGGTGGAGCCGGAGACCGCGGCATCATCGGTCACCGGCCTGTTCGCCGCCGGAGAGGTCGCTGGCGGCATGCACGGTTCCAACCGCCTCGGCGGTAACTCGCTCTCGGACCTCGTGGTCTTCGGTCGCCGCGCCGGGATTGGCGCCGCTGAGTACGCGGCGGGCCTCGCGGAGTTGCCCGCCGTCGACGGTGGCGACGTGGACGTGGCGCTGGCGCGGATCCGCGCGCCGTTCGAGGGCAGTGGCAAGGAAAACCCCTACACGCTGCACAAGGAACTCCAGGACGGGATGCAGGATAACGTCGGCATCATCCGCACCGAGTCGGAGATGCTCCAGGCGCTCGCCGACATCGCCACGCTGAAGGAGCGCGCCTCGAACGTCACCGTCGAGGGCAACGTTCAGTACAACCCGGGCTGGCACCTCGCGCTCGATCTGGAGCACCTGCTGGTCGTCGCCGAGGCGATCACAAAGGGCGCGCTGGAGCGCAAGGAGAGCCGCGGTGGTCACACCCGCGAGGACTTCCCCGGACCGTCCGCCGAATTTGGCAAGGTCAACGTGGTCGGCACCCTGACCGAAGACGGCGTCCAGGTACGGCAAGAGCCGCTGCCGGTGATGCCCGCAGAGCTGCAGCGCCTCTTCGAGGAGGACTAGTTATGCCCAACGCACACCTCCGCGTCTGGCGCGGCGATCAAGACGGCGACTACGCCGAATACGATGTCGAGTACGAGCACGGGATGGTCGTCCTCGATGTCGTGCACCGGCTTCAGGCGACGCAGGCGCCGGATCTGGCGGTGCGCTGGAACTGCAAGGCCGGCAAATGCGGCTCATGCAGCGCCGAGGTGAACGGCACCCCGAAGCTGCAATGCATGCAGCGGATGGAGCTGTACCCGGAGGGCGAGACGATCTCGATCGCCCCGCTGAAGACCTTCCCGCTGATCCGCGACCTCGTCACCGACGTGAGCTGGAACTACGAGGTCGCGAAGACGATCCCAGAGATCAAGCTCAAGGCGCGCGAAGCCGACGGTACGCACCGGATGGCGCAGATCGACGTCGACCGCGGCCAGGAGTTCCGGAAGTGCATCGAGTGCTTCATGTGCCAGGACGTCTGTCACGTGATCCGCGACCACCCCGAGAACATGGACAACTTCGCCGGGCCTCGGTTCTTCGTGCGGCTCGCCGAGGTGGCGATGCACCCGCTCGACACCAACACCAAGGAGTCGACGGTCCAGCACGGTTTCGGGCTGGAGTACTGCAACATCACCAAGTGCTGCACGGACGTCTGCCCCGAAGGCATCCACATCACGGACAACGCGATTATTCCGCTGAAGGAGCGACGCGTGGACGTGCACTACGACCCGCTGCGCGCCCTCGGGCGGAAGTTGTTCGGGAAGAACTAGCTCGCGCAACCTTCGGAGCTGACGCCAGAACGGCGCCCGCGAGGGCGCCGTTTTCGTTGTGCGCTCGTTTGGTTCGAAGGGATGTGGGCATTGCCATCGGCAGTGTCTGCGGGAGTAGGTAGATCCTGTGCTCCCACCCGTGGGGGCTTGGCGCCCCACACCCGGCCTGTCCGGAGGCTTGGGCTTCGCCGCGCCGGACGGTTGCCCTCGGGACGGTCGGGTGCGGTGGCGGGGCCCCTCGGAACGTGACGTGCGGCGGGGACGACCGGACGGGCGTGTTACCTCGGACGGCTCGGGAGCAGGCCCGAAGGGTCGTTGAGCGCCGAAGGCGCCTAGGGGCGGGTCATTTCCTCGGGCTTGATCCACTCGGCGAACTGGGCGTCGGACATCAGGCCGAGAGCGGCTCCGGCTTCGCGGAGGGTTGTGTTGTCCTCGTAGGCCTTCTTCGCGATCTTGGCGGCGTTGTCGTAGCCGATGTGCGGGTTGAGCGCGGTCACGAGCATCAGCGAGGACTCCATCAGCTCGCGGATGCGGGCCTCGTTGGCCTCGATGCCGACGACGCAGTGCTCCGTGAAGGAGCGCGAGGCGTCGGCCAGCAGGCGGATGCTCTGCAGGTTGTTGTAGGCGATCACGGGCTTGAAGACGTTCAGCTCGAAGTGGCCGGTCGCGCCGCCGACGGCGACGGTCATGTCGTTGCCCATCACCTGCGCGCAGACCATCGTCATCGCCTCGGACTGGGTGGGGTTCACCTTGCCCGGCATGATCGAGGAGCCCGGCTCGTTCGCCGGCAAGATCAACTCGCCGATGCCGGCGCGCGGACCGGATCCGAGCATGCGGATGTCGTTGGCGATCTTCATCAGTGACACGGCGACGACCTTGAGCTGGCCGGACAGCTCGACCTGCGCATCGTGCGCAGCGAGTGATTCGAACTTGTTCGGCGCGGTGACGAATGGCAGGCCGGTGTAGCTCTCGATCGCCTTCGCGATGCGGACGGCGAACTCCGGGTGCGAGTTCAGCCCGGTGCCGACGGCGGTGCCTCCGAGGGCGAGTTCGTACAGACGAGGCAGCACGCCCTCGAGGCGAGCGATGCCGTTGGTGAGCTGCTGCACGTAGCCAGAGAACTCCTGGCCCAGCGTCAGCGGCACCGCGTCCATCAAGTGAGTGCGGCCGATCTTGACGACGGCATCGAACTGCTGCGACTTCGCCTGCAACGCGTCCCGGAGCGTCGCCAGGGCGGGCAGCAATGCGTGGACGACCTGTTCGGCCGTGGCCACGCTCATCGCGCCGGGGAACGTGTCGTTCGAGGACTGCGACATGTTCACGTGGTCGTTCGGGTGAACCGGCTGCTTCGAGCCGCGTTCGCCGCCGAGGATCTCGATCGCCCGGTTCGAGATCACCTCGTTGGCGTTCATGTTGGTCTGGGTGCCGGAGCCGGTCTGCCAGATGACGAGCGGGAAATGGTCGTCGAGGTCGCCCGCGATCACCTGCTCGGCCGCCGCACGGATCGCGGTGCCGAGGTCGCCCTCGAGCTTGCCGAGATCCTCGTTCACCTGCGAGCTGGCGTGCTTGACGATGCCGAAGCCGCGGATCAGCGGGCGCGGCATCCGCTCGATACCGATCTTGAAGTTCTCGAGGGAGCGCTGGGTCTGCGCGCCCCAGTAGCGATCGGCGGGTACCTCGATGGTGCCCATGCTGTCGGATTCGATGCGCGTGCCAGCATCCGTCATCGGGGTACCTCCATCGCCGCTGTGTCTCGAGTATGCGGCGCGATCAGCCTGCGGGGGTGGCCTCCACCAGTTCCTTCACGGCGTCACCGGCGGCCTGCATCGCTGCCAGTTCGTTGTCCGAGAGGCCGATTTCGTAGACCTGCTGGATGCCGCCCGCGCCGAGGCGGAGGGGAGCGCCGACGTAGGCGTCGTTGATGCCGTACTCGCCCTGGAGGAAGGCACACGCCGGGAGGATCCGCTGCTCGTCGAGCAGGATGGAATCGACCATCTCGATTGTTGCCGCGGCCGGGGCGACGAAGGCGCTACCGGTCTTGAGCAGGTCGACGATCTCCGCGCCGCCGCGCATGGTGCGGGCGACGACGGCGTCGATCCGCTCCTGCGACATCAGCTTGTCGAGCGGAACTCCACCGACGGTGGCGTTGGAGACGATCGGGACCATCGTGGCCTCGGTGTGACCACCGAGCACCCAGGCGCTGACGTCCTTCACGGAGCTGCCGGTCTCCATCGAGATGAAGGTGCGGTAGCGACCGGTGTCGAGCATGCCGCCCTGGCCGACGACGCGCGTGCGGTCGAAGCCGCTGGCGTCGAGGGCGACGTGGCACATCGCGTCCATCGGGTTGGCGAAGATGACCAGCGTGGCGTCCGGCGAGTGCTGGACAGCGTTGCTGACCACGCTGCGGACGATGCCGGCGTTGGTGTTGAGCAGATCCTCGCGGGTCATACCCGGCTTGCGCGCGACGCCCGAGGTGACGACGATGACCTCGGAACCGGCGGTGTCGGCCCAGTTGTTCGTGCCGGTCACGGAGCCGCTGAAGCGGACCCAGGGGGCGGATTCGGAGATATCGAGCGCCTTGCCCTGGGGCAGGCCCTCGACGATGTCGACGAGCATGACGTCCGCGTAGCCGCGGGCGGCGAGGATCTGGGCCATGGTCGCGCCCGTGTTGCCCGCGCCAACGATGGTCACCTTCTTGCGCATGGTGATCGGCATCCCTTCGTTCGCTCCGTGAACTGTTGTCCGCGGAGCTGGTGTGTGGTTGGTGGCTGGGTGTCGCCCGGTACGTGCGAGCTGGTGGGCCCGCCGCCGGCTACTTCATCCGTGCCTGGAGTCCTTCATCGAGCTTCGCGAGGAACTCGTTGGTGGTGAGCCATTCTTGGCCCGGCCCAACGAGCAGCGCGAGGTCCTTGGTCATCGCGCCGCCCTCGACGGTGTCGACGCACACCGCTTCGAGGGTGTGCGCGAAAGTCGCGAGTGCATCGTTGCCGTCGAGCTTCGCACGGTGCGCGAGGCCGCGCGTCCACGCGAAGATCGAGGCGATCGGATTCGTCGAGGTCTCGAGCCCCTGCTGGTGCTGGCGGTAGTGGCGGGTGACCGTGCCGTGTGCGGCTTCCGCTTCAACGACGCTGCCGTCCGTGGTCATCAGGACGGAGCTCATCAGGCCGAGCGAGCCGAAGCCCTGCGCGACGATGTCCGACTGGACGTCGCCGTCGTAGTTCTTGCACGCCCAGACGATGCCACCGTTCCACTTCAGGACCTGGGCGACCATGTCGTCGATCAGCCGGTGCTCGTAGGTGATGCCGGCCGCTTCGAACTGGGTCTTGAACTCCGCGTCGAAGATCTCCTGGAAGAGGTCCATGAAGCGGCCGTCGTAGGCCTTCAGGATGGTGTTCTTCGTGGAGAGGTAGACCGGGTACTTGCGCTGCAGACCGTAGTTGAACGAGGAGCGGGCAAAGCCACGGATCGACTCGTCCAGGTTGTACATGCCCATCGCGATGCCGGGCTCGGCGAACTGCATGACCTCGTACTCGATCGGTGCTCCGCCGCCCTCGGGCTCGAAGCGCATGGTGAGCCGGCCGGCGCCGGGGACGAGGAAGTCGGTGGCGCGGTACTGGTCGCCGTGGGCGTGGCGCCCGATGACGATCGGTTTCTCCCAGTTGGAGACGATCTTCGGGATGTTCTTGCAGATGATCGGCTCGCGGAAGACGGTGCCGCCCAGGATGTTGCGGATGGTGCCGTTGGGCGACCGCCACATCTTCTTGAGGCCGAACTCCTCGACGCGGGCTTCGTCGGGGGTGATGGTGGCGCACTTCACACCAACGCCGTGGCGCTTGATCGCCTCGGCGGCATCGATGGTGATCTGGTCGTCGGTGGCGTCGCGCGCCTCGATGCCGAGGTCGTAGTACTCAAGTTCGATGTCGAGGTAGGGGAGGATCAGGCGATCGCGGATGAACCCCCAGATGATCCGTGTCATCTCGTCGCCGTCGAGTTCGACGACCGGGTTCTGAACCTTGATCTTCGCCACGGAAAGCCTTCCCACGTGACATGTCGAAGCGCGGCGGCCGTGAAACCCGCTGCGTGCTGGTACTGCTGAAGGGCGCGGAACCTGTGGAAGTATACGCGGTCGGTCGGCTACCCGCGCGGCGCAACTGCCACGTCCGTGTTCACCCGCCGGGCAGCGAGGACGCTAGCTGGCCTGGGCGAGCGGCTCCGAAGCGTCGTAGGCGTCGCCGAACAGATGGGCCGCGAATTCGAGGCTCGTGACCTGATCTTCGGTGAAGGCTCCCGGTCGATCGTAGTAGGCGACGAGGGCGCCCATGTTGGCGCTTCCGGGGCGGAAGCAGGGGGCAATGATGAGGGATCGCATCGGGTGCGGGAACTCCGCGACGACGTTCGCGCCGTAGATGTCCGTGTCCTGCACATCGCGATTGACGTGCGCGTTCGGCGCGCCCCAGCGGTCGCGCTGGGCGGTGGTGTAACGCCCGCGCCGCGGAAGCAGCGGGTTGCCGAAGCCGTGCACCAGTGGCAACGTTTCGTACTCGTCGCCCTCGCCGTCGCGGATTGCGAGGGCGATGTTCGCGCCGGGGATCAACGTGCTCAGGGGGCCCTCGAACGTGGCGGTGAGGGCATCGCGGGAGAGCGACTGTTGCTCGATCTGGCGGCTGAGCGCGAGCAGGGCGCCGCGCGCCGCGATCTCTCGCTTGCCGGCATCCACCTGCCCGATCAGGTCGGTCACGTCCGTGGCAACAGTGAGTACGCTCCAGCCCTCCGGACCGCGTTCCATCGGCAGGGTGCTCATCCTCAGCCAGATCTCGCGGTTGTCGTCGTCGGAGACGAGGCGGCGCAGGACCTCGCGCTGTGCGGCGCCGGTGATCCGGGTGATCGCCGCGGGGTACTCGGAGCCGGGCAGCAGGCGGCCCTGTTCGTCGAAGACGCGCAGATTCCGCGGCTGGCTGGCGCCGGGGCTGGCGATGATGCCGGCACGATCACTCAGCACTTCGCTCAACTGAACGAAGTGACCCTCGGTGTCGCGGGTGAAGATGATCAGACCGGAATCGAGGAGCGCTTCCAGCGCGCGGGCGATCGGATCGTCCGCACGTGACTCGCGGATCAGCGTGGTCAGCGACTGCATCGCTTCCTCCCGGTACACCGAATCATCGGCACTGGGAAGGACGGTCGACAGCGGCTGATGAGCGCGCGCCGAGGCTCGAAACAGCCGCCGCTAGAGCGGGATGCTGCCGTGCTTCTTGGGCGGGACCACTTCCGATTTCTGGCGCAGCACCTTGAGGGCGCTCGCGACCTTGATCCGCGTGTCTCGCGGGTCGATCACGTCGTCGATGTAGCCCTTGGCCGCGGCGATGTATGGGTGCTCCAACTGCGCCTGGTACTCGGAAATCAGGCGTTGTCGCTCGGCATCGGGATCCTCCGCGGACTGGAGGTCGCGGCGGTTGATGATGTTGACGGCCTGGCTGCCCGCCATCACGGCGACGGCGGCACCCGCCCATGCGTAGTTCACGTCCGCGCCCAGGTGCTTCGAGCCCATCGCGTCGTAGGCGCCACCGAAGGCCTTGCGGAGAATGATCGTGACCTTCGGGACGGTGGCCTCCGCGTAGGCGTACACGAGCTTGGCGCCGTGGCTGATGATGCCGCCGTACTCCTGCGAAACGCCCGGGAGGAAGCCGGGGACGTCCACCAGTGTGACGATCGGGATGTTGAAGGCGTCGCAGAACCGCACGAATCGCGCGGCCTTACGCGACGAATCGATGTCCAACACACCCGCGAGGTAGAGCGGCTGGTTGGCGACGACGCCGACGGCGCGACCGCCGATGCGGGCGAAGCCGACCACGATGTTCTGGGCGAAGAACTCGTGGACCTCCATGAAGTCACCGTTGTCGACGAGGCGCTCGATGATGTCGCGCACGTCGTAGGGGTTGGAGGCCTCGGAGGGGAGGATGTCCAGGACGTCCTCCATGCGGCGATCGGTCGGATCGCCGGTATCGACGGTGGGGACCTCGTCCATGTTGTTGCTGGGGAGGAAGGAGAGGAGCCGGCGCACTTCCTCCAGGGTTTCGGCTTCGCCCTTCACGGCGAAATGGGCGACTCCGGACTTGCTGGCGTGCGACTGCGCGCCGCCCAGTTCCTCCACGTCTGTGATCTCGCCGGTGACGCTGGCGATCACGTCCGGGCCAGTGAGGAACATCTGGGAGGTGCCTTCGACCATGAAGACGAAGTCGGTCAGGGCGGGCGAGTAGACGGCGCCACCGGCGCAGGGGCCGAGGATGACGCTGAGCTGTGGGATCACGCCCGAGGCGCGGACGTTGCGGTTGAAGATCGCGCCATAGCCGGCCAGCGAGCCGACGCCTTCCTGGATGCGGGCGCCGCCGGAGTCGTTGAGGCCGATCATCGGAATGCCGGTCTTGGTCGCGAGATCCATCGCCTTCGCGATCTTCTCGCCAACGACCTCGCCCAGCGACCCGCCGAAGACGGTGAAGTCCTGCGCGAAGACACCGACGCTGCGGCCATCGATCGTGCCCCAGCCGGTGACGACGGCGTCGCCGTGGAAGCGCTCGCCGCCGTTGTCGTCGTGAACCGCGAGGGCGTCGAGCTCCTCGAAGGAGCCGGGATCGAGGAGCGTGTCGATGCGCTCGCGCGCCGTGAGCTTGCCGCGTTCGTGCTGCGCATCGACGCGGTCCTGGCCGCCGCCGAGCAGCGCACGCTGCTTGAGCTGACTGAGGTATTCGAGGCTGTCTGCGATCGCCATCGTGCCTCCTGCCGTCTCGATGAGACGCGCGCCGTCACGAGCGAGATGGGCACCCGAAACGAGCGATTCTGAACCGGAAGTGTCGCGAGTATCCCTGAGTTCAGGGGCGGACGCTAGTTCTCTAACGCGGTTTGATTACGGACGGAGGGTGACGATCGATGGCCCGGCGAAACGACAGTGAATCGAGCGTCTGGGCTACGGCGCCGGGATCTGCAGTTCCTGGCCCACCTGAATGTCGGTGAGCTGGTCCACGGAGATGCCGTTCGCGGCCGCGAGCGCCTCAAGCGTGGTGTCGAACTCCAACGCGATGCCGAAGCCGGTGTCTCCCGGCTGGACGACGTAGGTCTGCACGCCGCCGCTGGGCCGCGGTGTGGGGGTGGCGCCGATTGGCGAGCCGGGCGCGCCGGGGATGATCAACTCCTGGCCGACGAAGATGTTGGCATCGTCGAGGCCATTCGCCTCCAACAACGCCTCGACGCTGGTGTCGTATTGCTCGGCGATCAGCGAGAGCGAGTCGCCAGGAACGACGACGTAGATGGTGTCGGCTGCGACCTCACCGCCGGATCCGGCACCTGAACCATCGAGGATGGTCGGCGCCGGAACGAGCGGAAGAGGCGACGCGGTAGGGATCGGGGTGCCCCCGTCGGGGCCGGGGGTGGCGGTGGGGTCGTCGGACCCGCCGCCACAGGCGGCGACGAGGACGATGAGGCTGACAGCGGCGCCGATCAGCGAGGGGCGGAGCGTGTGACGCGCCATGCGGGCCTTTCTCGGGGAGCCGGGTTCGAGCGTACGTCACCGGTTGTTGAGAAGGCTAGCGACGACGCGTGCGAGCCGCCGCGGACGCGCGTCCGGCAGCTATCCGGAGGCGGTGATCGCGGCCTCGAGGGCGCGCGCGCCGGCCTCGAGCATCACTGCGAGGTCGTCCCGCGACACGTTGGCGACGTCATCACCGGCCGTGTGGACGCGCGGATCGTCGCCGCTGGTGATCGTGACCGCCGGAATGCCGCGATTGAGGAAGCTGACGTGATCGGAAGAGGCGAACGGGGGGAACTGACCGGCGCGAAGTGGCAGCCCCTCGAGGGCCGCGAGCAGCACGTCGGTGAGTGCGGCATCGCCGATCACGATCGGACCACCGAGGCGCCCTGCCTGATCGAAGTTGAGCATGAAGGCGCCGTCCGCGAGCGACTGGGTGGCGACGAACGCTTCCGACCCGAAGAGCCCGATCTCCTCCGAGCCGAAGGCGATCACGCAGAGACCGTCCGTGCGCTGGACGCGCGCGATCTCCAGCATCAGCGCGGTGCCGGACGCGTTGTCGTTGGCACCGGGGCCCTGCGGCACGGAGTCGTAGTGCCCGCCGATGTAGAAGCGACAGACCGCGCCGGACCGTCCGACGACGTTCTGCGACTCGCCGCGGATATCGTCGATCGCGGCGCGGAGCGTCGCCTCAACGCCGGCCGCGGCGAGCGGGCGAAGCAGCGCGCCTTCGGCCTCGCTGATCGCGACCACGGGGACGGTGGCGGGCCGGGTGCCAAGCGCGCCCGAGAAGGCGCCCGGCTGGTTGTTCGCGATGATCACACCCAGCGCGCCGGCCAGCTCGGCGGTGCGCACCTTCTCGCCAAACGGGATGACACCACGGTCGAGCAGCAGGATCTTGCCGGCGACATCGATGCCGGCCAGATCCGCCGGCGCGCCGAGCGCGCCATAAACGAGGGCGCCCGTCGCCTCGGCGGTGGCGGACCCGGAGAACATGCGCGGGCGCACGGCAACATCGCTGCCAGTCACGGAGACGGCAGAGGCGTCCACACGGGTAGCGATCGGGAACGGCTCGATCGCGGTCTCGTAGCCGGCGTCCTCCAGGACCGCGGCGATGTAGTCCGCGGCATCACGCTCCGCTGCTGTCCCCGCCGGCCGAGGGCCAATGTCACCCGCGAGCGCGACCACGTGCGCGAGCACGTTGTCGACGTCGACCGTGGTGCTGCTTGCCGCTGGGGTGGTGGATTCGGCTGCGCCCGTCGACGCCGTGGCAGCCGATGTGGCGGTCGCCGCCTCGGACGTCGCCGCGGTCGTTGCCTCGGTCGTTGGGCTGTCCTCGGGGTTCGGGGTGGCGCTGCTGCTGCTGGAGCAGGCGATGGCGAGGAGGGCGACGACCGCTAGGAAGCTGACGCCAAGCGCGCGGACACGCCCTCGGAGGCTTGCGCGGAACGGCAGTAGTTCGCTACGGCGCTGGGTCACGGAACGGCCTGTCCTGGTGGGAGCTGACCGAACGGAGAAGGTTGCTGCCTAGCGACGGGTACGGCGCGTGTCCCACCAGCGGCGGATGCGGTCGACGGGGCTCGACTGCCGGTAACCCGGCTGGATGTCGCGGCCGCGCCAGCGTTGCTCCGCCTTGCCTGAGGAGGATCCACGGCTACCACGGGAGAAGACCATCAGCGTGAAGCTGGTGAGGAACAAGATGATGCCGGCGTAGAGCAGCCAGACAGTAAGCGGGCTGACGCGACGGAAGAAGAGCGCCACGAGGATCATCAGGAACGACGTGAGGAGCACCTGCGAGATCGAGACGCGACCGAGTTGAGAGGCGAACGCACGCTGGCGCTCGGCAATATTGCTGCCGAGCTGACGGAAGAATCGCTTGCGAGCGCGGGCGCGCCGTGATTCCGGCGTCGGGAAATGCTCGATCTTGTCGAGGATTTCCTCGATCTCACGCTCGAGTCGGTCCGACATATGGTGTTCCGTCGTGTGCCGTGGTGGGCGGCGTTGGTTATGGAATCAGTATAGACCTCTCCAATCGGCCCGCGTGTTCGGGCTCACCCGCGCTCTTGCTCACGATCTGCGCCCGAATGCTCACACCGGTGACCTCGGCGACCGATCCGGGCACACCGGAGCAACTCCGCACGCGGCCGACAGCCGGCTCCGCGCTAGCTCGACGGACGCGGTGGCGGCCCCCAGCCGCCTCCGCCGGGCGTCTCGACGCGGACGCGGTCGCCTGGAGCGACATCCACCTCGGCGCGAGGACCGAGGTCCTCGGTCGATCCATCGGCGCGGATCAGGGTGTTGTGGCCGAGGGCGCCCGGTTCGCCGCCGGCGAGGCCCCAGGGGTGAAAGTGACGCCGTTCGCTGACGATCGAGACCGTGGCGTGGTCGTGGAAACGGTATTCGCGGGTCACGCCGTCGCCACCGGGGTGTTGGCCGTCGCCGCCGGTGCCGCGGCGTAGTTCGTAGCGCTCGACGGTGAATGGGTAGGCGAGCGGGAGCGCCTCGATCGGGGTGTTTAGCGTGTTCGTCATGTGTGTGTGGACGCCGGAGCGACCGACCCGCCTCGGCCCTCCGCCCGCGCCGCCGGCGATCGTCTCGTAGTAGGCGTACGGGCGCTGCCGCGCGCGGTCGTAGCCGCCGATCGTGATGTTGTTCATCGTGCCGGAGGAGGCGGCCGGGATGCGGTCCGGCACCGCCTGCGCGAGCGCTCCGAGGGCGACATCGGTGATGCGCTGGCTCGTCTCCACGTTGCCGGCGCTGACCGCGCGCGGCGGGCCGGCGGCGACGATGCTGCGCTCGGGCAGTGTGAAGCGGATCGGGCGGTAGCAGCCCTCGTTGCGTGGTGCGTCGGGACCGGCCAGACAGCGGATCGTGTAGTAGCAGGCCGAGCGCGTGACGGTGGCGACGGCGTTGACGGAGGCGTCCTCGGTCTCGGGGTCGCTGCCGGTGAAGTCGAAATGGGCCTCGTCGCCGGCGATTTCGAGGGTGACACGGATCGCGAGGCCGTTCGGCCCGACCTCCATGCGGTCCTCGAAGGGATAGCGCCCGTCGGGGATCGCGGCGATCACGGCGCGCACCACGCGCTCGCCGTGATCGAGCAAGGCAGCGAAGCGGTCGAGCAGGCCCGGCACGCTGAAGCGTGCGGCTGCGGCCTCGAGGCGGCGCGCGCCGACGGCGGTGGCCGCGAGTTGGGCGCGGAGGTCGCCTCGACGCTCATCGGGGGCGCGGGAGTTGCGGACGATCAGCGCGAACGCCGCCTCATTGCGCTTGCCGCCATCGACCAGGCGGATCGGCGGGATCACGAGGCCTTCCTGCAGCAGCTCGCGCGCGACCGGCATCGAGCCGGGCGCCATGCCGCCGATGTCGGCGTGGTGGGCACGCGTGGCGACGAAGCCGATCAGTGCGCCCTCGACGAAGACCGGCGACACCGTCGTGAGGTCGGGAAGGTGCGTACCACCGGCGAACGGGTCGTTTACGGCGAGGACGTCGCCGGGCTCGAACGGGGCCAGTCCCATCACGGCGCGGACGGCGGCCGGCATCGCGCCGAGGTGGACCGGCATGTGTGCGGCCTGCGCGACCATCTGACCCTCGGCGTCGAAGACGCCGCAGGAGAAGTCGCGCCGCTCTTTGATGTTGGGCGAGTAGGCGGTGCGTCCGAGCGCCTCGCCCATCTCCTCGGCGATCGAGGTGAGCACGGCGTCCGCGATCGCGAGGTCGGCGGCGCTCAGCTCGGTACGCGACGGTCCGGTGGTCACAGTGTCTTCCTCATGTCGCATCCGCGACGGGGCGCTCCAGGATCAGGTTGCCGTCGTCGTCGACCGTCGCTACCCAGTTCGGCTCGACCAGCGTCGTGGTGTCGAGCTGGTGGATGACGGCGGGGCCAACGAGGCGTGTGCCGGGACGCAGGTGCTCGCGTCGGAAGTTGGGCGTGTCGATCTGGGTCTCACCGAACCAGACGGGGGTCACCTCGGGTGCCGGGTCACCCTCGGCGAAGGTCGTGCGGGCCGGTTCGCCCGCACCGGGGACCGTCGCGGTGGCGCGCACATTGACCACCTCGACCGCAGCGTCGAGGTCGCTGTGCGCGAAGCGCTGCTCGTGCAGCGCGTGGAACGCCGCTCCCGAGGGCGCAAGGTTCGCCGGGTCGGCCTCGATCGTGAGTTCGTAGGACTGGCCGGCGTAGCGCATGTCGAAGCCGTAGCGGAGCGTCGCGGCCTCGAGGCCGGGCTCGCCTCGGACTTCCTCGCCGACCGCGAGCAGCGCGGCGGAGAGCGCGGGGAACGAGGCGTCCTCGAAGCTCGTGAGCACGGAGCGGCTGCGCGTGCCGGTGACGTCGCTCCAGACCGCGCCCTGGGCGGCGAGCACGCCGGGTAGCAGCGGGATCAGCACGCGCGGCATCTCGAGGGCGTCGGCGAGCGAGCAGGCGTGCAGCGGACCGGCGCCGCCGAACGCGACCAGCGTGAACTCGCGTGGGTCGTGGCCACGCTGAACCGAGACGACGCGGACCGCCGCCTCCATGTTCGCGGTGGCAACGGCGATGACGGCGTGGGCGGCCGCCTCGAGACTGCCGAACGCCTCGACGAGCGGCGCGCCGGCCGCGCGAGCGCGCTCGACGTCGAGGGCCATCGCGCCACCGAGCAGCCCGCCACCGGCGAGGCGTCCGAGGACGACCTGGGCGTCGGTGACGGTGAAGTCCTCGCCGCGGCCGTAGCTCGCGGGGCCGGGATCGGCGCCAGCCGACTGCGGTCCGACGCGGAGCGCACCACCGGCGTCGAGGCGTGCGATCGATCCACCGCCCGCGCCGACCGTGTGCACGTCGACGACTGGCGTGCGCGCCGGGAAGCCGCCGATGACGACGTCCGCGCGCGTCGGGATCGCTCCGTCGCAAAGCGCGACGTCGGTGGAGGTGCCGCCCATGTCGAAGGTGACGATGCGGTCGATCCCGGCGGACCTCGAGATCTCGAACGCACCGGCGACGCCGGCCGACGGGCCGGAGAGGAGGGTGGCGACCGGGAGCTGGGCCGCGCGGCGGGCGTCGGCGGAGCCGCCGTCCGACTGCACGATCCGGAGCGGGCCGCAGCCGCGCTCCTCGAGCCCGTCGGAGAGGCGCTGGAGGTAGCGCGCCATCACCGGGCCGACGTAGGCGTTCAGCACGGCGGTCGCGGTGCGCTCGACCTCGCGATACTCCGGCGAGACGCGCGACGACACGGAGAGATACATGTCGAACTGGCCGGCGACCTCGGCGAAGGCTTCTTCCAGTTCGGGGTTGGCGTAGGCGTAGAGCAGCGACACGGCGAGCGCCTCGGCACCCCCGGCACGCGCGGCCTCGAGCAGGTGGCGCGCCTGCGCGGCGTCGAACGGACGCTCGACGGCGCCGTGGTGGTCGAGCGCGGCGGAGATTTCGAAGCGCAGTTCCTCGGGCACGAGCGGCTCGGGCGTCTCTGGTTCGAGGTCGTAGATGTCCTGCCGGTTCTGGCGGCCGATCACCAGCAGGTCGCGCATGCCAGCGGTGGTGACGAGCGCGGTACGGGCCCCGCGCCGCTCCAGCACCGCGTTCGTGGCGACGGTGGACCCGTGGATCACGAGGTCCGGCGCGACCTCGAGGGCATCGATGCCCTCGAGCACCGCGCGGGATGGGTCATCGGGCGTGGAGGGGCGTTTGTGGGCGCGAAAGCGCCCGTCCTGCCAGAGCAGGAAGTCGGTGAAGGTACCGCCAACATCGACGCCGAGCAGTGTCGCCATGGGTGGCATCGTACGGGAGACCTCGGAAGTGTTGGGTCGGTGAATCTTGACCCTCGGATCAGGCGTTGCTAGCGTCGACCCTCTTGGGCGGAGTCCGCCTACCTCACTGTGTCTCCTGGGAGCATGACCGATGCCGGATAGCTATGACGTTGAACTGCGCTCGGTCACGGGCAAGGGCCTGAAGCAACTGCGTCGCGACGGGACGACCCCGGCGAACATTTATGGCCGTGGGCTAGAGTCCGTTGCCGTGCAGCTCCCCTGGGCGCGCGCGCGTTTCTTGTTGAACGCGCACGGTCGGAACACCCTGATCGAGCTGAAGCTCGGCGCCGAGGGGAAAGCCCGTCCAGTGGTCGTGCGAGACATCAGTCGCGACCCGGTCAGCGGCGCCGTGTTCCACATCGACTTCTTTCAGGTTGACCTCACGCGGCCGATTCAGGCCGCGGTACCGATCCACTTCATCGGCGAAGCCCCGGCGGTTCACACCTTCGGCGGCGTGTTCGTGCAGGCGCTCGACGTAGTGCACGTCGAGGCGCTGCCGAACGAGATGCCCGAAGCGGTCGAAGTGTCGATCGAGTCGCTGACAGAGCTGGAGCAGTCGCTCACGGTCGCGGACATCACGCTGCCACACGGCGTCACGATGCTGACGGCCGAGGACCAGCAGATCGCCCAGATCGCGCGTCCGCGCCTCGAGGTCGAAGAAGACGAGACCGTGCCCGAGGGCGAAGAGGGTGTCGTGCCTGCGGAGGGCGACGAGGCCGACGAGGCCTCTGGCGAGGAGAGCGAGTCCTCCGAGGGCTAGCGTTTCGCGCCTGCGGCGCGGAGATCCGATTCACCTAACTCGGTATTCGTCATGGGGGTACAGCCCCCGTGACGCACCCGAGCGCCGCTTCAAGATCGAACCTACTGCTGTTGGCCGGCAGTCTGCTGTTCGTTGCCTGGAAGCGTCGTGCGTCGCGGATGTCGCGACCACTGCTGCTGTGACGGACTAGCTGCGGCCGGTGACCGCTCCGAGCGTGATCGGCCGGGCTCCACGCGCGACGTCCGTGCGGAGCTGGCCGCAGGCGGCGGCGATTTCCGTCCCACGTTCGATGCGCACCGTGGCGTTGATCCCCTGTTCGAGCAGGGCGATGCGGAAGCGGCGCACGCGATCGCGGCTCGGACGGCGCAAGTCGTCACCGGCGGTTGGGTTGTACGGCACCAGGTTCACGTGCACCGGGAGCCCACGGATGCGTGCGGCCAGCGCGCGTGCCTGCTCCGGTCGGTCGTTGACGCCCTCGAGCAGCGCGTACGCGAAGGTGACGCGGCGGCCCGTGATCTCGTGGTAGCGCGTGCCGGCCGCGATGAGCGCGTCGATCGTGACGCCGCCCGCCGTGGGGATGAGGTGACGTCGTAGCTCATCGTCCGGCGCGTGCAGTGAGATCGTCAGGCCGATCTGGAGGCCTTCCTCGGCGAGCCGCTCGATCGGGCGGATCAGGCCGACAGTGGAGACGGTGATGCCGCGCTGGCGCATATCGAGGCCGCGCTTGTCCACGAGCCAGCGGATCGCCCGCATCATCGCGTCGTAGTTCGCCAGTGGTTCGCCCATGCCCATGAAGACGACGTTGCTGACGCGGCGCTCGCGGGAGAAGTGCAGCACCTGCGCCACGATCTCCGCCGGGGTGAGGTTGCGGGTGAAGCCCTGCTGGCCGGTGGCGCAGAAGATGCAGCCCATTGCACAGCCGGCCTGGGTGGAGACGCAGACGGTCGTGCGGCTGCGATCCGAGCTGCGTTCGGTCGCATCGAGGTCCTCGGGGTCGTAGTCCATGCGCACGGATTCGATGGCCTCGCCGTTGCCGAGGTCCAGCAGGACCTTGGTGGTGGAGCCGTCGTCGGCCGCGCGGGTGGCGAGCACGGCGGGCGGGCTGATCTCGAAGGCCGCCGCGAGGCGAGCGCGGAGCGGGGCGGGGACGTTGGTCATGTCCTCGAAGCTGGTCGCGCCGTCGCGGGCGGCCCAGCGGGCGATCTGCCAGGCGCGATAGCGCGGCTCGTCCCAGGCGGCGATCTGCGCCTCGAGTTCGTCGAAGGAGAGGTTGAGGAGGTGCGGGTTCACGCTTCGAGTGTACGGGGCGACCCCGGCTGCGTCGGGCACGGGCGGCTAGCCGAGGTGGGAGCCGATCAGCGCGGGATCGCCGTTGAGATACGGCTCGATGTCCTGTGCCTGGCGACCGGGGCGTTGGATCCGGAGCAGCGCCAGCGCGCCGCTGCCGCAGACGACGACGGCGCGGGCCTTGCGGCCGGGGAGCAGCAGGCTGAGCGCCGCAGCGTCGCCGGGGAGGACCGTGCCGGGCGCCTCGGAGGTCTCGAGCGCGGGGAGTGGCCATGCTTCGTGGATCGTTATTGGCTGGTTGTCATAAGTAGTCGTTGCCGATGGCCAGGGATGAAACGCCCGAATCAGGCGGCCGATCGCCTCGCACGACTGATCCCAGTCGACATAACCATCGGCCTTGGTGAGGCGCGGGGCGTAGGTCATCTGCGCCTCGTCCTGGGGGACAGCCTCGATGTCGCCGGCCACCCATCGCGGGAGCAGCTCCGCGAGGCGGTCCGCACCGAGCTGCGCGATGCGGTCGGTGAGTTCGCCGGCGGTATCGAGCGGACCGATCGGCGTGCGTACCTCGCCAACGGTGGGGCCGGCATCGAGGGCGCGCACGACCTGCATGATCGTCGCGCCGGTCTCGCGGTCCCCGGCGAGGATCGCGGCGGCCACCGGCGCGGCTCCGCGGTGCCGGGGCAGCAGCGAGGCGTGCACGTTCAGCAGCCCGTGCGGGAACGCCTCCAGCAGGTGGGTTGGCAGGATGTTGCCGTAGGCGGCGACGACGCCCACATCGGGCGCGAGCGCGGCGATCGCCTCGGTGGTGTCGCGACGCGTCCGCTCGGGTTGGAGGATCGCCGTGACGCCGGCCTCGAGCGCCAATTCCTTCACGGGGGTGGCGAGCGCCTTGCCGCTGCGGCCGCGCGGGCGGTCCGGCTGCGTGACGACCGCGACCACCTCGGCGCCTGGAAGCGCGAGGCAGGCGCGGAGCGACGGAACGGCGTAGTCGGGGGAGCCGAAGAAGACGATTCGCACGCGCGCGATGGTAGCAGCGAGGTGCGGTGAGACCTCGTGCGTGCCGCTCGCTTCACGCAGGCTGCGACGCCGAGGCTGCCCTAGACGGCGAGCGCGAGTTCGCCCGCTGGCGCGGCGGCGGGCCTGGTGGCGGGTCTGGCGATGCGGTGCGTCACACGCACGCGTGAGCCGCTGCCGTCCGGCTCGATCGTGATCTCGACGAGGCCGCCAAACCGCTCCGCGCCATCCGCGACGGTGACCTCCCAGGCGACGCGGGACGGCGCCTCGCGGATCACCTCGGCGCCGACGTCCAGCGTGTCATCGCGGCCAAAGGGGCGACGCTCTGGATCGGTCAGGTACTCGAAGACCTCGGCGGGCGCGGCCTCGATGTGCTCGTCCAGTTCGACGTGATCCGAGTCCGGGCTGGGGACGCTGGCTGGCTGGTCGCTCATCGGGTGCTCCTGTCTGGCGGTGAATCGGGACGGGACGCCTCGAGATCGCGTCTGGCCTGGCTGAGGGCGGCGCGCCAGTAGCGCTCCACCTCGGCGCGCACTTCCTCGAGGCCGTCGCTGGAGGCACGGTAGATGCGGCGGCGGCCGTCGCGGCGAACGGTGACCAGGCCGGCATCGAGCAACACGCGGAGATGTTGGGAAACGGCCGGCTGGGAGAGCCCAAGCGCGGAGACCAGCTCGCTGACCGCTCGCTCGCCCTTCAGCAGGTGATCGAGGATGGCGCGCCGGCTTGGGTCCGCGAAGGCCTGCACCGCATCGGTGGTCATGGTTTCAGTGTATCGTGACGCATCGCCCTGTGCTTATATATTGGGACTGGCCGATTGAGCCGATGGTCGAAACGAGTTCGCCGCGCGATCGCGGCGAACGGGGACGGAGCGCACGCATGGACATCTCGCCACGAGGGATGATTCCGATGGTGGTCGAAACGGGACCACGCGGAGAGCGCGCGTACGACATCTACTCGCTGCTGCTCAAAGAGCGAATTATTTACCTCGGCAGCGGTATTGACTCGAACGTCGCCAACTCGATCGTCGCTCAGCTCCTCTGGCTCGACCGTGAGGATCCCGATCGAGACATCACGCTGTACATCCAGTCGCCGGGCGGTGAGATCTACTCCGGCCTGGCGATCATCGATGCGATGGAACTCGTCCGCGCGGAGGTGGCCACGATCGCCGTGGGGTTCACGGCGAGCATGGGCACGGCAATCCTCGCCGCCGGCACGAAGGGCAAGCGCTTCGCGCTGCCGAGCTCGACCATCCACATGCACCAGGCGTTGGGCGGCGCGCGTGGGCAGGCCAGCGACGTGGAGATTCAGGCCCGCGAGCTGATGCGCCTGAACGTGCATATGCGTGTGTTCCTGGCGGAGCGGACCGGACGCACACTCGAGGAGGTCGAGCGCGACTTCGACCGCGACCGCTTCATGGACGCGCAACAGGCGCGCGAGTACGGGCTGGTCGACGAGGTAATCGAAACGACCGCCGCGCTTCCCTCGACCAAGAACTCCTAGCAGCTACTCGCTGGTCGCGAGCGACCAGAGTTGGATATCGCGGAAGCGATCGGCCGGGCTGAACAGCAGGCCCGGCGTGAATCCTTCGACGTTGCCCGGGTGCACGTAGAGCCGCGAGGGGTAGGCGAGGATCAGGCTCGCAGCCCGCTCCGCGAAGCGCGCCTCGAAGGCGGCGTACAGCTCACGCCGTTCCCCCGTATCCACGGTCACGCGCGCGGCCTCGAGGAGGGCGTCGCTGGCTGCGTCCTGGTAACCCGCGATGTTCCTGCCGGATTCCGAGATCTGCGAGGTGTGCCAGCCGAGGTACGGATCCGGATCCGTGTTCGCCTCCCAGCCGAAGAGCGCCAGCTCGTAGTCGCGCGGCACGAGGCGGCGATCGAGCAGATCGCTCGCAGGGAGCGGCGTGACCTCGATGGAGACGCCTGCGGCATCGAGGGCGTCTGCGACCGCCTCGGCGAGGCGAATGCGCGCGGGATCGGCGTTGGTCACCAACTCGAGGCTGAGCATCACACCATCGCGTTCCAGCCGCCCCGCCGCGTTTGGCGTGTAGCCGGCGGCCGCCCAGGCATCGACCGCATCCGGTAGCGGCGTGTCGGACGCCGGCGTCGCGCCGGCGGTCGGCGTGATGGTAGCGGCGGCATTCGGCTCCGGTTCGGGCAGCTTGAGGTAGGACCGAGGGACGATCACGCCCTCACCGGGCAGGCCACGGACGCCGGCGGTGCGGATGATCTGTGCTGGATCGATCGAGGCAGCGATCGCTCGACGCAGCGCGACGTTGTCCAGCGGCGCGCGCTGGTTATTGAGGTAGAGCACCGTGAAGGCGTGTCGAATCAGCGGCGTCGCGAGCAGTTCCTCGCGGGCGAGAATCCCCTCGCCCTCGCGCGGATCGGGCTGCTCGCCGCGCAGTGCGGCGTCGATCTCGCCCTGGGCCAGCGCCTCGAGCTGGCGCGTGGCGTTGGCGTAGAAGCGCAGCTCCAGGTGCTCGATCTGGGGCGCGCCGCGGTGGTAGCTGGTGTTCCGCTCCAGCCGCGCGCGCTCGCTGTTGAGCGAGGTGAGCCGGTAGGGCCCGGTGCCGATCGGGCGGGCGTTGGCGCGCGCCGTTGCCAGATCGGCGGCGGCGATGCCCTCGAAGAGATGTGCTGGGAGGATGCCGACGGCGAGCCGGGTGAGGAAATCGGCGGAGGGATCGGGCAGGCGCAAGAGGACCGTGCGCTCGTCGATCACGAAGACGTCGACGGGCGCCCACTCCGCGGCCAGCGAGAGGTTGCCGCTGAAATCCGGATCCTGGAGGTAGGCGATCGTCGCGGCGACGTCGGTGGTGGTGACCGGCGGGCCGTCGTGCCAGGCGATGTCATCGCGCAGCACGAAGGTGTAGGTGCGACCGTCCGGCGTGAGTTCCCAGCGCTCCGCGAGATCGGGGAGCGGTGTCCCATCACCATCGATGCGAATCAGGCCGTTGAAGATCAGCGCGACGAGATCGGCGTCCGTCGAGTTCGCTTCGGCGAGTAACGGGTTGATCTGGTTCGCGCCGCCGATCACGCCTTCGACCCAGCGGCTGGTGGCGGCGTCCTCGGACCGCCCGGTGGCGAACCAACCGAGGGCGACCAGTAGGACGCCGGCGGCGAGGAGTCCGAGATAGGCGCGGCGGAGCGTGAGCCGAGGCACCGGGGACCGCCGGCCGCCCCCGGCTATGAGGCGGCGACGCTCCACGCAGAAACCGCGAGGAAGATCGCGACGACGACGATGGTGAGGTTGTGTAACGACCGCTGGAGCCCACGGCGACTGCGGTAGCTCTGGTCGGCGCCGCCAAGAGCGGCACCGAATCCGGTGCCCTTGACCTGCATCAACACCAGCACGATCACCACGGCGGAGATCAGAATCTGGGCGAGCGAGAGGAAGTCACGAAGTTCCATGAGCGTTCGACGTTAGGGCTCGCGAGAGCCGAGGGCAAGCGACCCGCCGATCACCACCCGTGGCGCGCCGAATCCTGACTCGTCATAGCATTCCGGCGAGACGTGGAGAGCGGGGGATCAGGTGCAGGACTTCGAGGGTCGGGTCGCGGTGGTGACGGGCGGAGCGAGTGGGATCGGACTGGCGATGGCGCGCCGATTCGCTCGCGAGGGCATGAAGGTGGTCCTCGGCGACTTCGAGCAGGCAGCGCTCGATCGCGCGGTCGCCGCGCTCACGCAGGAGGAACACGAGGTGCTGGGCGTCCACATGGACGTGACGCGCGACGAGGATGTCGAACGGCTGCGCGACGAAGCGCTGGAGCGGTTTGGCGGCGTGCACGTGCTGTGCAACAACGCCGGCGTGATCGATTCGGCGCGGGTGCCGATCTGGGAGTCGACCGCCGCCGACTGGGACTGGGTGTTCGGGATCAACTTCGATGGCGTGCTGCGCGGCATCCGGGCGTTCGTGCCCACGATGGTCGCCCAGGGCGTGCCCGGGCACGTGGTAAACACCGCCTCGGTCGCTGGCCTGATCGCGGGCTCCGGGATCTACGGCGTTTCGAAGCACGCGGTGGTCGCGCTGACCGAGGCGCTCTACCAGAACCTGCAACTGGAGGGCGCGCAGGTGGGCGCCTCCGTGCTCTGCCCGCCGTTCGTGCAGACGGAGATTTTCCACTCGGCGCGCAACCGCCCGGGCGCCGAGTCGATCGATCCGGACAACCGCCACTCGCTGGTGGAGAACGGCATGCTGCCCTCGGAGATCGCGGACTTCGTGCTGGACGGCATCCGCGAGGATCGGTTCTACCTCGCGCCGTTCGCGTCCTTCGACGAGGCGATCGAGGAGCGCGCGTCGAACGTGGTGGCGCGCCGCAACTGGGTGCCGCGGGCGATGCGCGCGCCCTCGGAGTGACGGCGGCGCGGGGCCAGCGCCCGGGATGCCGACCCCGGTGGGTGGTCGGTGTGGCAGGCGGGCCTAACCGAAGGGTCAGTACCTCTTGTTGAAGGCAGCGGTTAGCCTGCGGCGCGGTGGATCCGGTACCGCGATCCAGCGGTGGTACCGGTGCGGGAGGCGAGCGTGACGATGGCTGCGACCGAGGGTTTCGAGGGCAAGCGGGTACTGGCGGTCTACGGCCACCCGGACGACGAGGGGCAGGCGACGGGGTCGCTGGCCGCGTTCCTGGCGGCCGGTAGCGCGGTGACGCTGCTCTGCGCGACCCGCGGCGAGGTGGGCGAGATCTCCGATCCCGCGTTGAGCACGCCGGACACGCTGGGCTACACCCGCGAGCTGGAGCTGCGCGCCGCGATGGCGCAGCTTGGCCTCCGCGATGTCCGCTTCCTGCCGTTCCGGGACAGCGGGATGGACGGCACCGAGGAGAACAAGCGACCCGACGCGTTCCATCAGCAGACACCGGAGGTGGCGGTGCCCGCGATCTTGCAGGTGATGCGCGAGGTGCGCCCGCACTTCGTGTTCACGTGGCAGGAGGACGGTGGCTACGGCCACCCGGACCACATCGCCGCCCACAAGCACACGCTTGCCGCCTTCGATGGCTGCGCCGACGCCGCGCTGTACCCGGAGACGGGCACTCCCTGGCAGCCGGAGCGGCTGTTCTGGGGCGCGCGGACGATGGCGCGCTTCGTCGGGATTCGCCTTGAGATGGAGAAACGTGGCCTGCTGGACGAGCCGATCGACGACGAGACACGCGCCCGCTTCGAAGAGCTGGCGAAGCGGCCGGCCGCCCCGGCGAGCGTGATTGTCGACACCTCGGCATTCATCCAGGCGAAGCGCAGCGCCGCCTCGATGCACCGCACGCAGTTCGGCGAGAACGGGATGTGGTCGCGGATCCCCGAGGATCTCCAGGCGCAGTTTTACGGCGAGGAACGGTTCTACCAGGCACGCCCGGCGTGGCCCGAAGGCGCGGAACCCACCCACAGCTTCGCGTAGCCGGGGCGGCGTCCGCACACCGCGGGAACGCTAGATGTAGTCGAAGTCGCCCAGCGTGAGGTGGGCGGCAAGGCCGGGCTCCTCGAGGAACGCGAAGTCCTCGATCGGGCGTGTGCTGCCGTCGTACTTCACCTCGGTCTGGCGACCGAGGTCGACGAAGCCGAGCTTGAGCAGGACGTCGCGGTAGGGGTGGCGCGTCGGCAGCATGCAGCCGACGGAGCGGTGTCCCTGCGCGCGGGTCTGCCGAGCAGCGTCGATCGCCAGATCACGGACGACATCCGGCCGATCGGGGTGCACGAGCATGTCGGCGATCACCGCGCCATCCTGTGCCGCCCAGCGCAGAACGGTGTAGCCGAGCACGGCGTCGCCCTGGGTGGCGATGCGGATCAGCGACACGCCACCGCGCGGATCCGCGTAGCGCCAGTTGAGGAACGCCGCGTCCCGCACGCCGATCAGATCGAAGGCCGGCGCAGTCTCAGCCCAGAGGTCATCCAGCCTCGAGTCCAGCGATTGCACGGTCTCGATCTCGATTCGCGGCTCCGGCAGCCGTCGCACCGTGTCGCGCGTCGCGTGTGGCAGGCCGCGCCAGCCGGCGGCGTGCCAGCGGATGCCGGCGGCGCTGGCGGGCGTCAGCCCGAGCACGAGCCTGCGGAACGGATTCCCGATCGAACGGGATGTCCCTCGCGATGCGGCTATGGCGCGCAGGCTGGGGTGGTTGCTCTCGGTATTGAGCGAGAGATCGAATAGTCCCGCAATCGTCGCCATGTAGAACGGGGTGCCGAGCCGCGAGAGTCCGGTGCCCTGCAATCGGGGGACGAGCGCGACATCCGCGGTCGACTGAGCGATCAGCGTCTCACCACGGATCCGAACGTCACGCGCGAGTTGCACCATCGCGCCAACTACCTCGCCATCGAGGATGGAGAGCATGTGCCCGTCGATCACGCGCGGGTGGCTGCGCATCTTCCAGGCGAGATGCTCCCGCGCGGGGACCGGGACATCGATCAGCGGCCAGCGTGGGAACGCGGCTTGAAAGACCGCGACCATCCCATCCAGGTCGCCGTCGTTGCCTGTCCGGTACTCCATCGGCGGTGATGCCACGCATGCTCCTGCCAGTGACGCTCATGATGACCCGGGTTAACGCTAGCGAGACTCGCATGGGCGCATCCTCGGGGAAACCCACGGGCGGGCTGCTACTCATCTGCTGACACTTGACTGAGCCGGTGACCTCCGGCTCTGGAGATGCCGAAGATCGTGTGGTTAGCTGAGGTTCGGAGTGACCCCGGGCCCACCATCCCAATCGACAATGCCCAGCAAGGTGCGCCTGTGCTCGCGTCTCCACACCTGTCTAACCTTCCGACGACCGGCGCTCTGGCCGGATCGCGCCGCAGCGGCCCCGCGGATCGTCGCGGCCAGCGCCGAGGCGCCGAGGTGCTGTATTACGCCTCACGGCTGACCAGTCAGACCGGCCAGGGCGTCTTCTTCGCGTTGCTGGTGCTGGTGGCCGGGCCGGGTACCGGCGGTGCGCTGGGCCTCGGCAGCGTGATGGTGGCGATGACCGTTGCCGCGATCGTGCTGGGGCCGGTGGGCGGCGCGATCGTCGACCGCCTCGGTCCTCGAGTGGCGCTTCCCGTTGGCGCGTTGTTGCGCGCGCTGGCCGTCGGGCTCGCGTTGATCGTGATCGCCCGCGGCGAATACGCGTGGATTGCCGCCTTCGGCTATTCGGCCGCGTCGCAGATCTTCTCGCCCGCGGAACTGGCACTGGTATCGACGATTCGCCGTCGCCGACCGGCCGGGGCGCACGCGTCGTTGTTCGCGCTGCAGTTCGGCGGGCAGGCGATCGGCGCCTTCCTGCTGGCGCCGGCGCTGTTCTGGTTGGGCGGCACCAGCGGGATGCTGGTGGGAGCGTTCGCCTTGTTCGCTAGCGTGGTCGCGTTGACGACCGTGCTCAGCGCACGCTTGCCGATCGCCGCGGTGCGTCACGCGGCGCGACCCCGTTCCGCACGACGGTTCATCCCAACGCTCCGGTTCATGCCGGCGTTGCGATTCATCACCGGCGAGCCGCAGGCGCTCTACGCCGTGGGCTTGTTGGCATTCGTTGACGTGTTATCGAAGTGTCTGGTGATCGCCGCGCCGATCTACTTCCAGGCGGAATTGCACCTCGGGCGTGGCCAGGTCGTGGTGCTGGCTGCCGCGGTTGCCCTCGGTGGGTTGATCGGGCTCGGCTGGTCGGCGCGGTTCGTGTCGCCTCGGCAGTCGCCGTTGGCGATGCGGTTGGTGCTGCTGGCGGCGCTGTTGTCGATCTTCGCGCTCGCGCCGCTGGGGGACGAGCTTGGCTCGCTGACCGTGAGCGGCGCGTCGATTGACCTCGGCGGCATCGCCGGGCCGATCGAGGCGGGGTCGTTGGCGGCGTTGCCGGCGCTGTTGGTGCTGGGGATGACGCTGAGCATGGCGCCGATCATCGCGCGGAGCGTGCTGACCAGCACCGCGCCAGCGGAGCAGCAAGGTCGCGTCTTCGCCGCGGAAGCGGTGTTCTCCAACGTGCTGGCGGTACCGGCGGTGTTGCTGGCGGCACTGTCCACGGACATCGCTTCCGGCCGCGCGACGATGATGTTCATCGGCATCGTCGGCGGCGCGGTCTTCCTGATGCTGGAGTACCACGCGCTGCGCCGGCGCGGCTGGGCCGCCGCAAACCCGGTCCCCGCACCGACCGTCGCCTAGTTCGCGGCTGCCGAGGGCGCGCACTCACTGACCGCCGTCGTTCGCTGCCGGCCACTCACGGGCGCGGCCGGCGCTCCGACCGAGTGCTGATCGCTCGGATCACCTCCAGGCTGTCGGTGATGATCCCGCCCACCCCCGCCTCGATCAGGCGCATCGCGCGTTCCAGGTCGTTGACGGTCCAGGTGAAGATCAGCGGGGTCCGCTCGCGCAGATCCGCGATCACCTTGGGCGTGAGTAGATCCACCTGTAGTCCGATACCCGCGCCCGTCCACGTATCGAGCTGATCGCGCATCAGGCGCAACGCCTCCGGCGAGCCGATCGAACGGATCACGCGGGCGCGCTCGACCTCCAGGAACGGCTCCAGGTGGGCCCAGTGCTGCGAGGAGACGCCGTATCGGCGTCCCGGCAACAGCTCGTCCGCCAGCACGCGCAGGGCGGCGGGCAACCGTGGATGCGTGCCTTTGAGATCGAAGAACAGCTCGACGTTCGGCGGGAGCGTTGGGAGCAGATCGGGGATGGTGACGCGGCGGCTGCGTCCAAGGGCGAGCGACCAGCGGTCCCAGCGCAGCGGGACCGGGCCGAGCGTCTTGTCGTGCCCGACCTCGATGCGGCCGCGGTGGAACCAGACATCCACCTCGATGAGCTGGGCGCCCGCCGCGGCAGCGGGGGCGACCGTGCGCGGGCGATTCCCGGCGCGGTGAGCGATCAACAGCGGCTGCGGTTTCGAGTCCACTCCGGCTCCATCAGCCATGCGGCCCAGATGACCTCGGACGGGATGCTCAGGGTAGCGCGCGGCGGCGGGGCGGACGTTCGCCCGGCCGGGCGGTGACCTTCGGGGCGGGCAGCACGAGGCCGAACGGTGCATGCTGCTTAGAGCATCGCGGCAGGCGCCGTTGCACGACGGCTGCTCGGTGGGGGGCATCGTTGACCGCGCTGATCGTTCCGCTGCTGCTCGCGACCGTCCTCGTGATCCTCGCGGTCGCAGCCTTGCGGATGCGCGGGTCACGTCGTCCTGCGTTTCTGCGCGAGGTCACGTTCGTCCTCTCCGCTTACTTCCTCTACTTCGTGATCCGCGGCGTCACCGAAGCGCGTGAGAGCGAGGCGATTGCTCGGGCGCTCGCGCTGGAGCGCCTCGAACAGCGCCTGCATCTCTTCTACGAAGTGCGCCTGCAGGCCGCCGTGCTCGACCATTCGTGGCTGATCGAGCTCGTGAATGCGGTCTACATCTGGGGGCACTGGCCGGTGGTCGGGGCGGTCGGCCTGTGGCTCTACCTGACGCGACGTCGGGCCTACCGGCGCTATCGGAACGCGATGCTGATCTCCGGAGCGGTCGGGATTGTGATCTTCATGCTGTTCCCGACCGCCCCGCCCCGGCTGGCCAATCCGGAGTTGATCGACACCGTGGTGGAGCGGACGGATGCCTATCGGGTGATGCAACCGCCTCAGCTCACCAACCAGTTCGCCGCGGTCCCCAGCCTGCATCTCGGCTGGAATTTGCTGATGGGGATCGCGTTGGTCCGTGAAGCGAAGCGACAGTGGATGCAGATGTTCGGCTGGCTGATGCCGCCCGTCATGTTCGCGGCGACCATCATCACCGCCAACCATTATCTGCTGGACGCGGTCGCGGGCGCGGTGGTGGTGCTGGTTGCCCTGGGGATTGTCGAACGGTGGGGGCCGCGATCACGGATACGGCTGCCCGCCCGGCTGGGCGGCCGGCCCGTCCGGCGCGCGCCAACGAAGGCGTCACTCGGCGAGGATTGAGCGGCGCCTTCGGGCCCGGACCGCGCGACGCCGAGTGGGCCATGGCCCGTTCCGTTTGTCGGCGCAGTCGCGATCGGCGACTCTGATCGCCATGTCACTGCTCTGGGCACGACTGCTGGTCTTCGGCACCTCGGCCGCCGTGCTCGTCCTCGAGATCCTGGCGGGGCGGCTGATGGCGCCGTACGTCGGTGTCACGCTGGAGACGTTCACCGGGATCATCGGCGTCGTGCTCGCGGGTATCGCGGCCGGGGCGTGGGTGGGCGGCCGCGCGGCGGACGACGTGGAACCACGACGGCTGCTCGGGCCGGTGCTTGTGCTCTCCGGCGTGCTCGTGCTGGCAGCGCCAACCCTCGTCGACTGGGTCGGTCCCTCGATGCGCGCCGGCGGTCCCTTCGAGATCACCGTCCTCACCGCCAGCGCCTTCTTCTGGCCCTCGCTTACGCTCTCCACCGTCACGCCGATCGTCGTGAAGCTGCGGCTGCGCTCGCTCGATCAGACCGGCCGCGTCGTCGGCGAGCTGTCCGCCCTCGGCACGCTCGGCGCCCTCGCCGGGACCTTCCTGACCGGCTTCGTGCTGCTCGCCGCGGTGCCATCGAGGTCGCTCGTGCTGATCGTTGGCGTCGCCTTGGTGGTGGTCGGACTGCCATTGCTGCTGCGCTCCGCCTCGAAAGGCGTCTCCGCGCTGGCGCTTGTTGCCACCGCCGGCGCCGGTGGCGGGCTGTTCATCGAGGGCGGTCCGTGCGACGTGGAGACGACCTACTTCTGCGCCACCATCGAGGTGGATCCGGCGAACGAGGGCGGTCGCACGCTCTGGCTCGACACGCTGCGGCACAGCTACGTGGACCTCGATGACCCGGAGCACCTCGAGTTCCGCTACTCGCGGATCATGGCGGACGTGATCGCGGAGCTGCCGGACGGGCCGCTGCGCGGCGCGTACGTCGGCGGCGGTGGATTCACGCTGCCGTGCTACTTCGCCGCGGTCCGTCCGGGAACGACCGCGCTCGTCTTCGAGATCGACGGCGATCTGGTCAGGCTCGTCGAGGACGAACTCGGCCTGGTACTGAGCGACGACCTCCGCGTCGAGGTCGGCGATGCGCGGCTCGCCTTGCCCGACCAGCCCGATGGCGCCTTCGACTTCGTCGTCGGCGATGCGTTTGGCGGCCTGAGCGTCCCCTGGCACCTCACCACCCGCGAGTTCTTGCGCGAGATCGATCGCGTGCTCGACGAGGACGGCGTTTACGTCATCAACCTGATCGACTACCCGCCGCTCGGCTTCGCCCGCGCCGAGGCGGCGACGTTCCTCGAGGTGTTCGACCACGTCGGCATCGCCTCGACGTTCGACCGGCTCGCAGGTGCGGACGGTGGGAATTTCGTGCTGATCGGATCACGCACGGAGCTGGACTGGGCCTCGATCGGTGCGCGGATCCTCGACCGCGGCGGGTTCGACGCCGTGCTCGCCGGGGCGGAGGCCGAGGCGTTCGCGGTCGGTGCGCGCGTACTGCGTGACGATTTCGCGCCGGTCGACCAACTGCTCTCGCAGCCGCCGCGCTAGGCGCCCGGCTCCTCGGTGTCCTCGGCGATCGCGAGCGCTTCGAGTCGCGTGTCGACGAAGGTGAGGACCTCCTCGGCGATCGCGATTGCGCGGGCGGCATCCAGCGCTTCGTACGCCTCGGACGGAACGCCGGCGGGGATGCCGCTCGGGTAGCGCGCGCCGAGGTAGTGCTTGTCCAGGTGTCCGGCGCTCGATTTCACGAGGTCGAACGAGGGATCGAAGGCCATCGCGTCCTCGCAGAGGTCGGCGAGCCCGTGGCCCCAGACCAGCTCCGCGCCACGGGCGTAGAGGTAGGCCACAACGGCCTTCTCCGCCGCCTGGTGGCTGAGGAAGCAGGCGAGGGCGTGACGGTCGCCCTGCGCGGCGTAGCGCGCATCCGCGAGGTCATGCGTCGCCTGGGCGCGCCAGCGACCGGACTCGCTAGCCGGCATACGCCGGTTCGCCAGCGGCGAGCGTGCGGATCAGCAGCGGATCCTCACCCGCCAGGGCTGCGAACTCCTCGGGTGTGTAGACGAGGAACCGCGTCTGCAGCCGCGGGCGGAGGTGATCGACGAAGAAGTCGGCGCGGCGGTGGAACGGCTCGTCCGTCGGGTGGACGAGCACGACCTCGAGCGGTGTGTCGGCGCGCACGTCGTCTCGAGCGAACGCGCCCGCCACGTAGACGCGCTGCACGCCGAGTGGCGGCAGCTCCTCGACAAAGCGCGCCAGCTCGGCCTCGATCATCGCGCGGCGCTGCTGGGCGAAGCCGATCATCATCGGCACCGGGCGAGGCCGATCACTGGCCGCACGAGGCGTCGCTAAACCGTCGAGAGCGACGGCGAGCGCGGCACCGCCATCACCTCGGACGCCGCCAGCGGCAGTGCGTCCTTTTGGTAGACCTGAAAACGGTGACTGCCGTAATCGCCGACGATCATCTGCCCCGCGTCGTCCACGTGGACGGAGACAGGCGAGCGGAATCGCTTCTGTGGCTCCAGGTGCGCCATGTCGCGCAGGCGCAGCACCTTCGGGTTCGCCAGCACGTAGTCGCGGCCCATCCTCGAGAGCGTCGCGTCGCCGATGAACTGCTCCACGTAACGTCCGTTGCGATCGAAGAGCTCGACGCGGTTGTTGCCACGGTCGACGACGTAGATGTCGCCGTGGTGATCGATGGCTATGCCGGCCGGGCGGTTGAACTGGCCGTCGCCGCTCCCGGAGCTGCCGAACTGCGTCAGCAGCTCGCCGCTCTGCGTGAACTTCTGCACGCGGTCATTCCGCCAGTCCACGACGTACACGGCGCCGGCGGCGTCGAACGTGATGCCCCAGGGGTTATCGAGCTGTCCCGCGCCGTTGCCGTGGCTACCGAAGCTGCTGATGTACCCGCCGTCCTTGCTGAAGCACTGGATGCGGTGATTGCCGGTGTCGCTGACCCAGAGCCGCTCTTCTGCGTCGAACGCCATGTGCGAGGGGCGATCGAGCTGACCCAGCTCGGATCCGCGCGTACCCCAGCGCGTGACGACCTCGCCCTCGGGGGTGAGCACCGTGATCTGGTGCGTGCCCTCGTCCGAGACGTACAGGCGCCCGGCCGCGTCTCGCACGATCGAGGCCGGCCAGGTGAATCCCGGCCCGACCGCGCCGAGGTCTTCGTCCTCGAAGCTGATTGCGCGGATCGATCCCGAACCGTCGAACCGTGAGAGGCAGTAGATGCGCCCGTCGTCGCCGCGCGCGAAGTCGATTGGGTACCAGGTGAGACGCCGCATCCCCAGCGTCTTCACATAGGGGAACCCGGCGCGGAGGAGTACCTCGTAATCGCCCGTGTGGCCGTTCTGGTGACCGTTTTGCGTCATGTCGTCCTCCTCCCTCATTGGCGTAGGCCGCCGCGTGTCCTCGATGCGCCTAGTCCGCTGTCACCTTGTAGGGCGAGATCTGTTCGAACTGGCCGTTGACGATCGCGGTCGGGTCCATGCGCATCCACTGCTCCAGCACGGTGCCGTAGATGCCCCGGAAGTCGATCGTGTGACGCAGGTCCTCGCCGTAGAGCCAGTCCTCCGGCTTGATCGACGGGTACTCCGAGTACAGGCCACCCGCGACGTGGTCGCCGATGATGTAGGCGCCGCCGCCAGAGCCGTGGTCGGTCCCCGAGCCGTTGTCCTTGATGCGGCGCCCGAACTCCGTGAAGACCATCACCGTGACCTCTTCGGACGCGTTGTGCTCGCGGAGGTCGGCCATGAAGTCGGAGAGCGCCTCGGTCAGCTCGGTGAGCAGCCGCGGGTGCGTTTCCGGCTCCAGCGAGTGGTAGTCGTAGCCGGCATGCTGCGTGTAGAAGACGCGGGTTCCGAGGCCCGCCGTGTGCACCCGCACCACGTCGCGGAGCGCCCTCGCGATCGGGTTCTGTCCGTACTCAATCGTCGAGCTGTACCGCGACGGCACGTCGCGCAGCATGTCGACGCCCTTGAGGACGTCCCGCCCGGTCTGCGCGAGGTAGTCGCGGACGATCCCCGTGCCGACGGCCGGGGTGTACATCCGCTTGAAGATGGCGAGGTCCTGCTCGCGCTCCTGCTGCGCCTCGACCTTCGTCATCAGGCCGAAGTGGTCGAGGTCGCCGATTGAGGTCGTCGTGACGCCCGCTGCGGCGAGCGCCCTCGGAAGCCCGCGCCCGAAGCTGACCGCGGTCAGCGGGTTCTCGCTGTTCGGGTCGAGGTCGCGCGTGGCTCGGGCGAGCCAGCCCTCCGTCGATATCTTCGTCGGCTCGCAGGTGTGCCAGATATCCATCGCGCGGAAGTGTGAGCGACTGGAGTTCTCGTAGCCGATCCCCTGCACGACGGCGACGTTGCCGGCGTCGTACAGCTCCTTTAGCGGCGCCGTGGCCGGGTGCCAGCCGAGTTCATCGTTCAGCGGCAGCACGTCCTCCGAGGCGACGCCGACCGTCGGTCGCGACTTGCGGTAGTACTCGCTGGTGTGCGGGATCAGCGTGTTCATGAAGTCGAGGCCACCGCTGAGCTGGACGACTACCAGCACGGGGTCGCGTCCGTTGATCTTGGGCATCAGATCCTCCTGATGTGAGCGACCGTCTGGCCGACCTGGTCTCGGCTAGGCGAACTGGTATTCGGGGCAGGACACGACGAGCTGTAGCATGCGGCCGATCCGCGCTTCGCTCTGCGCGCACTCCTCGTCATTGCCGAAGGTGAGCGGGCCGTCTTCCGAGGCGAACTCCTCGAGGACGCGCCGCGTGTCCTCGCTGGCCGCGATCGGACCGGCGAGGTCGAGGCACTGCTCGACGAACGCGCCCGGTGCGACCGGGCCGCCGGCGGCCGCTATCCTCGAAACGATCGACTGCACGCCGGGTTTCGAGGTGTCCATCACCTGCTCCACGGCGAAGTTGACGCGTTCGGTGAGCGTGCCGCCGTCGAGCCACTCCTTGCCGGTATGCCAGCCCTCGACGCTGGGCGGGTCCATCAGCTTCTGGCCCATCGCGTCGGTGGCGACCGACCAGCCGGTGATCGCGGGGTCCGGGGTCTGCGGCCAGTTGGCGAGCTTCACCGCGCTACCGACCAGCTCCAGCGGGCTCTTCACGCGGGTGAAGCGAGCGGTCTTGAAGAAGTCGGAGGTCAGCAGCGCACGCATCACAGCGCGGATGTCGCCGTCCGACGCCATGTAGGCGGCGACGAGTTGGTCGATCGCCTCGGGATCGCGCGGCGGGTCGATGCTCCAGGCCGGGACCTGCTGCTCGTCCGCGACGAAGAAGCTGTAGAGGTGCCGCGCGATGAAGCGAGCGGTCGCCTCCTGCCCGACGATCACGTCGATGATGTCTTCGCCGTTGAGGTCGCCGGTGCGGCCGAGGAACGTCTTCTCGTCGTGGTCGTGGTCGTCGTCGCGATAGCTGAATTGCGTGTCGTAGCCGCCGAAGGGATAGAGCGGGATCGGCTGCTCGAAGGTCCAGCCGGTGAAGGCGCGCGCGGCGGCCTTGATGTCGTCCTCGCTGTAGTTACCGATGCCCATCGAGAACAGCTCGAGCAGCTCGCGTCCGTAGTTCTCGTTGATCTGGTCGGCGTGGTTCTCGGAGTTGTCGAGCCAGTGAAGCATCGCCGGGTCACGCGAGAGGTCGAGCAGGATCTGGCGCAGGTTGCCGAGGCCGTTCCCGCGGAACGTCTCGATCTGGTGGAGGATCGCCGGCCCGTGCTCGGCCTTGAACCAGCCTGTCGCGAAGACGTGGTGCCAGAACAGCGCCATCTTCTCGCCCAGCGGCGCGCCGCTGTTCGCGAGGTTGAAGATCCAGAGCGACCCCGCGGCCACCGGCACGTCGGGGCTGTTGATCGCCGGGAAGTAGCGGTCGAGGAGGTCGGCGGAGGGGTTCGGATGCGCCTCCGGGTGGAGCAGCTCCTCGACGATTTCGTCGTAGGGCTGGTCCGCCAGCGCTTCCAGCTCGTCGCGGGTCGCGCCGACGCCGACACGGCGCATCAGGTGGGCGCGCAGTTCGATCGCTTCTGTCGCCATTGGGCCCTCACAAGCTCGGTTCACCGGTGTCGGTCGCGTTATACCAGATGTGCTGGTGTGACCCCCGCTGGATCGGGCGACGCGGACGAGGCGCGGCGCGAACTCGCCCTCGTCGAGGGCTAACTGGCCGCCGACGCGCCCGGACCCGGCACCGCGCGCACCTCGCGAGCGGTCAGCGCGCGGCCGTCGCTGCTGCGCACGCTCATCGGCGCGATCGGCTCACCCGAGGCGCGTTCGACGAAGACGAGGCGGTCGCCGCGCGGGTTCGGGCGGTACTGGTCACCCCAGTGCGTCAGCGCTACCAGCGCCGGCTGGAGATCGAGGCCCTTCGACGTGAGCACGTACTCGTGCCGCCCCGCCTCGACCGGTCGCTTCTCGAGGATGTCCTCCGCCACCAGGCGTTCGAGCCGGACGGCGAGGATGTTGCGCGAGATGCCGAGGCTCGACTGGAACGCATCGAAGCGACGCACGCCTCGGAAGGCGTCTCGCAGGATGAGCAGCGTCCAGCGTTCGCCGACGACCTCGAGCGTCTGCGCGAGGGAGCAGTTCATGTCCTCGAAGGACTTCAGCTTCATGGGCGAATTCTAGCAGCGGGTTGCGTCATGCCATCCAAGGGACACGGCGGGCCGCCACGCAATCCCGGTATGCTGCTGTCATCACATACGTGGCGAACCCAGCCAGCGGGTCGCTCGGGAGGTGCTGGGATGGCAACGGCGACACACGAAACGCGAACTGGCGACACCGCGTCGCGATATGCCGAGCTGGAGGAGCGCATCCTCGATCGCGACCAGGTCGCGGCCAGCGAGGTCTTCTACGACCTCGTACGGGATGGCAGGCCGCTGAAGGAGCTGCTGCGCGAGACGGTGCGGGTCCACGCTCCGTACACGCACGCGCCGTACCACCAGCGGATCGACGACGGGGTCGTTCGCTTCGTCAACAACGATCACTGCCTGCTCAGCGCGCGCGCCAGCTTGCGGTTGCCCGACGTGTTGCCGGAGCGGCTGCGCTTCCTACCGATGGCGCAGACCATGTGGTACGTCCCGACCGGCCTCGATGCCTGGAGTCAGCTCCTCGGCAAGGCGCCCGGTCACTACGGACGCCGGGTCTACGACGCATCGAAGTTCGACGAGGTGCCGCGTCCGACACGGCACTGGCCCGACGGCGACGCGATCGCCAGCGAAGGCACGCTCGACGAACGCCTGAACCACTGGCTTACGCTCGTGCAGTACGGCCACGTCGAGCAGTCCTACGGGGTGTTCCGTGGATTGCTGGCCGAGCCGACCGACCGGCCACAGGTGCTGTCACAGCTCATGTTCGCGGGGCTGATCGACGTCCAGGACCGCATCTACATGAACCGCAGCTACACGACCGGCCACAAGTCCTACCGCGCCCGCGCCACGATCGAGCTGGCGCAGGCCATTGGCTGGGAAGACGCGCACGACGTGATCTACGCGGGCGTACCCGACATCGCCGTTGGACCGCGCTGGTACTCCGCCTACGAGATGGCCTGCGAGGTCGCACTGCGCCGTCTCGAAGAGGAGCCGCCTGCCTCGTCGCTGGCGCCGACGTTGATCACCGGTCGTGACGAGGAGCTGTTTGCCCAGACCGACGACCTCAGTTCAGTCGAACGGTCGATGCTGATGCACGCACTGCTCGAGGAGCCGGAGCCCGGCTACATCGAGGCGATCATCGCGCTGTTGCTGGCCGGTCGTTCCCCGCGCGCGATCCTCGACACGATTCAGATCGCGGCCGCCGAGGTCGTGCTGCGCTGTGGCGAGGGCCCGAGCTTCTCGATGCCGCAGCACGGCTACGAGTACACGAACACGCTGTCGTGGTTCTATGCGAACTTTGAGCACCGTCACAAGACGAAGCTGCTGTTCGTGGCTGGCTCCTTCATCAACCAGTGCGGCGCCTGGGTGCGTCACTCCCCGGGCAACGGCAAGCCGGTGTTCACCGCCCCCGCGGCGGCTGGCGGGATGTCCCGGGACCAACTGCTGACACAACTCGATCGCGCGATGACGTCCCTGGAGCCGGACGAAGCGGCGTGCTGGGTGCAGGCGTACCTGGACGCCGGTCACGAGCGCCGTCCGTTGATTGCCACCCTGGCCCTGGGCGCGGCGAAGCAGGGAAACGATCCGCACAACCAGGAGATCGGGCTCTGCATGATCGAGGACTACGCGCGGACCTCGTCCCCGGACCGCGATCGGCTGCTCCTCGCCTGTGCGAAGCACACCGCGGGGCACACGAAGTACGGCGATTCGCTGGAGTCCTACAACCGGTTCGCGCGTGAGTTCGACTTGCCGCCCGCGACGGGCAAGGGCGGCGATCGCGATCCGCTCGAGGCCGTGCTCGAGGAGATCGAGCAGGTCCCGCTCGCGGACGAGGAAGCAACGCCGACCGGTCTGCTGACGTAGGGCGGTCCGGCCTCGGGTTTGGATCATCGCACTCGCGGCGGTACGACGCCGTCCTGGCGTTGCGCGGATATGATCACCTGAGTGAGCGTTCTTACGTAACGTCCGGGAACCGAAGTGGGGCGACGCTCGTTTTGTCGCTATGGCCCGGCGCACGCGCGTCGGCAGGGAGGGCGACGATGCGAAAGCAGCTCTGGGCATTCGTGGGCGTACTGGTGATGGCGATGCTGTTGCTGGTCGCCTGTGGCGGCAACGACAGCAGCGACGACACTGCACTAGCGTCGGGAGAGTACGGCGCCGTCACTGGGGGGGCCGTTTCCGAGTCCTTCTCGCGCGATGCGGACGGCAGTGCGCCAAATGGGGCGCCATCCGACGCGGTTACGAGCCCCGGTTCGGAGCCGGCACCGGGCAACACCGGCGATTCCGAAACGTTCGGCGGCAAGGGCGCGGATGGCGGGTTGACTCCGCTGGCGCTGCAGCAGGTTGGTGACGGGCGCGTCATCATCTTCACCTCCTCGATGGTCGTCGAGGTCGAAGACGTCCCGGGTGCCACGCAGCGGGCGCAGGCGGCGATTGCCGGCCTCGGCGGGTTGCTGTTCGGGCAGAACACCACCACCGAGCCGTACGCCTACACGACCCTCACCTTCAAAGTGCGTCCCGAGGACTTCCAGGAAGCGCTGCGGCGCCTCGAGGAGCTGGGCAAGCTGGAGAGCCAGCAGATCTCCACGGACGACGTGACCGAGCGGGTCGTGGATCTCCAGAGCCGCATCACCACCTCGGAGGCGTCGGTCGAGCGGCTGCGCGCCTTCCTCAGCAACGCCACCGACCTCGAGGGTGTCGCGCAGATCGAGGCGCAGCTCCTGATCCGCGAGACGGACCTCGAGGTGCTGCGTGGGCAGCTCCGCACGATCCAGGAGCAGGCCTCACTCGCCACGATCTACCTCACGCTGACCGAGCCACAGCCGGATGAGCCGGAGGCGAGCATCGATCTCGTCCAGACGGCCTACCTCGATCACGACCGCGGCGCGCACTGCCCCGGCGACGACGAGCTGAAGGTCGACGAAGGCGAGGCGATGACCGTCTGCTTCTCGATCGAGAACACCGGCAACCTCGCGTTGACCGAGATCGAGATTCGCGACGTCGGTCTCGATCTCGATGAGGACGACTTCGTCGTGCTAGAAGGGTCGCTCGAGGTCCTCGAGCCTGGTGACACGCTGATGGGCTACTTCGAGACGGACGCCGAGTTGCGGCACTACGCCGATCCTCGGTTCTCGGCCGTCCCGGTTGACGAGGATGGCGACCCGGTCCGGGTCGGCATCGAGATCGATGGCGACCTGGTCTCCTTCGACATCGTCGAGGACACCTCGGTGCCATCATTCACTGATGGGCTGTCGGGCAGCATCGACGCGGTGATCTCGCTCGGTCAGCTGGCGATCCTTGCTGTCGGCGTCGCGATTCCGTTCCTCTGGGTGCCGCTGCTGGTCGTCGCCCTCGTGTGGTTCATCCGTCGCCGGACGACCCCATCACGGACGCTGGCTTCGCCCGTTGCAACGACGGCCACGGCGGCCGCTCCGACCAACGACGTGGAGAGCGACAACTAGCCGCACCGACGCACCGCGGGCCGGTCACGCCATTGGCCGGCCCGCGGTACAGTCACCCGATGACGACACCATCCTTCGAGGCCAGCGAGTGGATCGCGCAACCTCGCAACCTCAGCCCCAACGGTATCCATGACGACGATCGCGCCCGCGAGCTGGGCTTCTCCGGCGGCTTCGTCACCGGCGTGGTGCTCTACGAGCACATCGCCGCGGAGCTGATGAACCAGGGGCTGCCGTGGCTCGACGAGGGCCGCGTTTCACTCAGTTTCCGACGGCCCGTCTACCACGACGAAGCCGTGACCTGCCGCGTCGATCCCGCGACGAACAGCTTCGAGATTCGCAGCGACGACGGCATGGGCCCGCGCGCGAGCGGCACCTTCGAGGTCGGCGGCGACGACGCGCCCTCGGTGCCGAGCGGCGCAGCCGCGCCATCGCCGGCTGGCGTGGCGCTGGGCGATCCGTCGCTGGTCGGCATGGTGATGCGAATCGAGGAGCGCCTCGACCCGGCGCTGTTCGATCAGATGGCGGAAAACTCGCGATTCCCTCGGGAGCTGGGTGGACGGAAGCTGATCCCGATCGGCCAGTGGATCAACCCGATCGATCTGATCTACGAGTACTTCGGGCGGTCCACCACCATCCACTTCGCCGGTCGAATCTGGCACCACTCGCCGCTGTTCGAGGACGAGTCGTTCACGACCACCGGCGTGATCACCGGCTTCTCCGAGCGGCGCGGCAACCAGATCGTCGACTTCAACGCGCTGGTCGCCGCCGGCGATGGCCGCCCGATCGCGACGATCGAGCACAGCAGCGTGTACAAGCTCGCGCGCGAGCGGGTCGCCGAGGGCTAACGCCGCGCGCGCCCTCGTTAGTCGAGCGGCTCGAGCCCGCGTGGTTGGCTGCGGGTCTGGGCGGCGCAGACGATGAACTCGAGGTCAGCGCCGGCATCGGCGTGGATCTCGTGGTGGATCGCCGCCGGGAAGAACAGGAAATCGCCCGGCCCGACGCGCTTCGTCCACGGCCCGCAGATCACCTCGCCGGTCCCGCTCAGGAAGTAGTAGACCTTCTCCACGTCGTCGTGGATGTGCCGCTCGTTCGCGCCGCCCGCGGGCAGGCGATTCCGCAGTACGAACTGGAGGCCGCTCTCAAACGGGAACGTCGTGGCATCAAAGATGCGGCGCACGTGAAGGTCGCCGCGTGACTGGGTTTCGTCGATCGACGATTCGGCGGTGACGATCAGGCGTTCCTCGGACATGGGGCTCCTTGCTCCAGGCTGTGCTCAGACGACGCTCACATAGACGTCGGGCGCGAGCGTACGCGGGGTTAGTTGGGTGGCGGTGGGCAGACGCGGGTCTCGCCGGTGCTGGCATCCAGGAATGCGCCATCCGCCTGCTCGAAGCCAGAGAAGCTACTGCCGTCCGGGCAGATCACTAGCGTCGGAATCTGGGCCGGCGTCATCGTCGCCCCGCCGGCCGGTGCGCTCGGCGCCGCCGTGGCGAGGACCGTCGCGGCCGCGGTTCTCGTCGGCGCGGCAGTCGAGGTGGGGGCGACACCACCCGCACCGCCGCTCGCGCCAGTCGCGGACGGTTCGTCCGCGTCACCCCCGCCGAGCAGCAAGAACGCGCCGAGGGCGATCGCCACCACCCCGGCGAGCGGCCAGACCCAGATCGGAACCCGCCGCCTCGGTGGCTGGCCCGCTGCGGACGCGCCCGACGTTGCGGCGGTGGCGAGTTCGCGGTCGACCGCCTCGAACGGGCTCGACGGCGAGCGCTCCGCTTCGGGATCGATGTAGTCGAGCACGCTCTCGGCGGGTGGCACCGGCGTCTTGCCGAGATCCGCCTCGCCACCGAGGTAGTTGAGGACGCTCTCCTCGGGCGGCGCCTGCTGCTCGCCGAGCGTGTCGAGTCGATCGAGGTCCGCGAGGCTGGCGTCGGGCTCGTCGTCGAGGCCGCTCTCGTGGTCGAGGATGCTCCCCTGTGAGCGTGCCTCCGCCTGGGCGACGACGGCGTCCCATTCCGGATCGGGCTCCTCGGGAATTTCGGTTTCGCCCTCGGACGCGTCGGCTGGCCCGATGACGGAGGCGAAGGGCGATTCGTTGAGGAAGTCGAGGATGCTGGGATCGCGGCCGGCCGCTTCGGCCTGGCGAATCCACTCTTCCCAGGCGGCGTCGTCCTCGGGATTGTCGGTGACCTCGTCATCCGCGTCGTCGGTCAGGCTGCGGCGACCGAGCACCGCGTGCGACTGGGCGACGATCGCGTCCCAGTCGTCCTCCCAGTCGTCGTCGGCGTCGCGGTCGAGGAACAGCGGTGAGATGCCGCTGATCAGCGTGCCGTTGGGGGAGACGTTGCGGGCGAAGGCGGCGTGGATGTTCTGCGGCAGGTCGGCGAGGTGGCGGGTCGGGAGATCCTCGGACCAGACGGCGAACGGCGGGCGGTCGCCGCCGAACACGACCAGCGGCTCCTCGCCGCCGCGCTGATGTTTGCCGATCACGTCGGTGAAGATGCTGAGGTTGTCCGCGAGCTTCGAGGGCTTGCGGAAGTCAGGCATGTCGAGCCAGCGCATGTGCGCACCGTGGAGCGCCAGGAACGCCTCCGAGTTCATCAGATCGGCGACAACGGCGTCATAGACCGCGGTGGAAACAGGATTCCCGTCGAGGTCGGTGATCTCAAAGAGGTCGTAGTCGCCCGTGATGCCCTTGCCGGTGTTGCCGTAGAGACCGGTGTCGACGACGACGCCGTTGTCGAATCGGATCTGCCCGTCCGCCTCGAGCTGTCGCATGTGTTCGCCGATGCCGCCGTTGAACTCGTTCATGCGCTGGTTGAAGCGACCCTCGATCTTGGCGAAGAAGGCGGGGTCGAAGGACGCGCGTGAGGGGAGGACGGGTTCGAAGAAGCCAACGAGGCCCTGCGTGCCGAGTTCTGCGCCCAGCAGCACATCGATGTCGTTGATCGTCTTCGACTTAATCTCGACGCCCTTGGGCGGGTTGCCCAACCGCCGCCACCTGAGACCAGCGATGTTCGATGGCCGTGTCCAGCCCAGTGTGCCGTTGGGGTGGCCGTCACGCGGTTTGCGAGCGATCCGCTGGGCGTCAATCATCGCCTCGCGCATCATTCCGACTTGCTCGGGCGAGAGGATGTCGCCGGTCTCCGCGTGGGCGAGGTTGTCGCCGCGGAAACGCGGTGCGCCGACGTTGCCGGTGGCGCGCGTCGGGCCTCCGGCGTCCCCGAGGTCTGCGGCGCTGCGCCCTGGTGATCCGGGATCGGTACTGCGAGGGCGAGGGCCGTAGCCCTCGTAGGCGGGCAGGCCGCGGGCGGATAGGAGCGGCGTATCGCCACCCGCGGGCGGGACGATCACCCGTTGCCGGGTGGGTGTCGCGAGGTGGTCGAGCTGGAACTTCATGCCGGCGCCGGTCATCGCGACCTCGGTGATGAGATCGAGGAGGGCGAGGGTGCGTTGGTCCCAGCCGACCTCCTGCCCCATCTCGTTGACCCCGAACAGCAGCGTGCGCACCTGCGCGACGAGGGTGGCGGCGGCGAAGAGCCGGTAGGCGCCGATCGTCGCGGCACCGATGCCGCGCAGCACCATCGCGCTGACCTCGGCGTCGGATCGCTCCTTGTTCGCGCGTTCGCGCGACAGCGCGTCGGTCCAGGGGATCGCGCCCAGTAGCTCCGGTGGCTGCTGCAGGTAATCGAGGTAGCCCTGGGCGACGGCCAGCCGCGCGCGCTCGGTCCACGCGTCGCGGTTGAGCGATCCGCTGGCGGCGACGACGTAGCTGAGTCGCTGCAGCGTGTCCGCCTCGAGCGCGTCGAGGGCTGCCTGGATCTCGTCCTTCTCGCCGCTCTCCGGGTACTGATCGAGCTCCGCGCGGGCGGCGGTGATGTTGACGAGCGTGGCGTTGAAGACCTCGTCCGCCTTCGCGATGTACTCGCCGGTCTGGAACAGGCCCATCGAGATCGGGGTGTCATAGAGGAGGGCATCGTCCTCCGCGACCACACCGTCTGCGGACTCGAAGCGGACGGTGAGCGTCTTGCCGTCCTCGTAGTCGATCTCGCCGCGATCGAGGTTGCCGGTCGACCAGGAGAAGCCCAGCGCGCCGACCTCGCCGGCCCCCTCGCCGCCGCCGGAGACGGAGAGCGGGGTGGAGGTGAACACCCACTCGCCATCGATCGTGTTCGTCCAGGTGATATCAAGGTCGGCGGTGCCCTCGGAGGTGACGAACTCGATCTCGGTCGTGTTGCCGGGATCGGCCATCGTGTCGGGGACGTAGAGCTCGATGCGGAACGTCTGATCGGAGACCAGGTCGTCCAGCGGACGCCCGCTCAGATCGACGATGCGGATGCGGAAGCCCTCGGCCATGGGGCGCTCCTCAAACTGGCGTTCCCGGCGGGAGCGTAGCCGATGGTGGCTCGCCTGTGGGCAGCCGCCCTACACGAGCAGCAGCGCTCCGAGGGCGATCACGGCGATGTAGAGCACCTGCTGGAACGCGGCGGCGGGGATGTGCCCGGCGAGCCGATGCCCGAGCCAGAGCGCCACGAGGCCGAACGGGAAGTACAGCGCGTAGGCCGTGGCGACGTCGCTAGTCCACAACCCGGAGGCCCCATGTCCGATCCAGACGACGATCGCCAGCGGCACGAAATACGCCTGGAGCGTCGCGCGAAACACGTCCGGCGGCCATCGACGCAGCGTCCCGAACACGACCACCGGAGGCGAGTTCGTGTTGTAGGCACCGCCGAGGACCCCGCTCACGAAGCCCAGTCCGTACGCCCAGCCGTCGTGGCGGGCCTCGAACAGCGGCGGTCCGACGAGCGCGTAGATGGCGTACGCGATCAGCAACACGCCGAGGCCGCGCTGGATCAATTCGGCCGGCGCCTGGGTCAGCAGCAGGATGCCGACCGGCACCCCGAGGACAGAGCTGACAATCAGCTGCACCGCGGCGCGCGGTTCCAACCGGCGCCAGTTGCGACGCAGCAGCAGCAACGTTGTGCCGACGATCACGAAGGCGACCAGCGCCGTCGCCTCCTCGACACCGACGAGCAGCGTCAGCATCGGCATCGCCACCAACCCCGTGCCAAAGCCGAGCGTCCCGTGGAACAGCGTGGCCAGGCAGAGGATCGCGACGACGAGGGCAAGCTCCATCGAGCGACGCTACGCGCCTCGCTCGGTAGCGGCATGCGCCAGCGCGGCTCGCGCTAGGTGAACGCGAAGTCGAGGCCCAACTCGCCCTCGATCGTGCGGAACCACTCGATCACCTCGCGGTGATACGGGATGCCCTCGACGCGGCGCACCGCCTCCTCCTCGGCCTCGAGCAGGCCGGGGTAGACGACGCGGCTGTGCCCGGGCGCCGGCTTCGTCTCGGCGAGGCCGCGCAGGAATGCGTCCATATTGGCCTTGAACTCGGGGACGTCGATGAAGGCGTCGATGCGGTACGCCAGCAGGTGGAAGCCGGGCACGCTGGCGATGAAACCGGGACCGATGCCACTGAGGCTGCTGCACATGATGTCGATCACGGCGCCGATGCCGTAGCCCTTGTGCGAGCCCTGTTCGCGCGTGCCACCCATCGGGAGCATGTAGCTCTCCTCGGGGATGTCGCTGCGCTCCATGATCGGCGTGCCGTCCGTGCGGGCGATCCAGCCAGGCTCCACCTGCGCGCCGACCCGCCGCGCGAGCGCCAGCTTGTTGTTGGCGATCTGGGTGGTGCCGATGTCGATCATGAACGGCGGCATCTCGCCGGCCGGCGCGGCCCAGGCGATCGGATTCGTCCCCAGCCGCGGCTCGGCACCCCAGGTCGGCAGTCCCACCACCTTGCCGCTGGAGGACATCGCGACGCCGATCATGTCGTGCGGCAGCGCGCGCATCGCGTGGTAGCCGGTGCCGCCCATGTGGCCGACGCCAGTGACACAGACTGCGCCCATTCCTAAGCGCGCAGCCTTCTCGATCGCGATGTCCATCGCCCGAGGCGCGACGTGCAGCCCCAGCGATCCACCGCCGTCGATCAGCGCGGTGGTCTCGGTCTCGCGCGTCGTCGTGATCTCGCCGGTCGGCTTGAGGGTGCCGTTGCGGTACCCGGCGACATAGGTGCGCAGCATGTTCGAGACGCCGTGCGTTTCCACGCCGCGCAGGTCGTTGAACAGCAGCACGTCGGCCGAGAGGGCGGCGTTGTCCGCGGACTGCCCCATCGCCGCGAAGATCGCCTCGGTGGCGGCGCGCATCTCCGCTTCCGGGACGACGACGCGATCGGCCTCGGGAACCTTGAACCGCTCGAGCATGCGCGACCTCCCAGTCAGCTCCGGCGCCGAGACGCCGCGTAGCGAGGTGGAGCGTAGCGCCTCGCTCGCCCCGGCGGTGCCCGCCGCCGCAACGCCGAACGCAGTCCGTTCGAGGTGCAGTGGAGCGACCGAGGACGGGCGGTGGAACGATGCGGCGCGCTACTGCGTCAGCGCGCTCTCCTCGATCGCCAGATCGTCCGCCAGCACGCCACTCTCGCCGGTCGCGGCGAACGCCATGCGGTAGAGGCGGGCGTAATACCCGTCGGACGCGAGCAGTTCGTCGTGCGTGCCCTGTTCGACGATCTGCCCGCGATCGAGGACCACGATGCGACTGGCGCCTCGGATCGTCGAGAGCCGGTGTGCGATCACGAACGAGGTGCGGCCGGCGAGCAAGGTTTCGAGCGCAGCCTGGATCACCCGCTCCGTCCGCGTGTCGACGTTGGCCGTGGCCTCGTCGAGCACGAGGATGCGCGGCTCCGCGAGGATCGCGCGCGCGAACGAGATGAGTTGGCGCTGCCCGACCGACAGGTTGTGCGCGCGCTCCCCGAGGATGGTGTCGTAGCCATGCTCCAGGTGGCGGATGAAGCCGTCGGCGCCGACCAGCCGCGCCGCTTCCTCGACCTCGTTGTCGCTGGCCTCGAGGAGACCGTAGCGGATGTTGTCGCGGACGCTGCCGGAGAAGAGGAAGGGGTCCTGCAGGACCACACCGATCTGGCGGTGCAGCGACGCGAGCTGGAGATCGCGCACGTCGACGCCGTCGATGCGGATCGCGCCCTCGGTCACGTCGTAGTACCGCCCCAGGAGGTTGGTCATCGTGCTCTTACCGGCGCCGGTCTGACCGACGAACGCGATCGTCTCGCCCGGTTCGACGCTGAGCGACACGTCGTTGATCACCGGGCGGCCGGCGACGTAGGCGAAGGTGACGTGATCGAACTCGACGCGACCGGCGAGCTGTATGTCCTGAGCCGCGGCGGCGTCCTCGATCTCCGGCTTCGTGTCGAGCACCTCGATGATCCGTTCACCACCGGCCATCGCGCGCTGGATCTGGGTGTACTGGAGGACGAGATCGCGGATCGGATCGAAGAAGCGCTGGATGTAGAGGACGAAGGTGACAACCGCGCCGGCGGTGATGTCGCCGTGCGCGACACGCCAGCCCCCCACGACCATCACGAGGGCGGTCGAGAGGGCGACGATGCCCTCGACAGCCGGTAGCACGATCGCGCTGAGGCGACCGGCCTCGACGTTCGCGCGCAGGTTGCCGCGGTTGATCTCGTCGAAGCGACGCGTGTTCTCGGACTCGCGGGAGAGCGACTGGATCACGCGGATGCCGGAGACGTTCTCGTTGAGCGTCGAGTTCACCGTGGAGATCGCCTGGCGCACCTCGACGAAGGCGACGCGAGCGCGACGCTGCCAGATCACCATGATGACGATCAGGATCGGCACCGCGGCGAGCGTGACGCCGGTGAGCGCGAGATCGCGGCCCAGCATCACGGCGACCACGACGAACAGCACGACGATGTCCGACAGCACCGTGAGGCTGCCGGAGGTGAGCAGCTCCTGCATCGCAGTCACGTCGCTGGTCACGCGTGACATGACGCGGCCAACCTCGTGGCGATCGAGGAAGGAGAGGGAGAGGCGTTGGATGTGATCGAAGAGCTGCGTGCGGAGCCGCAATAACACGCGGTGCCCGATGTACCCGGTCTGCGAGAGCTGGAGGTACTGGAGCGCCCAGCCGCCGAAGGTGAGCGCGGCGAGACCGGCCGCGATCCGAGCGACGCCGTCCGCATCGCCCTCGATGCCACGGTCGACCGCCCAGCCGATCAGCAGCGGTTGCAGCGACGAGGTGACGGCGAAGCCGAGCACCCCGATCATCGCGAGCGTCAGCCGGAACCGGAACGGCGCGAGGTAGGGGACGAGCCGCCGTACGACCTTCGCGTCGTAGACCTTGCCCAGCTCCTCGTCGTTCCAGCCGTCCATGCCGCGGCGTGCCGGACCCCCGATCGAGGTGCCGCTGGAACTCCAACCGCCGGCGGCTCCGCCGCCCCACATACCCATCGCTGTCCTTGCTACTGCTGCGCGATCATTCGGGTGCCGGTACGCCCGTTGGCGCGCCGCCGCGTATGGCGGACGGCACCGGCGAGCCTGCCGGCTCGGACGCCGCGCCGTTCGCGCCCTTGGTGCCGTTCGCCCCGGCGGCGACGCGCTCGGCGTCGAGCGCGGCATCTTCCTGGTCACGGAGTTCGAGGTCGTAGATCTGGCGGTAGAGGCCGTCCGCGGCGAGCAGTTCCTCGTGCCGTCCGCGCTCCACGATCTGCCCGCGATCGAGCACGAGGATCAGGTCGGCGTCGCGGACGGTGCGCAGCCGCTGCGCGATCACGAAGGTCGTGCGTCCCTGCATCAGATCGGCGAGCGCCGCCTGGATCAGGTACTCGGTCTCCATGTCGACGCTCGAGGTGGAGTCATCGAAGACGAGGATCGCCGGATCGAGGACGAGCGTGCGCGCGATCGCGATGCGCTGCTTCTGGCCGCCGGACAACGTCACGCCACGTTCGCCGACCCAGGTGTCATAGCCCTCGGGGAGGCTGGTGATGAAGTCGTGGATGCGCGCGACGCGCGCGGCGTCTTCAACCTCTTCGTCGGTGGCGTCCACGCGGCCGTAGCGGATGTTCTCGCGGATGGTGTCGATGAAGAGGAAGACATCCTGCTGCACGGTGCCGATCGAGGCGCGCAGCGACTCAAGAGTGAGGTCGCGGATGTCGACGTCGTCGATGCGGATGGCCCCCTCGCTGACGTCGTAGAAGCGAGGCAGCAGGTTGACCACGGTGCTCTTGCCTGAGCCAGTCGGTCCGATCAGCGCCACGACCTGGCCGGGCTCGACCTCGAAGGCGATGTCGCGGAGGACGGGGCTGATGCGGTCGTAGCCGAAGGCGACGTGATCGAAGGCGACGCGGCCCTCGACGTGGGGGAGCACGCGGGCGTCGGGTCGCTCCTGGACGGCGCTCTCGGCATCGAGGATCTCGTAGATGCGCTCGCCGGCGCTCGCCGTGCGGGCGAGGACGTTGGTCAGGAACCCGAGCATGCGCATCGGTTGCTGGAGGATGTAGAGGTACGACAGGAACGCGAGCAAGTCGCCCGTGGTGAGCCGCCCCGCCGCGAGTTCGCGGCCGCCGACCCAGACCGTTGCCACGAGCGCGAGCACGCCGAGCATGTTGAGCAGCGGGGTGTTGAACGCCTGGATCTGGTTCTGTGCGTAGGAAGCGTCGAAAAGGCTCTCGGCCTCGGCGCGGAACTTCCCGCTCTCGTACGGCTCGCGACTGAACGCCTTCACCACCCGCGCGCCGGAGAGGTTCTCCTGCAGCACGTTGCTCATGCGGCCCATGCCGTCCTGCACCAGCGTCCAGTACGGCCGCATCCGCCGCGCGGCGAACATCGCGACGATCGCGGTCAGCGGCAGGAAGCTCCACGAGACGAGGGCGAGCTTGACGTTGGACTGCGCCATCAGCGCGAGCGAGGCGACGAGCAGGAAGAGGATGTAGAGCATCCGCATCACGCCCATGTTGATGTACATGCGGATCGCTTCGACGTCTTGCGTTGCGCGCGACATCACCTGCCCGATTTGCGCGTCGTCGTGGTAAGCGAAGCTCAACCGCTGGAGCTGGTCATAGATCGCGGCGCGGATGCTGTACGCGACGGATTGCGAGAGCTTCTCGCCGATGTACTGCTGCCCAAAGGCGAAGAGGCCGCGGAACGCGGCGACGAGCAGCACGGCAGCGAAGGCGATCAGCAGCGGATTCCACTGCAGTTCGCCCTCGGCCTGGCTTTCCACGGCGCTGTCCAGCGCCTTGCCGACGATCTTCGGAACGAGCAGCGAGAAGACCGCGGCGCCGATCAGCGCGATCCAGCCGAGGAGCACGAGCCGGCGATAGGGACGAACGAACGAGAGCAGGCGGACGAGCGTGCGCACCGGCGTCCTTACTCGCCGCCGGACGCGCAGCGAGATCGCCAAACCTTTACGTGAACGTTAGGGATTGTACCGCCTCGTCAGCGAATGCAACACGGCTGTTGTCCGCGCGTGCCTGGCGGCTGCGAGGAAGACCGGTTCGCATTCCGTGAGGGCCGCTGGTTGCTCACGTCCGAGCGATCGAGGAGGGACGCACACAGGCCCCGGGGTCGCCGGGGCCTGCTCTGTCGCGAAACCTTGTTGTCTGGGTGGGTCCGTTGCCTCTGTGCCGATGCTGTCGAGCTGGGACGCGTCACGTCATGCGTTGCGTCACCATGCGGGTGTGAGGGCTAGGACCCGGACGCGGACTCTACGTAGTACAAGGGTGGACTCCTTGTCGGCTCAGCGCGGTATGTGCGCCATTCCCTGCTGGTTCGATCCGTAAGACAGAAGCGACCTCCCTTACTCCCCAACCGGCTACGCCGATCGTAGTACTTCAGAAGTTCGTGAGAGTGCGCACCAGCACGTATTCGAGGGTGGCCGGGGGCGCCGTCGCGCGGCGCCGATCGGGTCGCCGATCGTGCGCTCGTTCAGCCGGCGTGCGGGTCGATGTGATCGAGTAGTGCGAGCCCGTGCTGGTAGGCGATCACCAGCTCCTGGACCCACTCCGCCCGCCGCGGCAGCCAGTCATCGAGGCGTGCCCGCACCTCCTCCAGCGTCGGCCGCGCGGGCTGTTCGAGCGCGGCGACGTGCTTGATAAAGCGGTAGTACCGCTCCCAGTCGGCGTCGGAGCGCATGAAGCGCGAGGGGCGACCGCCCACGGCGAAGTCGAGCCAGGCGGTGGTGTGCCCGTCCACGGCGGCGCGGCCTAGGTGCCGTTGAGCAGGTGCTCACGGCAGAAGGCGACGATGCGCTCGCCCATGTCCAGGCGGTGCGGCAGCTTCTGGATGCCGTGGCCTTCCTCCGGGTAGACGACGTACTCGACGATGCCCTCGTTGTGGCGAATCGTCTCGACGATCTGCTCGGACTCCTCGGGCGGGACGCGCACGTCGTGGTCGCCCTGGACGACGAGCAACGGCGTGCGAATCTGATCGGCCTTGTGGATCGGCGAGATCGTTCGCAGGAACGTCGGATCCTCCCCGTACTCGCGGGCGCGGTGCCGGCGCCGCCACGGGCCGGTGAACTGGAGGAAGGTCTCGAAGTCGGCGATGCCGAAGAGGTCGATCGCGGCAGCCCACCGGTCGGGGGCCTCGGTGATAGCCGCCAGCACCATGAAGCCGCCGTACGAGCCGCCCATCACGCCGATTCGATCGGCATCGATCTCGCCGCTGCCGGCGAGCCAGTCCGTCGCGGCGATCAGGTCGCGGACCGAGTCCATCCGTAGCTCGACATCGTCCGCGTGGCAGTACTCCTTGCCGTAGCCGGTGGAGCCGCGAACGTTCGGGACGAGCAGCGCGACACCCTGGGTGAGCAGGTAGTGCGGCGCGGAGTAGCGACCCCAGAGCGCCGGTCGGCTCTGGCCTTCGGGACCGCCGTGGACGAGCACGAGGCAGGGCACGCGCGTGCCGGCTGGGACGCCGGCCGGCCGGTAGAGGTACGCCGGGATCTCGCGCCCGTCGAATGTCGGGTAGCGAATCGGCTCCGGCTCCGCGAGCGCGGCCACGTCGACGGCGCCGCTGGCGCTCGCCGAGAGCGGCGCCGCCCGCCCGCTATCGAGGTCGGCGAGCCAGACGTTCGAGAGGTGACGCGCGCCCTCGAAGCTGAACGCGATTGCGGCTCCGTCGGCACGCCAGTCCGGCGAGGCGAGGACGCCGCGTGGTAGCTCCGGCAGCGCGATCGCGTCGGCGAGGCGGCCGTCGGTTCCGAGGGCGAAGGCTTCGAGGCGTGAGTAACCGTCCTCGTTGACCACGAGTGCCACACGGGTGCCATCGCGCGTGGTCGCGGCGGCCTCGATGTCCCAGTCGTAGCCGCGCAGGAACTCACGCGCGCCGCTACCGCCGTCGATGCGCTGGAGCGCGACGAAATCACGCCCCTCATCCGACACGGCGAGGACGGTGCCGTCCTCGAAGAGATGCAGCGCCGACCACTGGGCGGCGTGCGCGGGCGTCGCCTCGTGCGCCGTGATGCAGCGCGGTGATCCGCTGGCCGCGCCGTCCGCTGCCAGCGGGACGAGGAAGAGGTCGTTGTCCCCGGGGACGTCGAGGTTCGGTCGGGAGATGAGCAGCGCGCGTCCATCCGGGGCGAACCAGCTCGCGCCGTTCATCCCGTCGTGCTGCAAGACGAGGTGCTCGACGCCTGCGTCCACGTCCAGCACGTAGACGTCGAAGAACTGGCGGTCCCGCCGGTTCGAGGCGTACGAGAGCAGCCGCCCATCCGCGGACCAGGCGCCGAGGTTGTGGATGACCTGCGGCGCCGAGGCGAGCGCCCGCGATGTGCCCGAGGTGAGGTCGAGCAGGTGGAGCTGAAACTGCTCGTCCCCGCCGTCATCGGCGATCGTGAGCAGTTCGTTCCGGTGGGGGCGCGGGGCGAGGCCGTAGATGACGCCGCCGGTGTCGGTGAGCTGGGTCGCGTCACCACCGACCGCCGCGACGCGGAACGCCTGCGAGACGCCCGGCCGGTTCCAGCGAAACGCGAGGTCGCCGCCCTCGATGAAGTGCGGTTCGAGGGCGGTCTCGACGCGGACGAAGTCCTCGACGGTTGCTGCGGTCATCGGACCTCCGGGCGTTCGCGCGGGTGGTCGCAAGAGTATGGACCGGCGGGACCGTCGCCGAGTGACGACGGTCGATTACGCGGTGGCGGGTGTGTCGAGGATCAGCGGGTCGCGACGGCCTCGGCAGCCTGCTCGCGGAGGTCGCGCTCGTAGTAGAGGCGCATCACCGCGCTGGCCAGGCGCTCGCCGTCATGCCGGTAGCGGCGTTCGTGATCGACGATGTCGAGCAGGATCAGCCGTGCGCCACCGTAGTCGGCGTCGCCGGGGGCGGTCACCGGCGTCGACTTCCATTCGGCGGGCAGCGGCTCGGACGGCAGGTTGCTGTTCGCCAGCACCATTTGAAAGACGTCCGGCCGGCCCATGTGGCGCTGGATCGCGTGCACGTGATCGGCGGCGGTGTAGCCGTCGGTCTCGCCCGCCTGGGTGGCGACGTTGCTGATGTAGATGCGATGCGCCTTCGACTCGAAGAGCGCCTTGCGCAGTTCCGGCACGAGCAGGTTCGGGAGGATCGAGGTGTAGAGGCTGCCGGGGCCGATCACAATCATGTCGGCTTCGCGGATCGCACGCACGGCCAGCGGGTGGGCGGCGACATCGGCGGGCTCGATGAAGACCTCGACCGGTGGTTCGCCGGTCTCGGGTATGCGCGATTCGCCTCGGATGATGCTGCCGTCGCGGAGCTTCGCGCCGAGGGTCACATCGGCGAGCGAGGCGGGGAAGATGTTGCCGCGGACGGCGAGCACGCGCGAGGTCTCGGCGATGCCGCGCTCCATGGAGCCGGTGACGTCCGCCATCGCGGTGATGAAGAGGTTGCCGAAGGAGTGCCCGCCGATGGAGTCGCCATCGCGATCCTCGAAGCGGTGCTGGAAGAGCTGGGTGACGAGCGGCTCGGCCTCGGCGAGGGCGGCGATGCAGTTACGGATGTCGCCGGGCGGGATCACGTTGCGGTCGCGGCGAAGGCGGCCGCTCGATCCGCCGTCATCGGCGACGGTGACGATCGCGGTCAGGTTGCCGGTGTACTGCTTCAGGCCGCGCAGCAGATTGGACAGCCCGGTGCCGCCACCGATGGCGACGATCTTCGGACCGCGGGTGAGCGTGCGGTTCTGGTAGACGAGATCGACGATGTCGGACTCGGAGCTGCCGGGGACGAGTGCGGCGGCCAGCGAGCGGTTGAGCCGCCAGCCGGCGAACAGCGTGAGCGAGGAAGCAAGGGTGACGAAGAGCAGGCCACGCGCCCAGCGCGGGATGAACTGCAACGTCGCGTAGTAGGCCCACTCGGGGAACGTATAGGTGACGTAGAGCTCCCGCAGGAGATAAGCAAACCCGAGGCCCATGATGGCGACGGCAAGCACGAGCAGGATGAGCCAGCGCTTGATGTGCAGGCCGACGTACATCCATTTGGTGATGCCGGAACGGCTCAATGGGATCCTTTGTCTGATACCCGCCACCAACAATCCAATCGCCTCGCCGCTTGGCGGTCAACCGGACTGTCACCGGCTGAACGTTCCGGAGCGGCGTGAGGTTCCCGCAGCCGGACCTGGCACGATCGATCGTGGGCGGGCGATTGTTTAATGGACATAAAGCCTGTCTCGGAACGATGTCTGCGGCGTCATCCCTCGAGCCTCGCGATCAGGGCATCGATGGCGAGTCTGCTGGCTCGGATGTTGAACGCGTCGTGGTCGCTGACCGCGCCCCAACGCGCCAGTTCAGCGTCGTTCAGGTGTCGCTCCCGATACTCGCGAGGCGGCAGCCACGCCGCGTCCGAGTGTTCGTTGCTAAGCTAAGCAGGAGGGGGCCGTCGTCGCATTGGGCGACATAATGGAATCGCAGAATGTCGACGTCATATGCCTGGAGCGGAAGGACACAGAGGTATTCGGAGGGACCGGTTGGCCTCAAGCCTGATTCCTCGTGGAGTTCGCGGAGCGCCGCGGTCTGCGGATCCTCGCCGGGATCGACCATGCCGCCGGGTAGTGTCCAGAATCCGACCATCGTTCCGCGGGCGCGCTGCAGGAACGCGACCTTGCCGTCCCTGACCGCGTAGACGCCGGCGGCGAGGCGGTAGGAGCGGGTGTCGTCGCCCCAGAGGTTCGTGGTCATCGCGGGATTCGCCTCGAGACGGGGAGTCGTGAGGAGCAGTGCCAGCGTAGCGCGGGGTGAGGCGAGGCGACGAGCACTGCGCGCCCGATGTGGTCGCCCGTGGCAGCTATGCGTCGAGGGCGGCCTTAATCAGCTCCGCTGCTGAGTTCGGGTCGGTACGACCCTTTATCTCGCGCATCACCTGGCCCACGAGGAACTTCACGGCGCTGTCCTTGCCGCCCCGGTAGTCCTCGACCGCCTTTGGGTTGGCCTCGATCACCTGCGTAATGACGGCGTCGATCGCGCCGCTGTCCGTGACCTGCTTGAGCCCGCGCGCCTCGACGATCGCCTCGGGCAGGTCGCCGCTGTCGAAGGCGAAGCCGAGGACGTCCTTGGCGGTGCTGGCGGTGATCGTGCCGGCCTCGACGAGGCGGACAAGCTGGGCGACGTGCTCGGGCGTGATGCCAGTGTCGGCCAGCTCGGCGTCGGCGCGGCCAACCTCGTTGATGCGGCCGGCGACGTCGCCGATGAACCAGTGCGCGACGGCGCGCGCCTTCGTGGGGTCGCCCACCGCGGTGACGGCCGCCTCGTAGTCGTCGGCGCGCTGGCGCGTCTCGGTCAGCGTCTGCGCCTCGTCGAGCGTCAGGCCATGCTCGCCCTCGAAGCGGGCGGCACGGGCGCGCGGTAGCTCCGGCAGCGCGGCGCGCAGCTCCTCGACCATCGCGGGCGCGATGTGGAGCGGCGGGAGGTCCGGCTCGGGGAAGTAGCGGTAGTCGTGCGCACCCTCCTTCGAGCGTTGCGAGGCGGTTTCGCCGCTCGCGTCCACGAAGCCGCGTGTCTCCTGGTCGATCGTGCCGCCGGCGTCGAGGATCGCCGCCTGGCGCACGATCTCAAACTCGATCGCCCGCTGCACGGAGCGGAACGAGTTCATGTTCTTCACCTCGACCTTGGCGCCCAGCTCCTCGGCGCCGTACAGCCGCAGCGACACGTTCGCGTCGCAGCGGAAGGACCCCTTTTCGAGGTCGGCGTCGGAGACGCCCGTGTAGCGGAAGACCTGCCGCAGGTAGCGGAGGAAGGCGACCGCCTCGTCCGAGGAACGGAGGTCGGGCTTGGAGACCAGTTCCATCAGTGGGACGCCGGCGCGGTTGAAGTCGATCAGCGAGTAGTCCTCGCTGCCGTTGTTGCGGTGCAGCAGACGCCCCGTGTCCTCCTCGAGGTGGATCCGCTCGAGCTGGATGGTGCGCTTGCCGCGCCCCTCGGTCTCCACCTCGACGTCACCGTCGACGCAGAACGGCTGATCGAACTGCGTGATCTGGTAGCCCTTCGGGAGATCGGGGTAGGGGTAGTTCTTGCGGTCGAACTTGGCGAACTCGGGGATCGTGCAGCCGAGCGCGAGGCCGGCGAGGATCGTGTAGGACACCGCCTGCTCGTTGATCACCGGCAGCGTGCCCGGCAGCCCGAGCGTCACCGGGTCGATCAGCGTGTTCGGTTCCTTGTCGAAGTAGTCCCGCGGGCAGTCCGAGAACATCTTCGACCGGGTGCGGAGCTGGCAGTGCACCTCGAGGCCGATCACGACCTCGTATTTGTCGGTCGGGGCGGCGGCGGTCGTTGTCACGGTGCGTCCTCGGAACTGCGGGCTCGGCGTCTGCGTCTAGTCTAGCGACCGTGTTGCGCGAGGTCGTGTAGCTCGACGAAGGGATCGGTTGTGCGTCTGCCATCGTTCGTCATCGGTGTGCTGACCGTTCTGGTCGCTGCCGCATGTAGCGGAGAGGGTGATGGAACGCCGACGTGAACAGTAGTCGCGACGGCTGAGCCGTCGAGCGTCGCCAGCGTGACCACCAGCGTCCCGGCGACCGCTGTGCCGACGGCGACACCGGCGGCCAGCGACCCGATCTCCGGACTGTTCCGCGAGCCTCGCTTCGAAGATCCTGACGCTTCGGTTGCCCTCGGGCCGGTGCCGTCCTCGGCGTTCCCCGAGCACGACGGGGTGTCGGTGGTGCTCTACGACATCGAGGCGGGAACAGTCCGGGATCTCGGCATCGGGATGATGGGAGTGTTCAGCCCCGATAACCGCTACATGGCCTGGCGGGCCTTCGCCGACGATCGGAGCAAACCGGCGTCGTTGCATGTCATCGAGATCGAGAGCGGCGCGATCGCGGACCTCGGACAGGTTGGCTGGCCAGTCGAGTTCGAGGACGGGCGGCATCTGCGGATTCGGCCCGAGGACGGAGGATTCATCGAGCTGATCGATGTTGAGACCGGCGAGCAGAAACCAACCGATGCGGCGGACGTGAAGCAACCTGAACTGCGTTCCGACCACTTCCTGGGCGAGCGGCGCGACATCGGCGGAAGCGGCGAGTTCCTCTACCGGATCTTCGATCGCGACACCACCGATCTGGTGCTGCAGGTCAGGGCGCTCGACGCCCGGATTGTCCCGCAGGATCAGTTGCTGCTGCTGGTCGATGCGGGTCTTGGGGTCGGCAACATCTTTCTCGTTGACCTCAAGTCGTTCGAGGCGAACTTCGTGGCCACGACGCTGACGGAGCCGTTCGCGTTCTCGACGATCCCCCTGGTCGCCAACGAGCACCACATCGTGTGGACGCCTAACGCCTGCGACTTCGACTACTACCAGGCGCTCGAAGGTGTGGCTGCGGAGAACCTCGAGCGGCGGCCCGGCAGCGAACCGGCGCAGGGCAACACCTTGATCTACGACCGGGCGACAGGAACAACTACCGAACTGCGGGACGCGCGGGTGATTGTCGTGGAGTTCACCCCGGACGGCCGGCTGGTCGATGGGATCTTTGGCGGACTGGCATTGCTCGACCCCGCAACGCTGACGTGGGACGTCGTCCTGCCTTCGTCCGGCAGCACCGATGTCAGTTGGTCCGCGGACTACCGATACGCGAGCCGAGGCGAACAGCCCGGGCACGGTGGCTATTGTCCGCCATAGCGACACCAAATGAGCCAAGATCGAAACGGCCGGCGCTCACGCGCCGGCCGT
>JAQCIU010000013.1:0-78446 GCA_027593235.1 Chloroflexota bacterium
CAGCGACGGTCGGGGCTGACCCCGCCGGCGCATCATGAGGTAGTCGTTCAGCTCGTCGAAGGCGGTGCAGAATCCAGACGCCGACGCGAAGCTCCCGAATCCGCGCATTGGGTAGTAGCGCTGCTTGAGCGCCCGGTGGCTCTGCTCCGTGAAATTGTTCAAGTAGCGCGTCGTGCGGTGGACCACCTTCCGTCCGGCGATCCAGCGGATCGCCCGCGGGTACGCCGGGTGACGGTCGGTCGTCACTCGCGCGGGCTTGCGTTCGGCCACCTCGATCAGGCGCCTGAGGAAGCGGCGAGCGGCGTGCTTGTCGCGGTGCTCGCTGAGCATCGAGTCGATCAGAGCCCCGTCGCGGTCGATTGCGCGGTAGAGGTAGCACCAGCGACCGTCCACCTTCACGTAGGTCTCGTCGAGGTACCAGGAGATACCGACGCGACCACGACGCCGTGCGCGCAGTTGCTGGGCGACCAGCGGCGCGAACCGCAACTCCCAGACCCGCACCGTCTCGTGCGTGACGACGTAGCCGCGCTGCAGCAGGAGCTCAGCGACATCGCGGAAGCTGAGCTTGTATCGCAGGCGCCACAGTACGGCGAGCAGCACGACGTCCGTCGGGCACTGGAGCTCGTTGAAGGGCGTGCCGGTGCGCTCGTTGAATCTGCGCCGGCAGGAGGCACACCAGAACCGTCGGTAGCCCAGCGCCGTCCGCTGCCGTCGCGGGTGCACGGTGTTCGATCGGCAGTGCGGACAGCTCACGGTGGTTCCTCATCTCAGCCTGAGGAGCCTACCCCGCGATCCGGACCCTCATTCCTGACGCAGCCGGTGGTGAACGTGTAGCTGATGCGGAATTGGGCGGTGGAGAATCCCGCCAGCACCGCCGCGAAGGCATCGGCGGGTGACGCCGCGCTCACCGTCGCCGAGGCCGCAGTTGTCGACGCGGTTGGCGATACCGAGGCGGTCGCGTCCTTGTTGTCACCGCTGCACGCGGTGCTCATCGCCAGTGCGGCAAGCAGCACCGCCAAGCCTGACCATGCGCGCATGAGCACCAGCTCCCCACCGTCGTCGCGAACCTTGATCGTACTCGCCCGGCGAACGGGCCGGGTGAGCGAATACGCCCGTCCTTGCTCGCACTTCGCCCGATGCTACGATGCGGCGAGTTCGGGCCACCCGACCTGCTGACCGCATCAGGCGCCGCGCGCGCGCGTGGCCCAGCCCCCTTGCGACCCAGCCCTTGCCACGTACCGGGCGAAGAATGGAGCCGGCGTCCATGAAGCTGCACGAATACCAGGCGAAGGAGATCCTCGCCGACTATGGCGTTCCCGTTCCGCGGGGACGGGTCGCCCGGACACCCGAGGAAGCCCACATCATCGCGGGCGAGTTGGGCGGCAAGGTCGTCGTCAAGGCGCAGGCCCACACCGGCGGGCGCGGCAAGGGTGGCGGCGTGAAGCTTGCCAACACCTCCGAGGAAGCGCGCGACGCGGCCCGTTCGATCCTGGGCATGCGACTCGTGACGCACCAGACTGGCCCGGCGGGACTGCCGGTGCACTCGGTGCTCGTCGAGGAACAGATCTCGATCGCTCGTGAGCTGTACCTCAGCGTGGCGATCGACAACTCCGCCGGGAAGCCGATCTTGATCGCCTCCGCCGCCGGCGGAATGGACATCGAGGAGGTCGCCGACTCGACCCCCGAGCAGATTCACCGTCAGCTCATCTACCCGCATTGCGGCTTCCAGCCGTACCAGGGTCGCGCCCTCGCCTTCGCGATCGGGCTGGATGGCGACCTGCTGCGGCCGGCCGCCGCGCTGATGGAGGCGGTGGTTCGCGCGTTCAACGAGAACGACGGCGCGATCGTGGAGATCAACCCGCTGGTCGTCACGACCGACGGCAAGCTGCTGGCCGCGGACGCCAAGTTCTCCACCGACGACAACGCCGACTTCCGGCACCCGCGCCTCACCGAACTCCGCGACACCTCCCAGGAGGAGGCGCGCGAGGTTGAGGCGAAGGAAGCCGGCATCGAGAACTACGTGAAGCTGGACGGCAACATCGGTTGCCTCGTGAACGGCGCCGGGCTGGCCATGGCCACGCTGGACGCGCTGCAGTTCGAGGGTGGCAGCCCCGCCAACTTCCTCGATATCGGGACGGCGAACAGCGCGGACGCCGTGGTGGCCGCGCTCAAGATCATCGGCGCCGACCCGGACGTGAAAGCGGTCCTGGTCAACATCTTCGGCGGCCTCGCCCGAACCGACATCATCGCCGACGGTGTGGTGATCGCGAAGAACGAGGGGATCCTGCCGCAGCCGACCGTCGTCCGCCTAGCGGGCACCAACGTCGCCGAGGGCCTGAAGATCCTCGACGAGTCCGGACTCGACCTCATTCGCGCCGACGGCTTCGCCGAGGCGGCACAGAAGTCCGTGGCAGCCGCCGCGGCCGCGAGCTAGGAGCGCCCTCGATGGCAGTGATTATGAACGAGGACAGTCGCGTCCTCATCCAGGGCTTCGGCGGCGCCGGCCAGCGTGAAGCGGCCACCTCGTTGGCGTTCGGCACCAACGTCGTCTGCGGCGTCACGCCCGGCCGCGGTGGCCAGGTGATCAACGACATTCCGGTCCTCAACACGGTGCGCGAGGGCGTCCGAGAGTTCGACGCGAACATCGCGCTGATCTTCGTGCCGGCCCCCTTCGCCGCCGACGCGATCATCGAGGCTGCTGACGCGGGCATCCCGACCGCGATCTGCATCACCGAGGGCATCCCGACGCTGGACATGGTGAAGGTGAAGGCCTACCTCCAGCAGTCGGCGACGCGCCTAATCGGGCCGAACTGTCCGGGCGTCATCTCCGTCGCCGAGCGGTCGCGCGCCGGCATCATGCCGATCGACGTGTACATGCCCGGCAGCGTCGGGGTGATTTCTCGCTCCGGCACGCTGGTCTACGAGACGGTCGATCAGCTCACCCGCCTCGGCATCGGCCAGAGCAGCAGCGTCGGCGTGGGGGGTGACCCGATCATCGGCACCTCACAGCGCGAAGCGCTCCAGCTCTTCCAGGACGACCCGGACACCGCCGCGGTGGTGCTGATTGGCGAGATCGGCGGCACGGCGGAACAAGAGGCTGCCGACTACGTCAAAGACATGACCAAGCCAGTGGTCTCCTTCATCGCCGGTGCGACGGCACCTCCCGGACGCCGGATGGGTCATGCCGGCGCAATCATCGCCGGGAAGGCCGGCACCGCCGCCGCGAAGCAGCAAGCGCTCCGCGACGCCGGCGCGACCGTCGTCGAATCGCCGTCCCAGATCGGTGAGACGATGCAGCGGGTGCTCAAGGAGCTGGGGCTGACCTAGCCAACGGGGGTTGCGATGCCGGTTCTGCGCTTCGACCACGTCGCGATTCCGGCTGCCAACCCCGCGCCACTGCTCGAGTTCTACCGCGCCCTCGGCTTCCCGATTCTCTACGAGGCCGAGTGGCGCGCGGGCAACGGCGTACCCGCGATCGGCGTCGGGCCCGACCAGAAGATCAACGTGCACCCGCCCGCGCTCTGGCAGCGCGAAGACTTCACGCTGCGCGGCCCGAACGCCGTGCCCGGCAGCGCAGACCTCTGTTTCGTCTGGGACGGGACCGTCGAGGAGATACTCGCTGTCCTCGAAGGGGCGGGCGCCGCGGTCGAGCGGGGCCCGATGCCGATGCGTGGCGGTGCGCTCGCGGGCGAGGGGCGGGGCACCTCGGTCTACACGCGCGACCCGGAGCAGAACCTCGTGGAGTTCATCATCTACGAGGGCTGAGCCAGCCCGTCCCGCCATACCCTCCCGGCAAGCCGCCCCGCGATACCGGCCCGCGATACCGAAAGGTCACAGATGCAACGCACGACAATCGGCAAGGTCCAGATCACCGCGCTCGTGGACTCGCACTTCGCCTTCCCGGCGCCGCGCCTCTTCCCTGAGGTCGACGCGACCGAGGTCAATGCGTACGCGGATCTGATGAACGACGCTGGCGAGATCACGATGATCTGCGGCGCCGCGGTGTTGCGCGCCGACGGTCGCACGATCCTGGTGGATACCGGCAACGGGCCGGATGGCGCGCTCTTCGATGAGCTGGCAGCCGCGGAGGTAGCGCCGTCGCAGGTGGAGATCGTGGTGTTCACGCACCTTCATGGCGACCACACCGGCTGGAACATCGATCGGGAGAGCGGACAGCCGCTGTTCCCGAACGCCGAGTACTGGATCCCGCGCGCGGACTGGGAGCATTACGGCGCGCAAGGCGGTACGAACTGGGAGACGATGCTCGCGCCATTGGAACCGCTGGGCGTGGTGAGGCTGATCGAGGGCGAGATTCCGCTGACGGCCTCGCTGACGCTGGTGCCGACGCCGGGACACACTCCGGGGCACACCAGCATTCGCATCCGCTCCGAGGGCCAGCAGGCGTTCGTGCTCGGCGATGCCGTCGTGGACGAGATCAATCTCAACGAACCCGACTGGGGCAACATGTTCGACGGCGACGATCCGACCGCGGTCGCGACGCGCCACCGCCTGATCCCGCAGCTCATGGAGAGCGGGGAGCTGATCGTGGCAGCCCACCTGGGCAGCAGCGGGCTCGGGCGCTTCGCGCGGGTGGGCGCGCGACTTCGCTTCCAGGACCTCTAGCGACACTGCTGCGCGGTCGTACCTCGACGAGCGGCTAGCCGCGTCGAGGGCGGTCGCGTTCGTCTGAATCGAGCAGGATCGTCACCGGGCCGTCGTTCACGGCGTCCACCAGCATGTGCGCGCCGAATCGCCCCGTGGCGACCTCGATGCCCTCGAGGCGGAGGCGTACGACCAGCGCCTCGACCAACGGCTCGGCCACCTCGGGTGGCGCGGCGCCGGTGAACGACGGCCGGCGGCCCTTTCGGGTGTCGCCGTAGAGCGTGAACTGCGAGACGACCAGGACCGCGCCGCGGACATCGAGGAGCGAGCGGTCAAAGCGGCCGGCGTCGTCGGGGAAGATCCGCAGGGTCGTCAGCTTGGAGACGAGCCAGTCGACCTCGGTGGCGCCGTCTTCGGGACCGACGCCGACGTAGGCGAGCAGTCCCGCTCCGATCGCGCCTGTTTCCCCGTCAGCGACGGTGACGCGTGCGCGGGCCACCCGCTGCACTACCGCACGCACGAGCGACCTTGGTCAGTCGCTGCTGGAGGAGGAGGAAGAGGAAGAAGAGGAGGAGGAGGAGGAGGAGGAGGAAGCGCTGTCCGAGCGACGGGAGTCGGTCTTGTAGAAGCCGCTGCCCTTGAAGGCGAGGGCCGGTACGGAGATCTGGCGCTTGGATGGCGCTCCGCACTTGATGCAGGTCTGTTCCGAGGGCGAGCCGAACGGCTGTTTCTGCTCGTAACGGTGCCCTTTGGTGCAGCGGTAATCGTAAGTCGGCACGCGTGCCCTCCTCGGCGCGTCGTCGCCGGCGAACATGACCGCACGGCATTCGATCTCCATGTTCGACCTGATTTGGATGGTTGGCAACCGGGTACCGTCAGGGCCGGGGTTCGGGCCGTGGTTCGGGCCGGGGTCCCGGCCAGGATCCGGGCCGGGGTTTCACGCTGGTTCCTCGGGCGCGGAGACTCCTATACTGACGGGCGCGAACAAACCACGTAAGCCGACGCCTGCCCACGCTGCCAGCGCGGGTAAATCTATGCGCCGGACGCTTTCAGGAGGTACCGGTGGCTACTGCTACCACAATGCGCCAGCTACTTGAGGCTGGCGTCCACTTCGGACACCAGACCCGTCGTTGGAACCCGAACATGCGGCCGTTCATCTTTGGTGAACGCAACGGCATCCACATCCTTGATCTCGCGCAGACCGTGCCGAGGCTCCAGGCCGCGTTGGACAAGGTCCGCGAGGTCTCGTCGAGCGGTGACAAGGTCCTGTTCGTTGGGACGAAGAAGCAGGCGCGCGGCATCATCGAGCGCGAGGCCGAGCGTTGCGGCATGCCTTATGTGAACAACCGCTGGTTGGGCGGCACGCTGACCAACTTCTCCACGATCACGAAGCGCATCCAGTACTACAACGAGCTGCGAAGCAGCTTAGAGACCAACCCGGAGATCGAGACCGCCACGGCCGGCCTGAGCCTGCGGCAGACCAAGCGCGAACGGGTCCTCCTGCAGAAGGAGTACGAGCGGCTCACCCGCGCGTTCGCCGGTCTTCGCACGCTGGAGCGGCCGCCCGGAGCGGTGTTCATCGTCGACCCCTCGATGGAGGAGATCGCGGTGGCCGAGTCGAACCGGACGCGCATCCCGATCATCGCGATGTGTGACACCAACGCGGATCCGGACGTCATCGACTTCCCGGTCCCGTCGAACGACGACGCGATTCGCGCGATCCAGCTGATGACGGGGTTGGTTGCCGACGCAGTCCTCGAGGGCGTCGCGGTTGGCGAGGTCGAGCAGCAATTCCAGGACGCGACCGCAGTCGCGGCGGCCGGCGACGGCGCCGAGGCGAACGCCTAGTACCCGCTCCGGCGGTTGAGTACCGCCGGCAGTTGAATCCGCTCCGCGGAATTGAGGAGACCCCGTGGTAACCACGAGTGATATCAAGCGTTTGCGCGAGGAGACCGGCGCCGGCGTCATGGACGCAAAGCGTGCGCTGGAGGAGGCGAGCGGAGACTTCGATCAGGCTCGCAAGCTGATCCGCGAGCAGGGCATTGCCGCCGCCGCGAAGAAGTCCGACCGCGAGACGAGCCAGGGCGTGGTTGAGTCCTACATCCACGGCGCGGGGCGCATCGGCGCCCTCGTCGAGGTGCAGTGCGAAACGGACTTCGTCGCCCGGACCGAGACCTTCAAGCAGCTTGCCCGCGACGTCGCGATGCAGATCGCGGCGATGAACCCACTCGGCCTGACCGAGGACGACGTCCCCGAGGACGTGGTGGGCAAGCGCGTCGATCACGCGTTGCTGAAGCAGTCCTTCATCCGTGACTCCAGCGTCACGATCGAAGCGCTGATTCAGACGGCGATCGGCCAGACCGGCGAGAATATCAAGATCGGGCGTTTCTCCCGGTTCGAGCTCGGCGGGAACTAACCCGCCGATCAGCTCGTCCTGACAGCCAACAACGCCGTCGCTGAACACGACGGCGTTGTTGTGTGGAAGCGAGTCGCCCGAGGCAACGTAGTAGCTGGTGGCCGCCGACCACGCGACGGGGAATGCCCTGTCGCAGGACGCTCCTTGCGTGCGGTATCGTGTTGCTTCGCGTGCACGATGAATAACGGAGGCGCCGGCGATGATCGATGAGATCCTCCTCGACGCCGAGGAGCGCATGGACAACGCGGTGGAGGCCTTCAAGCAGGTCCTCGCCACGGTCCGCACCGGCCGAGCGAATACGTCGCTGGTCGAGCACTTGCAGGTCGAGCACTACGGTGAGCGGATGACGCTCATCCAGCTCGCCAGCCTCGGCGCACCAGAAGCCCAACTGATCACCATCCAACCATGGGATCAGAGTGCGGTGAATCCGATCATGAAGGCGATCCAGACGAGCGATCTGGGCATTACGCCACAGAGCGACGGCAAGCTGATCCGGCTCCCGATCCCCCCGCTCACGGAGGACCGCCGCCGCGACATGGTGAAGCAGGTCAACACCAAGACCGAGGAGGCGCGGATTTCCGTCCGGAACTCCCGCCGCCACGCGATGGACGAGCTGAAGAAGGCGCTGCGCGCCAGCGAAATCTCCGAGGATGAGGAGCACCGCGCCGAAGCCGAGATTGAGCGCCTCACGCAGGCGCACATCGAGCGTGTTGAGGCGGCTGGGAAAGAGAAAGAGCAGGAGTTGTTGCAGGTCTAGTGCCGTTGCCGGGCGGCGTCTCTGACCGCCGCCGCGACGTTGGCCTGCTCCGCTCCCGGGAGACCGACTTGGTAGTCGAACCCGTCCCGGCGTCCGTTCCGCCCCCGCGTCTCCACGTGGTGCCTCGACACGTCGCGATCATCATGGACGGCAACGGGCGCTGGGCGCAGACGCGCGGCCTTGGCCGCGCGGAGGGCCATCGCGCCGGCGCAGAGGCGATCCGTCCGGTGATGGAACGCTTCGGCCAGCACGGCGTCGAGGTGCTGACGCTGTTCGGCTTTTCCACCGAGAACTGGGGTCGCCCGCGCACGGAGGTCCAGTCGATCCTCAAGCTCGGCCGCGACTTCATCGACAACCACCTCGACGAGCTCGACGAGGCCGGTGTGCAGCTTCGTCACCTCGGAGATCTGGAACGCCTGCCGGGGTTTCTGCGCGGGCGGGTCGAGAAGGCAGTCGCGCGCACGAGCCACAACGAGAAGCTGATCCTCAACCTCGCGTTCAACTACGGCGGGCGCGCCGACATCGTGGAAGCGGTTCGCCAGCTCATCCGCGACGGTGTCGCGGCCGACGACGTGACCGAGGAAGCGATCGCCTGTCGCCTGGCGACCGCGGGGCTCCCGGAGCCGGACCTGCTGATCCGCACCGGTGGCGAGGCGCGCATCTCCAACTTCCTGGTCTGGCAGGCGACGTACGCCGAGTACTACTTCACGGACACGCTGTGGCCGGACTTCAACGCCGAACAGATCGACGCCGCACTCGTCGAGTTCAGCCGCCGTCAGCGCCGCTTCGGGCTGGTCCCGAACGCGGACGACGAGGAATCGCAGCCCGCCGAAACCGGCGCGTAGGCCAGATCCGATGCTGAAGCAGCGATTGATCGTCGCGGCGATCGGGCTGCCGCTGCTTGCGGGGCTGCTGGCTGTCCCCGAGCCGCTCTTTTCCGCGGTGATTGAGGCGATCCTCGCGGTGGCGACTTTCGAGCTGGTGCGGAGCGCGCAGCCGGAGACGAACGACCTCACCATCCCCGTCAGCGCTGCCGCCGCTACGGCGCTGCTCGTCGCCCTCGTCCGCGCGGGCTTCGGTCCCGAGGTGTGGGCGCTGCTGCCGCTGACGGCAATCGCACTGGCGCTGCTGATCCGCGGCGGCAACCCGTTCAGCGATTCGATGGCCGGCTGGTGGATCGGCTCGGTGCTCTACGTCGGCATCCTCGGTTCGCACTTCGTCCTGCTGCGCGACCTGCCCGATGGTCAGCGCTGGCTCGTCGTCATGCTCGCAACGGTCTTCTCGACCGACACCGGGGCCTACGCGGTCGGGCGCACGTTCGGCCGGCACAAGATGGCGCCGACGGTCTCGCCGAAGAAGACCTGGGAGGGCGCCGCCGGCGGCTTCGCCTGCGGAGCGCTGGCCGCGGTGATCGCGCCGATCGCGCTCGACCTCGATGCGCCTAGTTCCGCGATCGTGCTGCTGGCGCTCGGCGTTCCCGTGATCGCGGAGATCGGCGATCTGGTGGAGTCGGCGCTCAAGCGACGGCTCGGGGTGAAGGATGTGTCGCACCTGCTCCCCGGACACGGCGGGTTCCTCGATCGCCTGGACTCGCTGTTGTTCGCCGCGCCGTGGCTATATTGGATCCTCCAATGGATGCCCAACTGAACCGGGTGAAACGCATCGCTGTCCTCGGATCCACCGGGTCCGTGGGTCGGCAGGCGCTCGACGTGATCCGAGGTGCGCCCGATCAGTTCCAGGTAGTCGCGCTTTCGGGCGGCAGCAACATCGCGCTGCTTGCCGAGCAGGTCCGCGAGTTCCGGCCCGCCGTCATCTCCGCCCTTCCGGGCTCCGAGGCCGACGCGCTCCGCGCCGCTTCCGAGGCCGAGTGGGCCGATCTCGAAGCGATCGTCACCCGTCCCGACGTCGATGTCGTGCTGGCGGCGACCAACGGCCTCGCTGGTCTCGCGCCGACACTGGCGGCGCTGCGCGCCGGCAAGCCGGTGGCGATCGCCAACAAGGAAGCGCTGGTCGTCGGCGGTCCGGTGGTGCTGGCAGCCCTCGAGGCAGGGCGCGCCCTCGGAGCGGAGCTCCGCCCGGTGGACTCCGAGCACTCGGCGATCTGGCAATGCCTGTGGGGCGAGCGGCCGGAACGGGTGGAGCGGCTGACGCTCACCGCCTCGGGTGGGGCATTTCGCGATCTCAGTCTCGATCAGCTCGACGCCGTCACGCCGGAGCAGGCGGTCAACCACCCCAACTGGGACATGGGCCGCAAGATCACGGTCGATAGCGCGACGCTCTTCAACAAGGGCCTCGAGGCGATCGAGGCACGCTGGCTGTTCGACATCCCGCTCGATCGGATCGACATCCTTCAGCACCGCGAGAGCGTGATCCACAGCATGGTCACCTTCGCCGACGGATCGGTGAAGGCGCAGCTCGGCGAACCGGATATGGCGCTGCCGATCCAGGTCGCCCTCGCGTACCCCGACCGTGCACCGGTCCAACCGGCGGCACCGCTGGACCTCGCCGCGCGCGGCGCGCTGCACTTTGGCACCGTCGAGCACGATCGCTTCCCGGCGCTCGAGATCGCCCTCGAGGCCGGGCGCCGGGAGGACACGACCGCCGCCGCCGTGTCGGGGGCCGACGAGGCCGCGGTGGCACAATTCCTCGCCGGAAACTGCCGATTCACGGATATTCCCCGACTGTTAGCGCTAGCATTGAACTCCCACCACCCGACGATCGATCCAGACCTCGAAGCGCTGCTCGCGGCCGAAGCGTGGGGGCGCCGTCTGGTCGACGAGGCTGTTTCCGCGGGAGTGGCATGAACGAACGCTGGCACGAACGCAAAGCCGAAGCCCGCGCGCAGGCGGGTCGACCACCCAGCGGCTACGACTGGGCGCGGCGGCTGATCACGATCGTGGCGCTGATCGCCGCGATCGTCCTCGGGTTCATTTTCCTCTACAACGCCGTCAGTTCGGCGTTCCTGTTCATCTTCATCCTGATCGCGCTCGTGATGGCGCACGAGGCGGGCCACTTCTTCACGGCGAAGCTTTTCGGCGTGTACGTCCACGAGTTCGGGCTCGGGTTCCCGCCGCGCGTTGGCGCGTTCAAGTACGGGGAGACCGAGTACTCGCTGAACTGGCTGCCGATCGGCGGCTTCGTGCGGCTCGAGGGCGAAGAGGAGTCTGACCACCCACGCTCGCTCTCCGTGCGTCCGCGTTGGCAGCGGCTCGTGGTCCTCGGTGCTGGCGCGGTCGTGAACCTGATCCTGCCCGTCTTCCTCTTCGCCGCGGCACTCAGCTTCCCGCACGAGGTGGCCGTCGGCCGCGCTGCGATCTCCGAGGTGCTCCCCGGTTCACCGGCGGAAACGGCGGGCCTGCAGCCCGGCGACGTCATCTACACCATCGGCGGACGTGACACGCTGAACGTCGCCGAGGCAAGTCGCTACATCCGCCTCAACGTCGGCAAGACGGTGGACCTGGGGATCCGTCGCGACGGCGAACTGATGACGATCCAGGTCGAGGCGCGCCGCGCTCCACCGACCGGTCAGGGCCCGACCGGGATTAGCATCGCGCCCTCGGTGCTCGCGCCCGACGGGCGCGCCTTCACCGAGACGCAGGCGCAGCCACCGTGGGAGTCGATCCCGAACGGCTTCCGTCAGACCTGGGACACGCTGATCCTCGCGCAGAACGAGATCCGTTCGTGGTTCGACGGCTCCACCAGTCCGCAGTTCGCCGGCCCGATCGGCATCGGTCAAACCGTCGGCGAGGTGGCGCACAACCAGGAGACGGCGAGCGACGCGGTGTCGCCGCTGCTCGAGCTGGCGGCGCTGCTCTCGATCAACCTTGGCATCTTGAACCTGCTCCCGCTGCCGATGCTGGACGGCGGTCGCATCTTCTTCCTGCTGATCGAGATCCTTCGAGGGGGCAAGCGCATCGCTCCGGAGAAGGAAGCGATCGTGCACATGGCGGGCTTCGTCGTCTTCATCAGCTTCGCGCTGGTGATCACCTTCATCGACATCAGCCGCATCGCCAACGGCGAGTCGGTGTTCCGCTAGGAGCCGCAACGGGCTCGAGGCTACCCATGCCCGGTCCCAGGCGCCTCCTCGTGGTTCTTGGAGCCCTCGCGGTCACGGCGGCGCTGTCCGCCGCGATGGTCTGGCTGCGATGGCCGGTCGAGTGCGCGCAGACCGGCATCGGGTTCGAGGCGGGGCAACCAGATCCCAACCTGCATGCCTGTGCCACGCGAAGCGGGGCGAGCGTCTCGCTAGACAACGCCCGACTGTCCGCCGTGGCGTGGGCGCAGGGCGCGAGCATCGGCCTCCTTGTTGCGGCGGGACTCGCGGCGCTGAGGACTGGATGGGTCCGACCTCCGTCCCCGGGGACTGTCGGCCAGGGACTCGCCATCCTCGCGGTCGCGGCGCTGCTGGGGCTCATGGCGTCGAGGAGCCTCTGGCCTGAGACATGCACAACGGCGGCGGAGTTCTCGAGTGGCGGGCAGGCGTTGATCTGTTCGACACCGCTGGGAATCGAACTCGATCGCGGCACAGCTCGCCTCACGGCGATGCTCTGGGGGGAAGCTACGGCGGTCACCGCGCTGGCGATCGGCGGGATGGCGGCGTCGCGGAGACAACGACGGTCGCTCCGGTAGGCGCGGATTAACGCCGCTCCGAGAGTGATCGGGTAGCCTCGTAGTACGCGCCGAAGCGCGCCATATCAAGGCGCGCTCGCGTAGTCCGAGGCGGTTCCGGTGCCCCTGAAGAACGCTCGTCGCAACCCCACCCGCGCCGTCAAGGTCGGGTCGATCCAGATCGGCGGCGGCGCGCCGATTGCCGTGCAGTCGATGGCCGCGACCAAGACCCAGAACATCGACGCCACCGTGCGCCAGGTCGAGCTGGTCCAGGCGGCGGGCGCGGACCTCGTACGCATCGCCGTCGACTCCAAGGCCGACGTGCGCGCCCTTTCCGAGGTGCGCGACCGCACGCGCGCCACCGGTGCGAACCTGTCCGTCGACCTGCAGGAGAGCTACCGGCTGATCTCGGACGTCGCGCCGTTCGTCGACAAGGTCCGCTACAACCCGGGCCACCTCCACCACCACGAGCGCGAGAAGAGCATCGAGGAGAAGGTCGCGTTCATCGCCGAGGAGGCGGTGCGGCACGATGTGGCGCTGCGCGTCGGGGTGAACTGCGGCTCGGTCGACCCGGTGCTGAAGGAGAAGTTCGGCCACGACGATGTCGGCGCGATGGTAGAGAGCGCGCTGCAGCACACGCGGATCCTCGATGACCTCGGGTTCACCCGGTACGTCGTGTCGATGAAGGATTCCGACTGGCGCAAGGTCGTCGAGGGCAACCGCCGCTTCGCGATCGAGCGTCCGGACATCCCCCTTCACCTCGGGGTTACCGAGGCGGGGATGCCGCCCGACGGCATCATCAAGACGCGCGTCGCCTTCGAGCAGCTCATCGCCGAGGGCATCGGCGACACGATCCGCGTCTCGCTGACCCTGCCCTTCGACGACAAGGGCCAGGAGATCACGGTCGGCCGCGCGATCCTCGATGACATCGCCAACGGGCGCTTCCGCTCCGTGCCGACCTCGCTCGACCACGGCCTCAACATCATCAGTTGCCCCTCCTGCTCGCGTGTCGAGAACGAGAAGTTCATCGAACTGGCGCAGGACGTGAAGGCGATGTCGACCTACGCGGCCGACTACGACGTGACGATCGCGGTGATGGGTTGCCGCGTGAACGGCCCGGGCGAGACCGACGACGCCGACATCGGCATGTGGTGCGGCCCGTTGGGCGTGAACCTCAAGCGGGGCGAAGACCTCGTGGGCCACTTCCCGTACGAGACCGTCCTCGGCGAGGTGCGCACGCTGCTGGACGAGGTGATTGCGGGGAAGGTCCCCGAGCCCGCGCCCGCCGGGGACTAGTCTGCGGCGAACGGTCTGGCCTCGATCGCACGTTCGCCCCAGCTCGCGAGCCACGAGGGCAACTCGGGGTCGTCGGCCTGCAACCAGCCAAGAATCCCAAGGTCGCTGCCGGCGCGCACCTCCGCCGGCCTGTAAGTATCTATCCCGCCTCCGGCACGCGCCGTTCCTCGAGCGCCGGTTGCTCGCCGCGGGCGAGGCCGTCCATCGCGCGGATGTCGGCGGCGAGGATCGCCTCGAAGGCTCGTACGTCGATGCCGCGGTACGGCGAGCCGCGGTCGCCGATCCGCTCGAGCGCGCGGCCGAGCAGTGCCTGCACGCCGTGTGGGTTGCCGCGCAGCCAGTGGGTGTAGCCGGCGCCAAGCTGAGCGAAGCCTTTGAAGACCTCCTCCTCCTCGGTGCCCTTTGACAGCGCCCAGCAGGTCTCCCACGCCTCGTGCGCGCCGAAGAAGTTGCGGGCGTTGAAGAACTCGATCGCGACGGCGTGGTTTTGCTCGACGTTGAGCGCGTCGAAGTTGGGGAGGTGCAGGCGGTTCTCGGAACCGGGCGGGAGGGGACGGCCGAGTTCGTCGCGCGGGCGGTCCGGCTTCGGCGGCGCTGGTACCTCGGAGTTCGTCTCACGCATATCTGGCAGCGTACCGCCATTCGGCGGGACACTGCCGGGCAGGATGACGACGAATCTACTCAACGTCGACTGATTAGGTAGACGTTCTCACAGCGACCACCTACTCTCGGACCGGAGCCGTGTGAACGCTTGGAGGTTTGCGTGCAGGTGGTGCTGGGCAAACGAGGCGACTACGCGATTCGCGCCGTGATCGATGTCGCGGCGCGCCACGGTGAGCGCCGCAAGGCGCGCGAGATCGCCGAGCGTATGTCGATCCCACCGAAGTACCTCTCACGCATCCTGGCTGACCTCGTTCGGGGGGGCGTCCTGCGGGCGACCGCCGGGCCCGACGGTGGATACCAATTGACCCGTCCCCCGCGCGACATCACGATGCTGCAGGTGATCGAGGCCGTCGAGGGCGAGACCGAGTCGCGCGACTGCCTGCTCCGAGGTGTGCCCTGTCAGAGCGGCGGTATCTGCGCCGTGCATCAGGCCTGGGTCAACGCCGAGAGCGCGATGCTGGAGCAGCTACGCCAGACCACGTTCGCCGACCTTGATGTCAAAGCGGAGCTCCCTCCGAGCCCGCGGCCCTGAGCCCGGCGATGAAGCGAATCCGCCAGATCGACGTCGAGGCGATCGCCGGCCTCACCGCCGCCGTGATCGCGCTGGTTCTTCATCTGCTGCACGTGGCCGACGAGGGTGTGCTGCTGGCGATCGTCCTCGTCATCCTCGCGTTGATCCTCGTACGCGACCTGCGGCGAGAGAGCCGCGAGGAGCGGCTCGAGGAGATGCTGTCGCAGACCGTCGTGGACCTCGCCGACATCCACGCCGCCGTTACCCCGCCCGATACGGTACTGATCGGCCCCGCCCGACTGCGCGAGGTCAGTGCGCAGTTCGCTGAGCAGGCGACCGGCGAGATGAGCTGGTTCAACGTCTGCCTCTCGATGTTCGAACCGCAGGCGCTGTTCGACGTGCTACTCCGTCCGGCGGTCGAGAATCCGCGCGTGACCTCGATTCAGTTCGTCCTCGACGAAGGCGAACGGCAGCGCTGGGAGACGGCGGTCCTGCCGAAGCTCGCGCGGTGTAGTGGCGCCGAAAAGGTCCTTGAACCGCACTGGAGCAGTCTGCACGAGCCGGTCTCGGTCATCTTCGCGAACGCCGGAGCCGGCGGGGTCGAAGCGCTGCTGAGCTTCTGGGGAGAGCCCTTCATGGGGCAGGCGTCCGGCCAGAACGTGCCACGCTACATTTTCCACGTACAACGTCATTCAGAGCTGATCGGCCGACTGCGGGAACTGGAACGCAGCTACCGGCTCACTCCGGCTTAGGATTCATTCGCCGGGCGTTCGATCGGATTCGGACGGGCATGGCGGACGGAAAGGAACTACCTGCATGACCACCCAAATCGACACCGAGGCGCTCCACGCGAACCTCGTGGCGCATGCTCCACATGCCGTGATCCTCGCGGGCCCCGACGGCGCCGTGACGGTTTGGAACGAGGCGGCCGAGCGGATCTTCGGCTTCACCGCCGAGGAGGCGATCGGCCAGAGTCTGGACATCATCGTCCCGGAGAAGTTCCGCGACGCGCACTGGACCGGCTATGACCGTGCGCTCGCCGCGGGCGAGACGAAGTACGCCGGGAAAGCGATGCCGACGAAGGCGATGCGCAAGGACGGCGAGGAGATCTACGTGGAGCTGAGCTTCGCGATGATCCACCAGGGCGACGAGGTGATCGGCGCGCTCGCACTGGCACAGGACATCACCGAGCGCTTTGAGTCGGACCGCGCACAGCGGCGCCGCATGCGTGAACTCGAGGCCGAACTCGAGGAACTCCGCGGCAAGAGCTGATCCGCTCGCGCTCCGCGACCCCGGACATCGCGTCTAGCGTCCAGAGACCGGGTCGGCGCGCCTAGCGTCCCGCCACCCACGTCAGCGCGACGGCGTCGGTCGGCGACCCCGCACCGGCTGCGAGGGTCTTGAGGTCGATCGCGACCAGGCCCTCATCAACAATCACCAGCAGCGTGCCGGCGCCCTCATCGATCGCGATCGATCGAGGGGTGGCCGGCAACTCGATCTGCCGGCCGGCGGGCGTCTCCCGCCGCAGATCGAACTCATGCAGTACGCCGGTGGCGGTGCTTTACCAGAGGGTGCCCGAAACGCCATCGACGGTCAGGCGCCGGAAGTCGAACGCCACCCCCTCGAGTTGGCTCGGGCCAATCGCGCCAGCCAGCTCGAGGGTGTCGAGGTCGTAGGCCAGCAGGCCGCCGCCGAGCGCCGAAACCAGCAGGCGTTCGCGGTCCTCGTCGATGGCGAAGGTGCGCGCGCGACCGTTGACCGAGCAGCCCCACAGGGCGACATCGGAGAACGGGCCGAGGTCCGGTCCGGCCGCGCCGGTGGCGAGTTCGATCGAGTGGATGCTCTGGTGGTCGTCGGAGTACCAGAGGCGCTCGTGGCTCGCGTCGTACGCGACCTGCCGGCCCCCGTTCGCGGGACGCGTGAGGAACAGGTCGGAGGCGAGCACCTCCCCGGTCGGAGCGGTGACGATCGATCCATCCGCCTGCGCCAGCCACAGCGCGGCGGGTGTCGACGCGGTGGAGGTCACCTCGGGCGTCCCGCCGGCGCAGCCGAGCGCAACGACGGCCAGCACGATTCCCGCGCCGGCCGTCTGGATGAGCCTCGTTGCCGCTCTGCGTGCGCCCATCGACGCGCCTCCCGCGGGTGGGACGGCCTCGGCCGCCCCGCCCGCTATCGCATTGGCTATCGGTCTGTCATCGCTGCGCTATGCCTCGATCTGGGTGAAGATCTCGGGGGCCTCGGGACCTTCGACCACCAGGTGGCCGCCGGCGCCCTTCGGCAATCGGCTCAGCGCGTGGTCGACGAGGAGGAAGGTGCCAGGCACCTCCAGGTCGAACTCGACCATCGTTGCGCCGCCGGGAGCCACGGAGACCGTCTGCACACTTTCGGCCATTGAGCTGAACGAGCCCCAGGTCGCGGCGCGGTCGAAGATCTCGCCGATGACGTGGAAGCTGGAGGTCTTGTTGGGGCCGCCCACTCCGAAGAAGATGCGGACCCGTTCACCAACATTCGCCTTGAGTGCGCGGTCACCGGTGACCGAACCAACGGCGCCGTTGAAGACGACGTAGCTGGGGTTCTCCGCCGACATCCGCTCCAGGTCGAACGGCTGCATGCCCGGCTCCCCGGCCTTGCCGGAGGTGTAAATCTCGCCCTGGCAGACGTAGAACTCGCGGTCGACGGGGGGTAGGCCCTCGGGCGGTTCGATGACGATCAGCCCGTACATCCCGGCAGAGATGTGCAGATCGATCGGCGGTGTAGCGCAGTGGTAGATGTACACACCCGGGTGCATCGCCTTGAAGCGGAAGGCCTTGGTCTCGCCCTTCGCGACGCCAGTCAGGGTCGCGCCACCACCGGGGCCGGTGACGGCGTGCAGGTCGATGTTGTGCGCGAGCGTGCTTTCCGTCGGGTTGGTGAGCGTCAGTTCAACGTCGTCGCCCTGGCGTGCCCGGATCATCGGGCCCGGGATCGTGCCGTTGAACGTCCAGAAGTGGTAGCCGACGCCGTCGGCGAGCTTCCCATCGAGCTCCTGGACCTCAAGCGACACCTGGACCGTAGCCGGCTCGCTACGGTTGATCGGTCCGGGCATCTCCGCGACTGGGAGGTACTCGAGGTTCACTGCGTCCTGGACGATCGGAGCGCTGGTTGACCCACCACCCTGGGCCACGCTGGCGGCCTCGCTGGTCGCGGTGGGCGTCGCGTTCGCGCGGTCGACGACAGCCCGCTGAGCGGCGTCGCGCGCCTCGATGGTGTCGTCGGAGGTGCAGCCGACCGCCCCGACCAGCGGCAAGGCGACCCCAGCCATCGCGAGTCGCTGCATCAGCCGGCGCCGTCCGAGCATCTCTGTCAGCACGGTCATTAGTTCCTCTTTTCGTGATGCTTTGCTCATCGTTGAGTAAATGAGTCAACGATGACATCTCAGTATTCGTACGCTCCGTCACAAACGACAAGTGACTAAAGTCGCCCCGTTAATGTGACCTTTGGGCTCCACCCGCCTCACGTGTTGTCGCGGGGCCGCGACGGCGCCACTGCGGCGGCTTCGCCACGACCCTGCCGGTAAAGCGTAAGCCACTGCCTGAAACTCAATTCCGAGGGCGCCCCACCCGGATCGAAGCGCAGACGTTCAGCGAACAGGCGCACCTCCCGAGGTTTGAACCGCGCACGCAGTCCGCGCGCGACGTCGCCGGCGCCGAATGCGCCCTCGAGGAATCGCAGGTACGCCGGGCGCTCGGCGTCGGCGATCAGCGGCCGCGGTCGCCGCGCGAGGTGGAGCAGCACCGCGTCCACCGCCGGCGGCGGCGAGAAGTCCGTCCGTCGAAACCAGTGCACGATCTCCAGGTGCCACCACGGGTGCAGCGACAACGAGGCGACCGACTCCGGCGCGTACGGGCGTCCGGCGAACCGCGCGGCAGCCTCGAACTGGACCACGAGGTAGGCATCCTCCGGTGGCAACGGAGCGGTGGTCAGCCGACGCACGACATCGGCGGTGCGGTTGAACGGCACATTGGCGAAGACCGCATAAGGAGCGTCGGGCAGCCGTGCGTCGAAGAAGTCTTCGCCGCGTACGTGCACGTTCCGCTGGCTGGCGAACCGTGCGTGCAGTCCGGCGACGAGGTACGGATCGACCTCGATCGCATGGACCTCGCGGGTGAAGGCGGCCAGCGCAGCCGTGAGCACGCCGGTGCCAGCACCGATCTCCACGACGAGATCGGTGGGGCGCAGCTCGGATTGGCGGATCAGCGTCCGCACCAGTCCCTGGTTACGAAGGAAGTGCTGAGAGAGGTCCGCGCGACGGCCGCGCTGCCGTCCCCCGGGCACGGGTGACCATCACACACATTGGGCAGCTCCTGTTCGGCGCAGTATATGACCGGTGATTCGGGGTGTGTGGTGGGTATCGCCGCATTGTTCACGGTCCGGCGCACCCCTATCCTCGCCGCCATGCGAATGTCACGGCAGTTCGGACACACCCTGCGCGAAGCGCCCGCGGATGCGGACACGATCGCGCACCAGCTCCTCGTGCGGGGCTCCTTCGTCGATCAGCTCATGGCCGGCGTGTACTCGTACATGCCGCTGGGTCGCCGGGTGAAGCGGCGCATCGAGCAAGTCATCCGCGAGGAGATGGATCGCGCCGGCGGCCAGGAAGTGCTGCTGCCGACGATTCAACCCGCCGAGATCTGGGAGCAGTCCGGCCGCGCGCAGACGATGGCGGACGTGCTCTTCCAGCTCCAGGACAAGCGCGAGCGCGCGATGGTGCTGGGGCCGACGCACGAAGAGGTGATCACGAAGCTCTTCCAGGATCACGCCAACTCCTACCGTGATCTGCCGGTCACGCTCTACCAGATCCAGACGAAGCTCCGCGACGAGACGCGCCCGCGCAACGGCCTGGTGCGCGTCCGCGAGTTCACAATGAAGGACGCCTACTCGTTCGACGTGAACGACGCGGGCCTCGACGTCTCCTACGACGCGATGTTCGAGGCGTATCGCCGCATCTTCGCGCGCTGCGGGATTCCGACCGTCGCCGTCGAGGCCGATTCCGGCGCGATCGGCGGCAAGGGATCGCAGGAGTTCATCTTCCTCACCGACACCGGCGAGGACACGATCCTGCTCTGCGAGGAGTGCGGCTACGCCGCCAACCAGGAGAAGGCGGACTTCGTCCGCCCACCCGCGATCGAGGGCGACGCGTCGCCGCTCGAGGAAGTCGCGACCCCCGGCATCACGACGATCGACGCGCTCGCCGAGTTCCTGGGCGTCGAGGCACGCCAGACCGCGAAGGCCGTCTTCGTGATGGCTGAACCGCGTACCGGTGGCGATTCGTTCCCTGTCTTCGCCGTGATCCGTGGGGACCTCGACGTGAACGAGGTCAAGCTGATGAACATCCTCGACGCGCGGGCGCTCGAGGCGATGACTGACGCGCAGATCAACGCCTACGGCCTGGTCGCGGGATACGCATCGCCGATCGGCGTGAATCAGGCGCTGAAGATCGTCGCGGACGTTTCCATCCTTGGGTCGCCCAACCTCGTCGCCGGTGCCAACAAGAGCGGCTTCCACCTGCGCAACACGAACTACGGGCGCGACTGGACCGCCGACCTCGTGGACGACATCGCGCTTGCCGAGGCAGGCCACCTCTGCGCGCACTGCCCGGACGGTGTCACCGCCCCGCTCCGCTCGCGACGCGGAATCGAGATGGGGCACGTCTTCCGGCTCGGCATGACCTACACCCTGCCGTTCAACGTCACCGTGCTCGATGAGACGGGCGAGCACGTGATGCCGACGATGGGCTGTTACGGCATCGGCGTGGAGCGAATCGTCGCCGCCGCGGTTGAGGAGCACCACGACGACGCCGGCATCGTCTGGCCGGCCTCGGTCGCCCCGTACGACGTGCACCTGGTCGGTCTGAGTCTGACGCGCGATGAAGCGGTCGGCGCGGACGCGGAGACGCTGTACACCGAGTTCCAAGACGCGGGCGTGGACGTGCTCTTCGACGATCGGGACGAGTCGCCTGGTATCAAGTTCAACGACGCCGATCTGATCGGCATCCCGATTCGTCTCACCGTCTCGCCGCGGAATCTGAAGGCGGGCGTGGTGGAGCTGAAGCGTCGGGACGCCGAGGAAGCCGAGCAGGTACCGCGTGACGAGGTCGTCGCGCGTGTGCGGGCGATCCGCGCGGAGCTGCTCGCCGCGCTCGTCGTCTGATCTGGCGACCAAGCGGCGTGCCGGGCCCGATCGGGTCGCGTTGGACCTCGTCAGTGCGCGCCCTCACGTCGATGCCTTGAGGCGGCGAGCGCGCGGGTGTTACGATGACACCTCGCACGGCCTCTACTTCTAGAGACGTGGGCGCCGTGCCCACGTTTTTTGTTGACCACCGCCAGTTCCCGACGCCGGGTGGCCGTCCACGGCTCGGGTCGCCTCAGGAGCGCACGACAGCGCATGAAGAACGACTTCGTCTCCGCCATCACACAGCTCTCCGCTGAAAAAAACCTCAACGCTGACGCGGTGTTTAGCGCCGTTGAAGCAGCGATGGCATCCGCGTTCAAGAAGGACGAACTTCAGTACGCCGAGATCGAGGTATCGATCGACCGCGTCGATGGTGACATCGAGGCCTGGCGTACCTGGGCGATCACCGACGACGACGAGATCGAGGATGACGAGATCCAGCTCTCCCCGGAGCGCGCGAAGGAACTGGGCTTCGCCGACGCGAAGATCGGCGACGTCGTTCGCCGTCCGATCGAATCCGGACCGCAGACCGGGCGCATCGCCGCCCAGACCGCGAAGCAGGTCGTGCTCCAACGGCTCCGCGAGGCTGAGCGCGACTCGGTTTTCGAGGACTTCACCGGCAAGGAAGGCGAGATCGTCTCTGGCACGGTTCTGCGCGTGGAGCGCGGACGCCAGCAGGTAATCCTGGACCTGGGCCGGACCGAGGCCGTGCTGCCCTATTCCGAGCAGATCCGCGCCGAGCACTACCGCATCAGCCAGCGGCTGCGCGTTTACGTCAAAGAGGTCTACCGCGCGACACGCGGCCCGCAGGTTGTCGTCTCCCGCGCCGCCCCGGAACTGCTCCGCCGGCTCTTTGAGCTGGAAGTCCCGGAGATCGCGCGCGGGACCATCGAGATCATGGGCGTCGCCCGTGAGCCCGGGTACCGCACCAAGGTCGCGGTGATCTCCCGCCAGGAAGGCGTCGATCCAATCGGCGCCGTCGTCGGCGTCCGCGGCGCCCGCATCCAGAACATCGTCAACGAACTCAGCGGCGAACGCATCGACGTGATCCGCTGGGACCCGAACGATATGGCGTACGTCGCAAACGCCCTCAGCCCTGCCGAGGTGGTGTCGATCAACGTCGACGAAGACACGCACACCGCGTTCATCGCGGTCCCTGACCGACAGCTCAGCCTCGCCATCGGCAAGGAGGGCCAGAACGCCCGACTCGCCGCGAAGCTGACCGGTTACCGGATCGACATCCGCGGCGAGGGCGCGATGATCACTGGGGGCGAGGACCTATACCCGCCGCCGGAGCCGAACATGGACCCGATCCTCGTGCGCGAGCACGCCGCGATCCCGTCCACGGCAGAACTCGCTCCGCTGCCCACCGGTCCGGACTACGCGCGCCCCGGCCTGCCGGGCGAGGGTGCACACGCCACCGCCGAGCCGATCGCGGTCCCCGCGGCGGAGGAGGAGGCTCGGCTCACCCCCGAGCAGGAGATCCTCGCGGAGTTCGTGGAAGAGCAGCCAGCGGCGCAGGTCACCGAAGCTCCGGTCGAAGAGGCCCCCGCGACGCCGCGACGCCGCGACGAGCCGCTCGGTCTCCGCTTCGGCGATGACATTCGCGAGCGCCAGGTCCAGGAAGAAGAGGAAGAGCGCGAGCGCGAGAGCCGTGGCCGCCGCCGTCGTGGTGGCACCCCGGCCCCGCGTGCCGCCCGTCCAGAGCGTCGTGGACGCCGTCCCGCCTTCGACGAATACGAAGAGGACGAGATCGAGGCCGCGTTGCACGGTGAGGAATTCCTCGCGGGCGACCTCGATGAGCCGGACGACGAAGACGAAGGCTAACGAACCGGGGTCCGATCCCGGCCACCGCACCACTACGAGCCGGCAGCGGCCCAGAGAGCGAGCACGATGACCCAACCGACAACCACGGTCCGCCTGCCGCAGGCGATCGTCGTCGGCGACCTTGCGACGGCCCTCAACGTCACAGCCGTTGACGTCATCAAAGAGCTGATGAAGAACGGCGTGATGGCCACGATCAACCAGGTCGTGGACTTCGACACGGCTGCCGTCGTCGCCGCCGACCTCGGCTTCGAGCCCGAAGAAGAGGATCGCGAGCCGACCGCTTCGGAGATCGCCGCCGAAGCAGGCGTCGAGCGCCCCTCCACCTCCATGCGCCTGGTCGAGGACGACGACCCGAACCTCGTACCACGCCCCCCGATCGTCACCGTGCTCGGCCACGTTGACCACGGCAAGACCACGCTGCTGGACACGATCCGCCGCGCGAAGGTCGTGGATTCCGAGGCCGGCGGCATCACCCAGCACATCGGCGCCTACCAGGCCACGGCGCCTGACGGCCGCTTGATCACCTTCATTGACACCCCCGGCCACGAGGCCTTCAGCCAGATGCGCGCCCGTGGCGCGCAGGTGACGGACGTCGCGATCATCGTGATCGCCGCGGACGACGGCCTGATGCCTCAGTCGCGCGAAGCGATTGATCACGTGCGCGCCGCCGGCGTGCCGATGGTCGTCGCGATCAACAAGATCGACGCGCCGAACGCGGACATCGATCGCGCGCGCACCCAGCTCACGGAGATTGGTCTCGTCCCCGAGGACTTCGGTGGTGACCAGGTCGTCGTCCCGATCTCCGCCCTCAAGGCGACCGGGATCGACGAACTCCTCGAGAGCGTGTTGCTCGTCTCAGACCTCGACCAGCCGAAAGCGAACCCGCAGCGGGACGCAATTGGCATCGTCCTCGAATCAGCCAGCGACCGTCAGCGCGGCGTCGTGGCGACGCTGCTGGTCCAGAGCGGCACGCTGCGCCAGGGCGACGCGATTATCTGCGGCCTGACCTCCGGTCGCATCCGCGCGATGACCGATCACGAGGGCAACCGCATCAAGGAAGCCGGACCGGCCACCCCCGTCGAGGTCATGGGCCTCAACGACGTGCCGCCGGCTGGCGAGCGCTTCGAGGTCCGCGCGAGCGACAAGGTCGCCAAGCGCGAGGCCGAGGATCGTCAGCGCGAACTGGTTGCCAGCGGCGCCGAGCGTGAAATGGTCACGCTGGATTCGCTCTTCGGCGAGATCCACAAGGGCAACGTTAAGGACATGAACATCGTGCTCAAGGCCGATGTTCAGGGTTCGCTCGAGCCGCTCGTCGACACGCTCGACGATCTGAGCGTCGACGAGGTGAAGACGAAGGTCATTCACGCCTCGGTCGGCTCGATCAACGAGTCGGACGTGCAGCTCGCCGTTGCCTCGAAGGGCGTGATCATCGGCTTCAACGTGGAGCCGGAGACCGGCGCCAAGCGCCTCGCCGACCAAGAGGGCGTGGAGATCCGCCTCTACAGCATCATTTACGACATCATCCAAGACGTCGAAAAAGCCGTGCAGGGGATGCTTGAGCCGATCTACGAGGAGCGACAGGACGCGCTCATCGAGGTCCGCCAGATCTTCCGCCTCGGTCGCCGCAACGCGATCGCGGGCTCGTACGTGCGCGACGGCACGGTGCTCCGCTCCTCCCGCGCGCGCGTCATGCGCGGCGGCGAGATGATCTTCGAAGGCCCGTTCTCCAGCCTCAAGCGCTTCGACGATGACGTCCGAGAGGTCGCGACCGGCCTCGAGTGCGGCATCCAGATCGACGGCTTCACCGACTTCCAGGAAGGCGACGAAATCGTAGCCTTCCGCATGGAGCGCACGCGCTAATCACCGACCGGGTGACCGCGGGCGCGTGCCCGCGGTGGCGCTACGGAGTAGCCCTATGAGCAGGCGCACCGAACAGGTCGGCGACCTGATCCAGAGCGTGCTCGCGGATCTGATCCGACGACGCCTCAAGCACCCCGCGCTGACCAACGTCATGGTCTCGATCACCCGCGTCGAGGTCACACCGGACTTCGCCCACGCGACCGTGCACATCAGCGTCCTGGGCGACGACACACTGCGCGAAGAGGTGATGGAGGGACTTCGCCACAGCGAGGGATTCCTCCACCGCGAGATCTCCAAGGAGGTCCACCTCCGCCGCGTTCCGCGCCTGCGCTTCGCACATGACCGGTCGATGGAAGAGGCCGAACGCCTGACCGCAATCATGCGCGACGTTGCGCGCAGCGAAGGCCGCGAGCTCTAACCGATGGCCCAACAGACAAGCGAGCGCGACGGAATCGCAGCGCAGGCGACCGCGCGCATCCGAATGGCAGCACAAGCGACAGCGCGGTAACCAATGGCACTGCGCGGGTTCCTGAACATCGACAAGCCGGCTGGCATCACTTCGTTCGATGTGGTGCGGCACATTCGGCGCGCCGCCGGCATCCGCAAGGTCGGTCACGCCGGCACGCTCGACCCGGCGGCGACCGGCGTCCTCCCGATCGCGATCGGCGATGCCACGAAGCTGATCGAGGAGCTGGTTGACGCGCACAAGGCCTACCGCGGCGTGATCCGCTTTGGCGCCGCCACCGATACCTATGACTCCGACGGCGAGGTGGTTTCCGAATGCGACGCCTCGGAGGTGACCCGCGAGGCGATCGAGGCGCAACTCGACCAGTTCCGAGGCCTCATCCAGCAGGTTCCGCCTGCCTTCAGCGCCGTCAAACGCGGTGGCGAGCCGGCGTACCGTGCCGCCCGCCGCGGCGAGCCAATGGAGCTCGACGCCCGCCCGGTGACGGTCTACGACCTCGCGGTTGGCGAGTTGGACCGCAGTGATCCGAAGCGCCCATCGATCGTCGTGGACATCAAGTGCAGCCGTGGCTTCTACGTCCGCTCGCTCGCGCACGACCTCGGCGCCGCGCTTGGCGTGGGGGCACACCTCGACGGCCTCGAACGCACGGCCGTCGGTACGTTCGTCGTCAGCCAGGCGACGCCGCTCGACCGTGCCTGCGAACTGCTCGAGGCGGGCGAGACGAACGATCTCGTGCACGCGCTCGATGCGGTGCTCACGAAGTGGCCGGCCGTAATCGTCGGACGGCGTGACGCCTCGGACATTCGCCAGGGCCGCGACATCATCGCGATGCCGAGGCCCGGCTACGTCGCGCCCCCGCTGGCCGAAGGCAAGCCCCGCCGCGCCCGCTGCTACGGCCCGGACGGCGAGCTGCTCGCGCTCCTCGATCAGGGTTTGGTCGTCGGCGCCTGGCACCCGTACCGGGTAGTACCGCCGGCGTAGACGCCGCGCCGCGGTCAGGGGATTGGCAGCCGCGAACCGACGAAGTCGTAGCGACGGACGGTCTCGTCACGCAGACTACGGAGCATGTTGCTCTGGTTGGCCATACGCGCCGGGACCGCGCTCGCGAATATCGTCCCGTTGCGGGTGAGCTACGCGCTCGCCCGCGGTGCGGGCACCCTGACCTACTGGCTGTGGTTCGGCGGTAGACGGCGCTGCATTGCCAACATGCGGCACGTCACCAGCGGTGACGACGCCGCGGCGCGCCGCATCGCGCGTCAGTCATTCGGCAACTACGCCGTCTTCCTGATCGACTTCCTCCGCTCGATGAGCGCGACCCCCGAGGACACCCGCCGGCGCGTCATCTTCGATCGCTGGGCGGACCTCGAGGCCCTGCGCAACGGCAACGGGATCGTCTTCGTGACGATGCACCTCGGGAACTGGGACCTTGGCGCCGCCGCGCTTGCACTCGCCGGATTCCCGATCACGGTCGTCGCGGACAGCTTCAACAATCCGCGCGTCGATCAGCTCGTGCGCGACTCCCGCACCCACCTCGGGATGACCGTGCTTGCCGCCGAGCGAATGGGGCCGGGCATCATTCGCGCGCTGCGGCGCAACGACGTGATCGCCGCCCTTGCCGATATACCCGCGCCACCCAGTGGCGGCGTCACGGTCCAGTTCTTCGGTGATGCGATCAGCGTCCCGGACGGCGTCGCCAGACTCGCGCTGCGGACGGGCGCCTCGGTCGTTGTGGCCGCGCTCCCGCGCCACGCGCCGTGGAGCGACCGCATCGAGGCCTGGATCGAGCCAGTGGCATTCGAGCCGACCGGCGACAATGACGTTGATGTGCCCGCGCTCACCCAGGCGATCTTCGGCTACCTGGAGACGATGGTCCGACGGCGTCCCGACCAGTGGTACATCTTCCGTCACCTCTGGACCGCCGATGCCGCCGCGTCCGCCTAGCCTCGGGAGTCGTTACCGGTGATCCGACTGCGGTTGCTTCAACTGCTCGTGCGCGTCGGCGATCGGGTGCCGACAGCGATCCTCTACGCCCTCGCGCGTGCCGCCGGCACCGTGGCGTGGTTCGCCTCCGGTAGGCTGCGTCGCACGACCCGCGATCACATGCGCCACGTCTACCCGGCCGCGACACCGAGGAGCGCCATCGATCGCGCCGCGCGCGGCGCCGTCTGCAGCGCCGCGCTTTACTACGTCGACTTCGCGCGCACCGCGCGGCTGCGACCGGACGCCGTCTTCGATCAGGTCGATGCCCTCGAAGGCATCGACGCGCTCTTCCGCGCCTACGATCGGGGGCGCGGCGTGATCCTCGCGTCGGCGCACCTCGGTAATCCCGAATTCATCGCCCCGGCGCTGGCGCCGCTCTTTCCGATCATGGTGCTCACCGAACGGCTGGCGCCTCCAGCGCTCAACGACTTCGTGCACGGCGTCCGCGGACACAGCGGCGTCCGCTTCGTCCCCGCCGATCGCCATGGCGTGCGCGAGGCCTTGGAGCAGCTTCGCTGCGGCGGGGTCCTCGGCATGCTCGTCGACCGCGATGTGCTCGGGACGGGCGAGCCGTTCCCGTTCTTTGGGGAGCGCGCCGCGATGCCTCGAGGCGCCGTCGAACTGGCGTGGCTGACGGGCGCCGCGATCGTGGTCGGGTTCGTGACGCGGTCCGGCACGGGGCGCTACTGGATCGCGCTCCACGAGGTCGCGGTCCTCACCCGCGGCGCCGGCTCCGGCGAGCGCGGCGCGGACATCGAGGCCGGCATGCGGAGCGTGCTCGCGGCGATCGAGGACGGCATCCGCTCCGCTCCGGATCAATGGTTCCCGCTCAGCCCGATCTGGACCTACGGGCTGACGCCCGATTCGGGTGACCGCTCCCGCTAGGCTGGCGGCACCGATGCCGGCTGCGCCCAGCGCACCTCGCTCAGCGAGGTGACGTGTTCCGGCAGCTCGACGCCCGGGAGCAGGCGGTCGTCCGGGATCGCCGCGTCGATCGTCTGGTGCAGCGGCACCACGCCCGCCCAGATTGGCAACTCGTAGTCCTCAGGCTCGTCGATCGGGCCGCCGGTGCGAACCTTCGCGGATACCTCGTCGATCGCGATGCTGAGGATCGTCGTCGCTTTCAACTCCTGCTCGGTCGGCTGGCGCAGCGTCGCCGCGCGACCGGGGACCAGCTCTTCGATGAACCGATCGAGGAGTTCCGGGCGCTTCGCCGTGTCCTCGATGCGGGCCTCGCCCAACAGCATCACCGAACGGTAGTTCACGGAGTGATGGAAGCCGGAGCGCGCCAGTACCAGGCCGTCCAGGTGGCTCACGGTGAGGCAGACGGGGGCGCCCTCGGCGGCGCGAAGCATGTTGCTGGCGCTCGATCCGTGCCAGTACACGCGGTCACCCTCGCGCCAGTACAGCGTGGGCGTCACCATCGGCTGCCCGTCGATCACGTAGCCCACGTGGCAGAGGACGCCCCCATCGAGGATCGCGTCGATCGCTGCCCGGTCGTAGCACCCACGCGTCGGTGATCGCCGCAGCCGCGTTCGCTTCGTTGGTGCCTCGTCCGCCATCGCATGTCCCCGTCCAGTAATCGCCGTTGCTCGCCGGCTTGCCGCTCCCGCGAGCAGCGCAGGGTATCGAGCTTGCCCCTCCATCGCACGCCGGATTCGGACCAGCATCGGGTCACCTGCCACAACGACCATCAGCACTGGACCCACTCCGTACAATGGCCGCGTCATGAGCACGTATCGGGACGAACGTCCCTCGATCGCCTCCCTCCTCACCACCGACATCCGCTTCGGCCGCGCTGATCTCCATGTTGAAACCAACCGGGGCGAGGGCGCGGCCGACCTCGAAGCGATTCTTCAGCGCACCGAGCAACGCGCCGAACTCGATTTGATCGCAATCGCCGACCGCGATCGGATCGACAGTTCCCTCGATGCCCGCGAGCGGGCGGTCCGCGACGGGCTCAGTTTCGAGGTGGTGCCGGGGATGCTGGTTACGAGCACCGACGGCCCGCTCCTGGCGCTCTGGGTCGAGGAGGCCGTGCCTGCGGGCGCGTCCGCCGCACACACGATCGAGGCTATTCACCGCCTCGGTGGACTCGCGATCGTGCCGCACCCGTTCGCACGCTGGCGGCGCTCAATCGGTCGCGCGGACCTCGAGGCGCTGCTCAGCTCGGACGATCCGGCGATCCACCCGGATGCGATCCAGGTCGCCAGCGGCTCCGCGCGGGCCAGCTCCGGAGCGGCGCGCGCGCTGGAGTTGAACGCGAAGCGCTATCACCTGGCCGAGATCGGGGCGAGCAACGCAGTGTTCGCCGAACGGATCGCAAGCGCCTATACACTCTTCCCGGGTACGCTGCGTCCCGCCGTGCGGGCAGCCGAACTCCGTGTTGCCATCGAAAACGGGACCGCGCGGGCGGGCCGGGGGCAGCGCGCACCACTCCGTCAGATCGGCTGGCGACGTATCGCCGAACAACGCGGCCGCGAGGTCGGGTTTGCCTCGCGCCGATCGGTGCCCGCCTGGGCCGAACGGCTTGCGTTAGGGGGATCGCGATGAAGATCGCACTTGTATCGCCCTACGACTGGCTCACGCCCGGCGGGGTCAATGGCCACATCGGCCAACTGGCCGAGGAGTTCGCGGCACGCGGCCACGAGGTGCTGATCCTCGCGCCCGCGAGTGGGCGGGTCGCCGACCCTCGGGTGCGCGTCATGGGGCGCCCGATCTCTGTCCCCGCGTCCGGCTCCACAGCTCGCATCGCCCTCAATCCCACGCTCGGGCACCAGGTGAAGCGATTCCTGGAAGAGGAACACTTCGATGTAGTGCACGTCCATGAGCCGCTGATGCCGGTCCTTCCGATCCACGTCCTTCGCCACTCGAAGGCCGCGAACGATCGGGTGATCAACGTCGGCACGTTCCACGCCCGCAAGGACGGTGGCAACCGCCTGTACGGCTACGGCCGCCGCCTGCTCAAGCGCTGGTTCCGCGAACTGGACGGCAAGATCGCCGTTTCGCCGCCGGCCGCGCAGTACGTCGGCGAGTACTTCCCCGGCTTTTACAACGTGATCCCGAATGGCCTTGATATCGAGCGGTTCGCGAACCCACTGCTCGAACCGCTCGCCGAGTTCGACGACAACCTGATCAACATCCTCTACGTCGGGCGCGCGGAGAAACGGAAGGGTCTCGCCTACCTGATCCGTGCTTTCGGCGTAGTCAACGCCCGCGATCCCAACACCCGACTGATCATCGTCGGTCCAGACTCCCGCACCCGGCGTCGCTACGAGGCTTCCGTGCGCCACAGCGGTCAGCGCAACATCGTCTTCGCGCCGGGGCCCTCAAACGAGCAACTCCCCCGCTACCATCGCAGCTCGCACATTTTCTGCGCGCCAGCGCTCGGGAATGAGTCACAGGGATATGTCATTCTCGAAGCCATGGCTGCGGGCCTCCCGATCGTCGCGTCGAACATCGAGGGTTACGCCTCGGTGGTGACGCACGGCGTCGATGGGTTGTTGGTCCGCCCGAAGGACACGCTCGGCCTTGCCGATGCGCTCACGCTGCTGGTCCGCGACAAATCCAAGCGCGACGCGCTGGCCGAGGGTGGCCGGGTGCGCGTGGAGGACTACTCCTGGCCGCGCGTGACGCAGCAGCTCCTCTCCTACTACGACCGACTGCTGGATCAGCACCACACCTGGGAGCAGGCACGCGCACGCGCGCGACTGCGCCGCCTGATGCGCGCATGACCGATCGCCGCCGCCGACTCGCCCTCGCTGACCACTCGCGCACCAACGAAATACACGCCGGATGAAGCTCCTCCCGACCCGCATCTCCGCGGAACGCCTCGCGCCGATCGTCGGTGTGTTCGTCGCGCTGGGAGTGACCCCAAACATGATTACGGTGGCCGGGCTGCTTGGGAGCATCGCGGCGGCCGTCGCGGTCGCCGATGGGCGGCTGCTCCTCGGTGGGGTGCTGGTGCTGGTGTTTGGCGGGCTCGACATGTTCGACGGGGCGGTCGCGCGGGCGACGGGGAAGGCGACGCCGTTCGGGGCGCTGTTCGACTCGGTGCTCGACCGGCTCTCCGAGGCGGTCGTGCTCGGCGGGATCCTGGTCTACGAGCTGGATCGCGGGAACCAGGAGGAGACGATCCTCGCGTTCGCGGCGGTGGTTGGGTCGATCCTAGTGTCGTACGTGCGCGCGCGCGCCGAGGGCCTCGACGTTTCGATGACCAGCGGGCTGTTCACGCGCCCGGAACGGGTGATCCTCACGGGGGCGGCGCTGATCCTGGGGCTGCTGCGCCCCGCGCTCTGGATCCTTGCGGTAGTGACGCTGGTCACTGTGGCACAACGGGTCGACACTGCACGTCGGCTGCTGGCGGAGGAAACGAGCGCCCAGTAGCCCGCGTCCATTGCGCGCAGCGCGAGGCGTCGAGGAGGGTCGAGGACCATGGTCAAGCCGGCGAGCCCGATGGACCGCGAGGATGCGACCCAGGTCGCGCAGTACCTGTCTCAGCGCATGGCGGCGCCGGTCAGCTTCGACGTCTGGACGCGCCAGGAGTCTGGGCTGGTGCGCACGGACCGCGACACCTGCAACCACTGTGGCGACGCGCTGGAACTGGCGCGCCAACTGGGCAGCCTGCACCCCGCGCTGCGGATCACCGCCTACGACCTCGATAAGCACGCGTCGCGCGCCGAGGAGGCGGGGATCACGCTCGCGCCAACGACGATCCTGCGCGGGAACGGGCGGTCGATCCGCCTCGTGGGGCTGTTCTCCGGGCTGCTCTTCCCGGCGCTCCTCGACATCATCTGGTTCCTCTCGCGCGGCGAAGCGCCGCTGCCGGAGGAGACGCGTATCGGCGCCGCCGAACTCGGAGCGGTCGAGATCGAGGCGATGCTGGCGCCCTACGACCCCTATTCAGCGCACATGGCGCGTCTGCTCGGCGCATTCGCGGTCGAGTCGAAGGCGATCAAGCTGCAACTGACGGAGATCGCCGAACTCCCGGTGCTTGCCAGCCAGCGGGCGGTCACGGAGGTGCCGATTGTGAGCATCAACGGCCGACGCTTCTCCGGGGCCTGGGACGATGCGCCGCTGCTCGAGCAGATTCAGCGGGTGATCGCGGGCAACACCGACGCCGTGATTCGCGACCGCGTCCTTGCCTCCGAGTTCCTCACCGAGGAGCAGGCGATCCAGCGAGCACGCGAAGCCGCGCAGCGGGAGCAGGGGACGGGCGGCATGACTGCCCCGACACCGGGGAACGCGGGTGGCCAGGCATCACCGGGTGGTCTGATCATCCCGGGGCGCTAGCCGATCCGCCGCTCGCCGCTCTGGCGCGAGTTGGTCAGGCCCTCGGCGGTTAGGCGCGCCCTCGGCGGGACAGCGCGAAGGCGCTGCCACCCAGGGCCGCGACGATCAGCAGGGTCACGAGCGCGACGATGATCCCGCTTGCTCCGCTCCCGCCATCGCTTCCGCCGTCGCTGCTGTCGGCCCCGGATGCGCCAGACGTGGCGGTCCCAGCCGCCCCCGCTCCGCTGCGCGGCGCCGCCGCGACCGAGGTCGGGATCGCCAGTGGCGCACGCGTCGCCTCGGCGCCCGGCACGGCCGTGCCGGCAGCGCTCGAACCGAAGTCGATCGCCGTCATGCCGTTGGCCTCGCGCCAGAGGTTGTAGAGGCCGTTCTGATCGACGCCGTAGACGGCCATCAACGCGTCGTCGGTCGGCGAACCGGCCTTGATGGTGCGGTAGACCTCGGCAAATGCTTCCTCGCCGAAGTTCGAGACCATGAAGTCGACGGTCGACCAGGACTGTCCGTAGAAGAGGTTGATGAGGCTCGCCTCGTTGGCGGGCGACTGGAGCGATCGCAGGTTGAGCGGCGCGCCGGTCTCGATGGCGAAGCGGATCGCCGAGCTATAGCCGGAGCCCGGGGTGTTCTGCATGTAGACCGCGGTGCCCTCGTCGAGCCAGGACGGCACGCGGGTGAACGCTCCGTCGCCAGCCACCTTGGTGACGATGTGCGCGGTTTCGTGGCGGATCACGTCAACATCCGGGGTGAAGACGAAGATCAGATCAGGCGCGACGCGCTGACCGCCAGTCACGACCTGCGAGTCGAAGGTCTCACCGCGCGGCTGTCGCGCCAGATCGCCATCGGACTCGGACGCCCAGACCATGACCTTGACGGGGTATTCGACGGTCGCCTCGAGCAGGGCCTCGGTGTCCGCCAGCGATGAGCGTGTGGCCTCGAAGGCGAGGTCGGCGCGATCCTGGTTGCTGCCATACCAGTAGACGGTGACGGCGCCTTCGGTGCGGTTCTGCCAGTCGTAGCGGCCGTCGAGGAAGACGAACGACTCCTCGTCGGTGGTCACCTTCGTGCCGTCGCGATCGGTCAGTTCCCACTGGATCACGAATTCGGAGCCGACCGGGATGTAGCGGCTGGCGGTGACGGTCCCGAGCGTGAAGGTGACGTCGGTCCGAGTTGCCGGAACGAACTCCGCGACCCCGCCGCCACCGACATTGCCGTCCGGGTTGAGCACTTTGTAGATGAAGCGGGCCGACTCCAGGCTCGACGGCGCTTCGACGCTCACGCGGAAGCTGACTTCGCGCGGATCCGCGCTCTCGATCCGCGTCTCGCCGGCCGTGATGCTGCCCGCGCGCGCCGATTGTGGGGCGATCGCCAGCACCGCTGCCAGCGCCAGCGCGAATAGGCCGAGGGCAGTCGCGACCCTCGCGGTGCCAGGGGTGCGGATCACGAGGCGACGGCCGTGTCGTCAATGCCGACCTGGCTCCGCAGGTAGTCGTAGATGAACTCGTCGATGGCGCCATCGAGGACGGCGCCGGTGTCGCTGGTCTCGGTGCTGGTGCGCAAGTCTTTCACCATCCGGTACGGCTGCAGCACGTAGGAACGAATCTGGTTGCCCCAGCCCGCGTCCACGTGCACGCCCTTGATCTCCGCCCGTTCCGCTTCGACACGCTCGATCTCGAGTTCGAGGAGCCGTGACTCCAGTACGAGCATCGCGCTCTCGCGGTTTCGATTCTGCGATCGCTCATTCTGACAGGTGACCACAATCCCGCTGGGGATGTGTGTGATCCGCACCGCAGTGTCGTTCTTCTGGACGTTCTGGCCACCGTTGCCGCTGGCGCGGTAGGTATCGATCCGCAGATCGTCCGAGTTGATCTCGACGCTGATATCGCCCTCGGAGGCCTCGGGCATCACCTCGACCAGCGCGAAGCTGGTGTGGCGCGAATGGGACGAGTCGAAGGGTGAGATGCGCACCAGGCGGTGGACGCCGCGCTCGGACCGGAGGAGGCCGTAGGTGTTGTCGCCTGCGATGCGGATCTCGACGGACTTCAGCCCGGCCTCATCGCCGTTGCTGATCGAGAGAATTTCCGTCTTGAAGCCGTGCCGATCGGCCCAGCGCAGGTACATGCGGAGCATCATCTCCGCCCAGTCCTGCGCCTCGGTGCCGCCCGCGCCCGCGTGAATCGCGAGCATCGCGTTGCGGTCGTCGTAGTCGCCGCTGAGGGTCAACTCAACCTCGAGGGCGTCGAACTCACGCTCGAGCTTGACCAGCTCGGCGTCGAGGTCCCGCGCCAACGCCGCGAGCTCGTCCTCGTCGTCGATCGCCTCGGCCATTGCGAGGAACTCCTGGATGTCACTCGAGCCGGTCTCCAGCACGTTCCAGGTGTTCACGAGGTGTTCGAGGCGTGCAATTTCCTTCATGACGCGCTGCGCGCGCTTCTGGTCGTTCCACAGATCGGGGGCCTGCGATTGCTCGCGGCGTTCGGCTAGACGGCGTTCCTGTGCGGGCAGGTCAAAGTCGCACCTGCACATCCCGCACGCGCTCGAGTAGCTCGGCGACTCGCTGTCGAAGTTCGTCCATCGTCGTTCCATCGTCGCATGGACAGCGGATTCAAGGGAATGGAGAACGCCCCGGCTGGATGAACCAGCAGGAACGTCCTGCTTGCGCCGCGGCAGTTCAGCTCGCGGCTCGCGCCGCCTTCAGGGCGTTCACGAGCAGCATCGCGCGGGTCATCGGGCCGACGCCACCGGGCACGGGCGTGATCGCGCTGGCGATCTCCTTCACCGCGTCGAAGTCCACGTCTCCCGCCAGGCGGAAGCCGGCCTTCTTCGAGGGGTCGTCGACGCGGTTCGTCCCGACATCGATCACCACCGCTCCCGGCTGGACCATGTCCGCCGTGATCAGGTTCCGCCGCCCAGCGGCAGCGACGAGGATGTCGGCCTCCCGGGTGACGCTGCCGAGGTCGCTGGTCCCGGTGTGCGCGATCGTCACCGTCGCGTTCGCACCGGCCGCCTTCGCAGAGAGCAGCATGGCGAGTGGCCGCCCGACGAGGATCGAGCGCCCAACAATCACCACCCGCTTCCCGGCGGGATCGATGCCGCTGCGCAGCAGCAACTGCTGGATGCCGGACGGTGTCGCGGGGATGAACACTGGCGCGCCCTGCACGAGCCGGCCGAGGCTGGTCGGCCCCAGTCCATCCGCGTCCTTGCCAGCATCCAGCGTCGCGTCGACGAGAGCGTCATCCACACCCGGCGGTAATGGCTTCTGGACGATCACGCCGTCGACGGCGTCGTTCGCGTTGAGGCCACGGACGACCGCGAGGATCTCGGCCTGGGTCGCGGTCGCGGGGAGCGCGACGGTGTCGCTGGTCATCCCGACCTCGGCGCAATCGCGGTGCTTGAGGCGGACGTAGGTCGCGGACGCGGCGTCGTCACCGACGAGGACGGCGGTCAGGTGCGGCGGGCGGCGCCCGGCGGCGACCAGCTCCGCGACGCCTGCGGCGACCTCGGCGCGTACCTCCGCCGCAATCGCGTTGCCATCGATAATGCGTGCCGCCACGGTTCCCCCTGCCCTGCTCGAAGCGCGAGTATCGCACGCGTCACAGCCAGTCCCCAGCCGCCTCGGATGGTGCGCGGCGGCCTCGTGGCGGTGGTGAGCGCGGCGGCGCGGCGTCGTCGGAGGGTGAGCGTCCCTGATAGATTCAGCGGCGTGACTACACATTCCGTTGGCATCGACATGATCGAACTGGATCGCGTGCGCGCGGTGCTCAAGAAGTACCCGGAGCGCTTCATCCACCGCGTCTTCACACCCGCCGAGGCCGCGTTTTGCCGCGGTCGGGTTCCCGAGCTGGCTGCCCGCTTCGCCGCCAAGGAGGCGGTGATGAAGGCACTGGGCACCGGCGCCCGCTCCGTCGCCTGGCGCGAAATCGAGGTGCTCCCCGACCGCCGAGGAAAACCGCTTGTCTACCTCTACGGCGGCGCGCGTACCCGCGCCGACTTCATCGGCCTCGAGGCGATCGACATTTCGCTGACGCACCTCGATTCGTTCGCCGTCGCCTCGGTCGTCTGCACGCAGCGGATCCGTGAGCAGGAGCCCGAGGAGGCGCGGCCTCGGCTGATCGCGCGTCTCAAGCAGCGCGGGTTGCTGGTGGACGACGACGGCGAGGAGCGCCTGCCGGACGTGCTCCCGCCGATCCGCAAGTAGTCTCGCCCCGCGGGGCAGCCCGACCAGCACCGCCAATCCCAGCAGCACCGAGAAGGTCCAGCACCGTGAGCAAACTCGTCACCGTCGCGCAGATGCGCCAACTGGAAGCGGCGGCCGTCGCGGCCGGCGTTAGCGAACAGCAACTGATGGAGGAGGCGGGGATCGCCGCCGCGCAGGAAGCGTGGATGGCGGTCGGCGCGATCGAACAGCGCGGCATCCTGATCCTGGTTGGGCCCGGCAACAACGGTGGCGACGGCCTGGTCGCGGCGCGTCACCTGGTCCAGTTCGGCGCGATCCCATACGTCTACCTGCTGGAGCCGCGCGCGGAGGACGACCCGCAGTGGCAGGCGCTGCTGGAGTCCGAGGTGCCCTGGACCACCGTCGCGGAAGACCCGAACTTCGAGCGGCTCGACGCGCTGTTCCGCGATGCCTCGGCCGTGATCGACGCACTGCTCGGGATCGGCGCATCACCGCGCGAGCGGCCAATCGCGGGCGCGCTCGCGGAGATCCTGCGCCGCCTGCGTGCGACCGAACGCCGCGTCCCGGCGCCACAGATTCTCGCCCTCGATGTACCGACCGGCGTCGACGCGGATAGCGGCTACGCGGATCCGCTCGCGGTGAACGCCAGCGCCACGGTGACGTTTGGCTTCGCCAAGGTTGGTCTCTACTCGGTTCCCGGGCGGGCGAACGCCGGGCGGGTGATCCCCGTGGATATCGGCATCCCGAAGGCCGCTTCCGCCGATCTCCCCTTCGAGGAACTACGACTGCGCGACCTGAAGGCGGTGATGCCGGAGCGGCGCGACGACGCGAACAAGGGCACGTTCGGCACGGTCACGATCGCCGCCGGATCGCGACGCTACCCGGGCGCCGCGCGGCTCGCCGCGGAAGCGGCCGCACGGTCCGGCGCCGGCCTCGTGCAACTCGCCGCCCCCGAGGTGATCCAGCCGCTGCTCGTGCACGGGCTGCCGGACGTGATCCACGAGCCGCTGCCATCGACCGATGGCACGCTGGACGCTTCGGCGGCACGCGCGCTGTTGCGCGCGCTCAACGGCGGCCGGTCGAACGTGCTGCTCGTGGGCCCCGGGCTGTCGCTCAGCAACGAGAGCCGCGCTTTCGTCCGCCACCTCCTCGCGGGCATCGACGACATCGATGGCCCGTCGGCGCTGGTGCTGGATGCCGACGCGCTCAACGTGCTGGCGGACGATCCGGAGTGGTGGACGCGGCTCGCACTACCGCGCGTGCTGACGCCCCACCCCGGCGAGATGGCGCGGCTGACCGGCACCAGCGTCGAGCAGGTCCAGGCGACACGCCTGGACACCGCCGCGGCCTACGCGAAGCTCACGAATTCCGTCGTGGTGTTGAAGGGCGCCTGCACCGTGATCGCGGCGCCGGACGGTACGGCCCGTCTCTCCGAGGCAGCGAACGCGATGCTGGCGACCGCCGGGACCGGCGACGTGCTCGCCGGTCTGATCGCGGGGCTGATCGCGCAGGGGCTCGCGCCGTACGACGCGGCCGCGGTAGCGGTTTATGTCCATGCGGACGCCGGACGCCGCGTCGCGGAGAGCCACGGTACCGCCGCGGGGCTGGCGCAAGACTTGCTCGCCGTGCTGCACGAGTCGCGCCGGCTGCTCGAGCCGACGGGGGCCGGCGCTGGGTTGCCGGACTTTAGCGCCCTCGGCGGTATGGGCGGTGCTGGGGGGATGGGCGGCGGCGGCATGCCAGGGATGGCGGGCCTCGGCGATGCCGGCGGGCTGCCGGACAGTGGCGGATCGCCGTTCTAACGGGCGTCCTCGAAGGTCAGCCGCGAGAGCGGCGGCGCGCTGGCGAATTCTCACGTCGCCAGAAGCCCCTTGCTACACTGCGAAACCGTATGGCGAGGGGCCGCATTTGCGGTTCTGCCCGGCCGGGAGGCCGCTCGTGAGCGACGCAACGAACGCGCCCGCAGGCGCCGCCTCCGACACCGATCCCACTGCTCTGCTGTTCCCGGGACAGGGATCGCAGGCGCCGGGCATGGGCAAGCTCGTCCACGAACACTCCGCCGCCGCCCGTCTCGCGTACGAAGAGGCCAGCGACCTCACCGGTATCGACCTGGTGAAGGTTTGCTTCGAATCGGACATCGACGAGCTCGCTGAGACCCGCGCGACACAGCCGGCGATGGTCACGACCTCGGTCGCTTTCCTCCGCGCGATGCGCGAGAAGCTCTCCGAGGCGGGTGAGCGCGTGCGCCCACGGCTCTTTGGCGGTCACTCGCTCGGCATGTTCAGCGCTGCCGTCGCCGCGGAGGCGCTCTCGTTCCGGGATGCGCTGCTGATCATCCTCGAACGCGCGCGCCTGATGAGTGAGTTCAACGCGGCGCGCCCGGTGGGCATGGCCTCGATTCTGGGCCTCGAGTACGACGTGGTGCGTCAGATCTGCGAGGACGCAACGCAGTCGCCCGAGGACCGCGTCGATGTCGCGAACCACAACCTGGACACGCAGATCGTGGTCAGCGGCGACGTCGCGGCGCTGGAGCGCGCGATGGACCGCGCCCGCGACCTGCAAGGCCGCGCGATTCGCCTGAAGGTGAAGGTCTCCAGTCACACCCCGCTGCACAACGAGCAGGCGGAAGAGTTCGCCTGGGTGATCCGCGAGATCCCGATCGCGGATCCGCTTCAACCGATCGTCTCCAACGCCACGTCCCGCCTGCTGTCGACCGCCGCCGAGGTCCGCCGTGAATTCGAGGAGCAGCTCCGCTCTCCCGTCTTCTGGACGAAGAACGTTCAGCGGATGGAGAGCGAAGGCGTCGACACCTACATCGAGGTGGGCCCCGGTCACGTCCTCTCACGCATGGTGAAGCGCATCTCTGACCAACTCACCGCGGTGTCGCTGGACGACGCGCGCGAAGAGCCGATCCCGATTTCGGTCATTCCCCACCCCAGCGCTCGCTGATGCCGCGCGAAGTCGTGGTTACGGGGCTGGGCATGATCAGCCCGGTCGGAAAGAACGTCGCTGACGGCTGGGACAGCATCGTCGCCGGCCGCTCCGGGATCGGCCTGATCAGCCGATTCGACGCATCCCAGTACGAGTACCCGATCGCCGGCGAGGTGGACGGCTTCGAGCCCTCGGATCACGTGGAAGCGAAGATCCTGCGCCGGATCGACCTCTCGACCGCCTTCGCGATCGCCTCCGCGCAGGAAGCGGTGGCCGACGCGCAGCTTGAGATCAACGCGGAGCGACCGGACTCGGTCGGAATCCTGCTCGGCACGGGCATCGGCGGCGCGCACCTGATGGTGGAGCAGCAGCGGATCCTCGAAGAGAAGGGGCCGCGTCGGGTCTCGCCGTTCCTGATCACGAGCATGCTGCCGGACACCGCGACCGGCTTGGTCGCGATCGCCCTCGGTGCGCGCGGCCCGAACTTCGCCGTGACCGCTGCCTGCGCCACCGGTGGCGCGGCGGTGGGCGAAGCGGCGGAGACGATCGCCCGCGGCGAGGCCGAGGTGATGATCGCGGGCGGCTTCGAGGCGCCGTTACAGCCGATCTACTACGCCGGCTTCAACGCGATGAAGGCGCTGGCGACGCACGAGGATCCGACGCAGGCGGTGCGGCCCTTCGACAAGGATCGCAACGGCTTCATCCTCGGTGAGGGCGCCGGCACGCTGATCCTCGAATCGCTGGAGCACGCGCAGGCGCGGGGCGCGAAGATCTACGCGCGCTGGATGGGCGCCGCGACGAGCAACGACGCGTTCGACATGGTGGCCGCCGCCGAGGATGGCCGCGGGATCAACGAGGCGATGCGACGCGCCCTCAGTCGGGCGAACCTGACGCCGGATCGCATCTCCTACATCAACGCCCACGGCACCGGCACGCCGCTCAACGACCGCGTCGAGACGCGGGCGATCCGCGACGTGTTCGGCGAAGATGCCGATCGCGTGATGGTCTCCAGCACGAAGGCGATGCACGGCCACATGATGGGTGCCTCGGGCGCTGTCGAGGCGGTGATCTGTGTGCTGGCCTGCAAGCATGGGATCGCGCCGCCGACGATCAACTACACGACGCCGGATCCGGACTGCGACCTGGACTACGTCCCGAACATCGCCCGTGAAGCCCCGATCGAGTACGCGATGAGTACGTCGGTGGGCCTCGGTGGACACAACTCCGCGCTGATTTTCGGACATTGGGGAGGCGATTGATGGACACGGCACGTGTCGTCGTCACGGGCATCGGAATGATGACCCCGGTTGGGATCGGTCGCGACGCGAGCTGGGTCGCGATGCTCGAGGGCCGGAACGGGATCGATCAGATCACCCTGGTCGAGGCGGCGGACCTCCCGTCCACCATCGCCGGCGAGGTGACTGGCTTCGAGCCGACCGACTGGCTCAACCGCAAGGATGCCCGCCGCATGGACCGCTTCGTCCAGCTCGCGATCGCCGCGACCGACGAGGCGCTGGAGCAGTCCGGCCTCGACGTTCGCGCGGAGGCGGATGAGATCGGCTGCATGATCGGATCCGGCATCGGCGGCATCGGCACGCTGGAGGATCAGTTCCACGTCTTCTTCGACAAGGGCGCCCGCAGTGTCTCGCCGTTCCTGGTCCCGATGTTCATCTCCGACATGGCCGCCGGACAGGTCTCGATCCGCACCGGCGCGCGCGGTCCGAACGTCAATACGGTGAGCGCCTGCGCCTCCGGCGCGGACGCGATCGGCACGGCGTACGAGGTGCTGCGGCGCGGCGACGCAAAGGCGATGATCACCGGTGGCACGGACGCGGGCGTGACCCGGATGTCCGTGGCGGCATTCGCGGCGTCCCGCGCGCTGTCGACCGGGCAGAACGACAACCCGGAACACGCCTCGCGCCCGTTTGACCTCGATCGCGACGGGTTCATCCTCGCGGAGGGCGCCGGCACGCTGATCCTCGAGACGCTCGAGCACGCGCAGGAGCGCGGGGCGACGATCATCGCGGAGCTGGTGGGCTACGGCGCATCGGCGGACGCGTTCCACGTCACGCAGCCCTCGGAAAACGGCGAGGGCGCGGCGCGTGCGATGAACGCCGCGCTGAAGAAGGCGGGGATCAACGCGAGCGATGTTGGCTACATCAACGCGCACGCGACCAGCACACCGCTGAACGACAAGTTCGAGACGATGTCGCTGCGCACGGTCTTCGGCGAAGCGGCGGGGGCGATTCCGATCTCCGCGACGAAGTCGATGATCGGCCACACCCTCGGTGCTGGTGGGGCGATCGAGGCGGGCGTGACGATCCTGTCGATCCGCGATCAGCGCATCCACGGCACGCGGAACCTCGTGACGCCGGACCCGGAGTGCGATCTGGACTACGTGAGCGAGGGCGCGCGCGACGTGCCGATCGAGTACGCCATCTCCAACTCGATGGGCTTCGGCGGGCACAACAGCTCCCTGGTCTTCAAGCGCTTCGCGGAATAGCCGGTGACCGTTCCTCCGCCACAGGAGACACCGCTCGTCGAGCAGGCTCCGTGGGAAGGCGCGATCAAGCGCCGGCCGCCAACCAACGGCGATGACGGGCCCGCGCCCTTTACCGGCACCGTCACGCACGGCTCAGCAGGTCGCCTGTGGCGCCTGATGCCCGATCCTGACCTCAGTGGCTTCGCGGACGCAGGAGCGGGGCTGCCGCCGCTCATGCGGCGTCTGCTCGCACGTCGTGGGGTACACAACGCCGAGGAAGCGCGCCGCTACCTCGGTAGTCCGGGGGAGCTGACCGATCCGCGGCTGATGCCCAACCTCGATGTGGCGGTGCTGCGTCTGGCCGCGGCGTGTCGTGCGGGCGAGACGGTGGCCGTGTTCGGCGACTTCGACGTGGATGGCGTGACCTCGACGACGATCCTGACGGAGGGGCTGCGCGAGCTTGGCGCGAAGCCGATGCCGTACATCCCCGACCGGTTCCTCGAGGGCTACGGGCCGAACGTGAACGCGGTGCGACAGCTTGCCGACCGAGGCGCGACGCTCCTCGTGACGGCCGACTGCGGTACCTCGTCGACGGTCGAGGTGGCCGAGGCGAACGGTCTGGGCATGGAGGTGATCGTGATCGATCACCACACCGTGCCGGATGAGCTGCCGGCGGCGCTGGCGCTCGTGAACCCGAAGCTCACCGATTCGCGGTACGGGTCGGAGCCGGCGGCGGTCGGGGTGGCCTACAAGGTCATTCACGATCTGTACGACCACTTCGGGCGGGCGTACGACGCGGACTCCCACCGGGCGCTGGTCGCCCTGGGGACGGTCTGCGACCTCGCGCCGATGGTCGCGGAGAACCGCGATCTAGTGCGGCTTGGTCTGGAGGCGATCCGGACGACGACGCGGCCCGGTCTGCGCGCGCTCGCGAAGGTGTCGAACGTCGATCTCAGTACAGCGAACGTCGACACGTTCGGGTGGGTGCTGGGGCCGCGGCTGAACGCGGCGGGACGGATGCTGCACGCTCAGGTCGCCCTCGATCTGATGCTGGCCGACAACGATTCGGACGCCGAGCGGCTGGCGAAGCAGCTCGACGAGCTGAACCGCGCGCGGCGGGATGACACGCAGGCGGCGATCACCGACGTGCACGACCGGCTGAGCGCGGCCGACCTCGAAGCGGCGCTGATCGTGGCCGCCTCGCCGGAGATCTCCTCGGGGATCATTGGCCTCGCGGCTTCGCGACTGGTCGAGCAGCACCACCGACCGGCGATCGTGATGCAGACGGACGATCGGGAGGCACGAGGATCGTGTCGCTCGCTGCCCGCCTTCGACATCACGGCGCTGCTGCGGCGCCACGCCGACCTGTTCCTGCGATTCGGCGGCCACCGCGCGGCGGCCGGATTCACCCTCGACGTAGCGCGCGTCCCGGAGCTGAAGCAGCGCCTGATCGAGGACGCGACCAGCGCGATCGATCCGCAGGATCTGCTGCCGGCATTCGAGGTCGAAGAGGAGTTGTCGCTGCAGGTGGTCGACCGGCGGCTGATCCAGTGGCTGGGCCTGCTCGGTCCCCATGGGATCGGCAATCCGACGCCCGTCTTCCTGGCGCACAACGTCTCCGTCGTGAAGAGCCGTGGCGTCGGGCAGGGTGGCGAGCACCTCCAGCTCGTGCTGAAGGAGGGCGCCGTCACGTGGCGCGCGATCTCCTTCCGTAATGCCGCGGCCGCGGTTCCCGAGGGCGAATCGGCAGACCTGATCTACACCTTCCGCCGCGACGATTTCCGCGGCGACGGCGCACTGCAACTGGAGGTTCTGGACCTCCGCCCGGCGATCGGCGCCTAGCGCAGCGCCGTCCGAGGCCGCGCGAACGGCGGCTGCACCGCTGGCTCGAACGGCCGGCGATCCCTTCTCAGTATCACTAGCGTTGTCGGGCCTTCACTCCGCGCCGTACTATCCCCGCAGATGAGGGGGTAGCGATGAAGTCTTACACGTCTGACCGTCTGCGTAACGTTGTCCTGATGGGCCACGGCGGAGCGGGAAAGACGACGTTGGCTGAATCGATGCTCTTCGCGGCTGGCGCGATTAGCCGCCTCGGTAGCGTGGACGACGGCACGACGGTCGCCGACTACGACGAGGACGAGCACCAGCATCACTACTCGATCTCCACGGCGCTGCTGGCGATCGAGTGGGATGAATGCCGGATCAACCTGCTGGACGCGCCCGGCTACGCCGATTTCGAGGGCGAGGTCGTCTCCGCCGTCCGCGCCGCCGATGCCGCGCTGATCGCGGTCGATGCCTCCGCCGGCGTCCAGGGCGGCACCGAACTAGCATGGCAACGCGCCGACGAGGCGGGCCTACCGCGGATCTGCGTCGTCACCCGACTCGACCGCGAGAACGCCAGTTTCGAGCGGGCGGTGGAGAGCCTCCGCGAGACCTACGGCAAGCGTGTGATCCCACTCGGACTCCCGGTCCGCGGCGCCGACGGCAAGCTCACCAGCTTCTTTGACCTGCGCACGCACGACACGCCGCCGGACGGCATCGTCGGTGACCTTGAGGCCGCGCGCGAAATGCTGGTCGAAGCGGTCGCCGAGACGGACGACGAACTGCTGGTGAAGTACCTGGACGGCGAAGAACTCACGCGCGAGGAGATCACCGTCGCGCTACATGACGCGATCGAGAGTGGCGCGGTGGTGACCGTTGTCCCGGTCTGTGCGCCGCTCAGCGTCGGGGTCGAGGGTTTGCTCAACAACATCGTGAACCTCATGCCCTCGCCACTTGGACGCGAGCACGCGCTCAGCGAGGGCACCGTGACGACGAGCGTGGACGGCCCGCTGGTGGTGCAGGTCTTCAAGACGCTGGCGGATCCGTTCGTCGGGCACCTCTCGCTGATGAAGGTGATCTCTGGTTCGCTTCCGGCGAGTCTCAGCCCGTACAACGTCCGTTCGCGCTCAACGGAGCGGCTTGGGCACCTCTTCCTGCAGCGGGGCAAGGAGCAGATCGCCGTCGACGAGCTCGTCACCGGCGACATCGGCGTGGTGGCAAAGCTGACCGACACGCACACCGGCGACACGCTGGTCGCCTCCGCCGATCACGCGGTGACGGTGGCTCCGCTGCCGTTCCCGCACCCCACGTACCGGACCGCTTTGCACCCCGCGAGCCAGGACGACGTGAACAAACTGGCTTCGGCGCTGCACCGGCTCCAGGAGCAGGATCCAACGATCAAGGTCGACCGTGACGCGGACACCGGTGAAACGATCATGCTGACCATCGGCGACGCCCAGGTGGCGATCGCCTGCGCGCGCCTCGAGCGGGTCTACGGCGTCAAAGTGACCCCGGAGTTGCCACGCATTCCCTACCGCGAGACCGTCAGCGGCGTCGCGAAGGCGGAGTACAAGCACAAGAAGCAGAGCGGTGGGCACGGGCAGTACGGCCACGTGGTGATCGAGATCGCGCCGTTGACGCGCGGCATGGGCTTCGAGTTCGCGGAACAAGTCGTCGGCGGCAGCGTACCTCGGCAGTTCATCCCCGCGGTCGAGAAGGGCATCCACGAAACGCTGCCGCGCGGTCCGCTCGCGCAGTCACCGATCGTCGACGTGAAGGTGACGCTCCTCGATGGCTCGTCGCACGCGGTCGATTCGTCGGAGATGGCATTCAAGACCGCCGCCTCGCACGCGCTCCGCGACGGTCTGCTCGAGGCACAGCCGACGCTGCTGGAGCCGGTGATGCGGCTACGTGTCCACGTCCCCGGCCAGTACGTTGGCGATGTGATGAGCGATATCAGCACCCGCCGCGGCCATGTCCACGGCGTCGAGGGCGAAGGTGCGTTTTCGATGATCGAGGCCGACGTTCCGCTCTCCGAGGTGCAGCGGTACGCCACGGAGCTGCGCGCGATCACGCACGGGCGCGGTCGCTTTGAGCTCGAGTTCGATCGTTACGTGGAGGTGCCGGCGCACGTCCAGGACTCGATCATCACGACGCTGCGCGGCGGGAGCGCCAACTAGCGGCGCAGCGCGGGCACGCGTGACGACGGCGAGGCGAGGTTGGCAGGGCTCGGGATTCGGAACAGGGTCGATCCGCCGCCTGAGCGGCAGGATCCGAGGCTAGTTCGTTTCGCGGGAGTTGGACGCCCAGAGCGTCTCGTACTGCTCGCCACTCACAGCACGCAGCAGTTCACGCACCTCGAGGCTTCGCAACTCCCGCAGGCAGGCGTCGGCCATCTCCAGGAACTGGCAGGGATCCGAGGCGAGCCCCTGCACGCGGGAGATCACGTGCGTCCAGACGCCGAGCCGCGAGAGCGAGTCGACGCGGTGCGTCCAGGGAATCATCGAAATGGATTGGGGGCGGGGGAAGGTGGGACGGAGGCGGCGGAAGGAGCGATAGCGTTCGAGGCCGTCTTGCGCGATTGGGACGAGGGTGACCAGTGGGCCGGCATGGTCGTTCTGCCGCGTGTCGAGAATCAGCGTCTTACCGAGAAGCGGAAAATAGAGGGTGATGACGTCAGCTTCGTCGATATTTTGCACGACCCGATCCAGGTCGAGCTCGATTCCGCTGTCCAGCATATGGAAGCCCCCGCCTATCTCTAGCTAGTGTAACTGTCCGGCCTTGGTAAGTCGTAAAAAGCGGTGCCGTCCGACGCGAATTTCATCGCCCGGTTTCACCGGCAGCGTGAACTCATCGACGCGTTCGCCGTTCACGGACACGGCACCCTGGCCAACGAGCCGGCGGACCTCGCCGTTGCTGCTGGCGAGGTCCGCGCCGGTGAGCACGTGGTGCAACGGCTGTTCGCCATCGACCTCGTACTCCGGCATCTCCTCGGGAGTTTCCTGGCGCTGGATCGTGGCCTCGAAGTAGGCCTGCGCGTCGGCGGCGGTGCCGTCATCGGAGAAGACGGCGACGATCTCGCCGGCGAGCCGCTTCTTCGCCTCCATCGGCGGGAGCGTCCCGTCGTCGACGGCCTCGGCGATCTGGTGCACCGCGGCCGGGGTGAGCGGAGTCACCAGCGTGAAGAAGTCGAGGATCACCTCGTCGGGGAGCGACATCACCTTGCCGTACATGTCGTTCGGCGGCTCGTTGATCCCGATCGAGTTCCCGGTCGACTTGGACATGCGCTGCGTGCCGTCCGTGCCAACGAGGATCGGCAGCGTGATCACAACCTGCGGCCGCTGCTCGTTGTCGCGCTGGAGCGTCCGTCCGGCCATGAGGTTGAAGAGCTGATCGCTGCCCCCAACCTGGACGTCGGTTTCGAGGACGACGGCGTCCTGGGCTTGCATGATCGCGTACATGAATTCGCTGAGGTAGATGGCGTCGTGGTTCTGCCAACGCTTGGCGAAGTTGTCCCGTTCGAGGAACTGGGCGACGGTGAACTTCGAGGTGAGGCCGACCACGTCGGCGAAGGTGAGCTTGCCCAGCCAGTCCGCGTTGTAGCGGACGGTGGTGCGTTCCGCGTCGAGGATCCGGAAGGCCTGATCGGCGTAGCTGCGACCGTTCTCAGCCAGGCGGTCGGCGGTGATCATCGGGCGGCCCTTGTCCTTGTCGGACGGATCGCCGACGAGGCCGGTGAAGTTGCCGATCAAGAACGTGACGTCGTGGCCGAAGTCCTGGAACTGGCGCAGCTTGCGCATCGGCAGGGTGTGGCCGAGGTGCAGGTCAACCGAGGTGGGGTCGAAGCCGGCGTAGACCTTAAGCGGGCGATCCTCTTCGAGGCGTTCGCGCAGCTCGGCTTCCATGGTGGTGTGGGTGCGGTCATCGCCGTACTCGACGCCGCCGAGGAGCACCGAGAGCTGCTCTTCGACCGGAGCCATCTGGCGCGGCTTTGGTTTGCTGGGGGTCATGCGAACCACTCACGGGTGGCGACGAGGTCGCGATCGATCTGGGCGCGGAGCGCGTCGATGCCATCGAACTTCTGCTCGGAGCGGAGGCGGTGGAGGAGCTCGACGGTGACGACATCTCCGTAGAGATCGCCTTCGAAGTCGAGGAGGTGGGTCTCGACGAGACGCTTCGGCTCGCCCTCGAAGGTGGGGCGCACGCCGATGTTGGTGCAGGCGTGCAACTCGCGGTCGCCGACGTGGGCGCGGGTGACGTAGACGCCGTTGGGCGGGAGCCAACGGTCGGCGCTGACGCCGACGTTGAGCGTGGGGAAGCCGATCTGACGCCCGCGTTCGTCGCCATGGAGCACGGGGCCACGGAGCAGGAAGGGATGGCCGAGCAGGTCGGAGACGGACTCCATCTCCCCGGCCGCCAGCGCCTCACGGACGCGGGTGCTGGAGACGCGGTCATCACCATCGCCGAGGAGTGGGATCGGCAGCACCTCGAACCCGAGCTGCTCGCCGATCGCGGTCAGCACGGCGACGGTGCCCTCGCCGCCGCGTCCGAGGCGGAAGTCCTCGCCAACGACGAGGAGGCCCATCCGGGCCTCTTCGACGAGCAGGCGGCAGAAGTCGAGCGCGGAGACCTGTTGCAGCTCCGAGGTGAACTGGAGCACCGAGACGAAGTCCAGGCCGAGGCCGCGAAGCAGTTCGACGCGGCGTTCGAGTGATTCGAGGTAGCTGATCTTCACGTCCGGGCGGACGACGGTCAGCGGATGCGGGTGGAAGGTGACGACGCCGCCGCCGAGGCCGCGCGAGCGCGCTTCCTCCAGCATCCGGGCAATCAGCATCTGGTGGCCGCGGTGGACGCCGTCGAACACACCGATGGAGAGCGCGTGCGCTCCCGGTGTGACGCTCGCCTGGAGCTCTTGGCGGACCAGCAACACCGGTGGCAGACCCTTTCGCAGTCGAACAATATACCCGCGTTCGAGAGTGGGAAGTGACGAAATCGTACCATCGCCGGCCCGCAGGGCAGAGCGGATCAGACGCCGGTGAACTCCTCGGCAAGCTCACCGAGATCGGGGATCACGGCGCCCTCGATCTTCACGAGGTCGATATCACCGAAGCGCTCGGATTGCGTCGCTTCGAGGTAGCGCGACTTGATCAGTTCGAGGATCGCGAGGAAGTCGACGATCACGGTGACGCGTGAGGTCGCGTTTTCGACGAGGCGGCGGAAGCTGGTGCGCTGTTCGCGCTCCAGGAGATCAACGATGCTGCGCAGTCGATCGCGGAGGCGGATGCGCTCCATGACGATCGTTCCGACCGGCTCCTCCTCGGGCAGCCGGTCCATCACTTCACGGAGCACCTCGACGAGTGAGTCGAGGGTGACACGATCGAGGCCGGTTGGGAGCGTGACCTCGGGCGGCGCGACCTCGCGGCGATAGGTCTGGTGACCGGTGTCACGCTCGCGGAAGAACTCGGCGGCTTCCTTGAAGCGCCGGTACTCGCGCAGCGCCTTGACGAGGTCTTCGGGTTCGTCATCGTCGACCTCCGGATCCTCTTCTTCGACCGGCAGCAGCGCGCGTGATTTGAGCAGGAGCAGGCGCGCGCCGATCGCCACGAAGTCCGCGAGCGCACCGAGGTTGATCTCCTCGGCGGCGCGCAGGTAGGCGAGGTATTGCTCCGTCACGCGCAACAGCGAGATCTCGGTGATGTCGAGTTCGTTGCGCTCGATCAGGTGGAGCAGCAGATCGAGCGGGCCCTCGAAAGCGCCGTCGAGCAGCGGGACGTTGAGCTGGAAGGCAGGCTCGACCGTGGTCTCGTCGTCCGGGTCGGGCGCAGCCACGGCAGCGGGATCCTCGGAGGCCGCGCCGTCGTCGATCGTGACCGCCTGGGCGGCGCTGTCCTCGATCGTGGGCGCCGGGGCGTCGCTGTCCTCGGTGGCGGCGACCGCGGCGGGAGCGTCGCGATCGTCGGTGGCGGGCCCGGCGGGCTCGTTGGTCATGAGGTGGTCCCGGTCGCGGCTTCCTGGCGCTCGATCAGATCGGCGCGCAAGCGGCGGGCGCCGCGCAGGTAGATGTGCTGCAACTCGGCGTTGGAGCGTTCGGTGTTCACGTGCATCAGGATCCGGACGCAGCGGCTCAGCGAGCCGGGGACGTTCATGTCGTGGAGGCATTGCAGGGCGACGTCGGTCCAGCCGTCCTCGCGAGCGGCAACGGCCGGGAACTCGGCGTTGAGATCGACGGTGGTGGTGAAAATGATCGAGGCGACGTGATCGTGCTCGATCTGATTCGCCTCGACGATCGCCGATAGCAACTCGCGGGTCGCTTCGAGGATCTCCTCGCGAGAGTTGGATTCCACGGTGGTTGCACCGCGGATGCCGCGGACCATCATCGTCACGTTGCGCGTCTCCCCGTTAGCCGTTGGCCGCGACGGGCGACCGTCCACTCATTCGTTCGCAAAAGGCACGCACCAACGCGGCGCGTTCGTCCCGGGGCGCATCGCGCACGAGGTTGACGAACGCGCTGCCGACGATCGCGCCATCCGCGATGCTCCCGACTTCCCGCACGTGCTCCGGCTCCGAGATGCCGAAGCCGACGGCGAGCGGCAGGTCCGTGTGGCGGCGCACCCGAGCGAGGAACTCCGCGAGACCTACAGCCATCTCCTGACGCGCGCCAGTGACGCCCGCCAGGCTGACACAGTAGACGAAGCCGCCGGCGTGTTCGGCAACCACCTGGAGCCGCGCCTCGGTGGAGGTGGGGGCGACGAGGTAGATCACGGGGAGTCCGGCGGCGCGCGCCGGCCCTTCGACCTCGGCCGCCTCGTTCGGCGGCATATCGACGACGATCAGCCCATCGACGCCCGCGGCGACGGCATCGCGCACGAAGGCGTCGCTCCCATAGGCGAGCAGCGGGTTGATGTAGCCCATCACGATGATCGGGATCTCGATGCCGCGCGCGCGTAGATCGCGCACCGTTGCGAAAACGGTGGAGGCGTTGACGCCCTGGAGCAGGGCCTCGTGGTAGGCCTGCTGGTTGGTAGCGCCATCGGCGAGCGGGTCGGAGAACGGGAGGCCGAGTTCGATCGCATCCGCGCCGCCGGCGATGGCGGCCTCGATAATCTCGGCGGTCGCATCGGCCTCGGGCCAACCGGCGGGCACGAACGGCATCAACGCGGGGCGGCCTTCGGCGCGCGTCCGGGCGAACATCTCGGCGATGCGATCGGGACGGTCAGCGGTCAATTGAGGACCCCAATCACGGTCACGATAAGGCTCACGGTGTTGATGATGAAGTGCGCGGTGATGCTCACCCAGAGCGAACCGGATGCCTTGAAGGCCCATGCGAAGAGCATGCCGATGATGGTGAACGGCAACAATACGGCGAGATTGACGTGGAACGCACCGAACGCGAGGCCACTGACCGCAATCGCCGCCCAACTCGGCCAGACGCCGTCCAGTGCGCGAAAGAGCAATCCGCGGAAGAAGATCTCTTCCGCGAGCGGCGCGACGGCGACGACCGCGACGCCGAAAATGACGAGCAACCCGACGAGCGGAAGGGTGTCGGAGCCCTCATCGATCGGGATCGAATTGCCGCCCTCGAAGATGCCGGTATCGACACCCAGCTCGTGGAGCGCCTGGATGGCGATCCCGTAGCCGAGCAGCACGGAGTACGACCCGGCGACGGCGATGCCGACAGGCGCCCAGCGATCAGGGCGCCGAAACCCGAGCTGGGCAAGGTTGATGTGGCGCCGCCGTGCCAGCATGAGGACGGACAGCCCGAAGAAGACCTCGAACGCGATGGTGAAGATCGCGGCCGCGAAGTCCTGGCCGTCCCCTTTGAGATCGAGCGCGGTGACGAAGGCGACGAGGAGGGTGGAGATCAGCACGAACCCGGCGACCAGGATCCCCATTCCGATCAGCGGATCGCGCCCACGCCAACCGGCCTTGGGGACGACAGGGGGCGCACGAAACGCAGTGGCGACCGGAGGTTCGGCGAACATCGTCTGAGCGTATCAGCGAGTCCGGATGCGGGATCACGCGGCGAACACGACCGAGCGATACGTTGGCGCGATGTCACAGCTCGTGTCGGTGGTGATCCCCGCGTTGAACGAAGCCATGGTGATCCGACGGGCGGTGCGGAGCGCGCTGGTTGCCGGCGCCTGCGAGGTCATCGTGGCTGACGGCGGCTCGACCGACGGGACCGTCGCAGCGGCGATCGAGGCGGGGGCACGGGTGATCGCGGCACCTCGGGGGCGGGGGCCGCAGCTCAATGCCGGCGCCGCCGCGCGCGGGGGCGACGTGCTGCTGTTCCTGCACGCGGACGCGCTGCTACCGGCGAACGCGGTTCAACAGATCGAAGTGGCGCTGGCCGATCGAGGCGTGGTGGGTGGGAACTTCCGGATTCACTTCGGGACCGGCCGACACGCCCGATTCCTGGCAGCGTTCTACCACGTGATCCGCCAGCTCACTGTGTACTACGGCGACTCGGCGATCTGGGTGCGTCGGGAGCACTTCGCGGCGATCGGCGGGTTTCCGCCGTACCCGCTGATGGAGGACTTGAAGCTGGTGCAGCTCCTGCGGAAACGCGGGCGGATGGCGTACCTCGATGGTCCCGTGCACGCGTCGCCGCGGCGCTGGGAGCGTGGCGGGCTGCTGCGAACGTGGGCGAGCTGGGTAGTGATCCAGACGCTGTACTTCTGCAACGTCTCGCCGCCGCGGCTGGCGCGGCTGTACCGGCACATTCGATAACAACTCAGCGACGAAGCAGGACTAGGGTCGGCGGATGAACCAGGGGACCGGGGCCATCTTCGTCGTGGGGTTGATCGTGTTGATCGCGGCCGGCGTCTTTGCGTTCGGGCTGGCGGGTGGCAGTACCACGATCACACCCGGGCCCCCGGAGCTGGGGTTCGAGTCCATCCCCACGGATGGATCGGCGGTGGTGGCCAGCAGCTCCCAGAGCGGTGGGTTGAAGCTGCTGGGCGTGCGGTTCCACCAGCCGGACTACACCCTCAATGTGGCGCTGGCCGTGCCGGAGAGCTGCCTGGTGGACGACGGCAGCGGGCACGAGCGGCTGCGCGCCGATGGGGAGTGCGCCGACCTCCCGGTCTCGGGCGCAGTGAGCGGCGGCGGCGTGACGGCGGGTGGCGACCGGATCGTGCAGATCGCGATCGTGGTGTCGCGCGCCTGCCACGAGGCGATTGCGCTGGGCGCGGCGTGGCCGAGTGACCTCAAGGTTTGCCGGGCGGCGTGATTGCGGGCGGGGTGACGCCGCTCACGGCACAGCGAGCGAGGCGCTGGCAGGCTCGACCGTGCACCCGATCGAGGGCGAACGGAGCCGCGTGACGAGCATCGAGTCGATCTACTGGGTCTTCACGCACAACTGCAATCTGCGGTGCGCGCACTGCTACAACGACTCGCGGCCGGGCGCCCCGACGATCACGCAGGCGGAAGCCGATGCGGTCCTCGGGCATCTGCCGGAGGTGGCGAACCGCTTCATCCTGTCGGGCGGCGAGCCGCTGGTAGAGCTGGAGCTGCCGCTCCACCTCGTGAGGTCGGGACGCGCGAGGTACCCGCACGCGCGGGTCGCGCTGCAGACGAACGGTGATGTGCTGGATCGTTCGACGCTCGACGCGCTGACCGTGGCGGGCGTCGATAGTTTCTCGATCTCGTCGTACGACCAGTTCCACCCGCGGCCGGCGGGGAAGTTCGAGGGCCTTCGATCGTTGTTCGCAAGCGCAGGGGTAGTGGAGCGGCAGGTGGGGGACCCGGCGGAGAACCGGCCGGGTGGTGACGCGGAGTCCGAGGTGAGTTTCACGGTTTGGGGCGCAAACCCGGAGCTGTGGGTCGGTGGAATCTGGCCGCGCGGGCGAGCGATGAAGTACGGGCTGGCGCAGCTCATGCCGGAACACAACTTCTGCGATCGCTGGTCGGGCGCGCTGGGGTTCCTGGATGACGGTTCCGCGCAGCAGGAGGTGTCGATCCAGCTCACCTCGGTGTATCCGTGCTGCCCGGGGACGGTGGAGCCGTTGGGGGATCTCGCGGAGGAATCGCTGACCTCGATCCTGGCGCGGCACCGCGGGGATCCGATGTGGGCGGCGCTGAACCGCGGCGACCCGGCGGCGATGGGGGCGCACGCGGGGTTCGATCGGGGGGCAGCCCTCGAGCGAATCGAGGCGCTGGGGTCGGTCTGTCTCTGGTGCGACGAGTACATGACGGAACGGGTGCGGGCGCGGGGCGATCGTGCGGAGGAACTGCCCGTCCAGGGCGAGCGGCGGCTGGTCCCGATCGCGACGATCGAGGGCGGCGCGCACTGACTGGCTCCGACTCAAACCGATTGGCGCTGACTCGCGCCGAACCGTAAGGGGCGACGTAGGCTGCGGGCATGACGAGCGAACCTCGAGGGCCGGCGATCGGCGTGCTCACGCGGTACCCGGAGCGCGGGCGCGGGAAGACGCGCCTGGCGGCGGCGATCGGCGCGGACGCGGCGTACGCGCTGGCGCGGGCGATGCTGCTCGACGTCTGCGACGCGGTGCGGGCGACGGCACTCTGCCACCCGACGGTATTCGTCGAACCCGCGGAGGCGATCGACGACACAGTGGAGCTGACGGGGATCCTCGATGTGCGCGCGCAGGCGAGCGGCGACATCGGCGCGCGGATGCTCGCGGCGACCGCGTCGCTCGCCAGCGACGGATACGGCCCGGTGATCCTCGTGGGATCCGATCTGCCGTGGTTGGAGCCGGGGCGATTCCATCACGCACTGCGGGCGCTGCGGCGAGCGGACGTAGTGTTCGGGCCGGCCGCGGACGGTGGCTACTACCTGATTGGGATGCACCGGCCACTCGCGGCGCTCTTCGAGGGTGGCGCGATTAGCTGGGGTGGGCCGAGCGTCCTCGATGCTTCGATCGCGGCGGCGCGACGGGTGGGGCTCGACTATGGGCTGCTGCCGGAGGGGTTCGACGTGGACACGGCGGCAGACCTCGATCGGTTGCGGGACGAGCTGGCGCGTCGCGCGATCGACGGCGAGGCGTTGCCGCGACACACGGCGGAGGCGCTGGAGGCACTGGACGCGCTCGGCCTCGGGGGCGGGTGATCCGCCGCGGCGCGCCGAGGATTGCCGATCAGAACGTGTAGCCGAGAACCTCGATGTCGGAGCGATAGATCTCGGCGACGCGCTGGCTGGTGCCGGCGTCGTAGTAGGCCGTGTAGTGATCGAAGCGGTCCTTTGCTCGGAAGGCGTGGCCGGCGAGACGGAATCGCCGCAGCCAGAGCGCGTACGCGAACTGCATGGCTCGCACCCGGCGGTAGGCGTACTGGGCCAGCTCATCCGAGGAGTTGAGGTGGGGCAGCGACGCGGCAGTCCGAGGGCATCGCAGACCTCGAATAACTCGGGCGCGAGGTTCTCGAAGCGAATCAGGCGATCGACGATGACGTTGCCGGAGTCGTCGCAGACGAAGTCGGTCTGCGGGCGGACGAAGTAGTGGAGGCGCTCCCACAGTTCGCCAGCGAGTAGCTCGTTCACGAAGACGGCGAAGGGGACGTGGATCGCGAGGTAGCGATACATGGAGACCACGCGCGCCCACGGGTTCCGGACCGTCGCGAACGTGAGGTAGTCGTCGAACATCGCCTGCGGGAGGTACTTGAGGCGCACATAGTCCGCGGCGGTGAGGTGCGACAGGTACGGCGGGCCGAGCGTCGGATCGCTGTTCGGGGTAATCAGCAGTTGTGGCGCGCGCTCCCAATCGATGCCGAGCGCGTCGGTGAAGGCGTGCTCGATGCTCTCGCCCGCGGCCTTCGGAACATGAACGAACACGCAGCGATGGTGATGGCTGATCATGAGAGGGGTCGGTCGCCGATCGGGCTAGAGGGTGAAGTGCAGTGCTTCGGCGACGGTGTTCATGTCCTTGTCGCCGCGCCCGCTGAGGTTCAGCAGCACCACGTCATCCGGCGTCAGTTCCGGGGCGAGCTTCGTGAGGTAGGCGACGGCGTGCGATGACTCGAGGGCAGGCACGATGCCTTCCAGTTCGCAGAGGAGCTGGAGGGCAACGAGCGCTTCCTGGTCGGTGATAGCGTGGTACTCGGCGCGCTCGTTGAGCTTGAGCCAGGAGTGCTCCGGGCCGACCCCGGGGTAGTCGAGCCCGGCGGAGATGGAGTGGGCCTCGATGATTTGACCCCATTCATCCTGGAGCAGCATCGACTTCGCGCCGTGGAGCACGCCGGGGCGGCCTTTCGAGAGCGTGGCGGCGTGGCGGCCGTTGAGGCCCTCGCCGGCTGCTTCGACGCCGATCAGGCGGATCGGGTCATCGAGGAGCGGGTAAAAGAGGCCCATCGCGTTGGAGCCGCCGCCGACGCAGGCGATGCCGATGGTGGGGAGCCGCCCTTCCTGCTCGAGGATCTGGGCGCGAGCTTCGCGACCGATCACGGACTGGAAGTCGCGGACCATCATCGGGTACGGGTGCGGGCCAACGACGCTACCAATGATGTAGTAGGTGTCGGCGACGTTGGTGACCCAGTCGCGAATCGCCTCGTTAGTCGCGTCCTTGAGGGTGCGTGAGCCGGCGTTGACGGTGCGGACCTCCGCGCCAAGCAGCTTCATGCGGAAGACATTGAGCGACTGGCGACGAACGTCCTCGGCGCCCATGTAGACGACGCACTCAAGGTCCAGCAGCGCGCAGACGGTGGCGGTGGCGACGCCGTGCTGGCCAGCGCCGGTCTCCGCGATGATGCGGCGCTTGCCCATGCGCTGGGCGAGCAGGCCCTGTGCGAGGGCGGCGTTGATCTTGTGCGCGCCGGTGTGGGTGAGGTCCTCGCGCTTCAGGTAGACCTTCGCGCCGACGCGCTCCGACAGCCGCTCGGTGAAGGTCAGCGGCGTAGGCCGTCCGACGTAGTTCTTGAGGAGATCATCGAGGCGCGCGCGGAACGCGGGATCCGCCATCGCCTCGTGGTAAGCGATCTCCAGCTCGGCGACCGCGGGCATCAGGGTCTCGGGGATGTACTGGCCACCGAACTCACCGAAGTGCCCGGTGGCGTCCGGGAAGGGATCGGATCGGGGGTGTTCAGTGGTGGTCATGTTCGTCCCTGCTGCAGTCGTTCGGTGCCTCGGTCGGTTGGCATGTTCGCGGGTTCGGGCGGACTCAGGACATGCTTTCGTCAGCGCGGCGCACCGCCTCGATGAAGGCGCGCACGCGGCCGTAGTCCTTGCGGCCGTTGGTCTCCGTGCCGGTGGCGACATCGACAATCCACGGCTCGACGGCGCGGATCGCTTCGGCGACGTTTTCCGGGCTGAGGCCACCGGCGAGCATGATCGGGATCCGATCGGCGACTCGTCGGGCCACCTCCCAGTCGAAGGTGCGGCCAGTGCCGCCACGGTAGGGACCGTGCGCGGCATCGAGTCCGAGCGCGATCGCGAAGCCGGGCTGCACTGAGACGAGGGAATCCGAGGGCGAATCGAGCGGTGAGACGTGCACGATCTGGATCACCTGGCGGGTGACGAGCAGGCAGTCCTCCCAGCTCTCATCGCCGGAGAGCTGGACGAGATCGACACCCGACTCCTCCGCGAGTTCGTTGACCTCGTCGATCGGCTGATCGGCGAAGATGCCGACGGTGAGCGGTCGCTTGACCTCGAGGTAGGCCTCGATCACCTCGGCGCCGTGGCGGAACCACGGCTCGATCTCCTCGCGGGCAGCGGACTGCGCGGGTGGCGGCACGGCGAACGGGTGATCGGCGAGCGGGGCGCCGAGGGCGCGGACCATCGCGCGCGCCTCATCGATGTCGACCTGTCGGGTCGATTTGGCGAAGTTGATGCCGACGAAGTCGGCGCCAGCCTCCGCGGCGGCGAGGACATCCTCGGGCGTTCGGTTCCCGCAGATCTTGACGAGGGTCATCGGTCACTCCGATCGCACACGGCACGCGTCATCGTGGAGTCCCGGCTGGTGCGATCATGAACTCGCGCGCGCGTTGTTCGACATTGTCGCCGGTAACGAGCGCTTCGCCGATCAGCAGCGCGTGGGCACCGGCAGCGGCCATGCGTTCGGCGTCCGCGCGGGTGCGGATCGCCGACTCGGCGACGAGCGTGGCTGCGGCACCGACGAGGCCGGCGAGACGCTCGGTGGTCCCGAGGTCTTCCTCGAAAGTACGGAGGTTGCGGTTGTTGACGCCGACGACGCGCGCGCCGCAGTCGAGTGCGACGCGCAGCTCCGGCTCGTCGTGCACCTCGATCAGTGGCTCCATGCCGAGGGCCCGGGTGCGGGCGATCAGCCTGGTGAGTACGTCAGGCTGCAGGAGCATGACGATCAGCAGGACGGCGTCGGCACCGTGGGCGCGCGCCTCCAGGAGTTGGTACTCGTCCCAGATGAACTCCTTGCGGAGCAGGGCCGGGCGATCGGGGTCAGCGCGGAAGGCCGCGCTGACGTCCGCGAGATCCTGGATGCTGCCGGCGAAGAAGTCGGGCTCCGTGAGGATGGAGATCGCGGCAGCGCCAGCACGGGCGTAGCTGGTCGCCTGCTGGACGGCATCGAGATCGGCGTCGAAGACGCCCTTGCTGGGGGAGGCGCGCTTCACCTCCGCGATCAGGCGGACACGCGCGCCCTCGGGGGTGGCGGGGCGACCGCCGCGCAGCAGTGCCTCGAAGTCGCGTGCGGGTGGCGCGCCCTCGATGAGCGCGGCCAGCACTGACTCTGGTCGCGCGACGCGATCCTCGGCGAGTCGCAGGCGGCGTGCGGCGACGATCTTGTCGAGCACGGTGCCGGTGTCGCGGGTCGCGCTCGCGTCGGACATCGGGGGCTACTTCCCCGCCGCGCGGCGGGTGGCCTCGACGAAAGCGCCGGTCTTGGCAGCGGCCTCGCCGCTGTCGATCGCCTTCGCGGCCAGCTCCGCGCCCTGCTTGATGGAGGAGGCGAGGCCAGAGACGTAGAGCCCGGCGGCGGCGTTGGCGATGATCAGATCGCGGACGGCGAGCGGGCCCTCACCGCGGAAGACGGCGCGGAGGATACCGGCGTTGTCTTGCGGGGTCCCGCCCAGGATCGCGTCGAACGGGTGGATCGAGATACCGAGGTCGAAGGGGGTCACGGTGCGGCGGGTGACCTGCGTGCCTTTGACCTCGAAGATCGTCGACGGGCCGGTGACGGTGAGGTCATCGAGGCCGTCATCGCCGGAGACGACGAGCGCGTGGCGCATGTCGAGGCGGGCAAGCGCGTGGGCGAGCTTCTCGCCGACCTCGGGGTTGGCGACACCCATGACGTGGCAGTTGGCGCCGGCCGGGTTCGTGAGCGGGCCGAGCAGGTTGAAGATCGTGCGGACGCCGATCTGGGGGCGCAGCGGGCCGGCGAACTTCATCGCGGGGTGGAACGACTGCGCGAACATGAAGCCGACGCCGGTCTGCTCCACGCACTGCGCGACCTGCTCCGGGGTGAGTGCGATCTGGGCGCCTAGCGCTTCGAGGAGATCGGCGGAACCGGACTGCGAGGTCATCGCGCGGTTGCCGTGCTTCGCTACCGTCGCGCCGGCGGCAGCGGCGACAAACGCCGCCGCGGTCGAGGCGTTGAACACCTTCCGGGAGGAGCCGCCGGTACCGGCGGTGTCGAGCAGCGGGCGCGCCTTGATATCGACGCGGAGGGCGTAGGAGCGCATCGCCTTCGCCATGCCGACGATCTCGTCGACGCTCTCGCCCTTCATGCGGAGGGCGGTGACGAACGCGCCGAACTGGGCGGGCGTCGCCTGTTCACCCTCGCTGGCCGGACCCTCGAGGCCAGCGCGCATGATGTCCTGCATCGCGCCGCGCGCTTCGGCCTCGGTGAGGTCGCGCCGCTCGTCGACGAGGGCGGCGATTGCTTCCTTGATCACGATGCGACCACCTCGGCAGCGCGCAGGTGCGCAGGTGCGCTCACGCCGAGGAAGTTGGCGAGGAGCTGGTGGCCGACCTTCGTCATGATCGATTCGGGGTGGAACTGGATGCCCTCGATCGGGAGCGTCTTGTGCCGGACGCCCATGATGACGCCGCTCTCGGAGCGGGCGGTCACCTCGAGTTCCTCGGGGACGGTGGCCGGATCGATCGCGAGCGAGTGGTAGCGGATGCCCTCGAAGGGATTGGGTAGGCCGCGGAAGACGCCCTTACCGTCGTGCTCGATCATCGAGGTCTTCCCATGGAGGATCTCGCCCGCGTAGTTCACGGTGCCACCGTACGCCTCGCCGATGGCCTGGTGGCCGAGGCAGACCCCGAGCAGCGGGACCTGCCCTGCCGCGGCTTTCACGAGATCGATGGAGATGCCCGCCTCCGCCGGCGTGCAGGGGCCGGGCGAGATCACGATCTGATCCGCGCCCATCGCCAGGCAGTCCTCCACGGAGATCTCGTCGTTGCGATGGACCTCGACCTGGGCGCCGAGTTCCGAGAGGTACTGGTAGAGGTTGAAGGTGAACGAGTCGTAATTGTCGATGAGTAACAGCATGAGGTTGCCGTCCTTCGTCATGTCGCTAATTTAGTCCTGGCGAGCGGTGTCCGACATCGCCAGGAGCTGTTCGGTGTGTTCGTGTTCGTGGCGGGAGATCTTGGCGATGCGATCGCCGATCCGGACGGCACCGCGTTCGTGGTGGTTGCCGTACTGGGTGAGCTGATCGTCCTCGAGACTGGCGAGCCAAAAGCGGGTGCGCTCGCGCGCCGCGTCCAGGCGTTGGCGCACGGTTTCGAGGTCGTCGACCGGCCGCGCGCGGTAGAGATCGTGCCACTGCGCGTCGTTGAAGCCGCGCCAGGTGTGCCCGGCGATGCGGAGCAGCCGATCGGTCTCGGCCAGGTAGTAGGTCTCGACATCGGCGATGTGCGCGAGGATGTCGAGCGGCGACCAGCCGTCCGTCAGTTGCTCCTCGCGAGCCGCCTCGGGGACGGACTCGAAGGCGGCGAGCAGCGCGCCGCGCGTCTCGTTGAGCAGCGTGCCGATCGCATTCGCGGTCTGCGGATGCTCCGCAGCGCCGAGGGTGCGGGCGAGCCAGGCGGCGACCTCCGGCAGCAGTTCCGAGCCAACCGACGGGGTCGCGGGGTGTGCCCAGACGGCATCGGCGTAGTGCTTCGCGTTGAAGCGCGGCTCGCCGCGCCATGCACGACAGAGGAACGCGTTCACGATGAAGCGTGAACCGCCCTCACCGCTGACGTAGAGCGTGTCCTCGAAATCGAACGGACCCGGCTCGACGTGGACGTGCTCGCGCAGCACGCGCCCGAGTGCTTCCTCGGCGGTCTCGTCGTCGGCGACGCCGGTGATCGGGAGCGACCAGCGGCCGGCGAACGGACCGGCATCGAGGTGCCGGAGGAGGAGGACGCGGCCGTCGTCACGGCGCATCACGGCCGCGGAGGCAAGCAGCGGGCCGGCCGGTGGGCCGGCAGATGAAGCGGGGGGCGGAGAAGCATCGTTGGTCATTGGTGTCGTCTTTCGCCCTAGTAGCCGAGGCTGCCGGTCGGCGGCCCGCCCTCGCCGTGTTCCGCATCATCCAACGCGGCGATCAACGCGCGCGCCTTGTGCTGGCATTCCTCGTACTCCTTCAGCGGATCGGAGTCGAAGACGATGCCAGCGCCCGCCTGCACGTGTGCCCAGCCGTCCTTCATCACCAGCGTGCGGATAGTGATGCAGGTCTCCGCGTTGCCGGACATGTCGAAGAATCCGACGGCGCCCGCGTACGGCCCGCGCTGATCCGGCTCGAGTTCGGCGATGATCTCCATCGCGCGGATCTTCGGGGCGCCGGAGACGGTCCCGGCCGGGAAGGCGGAGCGCAGCGCGTCGTAGGCGGTCATGTCGTCCCGCAACCGGCCCTGCACGTGGCTGACGAGGTGCATGACGTGCGAGTAGTACTCGATGTCGAGCTGCTGGGTGACCTCGACGGTGCCCGGCGTGGCGACGCGTCCGACGTCGTTGCGGCCGAGGTCGAGCAGCATCACGTGCTCGGCGATCTCCTTGGGGTCGTGGGCCAACTCCTCGGCGAGACGCTCGTCGTCGAGCGGAGTCTCGCCGCGCCGGCGGGTACCGGCGATCGGGTGCACCTCAACGAGGTCGTCCTCGATGTTGACCAGTAGCTCCGGGGAAGCGCCGACGATGTAGGTGTCGTCGAACTTGAGGTAGTACATGTACGGCGAGGGATTGATCGCGCGCAGGCTGCGATAGACCTCGAACGGGTGCGCCCCCGTCTGCCGCGAGAAGCGGAGCGAGATGACGCCCTGAATGATGTCGCCCTCGACGATGTAGTCCTTGATCCGACCGACCGCGGTCATGTACTCCGCCTGCGACCAGTTCTCCTGGATCGGCTGACCGGCGACACCGTCGAAGGGGATGTACGGCAGCGCGCCGAGCGGGATCTCGAGGCGGGCGACGAGTTCGTCGATGCGGCCAACGGCCTGGCGGTAGCTGGAGTCGATATCGCCGTCGAGCCGGACGTGCGAGACCACCTTGATCGAGTGCATGAGGTGATCGAATACGAGCAGGGTCTCGGCGAACATCAACCATGATTCGGGCAACCCGATGGTGTTCGGACCGGCGATCGGCAGATCCTCGAAGTGACCGCCCGCCTCCCACCCGAGGTAGCCGACGGCGCCGCCGTGGAAGCGGGGCAGCCCCGGGACCTCCACGGCCTGCAGGCGCCCGAGTTCGCGTTCGATTTCGTCGAGCGGATCGCCATCGCTGTGATCGCGCGCGGCGACGCGGAAGGGCTCCGTGCCGATGAAGGAGTAGCGCCCGAGCCGCTCGCCGCCCTCGACGGATTCGAGGAGGAACGAGTAGGGACCGCGGGCGACCTTCAGGTAGGCGGAGACGGGCGTCTCCAGGTCAGCGCGGACCTCGCGGAAGACGGGGACGATGTTGCCTTTCCCCTGGAGGCGACGGACTTCGTTCAGGGGTGGGGTGTACTCACCGGGCATGGCGAACCTCGTGTATGGCGCTTGCGGGACGGCGGCTGAGCGAACGTGCACGGCTGCGCCACCACTGCCCCCGGCCGCTGTGATCGCCCAGAGGGCGACCGGCGTTGGCGGGCACGTGACGGGTGTCGCTGCTCATCGTTCGATTCTCCTCATCCCAGCGGCCATACGGCCGAGGGCTCCTCGTCTCGCCTCGGGCGGTTGACCGAGATCGTTTCGCACACAAAAAAACCACCGCCCGTGGGGCGATGGTCCTCGCGGTGCCACCCACATTTCGCCGGCACGGCGGAGCCGCGTCGACGCATCTTCGGAGCACGGCCACCGTTCGAGACGGGGCGATGCCCTGGGCCTGGATAACGGCGCCCACACCGTCGACGCCTACTTGCGCTCCAGAGGAGCGCGTTTGGGCCGAGACTCACGGGTCCATTCGGTCGTTGCTGGCGGGCGCCGGTTCTCAGCTTGTCCGGTTCTCTGTAGCCCCGCGTGACGACGTACTACTCCCGATCAACGTCGGTATTGAAACCTCAGTAATCGGTCGAGGCTACGCCACAGCTCGAAAGCATGCAACGAGATTAGCGGCCCGCCTACGCCTCGTCCGGGCCTCGCGAGCCAAGCTGCTGGGCCGAGTCACACAACTCCACGTATGAATCGAAGAACTGCTCCTGAAAGCGGACGGCCGCGGCGATCTTCTGGGCGTCCCAGGTCTCCGCGCCGACGACGGCGACGAGCTTGTCTTCGACGTCATCGCGACGGCGCACGATGCCGACGACCTCGGCGCGCTCGCAGACCTCGAGGGGTTCGCTGGTACCGAGGAGGTAGACGTCGAGTTCTTCCCCGTCGGGGGCGAGCACGCCGGGGACGAAGCCGTAGTTCACCTCGTAGGCGTAGCCGTGCTCGGGGTGAGTGGATCCGAGCGGGCGATCGATCACGACGCGCGTGGTGCGCCCGGTCCAGTCCTGGGGGTGGAGTGAGTCGTCCATCGCTACGCTCCTCGCCGCGCGATTACGGTAGCCCAGCCGCGCGATCCCGCGTTGAGGTGCGATTGCTCCTCCTCGTGGATCTCGATGACGAGGTCGTCGATCGCGAAACCAGCGGCTTCGACGCGGGCCCGCCAGTCCTCGGGCGCGAGGTAGCCGTAGAAGAGCTCCGCGCCGGGGGCCGACTTCCGCGGGACGAAGCCCTCGCTGTCGCCAACTTGCACGGAGCCGACGAAGGCGGCGCCGGGGCGGAGCACGCGAGCGAGCTCGGCGAGCGCGACATCGAGGTCCGTGCGTGACATGTGCAGCAGCGACGCGGAGGCCCAGGCGCCCTCGAATGAGGCGTCAGCGAAGGGGAGGCGGCGCATGTCGCCGCGCACGCAGGGGATCGCGGGCTGCTGGTGGCGAACATGCTCGAGGAACGCACGCGAGAGGTCGAAGCCGACCGGCTGGTACCCGCGGTCGTGGAGCGTCCGCGTCTCCCAGCCCCGCCCACATCTGAGGTCCAGGACCCGCGCGCCGGTGGCGGTTCGCTCACAGAGCGCGTCGAGGTAGCCCATGATCGGAGCGCGGTCCTCGTTGTACGACGTGTAGTCGATGACGCCGGTTTCGTACTCGCGCGCGTTCCGAACCACGTACTCGTCCGCCACGACCGGCCTCCGCTCGGCCGAATGCTAGCGAGGAATGGGTGAGGTTACTAGACCTCGATCGGGGCGCGATCCGCGCGGGCGGCTTCGGCACGGATCGCGGCGGCGACGGCGCGTACGGTGCCATCGAGGTCGCCCTCGACGTTCTCGATCACGTGGGTGAAGTACGCGGCTTCGCGCAGTTCGGCCTCGACCTGCTCGAGGCGGCGGCGGAGGGCGGCGGCGTCCTCGGATCCGCGCTCGCGCAGGTGGGCCTCGAGGTGGGCGAGGTCGTTGGGGACGAGGAAGATCGAGACGGCGCCCGGGAGTGTGTCGCGGAGGGAAGCGGCGCCCTGGACGTCGACGCGGATCAGTACGTGGTTACCGGTGGCCATGGCGGCGCGCACCTGGGCGCGCGGGACGCCGTAGCGGTTGCCGTAGACCTTGGCGTGCTCAAGTAGCTCGCCCGCCTCGACCTGGCGCTCGAACTCCGCGAGGTCAACGAAGACGTAGTGGACGCCATCGATCTCCTCGGAGCGGCGCGGGCGGGTAGTCATGGTGACCGGCATCCGGATTGGGTGGCCAAGTTCGATCATCCGCTGGATGACGGCATCCTTGCCGACGCCCGACGGGCCGGAGAGGACGATGACGAGCGGGGGATCGGGGCGATCGAGCAGCGGCCCGGGAGCGTCGCTCACCTAGGCCGCGGCGTCCGAGGCCTGGCGGATGGAGGCGACGCGGCTGGCAAAGGTCTCCGGGGTGATGGCGATGAGCGCGACCCAGTCATCCTCGAGGACGACGACGGCTTTGGTGCGGCGACCGCTGGTGAGATCGATGACGCGTTCCTGCTGCTTGCCGCGCTGGACCATCCGCTTCACGGGCGCGGAGGTTGGGGCGGCGACAGCGATGACGCGGTTGAGCGCCAGGCTGTTGTCGAAGCCCACGTGAACGAGTTCGGTGCGATCGGCCATCGCGGATCCCTCGTGGTGCGGAGGTCAGCGGGTGACGGCGGTTGGAACTGCTACTGAGCGCTGATACGCCCGAGATCCGACCAGAAGGCAGGATACGACACGGCCACGGCGTCCGCCCCGGTGACGGTGGTATCGCCGTCCGCGAGCAGGCCGGCGACCGCGCCGAGCATGGCGACGCGATGGTCGAGCGCGGAGTCGACGCTGGCGCCTCGGATGGTGGCGCCGCCGCTGACGCGGAGGCCGTCGGGGCGCTCCTCGAGATCGACGCCGAAGGCGCGGAGGACGGCGCCGGTGGTGGCGACGCGATCCGATTCCTTGACGCGGAGCTCCTCGGCGTCACGGATCACCGTCTCGCCGGTGGCGAGCGCGCCGGCGAGCGCAACGAGCGGGAGTTCGTCGATCGCGCGCGGGATCAGGTCGCCCGCGACCTCGATGCCGTGGAGCGCCGCGGAGCGGACGACGAGGTCGGCGACGGGTTCGCCGCCGACGGTGCGCTCCTCGGTGAGTTCGATATCGGCGCCCATGGCGCGAAGGATGTCGATGATGCCGCTGCGGGTCTCGTTGACGCCGACGCCGTGGAGGACGAGTTCGGCGTCGGGGTGCACGGTGGCGGCGACGATCCAGGCTGCCGCGGTCGAGATGTCGCCGGGGACGCGCACGTCGACGGCGATGAGGTCACCGTCGGGCGGCGTGAGGATGACGGACGGACCATCCACAACGATGTGCGCGCCCATCGCGGCGAGCAGGCGCTCCGTGTGATCGCGGGTCTGCGCGGGCTGGACGACGGTGGTCGGCCCATCCGCGGCGAGGCCGGCGAGGAGGATCGCGGACTTCACCTGCGCCGAGGCCATCGGCGTCTCCAGGCGCTGGCCGCCGGCGATGCGACCGCCCTCGATCACGACGGGGGGCAGCGTGCCTTCGGCGCGGGCGGTGACGCGAGCGCCGAGTTCGTTGAGCGGGCGGACGATGCGCGCCATCGTGCGGTTGCGCAGCGAGGCGTCGCCAGTGAGCACCGCAAGGCCGGGCAGACCGGCGACGATGCCGGCGAGCAGACGCATCGAGGTCCCCGAGTTGCCGCAGTCGAGGACATCGCTGGCCTCGGTCAATCCGGCGCGCCCGCGGCCCTCGATGTAGATGGCGCCGTCCGCGCCCTCCTCGATGCTGGCGCCGAGAGCGCGGAGGCAGGCCATGGTGGAGCGGGTATCGGCGGCGTTCAGGAAGCCATCGACGCGTGCGCGCCCGCGTGCGAGCGCGTTGAACATGAGCGCACGGTGGGAGATCGATTTGTCGCCGGGGACATGCAGTTCGCCGCGGAGGCGGTTCGCGCCGTGGATCGTGCGCGCGGTCGGTTCGGTAGTCATCGAAGGTCTCTTCAGCTGTTCGGCGACGGCCGTCCGCCGCTTAGTCGATGTCGCGCTTCATGCGACCGTAACTCAGTCGATGTCGCGCTTCGTGCGACCGTAACTCAGTCGATGTCGCGCTTCATGCGACCGTAACTCAGTCGATGTCGCGCTTCATGCGACCGTAACTCAGTCGATGTCGCGCTTCATGCGACGGGCCAACTCCGCCTTGCGGATCCGGTTTTCGGAGTCCGAGGTCATGTCGCTGATCTTGTCCTTCGCCATCTGTCCGATCAGCAGTGCGCTGAAATCGAACTGGTCGGCCTCGGAGGCGACCGTCGAATCTTCCTTGCGGCCGACGGCACCGAGCAGGAAGGCGCTGTAGTCGAGTTCGGACTTGGCGATGTCGGTGAAGAGGCTCTCGCGGTCGTCGTCGCCGAGGCGGTCGCGCATGTCGCGGAGTTCGTCGATGAAGCGATCGAGCCAGTGAATCGTCTGCTCGCGATTGGTCGCGAGGATGTCGTAGGCCATCGAAGGATCGGTGGCGGCCAGCCGCGTGGAGCTTTTGAAGCCGCCGGCGGCAAGGAGCGAGAGCTCGGGCCAGGCCTCGGAGCGACGGACCAGGCCGAACATCGCGTGCGCGGCGACCATGGGGAGGTGGGAGATGGCGGCGACGTAGGCGTCGTGCTCCTGGGGATCCATGATCATCGGGATCGCGCCAACGGCCTCGGCGAGGCTGAAGACGGATTTGACGGCGTTTTCAGGTGCGGAGGCGGGAGCGGTGACGATCCAGCGGGCGCCCTTGAAGAGCGTGGGATCGGCGTGGCCAGGACCAACCTCGGTCTTGCCGGCCATCGGGTGTCCGCCGACGAAGCTGACCCCGCGAGGCAGGTGCTCGGCGGCGGCGGCCATGGTGGCGCCCTTGGTGGAGCCGGTGTCGGTGACGACGGCGCCCTCCGGAAGGTGCGGCGCGATGTACTCAAGCATGCGGTGGTTGGCGAGCACCGGGGCGGCGAGGACGATCAGGTGCGCGTCGCGGACGGCGTTGGCGATATTCGGCTCGATGCGATCAACCGCGCCGATCTTCTTCGCTTGACGAAGATTGATCAGCTCTCGGTCGTAGCCAACGAGCTCGAGGTTCTTGACCTCTGAATTCGCCTTGAGCGCGAGGCCGATCGAGGTGCCGATCAGCCCGGTTCCGAGGATCGCGACTTGTGTCATGAGAACGCCCCGTTCACCCCGTTAGATCACGCGAGATTGGCTCGAGCGCGTACCGACGATGGTAGCACCGAGCGCTGAGGCAGATGGGAGGACCGGGGTGGCAGCGACCGGGGCTGGGCTCAGGCAGCCTCGTCCGCGACGAGCAGCCAGTGCAGTTCGCGATCGTCGGAGGCAGGCGGGTCGTGGTGGATCGCGGTCAGCTCGATGACGCGCGGGTGGCTGCCGGCGGCGTGGAGTAACGCGGCACCGAGCGCAGCGTGGTGGCGGAGGCGCCAGAGCGCCTGGCGCCAGTGGGCGGATGACACCGCGAGGGCGCCCGGTTCGCGCGCGAGTCGATCGACGAGGCGCAGCGAGACGGCACGGAGAATGACGTAAAGGACGCGGTCCTCGACGCGGAGGGTGCCCTTGCCGACGTCGTGCATGAGCGCGGCGACGAGCAGGTCATCGCTCGGGACCGCGCCAGCCTCGGAGGCGGCGCGGCGGGCGAGGCGCATGGTCTCCACCGCGTGGCGGCGATCACGCGGGCGCATCGCGAGGAAGAGCTGGAGTTCGGCCGCGGAGAGGAGGGCGCCGATGGCGCGTGCGTCCTCGGGGGTGACGGCGGTGCGAAGCGCGCGGCCAAGCTGGGCGATGCGGTAGGGCCAGCGGCGGAGCGCGCGCAGGGATCCGGCGGTGACCCGAGCCGCCTCAGCCAAATCGGAGATCCGTCGCGTTCCCGACGAACGCCTTGAGCAGCAGATCGATCGCCGGGCTCATGACGGTGAAGAGCGGACTGTCGTAGCCGAGGAAGCGGGGCAGGAAAATCAGCGCGAGCAGGATCGGCATGCCCCAAGGAGCGGTGGCGGCGAGCGGCCTCGAGAGATCGTCGGGCAGCAGGCCGACGGCGGCGTTGAAGCCATCGAGGGGTGCGATCGGGAGGAGGTTGAAGACGGCAAGAATGACGTTCAGCAGGACGACGGTCCCGAGGAAGAGCCCCAGCAGATCCGCCGGCGAGCTGGTCCAGAGTTCCGCGTAGCGGCCGGCCAGCGACGGGCTGACGAAGGGGTGGTGGAACGGGATCCAACCGGCGTTGATCGGGAACCCGGCGACCCCTGCGATCACGACGTTGGAGGCGGGACCGGCGAAGGAGGTCAAGGTCATGGTCTGTTTCGGGTTGGCGGTGGCGGACGGATTGACCGGAACCGGCTTCGCCCAACCGAACCCGACGAAGAAGATCATCGTCGAGCCGATCGGATCGAGATGGGCCTTCGGGTTAAGCGAGAGGCGACCAAAGCGGCGCGGGGTGCCATCGCCCAGACGGTCCGCAACGAGGGCGTGCGAATACTCGTGCACGGTGAGGCCGGCAAACAACGCGAATGCGAACGCGCTGATCAGGGTGAGGAACGCCAGGGGGGAGTCACCGAGGACGGAGAGGTACTGGAGGATCACTGGTTCAGCGTAGCAACCACCCTCTGCAGAGAGGTCAAGGAAGGGTCATGGAAGCCCCTACATCCCGGATCACTTCGTTGACACTCCACGGTGTGCGTTCCTATCGTGAATTGCGCAGGGGCGCGATCACTTCGCGTTTGAGCGGTCCGACAGCGAAAGGCTGAGAGGCGACTCCCCAGCGTTACCGTCCCGGGCGGGGTGAGCGGTAACGAGATCTGACGATCGGTCGCCGGATCCTATGGCCCTTCAACCTCGCCCACCTCGGGTCATTCGTCTCGTGCTCGGCTCCGCCGGGCTCGTCGCCGTGCTTGCGGTAGCGGCAGTGGTTGCCGCGTTGGTGCGCACTGGTGATGTTCAGCCGGAGCTGGTGACCACCTCCGAACCAACGCTGGTCTTCGCGGAGTTCGGTCCCTCGGCGGACGAGATCTTCGTTGCCCCAGCAAGCGATCCGACCGCACGCACACGGATCCAATCGGTGCCACACGCGAGCGGCTGGGGGCTGAACCCCGCGCCGGAGATGGTTGCCGGGAAAACGGCCTACACGGTGCTGCCGCCGAACGCGGCGCCGGAACGAACGAGCGCGGCGGAACTGTGGTTGCTGGACGTCAATACCGCATCCGCGAGCCGGCTGGCGCGCGACGCGGATCTGCTGGCCGCACCGGTGCTGCGCCAGGACGGCGACGTGCTGGTGTACCGACGAACCGAAGAGGACGGCGCGCAATCGCTGGTGCGGGTCGATCTGACGACACGCGCGCGACGGGTGCTCCACCGCGAAGCGCAGTCGTTCGGCTTGTTCCCGGTCGGGTTCGACCAGAGCGGCGCGGTGCTCTTCACCCGACTGTCGGCGGCCGGGACGGATCTGGTTCGCGTATCCGAGGGATCCGCGGCGACGGTGGTGTTGCACGCCTCGGACGAGATTGCGCGCGACTGGAGCATGTCGCCGGCCGGCGACGCGGTCGCGTTCGTCGCGCCGCTGTTGCAGGCGGAACGAATCGTGCACCAGGCGCAGGTGCTGACGCTCGGCGGTCGCAGCGGAAACAGCCAGGCGCTGGTCACCTCGGTGGTGGGCGAGCAGTACAGCCCGACGTGGCGCAGCGACGGCGCGTTGGCGATTGGGCGCGAGGCGACGGCGGACGGCGCGGCGCCGCTGGTCATCGGCGCCGCGGTGAGCACGACGCTGGCGGCGGACCCGGCAGGCTTTGATGTGCCGCTGGGCTGGAGCGCGGCCGGCGACTACCTAGCGGTCCGTCACTTCAGCGGATTCAACTCGCAACAGCCCGGCGTCGAGACGCTGGTGTTGATCGGCCTCGATGCGTCGCGAGCCGAGATCGCGACCGAGACAGAGCTGATCTTCCTCGGTTGGACCGGTGCCTAGCCAGATGACGCGAGCACGACGAACGCTTGCGATGGTCGCGCTGTTCGGCGCGATCGTTTCGGCGCTCGCCCTCGAGGGTGGCGCAACGCCGACGCCGGCGACGGCGTGCGCGTTCGATCCGCTGCGGCCGGCGACCTACGAGGCGGACGCGTTGCGGGAACGCTACCTGCTGGTGATGAGCGCGGCGGCCTCGAACCAGCTCTTCCCCGGCGATCCGTATTTCGAGCTGCCGGCGGTCGAGGTGGGCACGCGCGCAAACCGCAGCTTCGGGGCGTCGGCGCTGCCGGTGGAGATCCTGCGCGCGATCGGGTGGGTGGAGTCCTCGATGACGATGGCCTCGCGGTCGACGCCGTTCGAGGCGATCGGACCGGCGCTGGTGTCGTTCGACTGCGGGCACGGGATCATGCAGGTGACGAGCGGGATGACGGTGCCGCTGGGAGCCGGAGGCCAGCCGACAAGCAACCAGATTGCCGTGGCGACCAGCGACCTCCACAACGTCGCACGTGGCGCGAGCATCCTGGCCTCGAAGTGGAACGACGCACCGGGTCTGCGACCGATCGCTGGGACGAACACGAACGCCGACCCGACGATCATCGAGAACTGGTACTACGCGGTGTGGGCCTACAACGGGTTCACGGGCCCCGGGTCACGCCAGAGCAACCACCCGCTGGATCCGAACCAGGCGTGGCCACGCTCCGCGTACCGCTGCGACGGCACGCAATCGCGGACACGCTATCCGTACCAGGAACTCGTGTACGGTTGCGTGGCGAACCCGGCGGAGCGCGCTGGTCGCGATCTCTGGGCGGCGGTGCCAGTGTCGTTGCCGGACCTGACGAACCCGCAGTTCTTCAACGCGATGCGGCTGGCAAGTTTCGAGTTCCCCTACAACGGGATGGATATCCCGACACCGAGCCCGTCGCACCGCACGACAACCCCGCAACTTCCGGCGAACATCCGCGCGACGCTTGCCGGTTCGCCGCAACTCTCAGTGAACGCGGGCGCGATCACGATTCATACGAACGGGACGCCGGATCAGGCGCGGGCGACGATCCGGATCGCGAACCCGGGCAGCGGTGTGTTGTCGTGGTTCGCGAAGCCGTCCGACAATTTCCTGATCGTCGACCCACCCGCCGGCAGCGCGGTTGGCTCCGGGGTGCGCTGTACCGCATCAGGCTGCCCCAACGGCGAGATCACGGTGTCGATCAACCCCACGTTGCTCCCCGCCTCACGGGCGTCCGGGACGATCACGATCACCTCGCCGAACGCGTCCGGCAGCACCACGATTCGAGTGCAGGTGGTCGCGGAGTTCGAGGTGGCAGCACCGGGTACGAGCCGAGCGCCCTAACGGGTCGCCCGGTACGAGCCGAGCGCCCTCACGGGTCGCCCGGTACGAGCCGAGCGCCCTCACGGGTCGCGGAGCACCAGCCGAGCGCCCTCACGGGTCGCGGGCGAGTCGAGCGTCCACGCAGGCCGCCTATACTCAAGATTCCTCACCATCGTGCAGAACGGAGTTCCGATGATCGGACGCTGGCTCAACGCGGTCCGCCGCAACCACGGCCTCGAACACGCGACAGTCGCAATCCTGTTCGAACGGAGCGGGCCCCAGCGAATCGCGGGGCGAGCGAGCGGGAACGGCTTCTTCATCGTCGGCAAGGTCGATCAGACGGTGCTGGATGAGTGCGCCCACGAGGCGCTGCGCCGGATGCAGAACGGACAACCGGGCCTCGCGGTGTCGCCGCTCTGCGGGACGAACATCGCGGTCACCGGCCTGTTCACGGCGGCTGCAGCACTGGGCGCGATGCGTCGTGCCAAACGCCAGGGCCGCAGCGACGGCTTCATGAGCGCAACGACGGCGGCGATGCTGGCCGTGGTGGCGGCTCAGCCGGCGGGACGTTGGCTGCAGCAGTTCGTGACGACACGAGGCGACGTCGATCAGTTGTCGATCGTGGAAACGAAGCAACTGCTCCCGGGCGTGAAGAAGGTCTTCACCCGCTCCAGCGTGTAGTCCGCAGATCGGGCCAGGGCCCGCGCCGCGGAAGCGCGCCCTAGAACAGCGCGCCCTGGGTGTCCGCTTCCGCTTCGACCAGGCAGGCCGGGTCGTCCGCGGCGACGGCGTTCACGCGCCGGCTGACGGCGCGAGCGACGAGGGTGTCCGGGGGTGCAGGGCGCAGCAGCGCCCGGAGCCGTTCGGCGGGCTGTCCCGCCGCCAACCACTCGTCGGCCGCTTCGTCACCGTCCAGGATCGCTGGCATGCGGTCGTGGATGTGACTGACCGCGCCGCTGGCGGGCGTGGTGATGATGGTGAAGGTCGTGGTCGGACGCAGTTCGCCGGGGAGTTGTGCTTCCGTGTAGAGCCCGGCGAAAAGCACCAGTCCATCGTCAGGACGGTGGAACCAGAACGGGCGCCGTGCCTCGCGCTCCCCCGTCCACTCGTAGAAGCCATCGGCGGGGACGATGCAGCGCGTGGCGCGGAAGGCCGCGCGGTAGGCGGAGCGCTCCTCGAGCGATTCGGCGCGGGCGTTGATCTGACGCGCGGCGCCAGTGCGGTTGGGGTCCCAGGCGTTGACGAGACCCCAGGTCGCGCGGACCAGCGCACGGTCCTCGCGGGTCGCGGCCGGGCGCACGATCCAGTGCTCCTGCATCGGCGCGACGTTCCAGCGAGGCTGCCAGGAATCGTCGATGTCCTCGGGGGACACGCCGAGGAGGGCGGCGAGGAGATCGCGGTCCTCGATGGTCAGGGTGAAGCGGCCGCACATGCGCGGATTCTACGTCAGGGGATGACGCCGGTCAGGGTCGCGGTGGTCAGGGTTGCACTGATCAGGCTGGCGGCATGACCGGCCGCGAGCACCACCAGCCGCCGAGGAGTGCGCCGGCGATGCCGAAGAGCGCGAATTCGCCGCCGACCCCACCGGGCTGGTCGGCAATGAGGGTGGCGCTGGGCATCTCATCGAGGAGGGCAAGCGCGAGCCAGGCGCCGCCCATGGCGAGCAGTCCGATGACGGCGGCAATCGTCGCCTCGCGAGAGCCGAGCTGCCGCTCAGCGAGCACGCGCGGCAGTCCAGCGGGGAGGAAGGCGATCAGCAACGGGAAGAGGTGATAGGTGGTCCCCGTGCGAGCGGTGAGCACGACGAAGATCGCTGCGGCGGCGAACGCCACCAGCGCACCACCGACGATCCTGCTCGTTCCAGCTTCTGGCTGGTTGACCTCGACTTGAGCCATGGATCCCCCTGAGCGCGCCACGGGAACAGGGTCCACGCAGCGACGACGACCGTCCGCAATCCCGATCACCATCGATCCCGCGCACCGGCTGGCGCGTGCCACGGGGCCCACGGCACCAGGGTGCGCCCTTCGCGCCTGATGGTCCGCTGACGGCGACGAGCACCTGCGGGTCCACCCAGTCGGGGGAACCCCTACGGGAACCCCCTAGTCGTGCCGACCGATTACAGAGGCGGACGCCGTCCGTCGCTGGATGAGGAACGGCCGATGCAGCTACTAATCCCCCTACTCATTGCGCTGTGGACCGCGGTCGCGCCCAGCATGACCGTGCACCGACTGGACGGACCGGTTCAATTCACCGATCTGTACGGCAACGCACGGGAGGCGGAGGCCGCGATGGGCTGCCCAGCAAGCGGACCGGAGCTGTGGCTATCACCGACGGTGACGCTGGAAACGCTGGTCCATGAGCTGGCGCACGCGCGTGACTGCCTGGACAACGGTGCGATGGACGCCAGCCTGACACAGCGTCCGGCCGTCCGGCCCGCATGGGCTTCCAACTATTGCTGGGTCTCCGACGCGGAGTGGTACGCGTGCTCGGTGGTGAAGTTCCGCAGCGTGTCCCCGCACGAGGTGCCCGGCTGGCCCGAGGGCTAGCGCCCCGATCGGCGGCAGCCGTCAGCGGCCCGCAGCAACGGGAACCCGCTCACCTCGATGGTTCCGCCGGCTGTCCGCCTTGCCGCGCGCGCGTCCGGGTCTCGATACTCGACAAGCGCCCAACGGTTGAGAGGACACGCCGTGGCTCCACAGGCACTGGTTACCGGCTCATCAGGTTTCGTCGGCGGGCACGTGATGCGCCGGCTGATCGCCGACGGGTACGCGGTGACCGGCCTCGATATCGCGCCGCCACGCGGGAGCTTTGGTCCCGAGGCGCGCGAGGTGACGATGGACGTCCGCGATCACGGCGCGGTCGTGGCGCTGGTGAACGAGACACGACCCGAGCTGGTATTCCACATCGCGGCGCAGGCTTCGGTGCCCGCTTCGATGCGCGATCCGCGGACGGACGTGGAGACGAACGCGCTGGCGACGCTGGAGCTGGCGTTCGCGGCGGCGGCGATTGGTTCGCGCCGAATGGTCTTCATCTCCAGCGGCGGTGCGATGCACGGAGCACCGCCCCCGGAGGAGCTGCCGGCCAACGAGGACAGCGCCGTCGCACCGATGTCCGTCTACGGCGCGTCGAAGGCGGCGGCTGAGATCTACCTCGGCGTGGTGTCACGGCAGACGGGACTCGAGGTCTCGATCCTACGTCCCTCGAACATCTACGGTCCCGGGCAGAACCCACACGGCGAGGCGGGCGTGATCGCGATCGTGACACGGGCGATGCTGCGCGATGAGCCGGTGACGCTGTTCGGGGACGGCAGCCAGACGCGCGACTATGTGTACATCGATGACACGGTGGACGCCGTGATCCGCGCTTCGGAGCGCGCGCCGGAGATCTGCGACATCAGTACCGGCGTGGAGGTATCGACCGGCGCGATCTTCGAGGAGCTGGCGCGCCTGACCGGGTACGAGCGTCCAATCGTCTACGCCGACGAGCGGGCGGGCGACATTCAGCGAATCGCGCTGGATCCGGCGAAGGCAGGACGCGTGTGGGACTGGCAGCCGCAGACGACGTTCACCGACGGCGTGGCGCGAACGGTGGACTGGTTCCGCGCTGAATTCGCCGCGGGTCGCGGCTAGTTCGCAGCGGTCCGCTCGGCGTGACCGGTCGCGGGCTCGTCAGGTGGTCTGACCACCAGCACCGGCACCGGGCTGTCGCGGAGCAGTGCCTGCGCGAGGCTGCCGAGCAGCCCGCCCAGTAACCCGGTTGCGCGCTTGCTGGTGACGACGATCGCGTCGACCTCAAGATCGCTTGCGCGCCTCGCGATGTACTCCGACGTCTGGTCGCCGTAGGGGAGTGCCTCGACGAGCAACTGAACGGCGAAGTCCGCGTTCACGACGAGGGCTTCGAGCTGGTGGCGACGTTCGGCCATGACCTGGCGTAGCTCCTCGTCGCTCCAGGCCTCGCTGGCAGCACGCACGACGTGGAGGACGACGACCTCGGGGACGGTTTCGTCCGCCAGGGTCACGATCGCCGGGAAGGCAACGTCCCGTAGCTTTCCGGATCCGTCCGCGGCGACCAGCAGTTTCATCGCATCTCCCGTTCAACTGTTCGATCGATCGTAGCGCGGACCGACGCTGTGTCAGAGGCGGTGCGGGAGATTCGTGGCGGGGAAGTGGGTGGCACGCTCAAGCACCGCGCAAGGGGGCAGCATGCCACGAGGCGATTAGCGAGGTGGGGCGACCTCGGTCAGGCGCAGCTCACGATGAACGGGGTGCCGGCGGGCAGCGACAGCGGGAAGTCCGAATTCACGAAGCCGGGCGCACCGGGCAGATAGCCGATGAAGGCGCCGTTCAACGTGATCCAGACCGTGGCGCGCGTGCAGCCCTTCGCCGCCACCGAGGCGATTAGTTGCTCGGGAGCGGCGGTCTCTTGCACGACGATCAAGCCAACACCACTGGTGGGCACGGAGCCGGTCACCTGCACCGGGGCGACAGTGGTCACCGTAGGCGGCGCGGCTCCGCCCGGCGGGGAGCTGTCCACCACCGAACCGAAGTCGATCACCCAGAAGTAGCGGTAGGTGGTGCCGGGCACCTCGTGCAATGCGATGCCGGCGGCGATCGCGTCCTTCGCGAGGATGTTGGCGTAGTGCCCCGGCGACTCGATCCAGCCCTTCACCACCGAGGCAGGCGTGGCGTACCCGGCAGCGATGTTCTCGCGGATGGTTGAGTTGGCCGGGTAGTCGAAGGCGTTGAGGCGGTCACGGAGGCTGCGGCCAAGGGTGTCGGTGTGATCGAGCCCGTCGATCGTCGAGAGATCGGCGGCGAGCCAGGCGGCCGCGGCATCGAGGGTCTTCGTGGCGACGAGGGCATCGAGTCCGTTGCGCGCGCGTTCCTCGTTGATGAGGTCGAGCACTTCCTGCTCGGCTGAGGTCATCGCGGCGTCAGCGCGCGTGGGGGTACCGACCAGCGAGAGGCCAACCGTCACGAAGACGATCACCGCCAGCGCAAGCGCTCCCGGGAGACGAGGTCGACTGCTCATGAACGAATCATCGACGAGCGGATCCTCCGCGATTACTGCAGGTCCGTAGGCGCGAGAACCCTCGAAGCGTAAGAAATCGCTATCGTGACGGACACCGCGAGGACCCCAATCGACCGGCGAGGAGACCCGTAGACATGACGTTGGCACTCATCGTTGGTGGTTGTGGCGTATTGCTGGCGTTCCTGATGGCTGATTTTGCGGAGCGACTCCGACGCCGAGTGTATGAGGCCCGGGGCCGACAAGCGCCAGTTAGTCCATTTAAGCGTTATGTAACGGTCGCACTGTCGGTGTTCTTCGTCGCCTGGAGCATGGTCGCGTACCTCTAGCCGCCCTGTGCAAGGCCCTGGCGCCTACGAGAGCGCGTAGAACGCCCGCATTCACGGGCCTGTTCCGCAATCCTCCGAAAGAGGGACGCGTAAGATCGAGCGCGATCCGACGATGCTGAAAGGCCGGCCACGGATGTGGCGAGGCGCGGTGGTGCACAAGGGGCCCGACGATGACCGATGCGTTCGCGGCCGCCTACCCAGCGAGATGGTCGTGGCGGGCGAAACTACTGCTTCCCGCCGTCCACCCGATGACGCTGGTACGAGCGATCCACCTGGGATTGATGTTCCCACTGGGGATCGCGTCGTTCGTTTTCCTGGTGGTGACCCTGGCTGTTGGTGGGTCGCTGATCTGGACGCTGATCGGCCCGATCGTCCTGTTGCTGGGCCTCTACATCTCGCGCTGGTTCGGCGACCTAGAAGCGTGGCGCGTACGGCACGTGGCGGGCATCGAACTGCGGCGCCCGCCGACCGGGATTGAACGAGGCCAGTCGTTCCGGCAGCAGGTGAAGACGCGACTGATCGATCCCTCGACGTGGACGGGGCTGATCTACCTGCTGATTCAGTTCCCGATCGGGATCGTGGCGTTCGTCTGGTTGGTGGTCCTGGGCGCGGTGGCAGGCGCGCTGATGGCGGCCCCGTTGTTGGTGCAGTTCTCCGAGCCCAGCAGCGGCATTCAGATCATGATCGATTTCGGATTCTGGTCGACGAATCTAACCAAGCAGGGAGAGATCGCGCTGGCGCTGGTCCCGGTCGGCGTGCTGGTGTACTTCGTGCTGGTGCACAGCATCTACATCGGTACCGCGGTGCACGCCTCCTGGGCCCGGTTAATGCTGGGCAGCCGTGCCGAGCCGATCGCCCTGGGGCCGGCGGAACGGCCGGAGCCGCCCCCGCCACCCACGACCGGGATCGACATGCCCGCCGACGAGGAGGCTCCGGTGGCGGCGCTCGCGTCCGGCGAGGAGTCCGACCCGGCCGCGCCAGCCCTCGAGGACGAGGTAGCGGCACCCGAGGTCCCCGCGGCCGCGCCCGAGATCCCGGCGGCGCCGCTGGAGCCGGCGGCTCCGGATCC
>JAQCIU010000046.1:0-20400 GCA_027593235.1 Chloroflexota bacterium
CAGCGGGTCGCCCGCGTCGACCTTCACGCCGGCCTGCACCGGCCCGGCCGGCGCCACGGGTGCCACGGGCGCCACGGGCGCCACGGGTGCCGGCGGGCGGAAGTAGAGCTGCGGCGCGCCACCGAGGTCGGCCGCCAACGCAGCGATGTGGTCATCGAGGAAGCCCGTGTACATCTCGGCGTTCGCGAAGTCGGGGTGCTGTAGCAGCGCCTGGAGCAGCGGGATATTGGTGGAGACGCCCTCGATGCGGAACTCGCAGAGCGCGCGGTAGGTGCGCCGGATGGCATCCGCGAAGTCCGCGGACGACGAAGACACAATCAGCTTCGCGAGTAGCGAGTCGTAGCGCGGGCTCGTGCGGTAGCCGGCGTAGCCGAAGCTATCGACGCGAATGCCACGCCCCGCGGGCGGCTCGAACGCCGTCAGCTCGCCGCCGGAGGGCACGGTCGTGCCGTCCGGGCGCATCGTCTCCATGTTGACCCGCGCCTGGATCGCGAAGCCGCGCGTCGGGACCGACGTGCCGCCCTCGTACCCGAGATCGCGCAGCGACGTCCCGGCCGCAAGGCGGAGCTGGAGCTGCACGAGGTCCACGCCCGTCACCTCCTCGGTGACGGTGTGCTCCACCTGCAGCCGCGCGTTCGCCTCGATGAACGCGAACGGCGAGTGCTCGTCGAGCGCACTCGCGTCCACGAGGAACTCGAAGGTGCCGAGGCTGGCGTAGTTCGTTGCTGTTGCGAGGCGAGTGGCGGCCTCGATGATGCGATCGCGCAACGGCGCGGGAAGGCCGGGCGCGGGCGCGATCTCGACTACCTTCTGGTGGCGGCGCTGAATGCTGCAGTCGCGCTCGCCGAAGTCGACGACGGCGTGGCCGTCACCAGCGACCTGGACCTCGATGTGCCGCGCGTGCGCGACGAACTGCTCGACGTAGAGGTCGCCGTTGCCGAAGGCGGCCTTGGCCTCGGAGCTGGCGCGCGCGTAGGCGTCGTCGATCTCGTCGGCGGCGTGGACGACGCGGACGCCGCGACCACCGCCGCCGGCGCGGGCCTTGAGGATCATCGAAGCGACACCACGCAGTCCGGCGAAGAAGGCGTGCGCCTCCTCGAGGGTGGTCGCGTGCGCGGTGCCGGCGAGGATCGGAACGCCGGCCGCCTCAGCCGCCTCGCGCGCGCGGGTCTTGTCGCCGAACAGCTCAAGCAGCTCGGCGCTCGGGCCGACGAAGGTGATACCGGCATCGGAACAGGCGCGGGCGAGCGCCGGGTTCTCGCTCAGGAAGCCGTAGCCGGGGTGCAGGGCGTCGCAGCCGGTCGCTCGCGCCGCCTCGATGATCGCGCCCACATCGAGGTAGGCCATCGCGCCCGCGCCGGGGAGCTGGTGCGCCTCGTCGGACTTGCGGGTGTGAAGCGAGTCGGCGTCATCCTCGGGATAGACAGCGACCGAGGCGATGCCGAGGTCGGCGGCGGCTCGCATGATGCGGATGGCGATCTCGCCGCGGTTGGCGACGAGCAACTTCTGGATCGACAACGGCGTACTCCCTCAGAGCACGCTGAAGTTATGGAATCGCCCTCGTTTGCGCGAACGCGGACCAACGGGTCTGTGTCACAGAGCCTCACACGATCGTCAAGCTCGTGGACCCTCGCAGGCACTAGTGTCGCGTACGCAATGGACCGGCGGACTCCGCATGGCGCCCGCCCGATCGGACGGGGGGTCATGGTGAACGACGGTGTTGGTCCCATGGAGGTGCCGAACGACCTCCTGGCCGCTGAGATCCGATCGTTACGCGAGCGACTGTTCGCCGCTACCCAGGCGCACGACTGGATCCTCATTCGGTCGCGAGCGAAGGACCTGTCAGCGCTGGCAGCGGAGGTCGTTCAAGATGGCGCGCCTGAGGGGGAAGCCGTCTCCACCGAGACTCGGCAGGCGGCCCAGCAAGCCCTCGAAGAGGCGAAGCGGCTGGCAGCCGCTGCCGAAAGTCGTCTCGCGGCACTCGGTGCGGACAGCGAAGGCGTTCTCGAGGAAGTCCGCGAACAGTTTCGAGTGTGGAGGCGGGGCACCCGGAACTACGGAGGCCTGAGCATTCTCGTGCGGCTCTCACTCCTATCGTCCACCGCGATCGTCGCGGGCACGACGAACATCGAGGGCGACCCCGGCAACAACATCCTTCAGTCGCTCGTCGACTGGACGCCGCTCTTCGCGATCGCGGCGGCTGGCTTGACGGCACTCGATACGTGGCTGAAACCGCGAGACAAGTGGCGCGGTTTCATGGAGATGCGGGATCGCGCGAGGGCAATGATGACCCGCCTCACGACACTCAGGGATGGGAAGGTCGAGGCCGACGTGCTCGGCTATCTCGACCAGTTGGCAGAGATGCGGACGGAGCACCGCGACCGAAATGTCATCTAGGACGAGCGGAGCTGGCCCCAGCGCCGGACGGCATCCGGCCCTTCCCGGCTAATCCTCGTTCCAGAGTGCGCGGCGCTTCTGGTAGGTGTCCCATGCGAGATCGATGTCGGCGAGGAACTTCGGCAGTTCTTCGAGGCGGAGCGCCTGCGGGCCGTCGACCAGCGCCTCTTCCGGGTTGGGATGGAAGTCGACCAGCACCATGTTTGCGCCGGCGACGACGCCCTGGGCGGTGACGTGCGCGATGTCGAGGATGCCGTCCGGGGCGACGCTGCGAGCGCCAACCGAGTGCGACGGGTCGATGCACACGGGCATGCGCGTGAGGCGCTTGACGACCGGGACGTGGCCGAAGTCGACCATGTTGCGGTGCGGCGTGCCGAAGTCGCTGCGCATCCCGCGCAGGCAGAAGATCACGTTCGAGTTGCCCTCGCTCGCGAGGTACTCGGCGGCGTTGAGCGAGTCGTTGAGCGTGATGCCGAAGCCGCGCTTCACGAGCGCCGGGTAGACGTGCTGGCGACCGATCGCCTTCAGCAGCTCGAAGTTCTGGCTGTTGCGCGTGCCGACCTGGAGGATCACGCCGGTCGGGCGCCCCGCCTTCTCAAGGGCGTTGTCGATCTCCTCGATGTGGGCCTCGCGGGTGATCTCCATCGAGATCGCCTTGATGCCGTACTGGCCCGCCAGCTCGAAGACGTAGGGGAGGCAGTCGGCGCCGTGGCCCTGGAACGAGTAGGGATTGGTGCGCGGCTTGTAGGCGCCCATGCGGGTCAGCGTGTGACCGGCGGCCTGCAGCGCCTTCATCATCAGCTCGACGTTCTTCGGGGTGTCCACCGCGCAGAGGCCGGGAAGCACCCGCAGCGTGTCCTGGCTGAACTCCACGCCGTTGTAGGTGAAGCCGGTCTGTCGCTCCTTGTCGGCGTGGCGACCGAGGACGCGGTACTCCTCGGAGATGCGGATCGCGCGCTCGACGGCTGGCAATGCGGCCACCTCGTCGAGGTCGACCGCGAGCGTGTCGCCCAGCAGGTAGATCTCGGTCAGCTTCTGGTGCTCACCCTGGATCGTGTTGACGCTGAGCTGCACACCCGGGAGTTGGTTGAGGTACTCCCAGGTCCGCTGGTACTCGGGGCTGCTCTCGTCGGTGTTGGGGTGCAGGATCGCGAGCATGTGCGGCTCTCTCGCTGGAAACGGCTGGGGTGCCCAATCGTACTGCGCACCGCGCTGAGCGTCCTCGGGGGAGTCCGCACCCCTCGCTCACGGGCGCGGACCGGGTTTGCGAAGGGCTACGGCCGGTTCAGATCCTCGACGGCGCCGTCGATGTAGAGGATCTCGAAGGCACTGGCAACGACCGGTGCGATCCGCGCAAGCTCGATCTCGTAGTCGAGTGCGAGACGCTCCGCGATCGCGAGCACAGAGCGGTTCCCATCGGCGAGCGCGAGCGCCGCGGCGATGATCGGACTGACGGGCGTGCCTGCCGGGCGACCAGGCGAGCGAACGACGTGCGAGCGCACGAACACCCCGGTCTCGAGCACCGGCTCGATGAGCAGCTCCACGCCCGCGGCGACGTGCGGGACCGCACCGGCGACCGTCGGGCGGCTCCGTTCCGCCGAGGCCTCGCGGGCCTCGCGTTCCGCCTCGGTACTGCGAATCGCCGCGACGAACGCCTCGGGGGCCTCGCCACGATCGAGGACGACGCGCTCGTACCCGGCGGCCGGCTGTCCGGCGACGGCGTTTACAAACGCCTCGCGAGCGGTCAGGCCCGCCGAGGACGGGTCGAGGCGACGCGCCTCCCAGAAATAGGAGTCGGCGGTGCGGTTGCTGGAGTAGAAGAGTTTCGCCAACTCCCGGAAGTGGTCGTACTGCTGCCGGTAGAGCCGCTCGTAGATCGGGCGCGACTCGACCGCGAGCTGCTCGTCCGCGAGCAGTGTCGTGACGTAGGCCGAGGCCAGCACGCCGGCGTTCATCGCGAGGTGTACGCCCGAGGAGAACAGCGGGTCGATGAAGCAGGCGGCATCCCCGGCGAGCAGGTACCCGTCGCCAATCAGCGAGGTCGCGACATACGACCAGTCCCGGATCGCGCGCGGCGGACCCTCGAGCCGCGCGTTCGCGAGCAGCGCCGCCGTTCGAGGAGCGCTTGCGAGGTGTTCGTCGAGGAACGCTCCGAGGTCGCCAGCCTCGATACGGTCGCGCGCCCGCTCCGCGTCGACGACCACGCCGACGCTGGCGCGACCGTCGTGGAGCGGGATCGTCCAGCACCACCCGTTCGGGTGCGCCTCCACGAGGATGTTGTTCTCGTCCGGTGACGGGAGCCGCTCCGCTCCTCGGAAATAGCCGTAGACCGCGAGATTGCGGAAAAAGTCGTCCCACTGCCGCAGACCGAGCGCGTTGGCGACCAGCGCCTGCTGCCCGCTCGCGTCGACGACGACCTTCGCCGTGGCCTCGGAGCGGGTGCCGTTGGCACCCTGGAATGCGACGCCGGTGACGCGGTCACCGTCGCGCAGCAACTCCAGCACGCGGTGCTCCTCGCGCACGTCCGCGCCGAGGGTGGCGGCGTGGCGGAGCAGAATTTCGTCGAACTGGGCGCGCACCACCTGGTAGGCGTGCGGGTAGGTGCGGTTGGTCTCCTGGAAGTACCAGCTCCACGGCTCGGGCGAGCTGCCCCAGACCATGGTGGCGCCGTATTTCTTGAGGAAACCGGCATTCTCGACCGCCTGGCGGATGCCCAGCTCCTCGAGGATCGGCAGCGACGCCGGGAGGAGCGACTCGCCGACGTGCTCGCGCGGAAAGCGCTCGCGCTCGAGGACGAGCACGCGCGCTCCGCGCTTCGCGAGCAGCCCGGCGGTGGTCGAACCCGCCGGACCGCCGCCGATCACGATCGCATCGAACGCTGCGACGGATGTCATCGCGGACGTCGGTGAGCGGTTCTAGTCGCCAGCGACTCCCGCTTCCTCGAGCTGCGGGATCGGCTGGTTGGTCATCGTGTCGACCTCGAACGAACTAGGCAGATCGAGTTCCTTCGCCATTTCCCGCACGGCGGGCAGCACGTCAGAGCCCATCAGCTTCAGGCTGCGCATCGAGTCCTCGTGCGTCATTGCCCCGTCGCCGTCCCAGAAGAAGATCGTGCCAGGCCGCAGCGTTTCGAGAACGTGTCGGATCTTCGGGAGGACGGATTCCGGCGTGCCGACGATGATCGTCATGTTCTCGAGCTGCGTGTCGTAGTCGGCCTGCATTGGCGGCGCGGCGGGCTTCGCCGGGGCGCCGTCCTTCTTGTCGGCTGCGTTGTCCGCCGCAACGTCGGCGACGTCCCGACCGCGCGAGGCGGCGACGAAGCCGACCTCACCCGTCGGCAGCAGGTTCTTGCGGTCGGTCAGACCGGGCAGGTTCTGCAACACGGGCGAAGCCGTGCCGCGCGAGCCCTCGAGGAAGATGTTGCCGGGACCATCGAGGAACTTCTTGCCGACCTCGTAGGCCAGCTCCTCGGTCTCCTCGACGTGCACCTTGAACAGGTAGCCGATGTGCTGCGGGCCAGCCTCGTAGCCGTTCTCCCTCGCCACCTCGCGGTAGTAGTCGAACGACAGCTTGGTCGGCTCCAGCCGGGTCGAGAGCATCAGGTAGGGGTAGCGGTGCTCCGCTGCCCACTTCACAGTGTTCTTGGAGACGACGCCCGGAATCATGATTTGCGGGTGCGGCTGCTGGTACGGGCGCATCCACGGGTTCACATAGCGGTAGTCGTAGTGCTCGCCTTCCCAGCGGAAGGGACCGTCGGTCGTCCAGGCCTTCACGATGAAGTCGTGGGCTTCCTGGAAGCGCTCCCAGTTGAACGGCGGCTGCGCGTTGTGGGCGACGCTCTCACGACCGGTCCCGCGGACCCACCCGGTGACGAGGCGGCCGCGCGAAATCATGTCGATGGTCGCCAGCTCCTCGGCGAGCCAGAGCGGGTCGTCCCAGATCGGCAGCACGTTGCCGTTGAGAACGATCTTCACCTTGTTGGTGATGCGGGCGAGGATCGCCGCCTCGGTGTTGACGGTGCCACCCATGCAGAACGGCGTGGAGTGGTGCTCGTTGAGCATCACCGCGTCGAAGCCGGCTTCCTCGGCCGCCACCTGCTCATCGAGGTAGCGGTTGTACAGGTCGGCGCCGAGCCGCGGGTCATACTCGCCGTTGCTGAGCGAGAGGTCCTGGATCGAGCGGCCGGTCGCGCCGAAGTAGCCCGAACTCGGGTCCTGGTACGGGCGTTCGGTGAAGCGTCCAATCAGCATGTTGAATCCCCTTCGCTAGACCGCGGCCTGGGCGGCGATCAGTTCGGCGAGCTGCGCAGGCTGGTCCCACTCAACGAGGTGGCCGGCGTTCGCGACGACCTCGAGCCGTGCGTTCGCGAGACCTTCGACGTACTGGAGACCGGAGTCCCGCGGAATGATGCGGTCGTTGTCACCCCAGACGACCAGCGTCGGCGTCTTCACCTCGGAGAGGAGGTGCGGCAGCCGGCGGCTGAACATGTACGGGCTCCAGGTCACGCGGGCGGTCATGATCCGGCTGAACTCCCAGATGTCTTTGACGTCCGCGTGCAACTCGGAGCCAAAGCGCGCCCCGTAGCCGGCTTCGTCGTTGAAGCCGCGGCGGACGTACTCCGCGTGCTCGATCAGCATCTGGTCGACGATCTCACCCTCGCGGGGCTTGATGCCGGCGGGGGTCACGAGCACGAGCGACTTCAATCGGTCTTCGTTTGCCGTCGCGAGTTCGGCGGCGACGAAGCCGCCGAAGCCGAGACCGACGAGCGTGACGTCGGTGAGATCGAGGCGTTCGAGCAACCTCGATACGAGGATCGCGAGGTCCCGAGGTTCGCGCGCCCAGTCGGGGCGCTCTGATTCGCCGTAGCCGGGCAGGTCCGGCGTGATGACGCGGAACCGTTCGGCCAGCTTCTCCTCGAGTGCGTCCCAGCCGAGGGTGCCCGTCGATCGATGGAGCACGACCACCGGAGCGCCGTCCCCGCCTTCACGCAGGTGCAGGTCGAGCTCGGCCACCGGAATGACTCGTCGTTGGATCGCGATCGCCGTTGCCGTCGTCACGTGAGTTCACCGCCTTTCGCGCGGATGTCGCTGAGTCGGTTGAGCTGGCGCGACCGTACTACGGTCCCCCGCGCGCAACAAGATCAAACGCGGTCTGTTTTCCCCACTGCATCCGAGAAGTCAGCATCTCGGGCGGATTCCTGGGCGCGCCCCGGGCTGTTGACTAGATCGTCCCGGCGTCTCGCAGGGCGCCGATCTTATCCCGGTCGTAGCCGAGTTGGGACAGGACCTCGTCGGTGTGCTGTCCCAACTCGGGGGCCGGCCCCTGGATGCCGCCGGGCGTCTCGCTCAGCTCGAACGGGATGCCGACCACGCGGTGATTGGGGTAATTGGGGTGCTCCAGGTTCTGGAGGTAGCCGTTGACCCAGAACTGTTCCTCGGCGGCCATTTGGGCGTAGGTGTAGACGGGGCCACACGGCACGTCCTGCGCAATCAGGCCGTCGAGCCACTTCTGCCGCGGGCCGCGCAGGAACGAGGCCGCCAGCTCGCTCCGCAGCCACTCGGCGTTGTCGCGCCGCGCGAAGGGATCGCCGGAGCGTTCGTCGATGATCAGGTCCTCGCGCTCGACCGCAATGCACATCAGCGGCCAGTGCTTCGGCGTCAGCACGCCGATCGTGAGCCACTCCCCGTCGGAGCATTCGTACGCCGTGAAGGTCGGGTTGATGTACTTCACCGTCGGCTCGTCGTTTGAGTGCAGGAAGCGCTGAACGCTCAACGCCTGCAGTGTCGCCATCGCCCCCATCTGCGAGACATCGACGCGCTGCCCCATCCCGTAACGCTCGCGGGCCAGCAACGCGGTCATGATTGCGTAGGCGAAGACCATGCTCCCCACCTGATCGGCGAGGCCCCAGGCGATCTGAACCGGTTCGTTCCCCGGTCCACCAGCCTGGCCGATCATCGCGCCGGAGATCCCCTGCGAGACGATGTCGAACGAGCCGCGATCGGTCCACGGCCCACGCGGCCCAAAGCCGCTGTTCACCGCGTAGATCAGCTTCGGGTTCAACTCGCGCATCTCGTCGTAGCCGAAGCCGAGCGAATCGAGGACGCCGGGGCGGAAGTTCTCCGTGAGTACGTCGGCGTCCGCGACCAGCGCCCGGATGATCTTCGCGCCCTCGGGGGCCGCGAGGTCGACAGTGATCGACTTCTTCCCGCGATCGAGTGCTTCGAAATAGGCGCAAAATCCGTCGGGGCCCTTGCCGAGCAGGCGCCCTGGATCGCCCTCGCCCGGACGTTCGACCTTGATCACCTGCGCGCCCATGTCGGACAGCATCAGCGTGGCGTGTGGCCCGTTCTGGAAGCGCGTGAAATCGATGACTTTGATGCCGTCGAGTGGTGCGGGCATGGCGTGAAACCTCGGGATCTCGTGGCGACCGGTCGACGGCGTCAGCCTACACCGGCGCGCCGGAGCAGATAGCATGCGTCGCTGAAACCAAACGACGTTCGAGGAAGGCAACACACGATGGCGGAGATCAAGGGCGCAACGCTGGTCGCGCGGCAACTCAAGGCGAGCGGCATCGATCACGTCTTCACCGTGCTCGGCGGCCCGATGATCGACGTCCTCGCCGAGTGCAACAACGAGGGCATTCGCGTCATCAACTGCCGCCACGAGATGAACGCTGCGTTCGCCGCGTCGGCGTGGGGCTACCTGAACCAGAAGCCTGGGGTGATGATCGCCGCCTCCGGGCCTGCAATGACCAACACTGTCACGCCGATGTACGTCGCCACGCAGAGCGCGATGCCGTTGATCGTCCTCGGTGGCTCGGCTGCCGAGGGCGGGCTCGGGTTCGGCTCGTTCCAGGAGGCGGATCAGGTCGCCTTCGCGAAGCCGGCCACGAAGTGGGCGCAACGCGTCGACCAGGCCGAGCGCATCCCGGAGTTCCTCTACCTCGCCATGTCCCGCGCGCAGTACGGCCGGCCGGGCGCCGTCTACCTCGACTTCCCGGGCAACCTCGTCTCCGGTCCCGGACGTGTCGAGGAGGCCAACGCGCCGCTGCGCGAGAGCGCGCCGGAGATCGCCTTCGCCGCTCCCGACTCCGCGTCGATTGAGCGCATCGCCGAGATGCTCGCCACCGCCGAGCGGCCGTTGATCATGGTCGGCAAGGGCGCCGCGTGGGGTGACGCCGGGCTCGCACTGACGAGGTTGGCCGACCTCGGGATCCCGTTCGTCGCGTCGCCGATGGGGCGCGGCACGATCGCAGACGACCACGACGCGAACGCCGGCGCCGCGCGGTCCGCCGCGATGCAGGGCGCCGACGCCGTGCTGATGGTCGGCGGGCGCTTCAACTGGATGTTCCAGATGGGCAGCCGGCTGCCCTCGAACGTCCGCATCGCGCAGATCGACGTCGAGCCCGAGGAGTTCCACTCCGCCGCCAACGTCGAGATCGGCCTCGTCGCCGACTGCCGCGTCGGCGTGGAGGCGATCAACGCAGCCCTCGAGGGCCGCACGCTCCGCACGACCTCGAGCGGCTGGCTCGCCGATCTCCAGGCGAAGTCCCGCGACAACGAGGGCAGCGTCGCCGAGCAGATGAGCTCGGACCAGCAGCCGATCAACCACTACCGCCTCATCGCGGACGTCCGCGACTCAATTGAGCGCGATGCGATCGTGACCGAGGACGGCGAGTTCACGATGGCGGTGATGCGCCAGGTGATGCCGACGCACGTCGGGCGTCACCGCTTCGGCGCCGGTACGACCGGATGCATGGGCACCGGCCTCCCCTACGCCGTCGGCGCGAAGCTCGCGCGTCCGGATCGGCAGGTGGTGGCGGTCCTCGGTGACTACGCCTTCGGCGCCGCGGCGATGGAGGTGGAGACCTGCGCGCGGCTGGACATCCCGATCGTGATCGTCGTGTCGAACAACGGTGGCATCGCGGCGCACACGATCCAGGACCGCAGCTTCCCGGCGGACGCACCGCCGATTGCGACGCTGATCCCGGCGGACTACGAAAAGATGGTCGAGATGGTCGGGGGCCACGCCGAGCGGGTCACGAACCCCTCGGAGATCCGCCCGGCGATGGAGCGTGCATTCGCGTCCGGCAAGGTGTCGTTGCTGAACGTGATCACGGACCCGAAGGCGAGCCGCCGAGGCAGCGGCTACCTGTAGCGCTGGGCTCCGGTCAGGCGGTCGCGGCACCTCGGTACTGGTCGCGCAGCGCCGTGGGTGTCGTCGACCCGAGGATCGACGGGATGCCGACGACCGCGACGACGATCGCGGCGATGATCCAGCCCATGGTGTAGTCGCCCTGCACGTCGACCAGCCGGCCGATGACCCACGGACCGGCTGCGCCGCCGGTCGTGGAGATGAACTGCATCGTTCCGTTGATCGTGCCGAAATGCTTGGTCCCGAAGTAGTCGGCAGCCATCGAGGGCCGCAACGGGATCGTGCCGCCGAAGCCCGGCGCGGCGATCGCGATCGCGGCGATCGCGACCACGAGGCTGTTCGCTGCCGCGAGCAGCAGCAGCCCGCCCGAAAGCATCACCAGCGCCACCGCCATCACCAGGCGCTTCGGGTAGCGGTCCCCGAGGTACCCGAACCCGATCCGGCCCACGATCGAGGAGAGCGTGAACACGGCGATCGTGCTGCTGGCGACGGTCTTGGAGACCCCGAGCTGCGTCTCGAGGTACGGGATCTGGTGCACGACCAGCGCGACGAACCCGAAGCTGCTCCCCAGCATCGCCAGCGAGAGCAGCAGGAACGACCGCGATTTGATCGCCTGCCGCACCGGTACGCCCCACTGCTCGGCAGCCTCGACGTCCTCGCCGTCGTCGCGTCGACGCACGCCATCCATTGGCTGCGGGTGGCCCGGCGGGCGGGAGCGCACGTTGCTGCCGACGGTCAGCCCGACGACAAGCATCAGCAGCGCCAGCACGCGCAGCGCCCAGCGCCAGCCGGCGAGCTCCACGAGGAACCCGATCCCAACGACGAAGACACCGCCGATGCCACCGCCGAGCGTCATGATCGACATCGCGAAGGCGCGTCGGTCCTGGAACCAGGTGGAGATCGCGGTGAGCCCGACCTGGCCGCCGGCCGCACTCGACCCGAAGGCGATCACGACCATCACCAGGTAGAAGTGCCACAGCTCCTGCATGAACGACATCCCGAGGACGCCGATCGCCGCCATCGTGACGCCCGAATACAGGACGCGCTTCGGGCCAATCCGGTCGAGCGCGATGCCGACGAAGATCGCCCCGACGCCACCGATCTCGTTTCGCAGCGAGAAGGCGAGCGCCGTGGAGGCGTTGCTCCAGCCGAACTCGTCGCGAACCTCGTTGAAGATGGTGCCAAAGCCGTAGAAGAACGTGGCCGCGACCACGAGCACGATCACGGCGGAGGAGCCGACCACCAGCCAGCCCTCGTACACATTCGGGTACATCCTGCGAAGCATGGGTCCCTTGCCCGCGGTACTGGCGCTTGTGCCGTCCGCGCGCCAAACATCGCACTCGGTCGAGTCTCGTTCTACCGCCGTTTGATTACGTTACGGATCCCCGAGGATTGCGCGGAGCTTCCGAGCGCCGACCAGGACCGGATCCCACACGCCGGAGAACGGCGGCGCGTACGACAGATCGACGTTGATCAGCGCGTCCACCGTCATCTCGTTCCAGAGCGCCATCGCCAGCGCATCGATCCGTTTCGCTGCGCCGTCCCCGCCGACGATCTGCGCGCCCAGCATCCGGCGCGTCCCGCGCTCCGCGACGACCTTCATCGTCATCGGCTGCGCGCCCGGCCAGTAGCCGGCGGCGGTCGTTGCCTCGAACGTGTCGGCGACCACATCGAGGCCCAACGCGCCGCACTCGGTCTCGGTTAGCCCCGTGCGCGCGACCTCCAGGTCGCACAGCTTGGTGATCGCCGTGCCGAGCACGCCGGGGAACGCCTCGTCGCCACCCCAGAGGTTCACCCCGGCGATCCGTCCCTGCTTATTGGCGATCGTTCCGAGGTGGAAGTTGACCGGCTTGGCGGAGAGGCGGTGGCGCGTCTCCACGCAGTCGCCGGCGGCCCAGACGCCAGGGACCCGGGTGCGCTGATGATCGTCGACGATGATCCCGCCCGTGTCGCCAACCGGGATGCCGTTCTGCGTGGCCAGCCAGACCTCGGCGTGGCTCCCGAGGCCGAGCAGCACCACGTCAGCGGGGAACGGGTCGCCAGCCGCGCGGCACACGCCGGTCACCCGGTCACCGCCCTCGATGCGTTCGATGCGCTGGTCGGTGACGACGGTGATGCCGATCGCCTCGGCCGCCTCACGGATTAACCGGCCCATCGCCGGGTCGAGCTGCGGGTCGAGCAGCGACTCCGACGCCGTGACGATCGTGACGGCGATCTCGTGCCGGTGAAATGCCTCGGCCATCTCGACGCCGATGTAGCCACCGCCCACCACCACCGCGTTCCGCGGCTGCCACTCCTCGATGATCTGGCGCAACGCCACCGCGTCGTCGAGCGTGTGCATCTCGAAGACGCCCGGTAGGTCCGCGCCCTCGATCGAGGGCCGGTTTGGCTGGGCTCCGGTGGCGATCAGGAGCTGGTCGTACGGCTCGCTGCGATCCTCGCCACCGTCGACCGGTCGCACCACGACCCGCCGCGCGTCCGTATCGATCGAGGTCACCTCGTGGCGTCGGTGCACCTCGATATCGCGCGCGGCGAACTCCTCGGGGGTGCGCGCGATCAGCGAGTCGAGGTCGGTGACGTAGTCGCCGACGAAGTAGGGCTCGCCGCAGGCGGAGTAGGAGACATACGAGGACCGCTCAAAGACGACGATCTCAAGGTCATCGGCGGATCGGCGCCGGCGGGCCTCGGAAGCGGCGGACATCCCGCCGGCGTCGCCGCCGATGATGACGAGTCGTTCGGGCATGGGAGGTCCGTCCGTTCGTTCGTGTCGGCTTGTGGTTCTAGCGCGACCGGAAGATCCAGTGTGCCGTCATCACGAAGACGCGGTCGATGACGGCGATCACACCGCCGACAACCGCGCCGACTGATGCAGCGATCAGCCCGATCGGCACGAGGACGATCGCGGAGATGACGAAGACCGCGTAGCGGCCGCCGATCAGGTTGTATTCGATGTTCTCGGGCTCCGGGAACAGGAGCTGGATGACCGTGACGATGTTCCAGAACGCGACCAGGCCCAGCCAGAACACGACGCCCGCCGTCGCGCCCCAGCGAACATGGTGGGGCGCCGCCGCCCCCGTCACCAAGGGAGGCTGGCGCCCGCTCGGTCCCAGCACCCGTGGCGTCACCCAATGCATGGCGAGCAAGAGGTAGCAGAACACTCCGGCGAACACGCCCGAACGCACATCCAGCGCGAGCATCACGAGGGCACCGAGGAGCGTGGAGAGGGCGATGGCGATGGCGGCTGCGCCAACGACAGAGAACGCCCACGTTCGTCGAGTTCCAGGGCCCGGATTCGGACGGGAGACCCTGCCGAGCCACCGGCGGATCGGATCTCGCGGCGCCAGCCAGCCTCGGAACAGGGGCTACCAGTACCCGGCCATCAGCTCGCGCGCCCAGTCGTGCTCACGTACCTCGCTCCGCGGCTCGAAACCAGCCATGTAGGGCTTGATGTCCAGCACCGGCGTGCCGTCGATCGCATCGAGGCCGCGCACGCGGATCCGCAGGCCGTCGACCTCGAGAATTTCGCAGGTGGAGACGCCGATGCGGTTGGGCCGGGCCTTCGCCCGCTGCGCGAGGATGCCGACCATCGGCCAGTCCGGGTTGCCTCGCGGGCGACGCGCGCCGCGCTGGACGGCGTCCGCGGCGACCCGGTCGAAGTGAAACACGACCACCAGATGCGAGAACTGGTCGAGGCTGGCCGTCGCGTCGGGATCGAACTGGGTCGGGTCGACCTCGATGGTCGCTTCCTCGGCGCCCCAGTCGTCGTCCTCGATTGCCTCGCGGCCACCTCGGACGTGGGCGATCGGGGTGAGCGCGATCGTGGTCATCGTGGAAGCCTCTCTCACAGGGAATCGGCCTCTGGCGACCGAACGCGGATTATCGCGGCGGAGACCGCCACCAACAGGGAATCGGTGAGGCCGACAAACATCCCGACGAACGCGCCAACGGCAAATGCGAACGGCGATGAGATCGCTGCCCCGATCGGCAGAAAGATCGCGAGTCCAAGCGCATCGGTGTCTTGCTTTGCGACACCGATCACGAGCACCGCGATCATCCCGATGGGGGCGGCAACCGCCACTGTGGCGACGCCAGAGACGCCGCCCCACAGCATCGACTGCGGCAAAATGTCGTGCCGTCGCACGAGCGACGGCCAGCCGATCCGTCGCAGCGCCTCGGCAGTTGTCACCCACGTGATCAGCCACAGGTAAACGAACAACCAGAGGCCCGCCACGGTGTTCAGTCCGTCGAGTGCGTCACCAAGGCCGCCGCCGAAATAGACAAGCCCGAGGACAACGAGCACCAGCAGCGTCGTATGGAAGGTCGCCAGCGCCACCGTGACCGAGGCGCTCGGCAGCCGCGGATCGATCCGTCGCAGTCGATCACCCATGCGCAAGCCACACTGCCGCACAGACGATCACGGCGGTGAGTGCCGAAGTCGCCGCATAGAGGTCCACAAACACGTGCACCTCACGCGTCACTCCGATGTCGCGGAGGCGAATGACCGACAGCGCGCGCACCGCCGACAACAGCATCAGCACCACCACCAGCGCCATCTTAAAGACGAAGGTTCGGCCCCAGTCCGTCTCCGGTCCCGGCAGTCCGAGGCCAAACACGCCGAGGTTGCCGACACCCGTCGCAACGATCGCCCCGAAGGCGAGCCAGAACGCGATCTCAAAGCGGGCGGCGGTGGCGATGAACGCGGTGCCGCGTTGCGGGGCAGGCACACTCCAGCCGGCGATGGCGATTCCGAGGGATCCGCCGACCAGGATCGTCGCTGCCAGTACGTGGATCATGCGGACGGCGACGTGGATCACGTGGCCGTCCATCGGCGTTACCCGACCTCGGGGGGTGGAGGCGATGGCTGGCCGCGACTGCCAGCGCCCAGGACGTGAAGATTCGGGCCAGTGGGTTCGGGAAGCAGAGGTCCTGCGCCGACCGAAGCCGGGGGTTGCGCATTCATCGGGGCGGAGCTGGGCATCGGTCGCCCTCCTGCCGCAAGCCGTCTCACTGCTCCCTGAGCGTACTGAGCCGTTCGGTTACAAACACCATCGAGGATGGCACCCGATACGCCGCGTTATCGCCCGACCTGCGCCGCCCGCGCCTGCTCGCCGGCGTGGTAGGAGCTGCGGACCAGCGGGCCTGCCTCGATGTGATCGAAGCCGAGGGCGAGGCCGTGTGCCTTCAGTTCGGCGTACTCGTCCGGGTGGACCCAGCGGTCCACCGGGAGGTGCTTCTCCGTTGGGCGGAGGTACTGCCCGATCGTGACGAGGTCGACGCCGGCGTCCCGCACGTCCTCGAGGCTCCGCTTCAGCTCATTGAGGCGTTCGCCGATGCCGACCATGAAGCCGGTCTTCACCGGGATGTCAGGGGCGAGGCGCTTCGATTCGCGGAAGAGCGCCAGCGTTCGCTGGTAGTCGCCCTTCGGGCGGACGCGCGGGTACATCCGAGGTACGGACTCCGTGTTGTGGTTGAGCACCACCGGGCGCGCTTCCAGCACCGTAGCGAGGGCATCCCAGTTGCCCTCGAAGTCGGGGATCAGCACCTCGACGTCGCACGAGGGCGTCCGGTAGCGCACGGCGCGGACGCAGGCAGCAAAGATGCTGGCGCCGCCGTCGGCGACGTCGTCGCGATTGACCGCGGTGATCACGGCGTAGTCGAGGCCCAGCGTTTCGACCGCCTGCGCGAGCCGGACCGGCTCGAGCGGGTCGATCGCTTCGGGGCGGCCGGAGTTGATGGCGCAGAAGCCGCAGGCGCGGGTGCAGGTGTCGCCGAGGATCATGAACGTCGCGGTGCCGGCGTTGTAGCACTCGCCGATGTTCGGGCAGCGCGCTTCCTGGCAGACGGTGTGGAGCTGGTTGACCGCCACCAACTCGCGGACCATCTCGAACCGCTCGCCGCCGGGGAACTTCGCCTTGAACCAGCTCGGCTTCCGCTCGAGCGGCGCGCGTTCTGTTTCGATCGTCATGCGAGCACCGCCTCGGCGACTGCGGTTCCGAGTGGGCTGCTATCGGCATCGACGAGGTGCGAGTCGAACCGCTGCTCGAAAACGACGCGGTACGCGTCGACCACATCCTCGAAGCGAGGAGCGACCTCGAGCAGGCGCGCCATCGAGGTGACCTCGGCGTCGGCGATGCCGCAGGGGACGATCGCGTCGAACCAGGCGAGGTCGGTGTCGACGTTCAGCGCGAGGCCGTGGGTCGAGACGCCTCGGGAGACGCGCACGCCGACGGCGGCGACCTTGGCGCCGTCTATCCAGACGCCGGGGCGCCCTCGGACGCGCTCGCCGCGCAGGTCGAAGGCCTCGAGGACATCGATCGCGGTCTGCTCCAGCAGGCGCACGTAGTCGACGGGCCGGATGCCGCGCGCGTGAAGATCGAGGATTGGATAGACGACGAGCTGGCCGGGGCCGTGAAACGTCACGTCGCCACCTCGATCTGTCTCGATCACCGTTGCGTCACACGCGGCGAGCGCATCACGCGATACGAGGATGTTCGAGCCGTCCGCGCGGGCGCCGAGGGTGTAGACGGGTCGGTGCTGGATCAACGCCAGCACCTCGGAAACGGCGCCGTTACTGGCGGGGGCGCCTCGGGAATCGCGAATCGCCTCGGCGGTCGCGAGCTGCCAGTCGAGGGCGATTCGGTAGTCGACGGCGTCGGCACGGTGCAGTCGCACCGTGCGGGGTCCTGCTGACGCGGGGTTCACCGACATCGTGCCACGATTCTAGCTCCACGCCGTTCACGCGGCCTGAGTAGTGTTACTACGAACGCGCAACCGCAGCCCTATCTTCAGAATCAAACGATGTTTGGTAGACCTTCGATCGTCTAGGCTGGGATCGCAGGGACGGAGCAGGCAGACGTGAGCACGGACGCTCGACCTTCCACCGATGGCGCACAGGCCGCTGACTGGATCGAGACCCAGGAGTGGGTCGACTCGCTCCGCGACGTGCTGCGCGCGGGCGGCCCGGCCCGCGTCAGCCGCTTGCTCCAACACCTCCAGATCGAAGCGCAGAAGACCGGCGTACCGCTTCCGGTCACGTCCCAGACGCCGTACGTCAACACGATCCCGCTGGAGCACCAGCCCCCTTTTCCGGGCGACCGCGCGCTGGAACGCCGCATCAAGTCGATCATTCGCTGGAACGCGATGGCGATGGTTGTCGAGGCGAACCAGAAGTCCGAGGGCATCGGCGGCCACATCTCCACGTACGCCTCGGCGGCGACGCTGTACGAGGTGGGATTCAACCACTTCTTCCGCGGCCCCGAGGACCCGAGCGGTGGCGACCTGGTCTATTTCCAGGGACACGCGTCGCCGGGCATCTACGCGCGGGCCTATCTGGAAGGCCGGCTGAGTCCGCAGCGGCTGCACGAATTCCGTCGCGAGTTTGCCGAAGCCGGTGGACTGCCCTCGTATCCACACCCGTGGCTGATGCCGGACTTCTGGCAGTTCCCCACGGTGTCGATGGGCCTTGGGCCGATCATGGCGATCTACCAGGCCCGCTTCCTCCGCTACCTTGAACAGCGCGGGATGACGCCGGCCGGTGGGCGCAAGGTGTGGGCCTTCCTCGGCGACGGCGAGACGGACGAGCCGGAATCGCTGGGCGCGATCTCGCTGGCGTCGCGCGAGAACCTCGACAACCTGATCTTCGTCGTGAACTGCAACCTGCAGCGGCTCGACGGGCCGGTCCGTGGCAACGGACAGATCATCCAGGAGCTGGAAGCCGTGTTCCGCGGCGTCGGCTGGAACGTGATCAAGGTCCTCTGGGGTAGCGAGTGGGACGACCTGCTGGCGAAGGATCCCGACGGCGTGCTGGTCCAGCGCATGGGCGAGGTCGTCGACGGCGAATACCAGAAGTACACCGTGGCCGGCGGCGCCTACACGCGCGAGCACTTCTTCGGCGTCGACCCGCGCCTCGCGAAGCTCGTCTCCCACATGAGCGACGATGCGCTCTGGGGCATGCGCCTCGGTGGCCACGACGTGGAGAAGGTGTACGCCGCCTACCGCGCCGCCACCGAGCACCGAGGCTCGCCGACGGTGATCCTCGCGCGGACGATCAAGGGCTACGGCCTGGGCGAGGCCGGCGAGGGTCGCAACGTCACCCATCAACAGAAGAAGCTCAACGAGGACGAGCTGCTCCACTTCCGCGACCGCTTCGACATCCCGCTGTCGGACGAGGAGGTGATCGGCGCTCCGCTCTTCCGCCCCGCGGCCGACAGCCCCGAGGCGCGCTACCTGCAGCAGCGACGGCGTCTGCTCGGCGGCCCCGTTCCCGCGCGCCGCACCACCCCCAGTCCGCTCGCGGCGCCCGACGAATCGCTCTTCGGCGAGTTCTTCGAGGGCAGCGGGGAGCGCGAGGCGTCGACGACGATGACCTTCGTGCGGATGCTCGCGTCGCTGCTGCGGCACAAGGAGCTGGGCAAGCGGATCGTGCCGATCATTCCCGACGAGGCGCGCACCTTCGGTATGGAGGCGCTGTTCCGTGAGTTCGGCATCTATGCCTCGAAGGGTCAGCTCTACGAGCCCGTCGACTCCGGCAGCTTGCTGTTTTACAAGGAGAGCAGCGACGGCCAGATCCTCGAAGAGGGCCTGACCGAGGCGGGTTCGTTCAGTTCGTTCATCGCCGCCGGGACCTCGCTCGCGAACACCGGCGTCGCCACGATCCCGTTCTTCATCTTCTACTCGATGTTTGGCCTGCAGCGCGTGGGTGATCTGGCCTGGGCGGCCGGCGACGCGCGCACACGCGGCTTCCTGATCGGCGCCACCGCCGGGCGCACCACGCTGAACGGCGAAGGCCTGCAGCACCAGGACGGCCACAGCCACGTGCTGTCATCGGTGATCCCGACGATGGTCTCCTACGACCCGGCCTACGCCTTTGAGATCGCCGTGATCATCCGCGAGGGCATCCGGCGGATGCACGAGGAGAACGAAGACGTCGTCTTCTATCTCACCGTCGAGAACGAGAACTACCGTCAGCCCCCGATCCCGGATCGACCGAACGTCCGCGAGGACATCATCCGCGGCATGTACCTGTTTCGGACCGCCTCGGAGGCGGGCATCGAGGTCGGGGACCAGCCGCGCGTGCAGCTCCTCGGGAGCGGCGCGATCCTCAACGAGGCGTTGCAGGCGCAGGAGCTGCTTGGCCGCGAGTACGGCGTGGCCGCCGACGTCTGGTCGGTCACCAGCTACACCGAGCTGCGGCGTGAAGCACTCGATGTCGAGCGCTGGAACCTGCTGCACCCCGGTGCGCCGGCACGAGTGCCGTTCGTCGCACAGCAACTCGGGCCGGATCCGATCCTCGTGGTCGGCGCGTCGGACTACCTGAAGGCGCTGCCGGATTCGATCGCAAAGTGGGTCAACGCACCGCTGGTCGCCCTCGGAACCGACGGGTTCGGCCGCAGCGGGACCCGCGACGAGCTACGCGACTTCTTCGAGGTCGATGAGCGGCACATCACACTCGCAACGCTCTCCGCCCTCGCCCGCGAAGAGCAGATCCCGGTCAGCGTCGCCCAGCAGGCGATTGAGGATCTGCGGATCAATCCTGAGAAACCGAACCCGACCACCGTCTAGCTGCAGCCGAGGAACCCGACATGGTTGAATTCACGCTGCCCGATCTCGGCGAAGACATCGACGAGGCCGACGTCCTCAAGGTGCTGGTCTCCGAGGGCGACACCGTCACCCTCGAACAGGCGATCCTTGAGATCGAGACTGAGAAGGCAACGCTGGACGTGCCGTCCTCGGTGGCCGGTGTCGTGACCGCGATCCACGTCTCCGAGGGCGACACGATCAAACCCGGCCAGCTCATCATCAGCGTCGGTGAGTCGGCGGCCGCTCCCGCCGCCGCGCCAGCAACGCCAG